>JBGALC010000068.1:0-18463 GCA_044224095.1 Micropruina sp. | reverse complement strand
ACTGCCAGGCGTGGGTCAGCTCGTGGATGAAGTGCTGTCCTTCGGCGCGGTCTCGGTCGACATAGGCCTGGATCGGGTTCTTCCAGTCGTCGCCCAGGTTGAGCACGATCTTCCGGTCGAAGCGGGGGAAGGTGTAGTGGTGGCCACCGGCTCCGGTGGCGTCGGTGATCCGGATGTCGGACCTCGGCGGGAGCGAGCCTTTGAAGACGCGGTCGGCGTAGGCGTACTCCTCGACGGTGAGCTCCCGCTCGTCGGTGGCGAGCCGGACGAGGGCGTCCGCCGCGAGGGCGATGAACAGACCGCTCGGCCCGGCCAGCCACAAGGTGCCGGACAGGACCTGGGCGCCGGGCACCAGAGACTGGGCACCGATCGCCGACACCACGGCGGCGCCGGCGACGATCACCAGCCCGACGCCGGGGGTGATGGCGAGGGTGCCGACTCCCCAGGTGACGATGCCTTCGAACACGTCTCCCAACGCGCCGGTCAACAGGTTGTCGTGGCGGTGGTCCAGGGTCACGCTGCCCTGGGCGAACTCGGGGAAGCGTCTGCGGACGATGTCACTGTGCACGGACGCGGACAGCTCGTCCTTCTCGTCGGTGCCATGGGTGCCGCTCACCGAACCCGAGGCGGACACCACAACGGCACGTTTGTCGGCGTCGGTGAGGGTTGCCTTGACCAGGTACCGGAATCCGGCCAGCGCGTCGCTGCGAACGTAGCCGCCCAGTGCCACGGTGCCGTCGTCGGTAGCCGTCACCCGTACCTCGCCGGAGAACCCGCCGGCCTTGATCGGTCGGGTCCACAGAGCCGGGCTGGTGTAGGTGCCGCGTCTGGGCTGGGCGATGATCCGGCCATGCTGGAACCGCTGGACGACGCTGCCGCCGTCGGAGTTCGGCTCGGTGAACGGCTCCGGCGGCCCGGTGGGGAAGCCGAGGTGGCTCTTCTGCCACCCGAGGCCCGACCACTTCCCACGGATTTTGCCGAGAACCTCGTGGGCGCCCGTCGACGGGTGCCAGTAGATGCTGCGTTCGTCGCCAATGGTGGGATGCACCAGGTGCAGGTACTGTCCGCCTGCCTTGAGCGTGGTGACGTCGGTGATCGGATAGCCCCACCCGGCGCCGCCCAGTTGGCGGTAGCGGGTGTCGATCGCCCCGGTGATCGCGTGGGCGCCGTGGCTGGGGTGGTAGACGATCAGTCCGTGCTGGAACGTCGTGTAGCGGCCGTGCGGATCGACGCCGGTCGGCAACTCGCCGCTGACCGGGTACCCCAGCGGGCTGCGTTCCCAGCCCATCGCCGCCCACTTCTGCCTGATCGGCCCGTGCAGGGGGAAGACTCCCGACTGCGGAGTCGCATAGATCGACAGTTCGGCCCCGGTGTCGGCGCTGCGGAAGTGGCTGAACCAGCCGCCGTCGATCGGGGTCACGTCGGTGGTCGGGTAGCCCCAGGCCGAACCGCCGAGTGCGGTGTACGTCGCCAGGATCGGCCCCTGCACGCCGAAAGCGCCCGTGCTGGAGTGCCAGACGACGATGCCGTTCTGGAAGCGCTGGTAGGCCCCACCTCGGTGGGCCTTCAGTTCGTCGCTGACCGGAAACCCGAGTGTGCCGCCGAACTGGCCCAGGCGCCGCCACGCGGCGTTGATCCGGTCCGTCACCACGAAGACGCCGGCCGCCGAGGAGTACATGGTCACGTTCGCGGTGTTGTCGACCAGCGTGAACGTGACGAACGAACCGCCTGGCACCTTCTGCGGCTTGAAGGCCGGCCGGCCCCAGGTCACCCCGCCCAGGGCGCGCCACCTGACGCCGAGGGGGCCGCTCAATGTCGTGGGGGCTGATGGTTCTGGCAGCTGCGGCCCGGGCGCCTGGGGGTCGCCGCCGGCATCGATGTCTCTGGCCATGATCGGTTCCTGTCGTTCGGGGTGGGTGGAGTGAAGCGGTGCGGAGGGGGTGTCACCCAGCCAGCCGGGTCGGCTCGGCGGGCGAGAGGAAGGCGCGGGCCACGTCGGTGGCCTGGGCGTGCGCGGCGCGGCGTCCGGGCTCCGGGTCGGCGGTGGCGAGGTTGGGGCGGAACGCGATGCTGTGGATCTCGGCCACTCCGGCCCAGCGCAGCCAGTCCTCGAAGTACGGCTGCTGGAAGTCGTTGCCGAAAGTCGGCCCGCGATCGGGGCCGTAGACCGCGCCGGTGTAGATGACTGCGGCCCGCTTGTTCCGCAGCAGGCCGGTGTAGCCCTCGACGGGGTCGAAGGCGAAGAGCATCCCGGGCTGGCTGACGACGTCGATGAGTTGCTTGAGGATGTAGGGCACCGAGGCGTTCCACATCGGCACAGTGAACAGGTAGTGGTCAGCGGAGTCGAAGCGCTCGAATGTGTCGCGAGCCCGGCGCCATGCGGTGGCTTGCTCGCCCTCGGGGTCGGCGCCGGCGAAGACCGTCATCTTGGCAGCCGCGGCGGCCGGCCCGAACTCGGGCAGGGTGCAGTCCCACAGGTCCCAGTGTTCGATCGTCAGGTCGGGGTGGGTTGCGCGCAGCTCGTCGAGGAACGTGGCCGCAATGGCGAGGGACTCGGAGCGCCGGCCGCGTGGCGAGGCGGAAATGTGCAGCAGTGTGGTCATCGGGAGGTCCTTCCGAGAAAGGTATGTGCGGATGCACATAGTTCTAGCATAGTGCGTGCGCACGCACAAGTATCGGTAGGATGGGCGGATGGCTGAAGACATCGCCGCCACCTGGGGAGCGTTGCTCAAGGTGCACGCCGCCCTGGTGCCGCGCCTCGACCGCGAACTGCAAGAAGCGCACGGGCTGCCGCTGACCTGGTACGACGTGCTCCTCGAGCTCAACGCCGCGCCGGATCGACGCCTCACCATGGGACAGCTCGGCTCGGTCGCCGCGGTGAGCAGGAGCCGGGTCAGCCGGGTCGTCGACGAGCTGGTGAAGGCCGGGCTGGTGTCCCGGGCACCCAACCCGGACGACGGTCGTTCGGCGTTCGCGGTATTGACACCGCCAGGTCGGGCTGCACTGCGCGGAGCGGCACCTACCTATGTAGCGGCGGTGCACCGTGAGTTCGCCGACCACCTCACGGCAGCCGAAGCCGAGGTCGTGGCGCGCGCTCTGCGCAAGGTGCTCACCGCGAGCGCGCTGCAACGACCTTGACGGTCACCGCCGTCTTGGCGCCGGCCGCACTGACTCGTCCGCGGCGCTGGGCCGTCAGGCCCGGCTCGGACCCTTCCACAGGTTGATCCCGCCCTCGACCGCGTGGGCGTCGATGGCGTCCAGCTCGTCCTCGGTGAAGTCCAGGTTGGCGACCGCGCCGACGCTGTTCTCCAGCTGGGTGACGCTGGACGCCCCGATCAGCGCCGAGGTGACCCGGGCGTCCCGCAGGATCCAGGCCAGCGCCAGCTGGGCGAGGCTCTGCCCGCGGCTCTGGGCGAGTTCGTTCAGCGCACGGATGTGGGTCAGGTTCTGCTCGGTCAGCAGGTCCGGCGACAGCGACTTGCCCTGCGCGGCGCGGGAGTCCTCGGGGACGCCGCCGAGGTACTTGTCGGTCAGCATGCCCTGGGCGAGCGGAGAGAACGCGATGCAGCCGACACCCTCCTCGCCGAGCACGTCCAGCAGATCCTCCTCGACCCAACGGTTCAGCATGGAGTAGGAGGGCTGGTGGATCAGCAGCGGGGTGCCGAGGTCGCGCAGGATGGCGATCGCCTCCCGGGTCCGGGTGCCGGAGTAGGACGAGATGCCGATGTAGCGCGCCTTGCCGGAGCGGACGGCCGCGTCCAGCGCACCCATCGTCTCCTCCAGCGGGGTGTCCGGGTCGAAGCGGTGGTGGTAGAAGATGTCGACGTAGTCGAGACCCATCCGCTGCAGGGACGCCTCCAGCGAGCCGAGCAGGTACTTGCGTGAACCGAGATCACCGTACGGGCCGGGCCAGAAGTCCCAACCGGCCTTGGACGAGATCACCAGCTCGTCGCGGTAACGAGCGAAGTCCTCACGCAGGTGGCGGCCGAAGTTGGTCTCGGCCGAGCCGTACGGCGGGCCGTAGTTGTTGGCCAGGTCGAAGTGGGTGATACCCAGGTCGAAGGCCCGGCGCAGGATAGACCGCTGCCGGTCGAACGGGACGTCGTCGCCGAAGTTGTGCCACAGGCCGAGCGAGATGGCCGGCAGCAGCAACCCGCTGCGTCCGGTGCGGCGGTAGGGCATCCGGCCGTCGTAGCGGTCGGGGTCGGGAACGAAGACAGGTTGCAGCGGCATCGGTGAGGTCCTTTCGGTCCCGCACGATCCTACTGAGCCCGGCCCAGCTCGCCGTGCCGCGCCGAGATGTCGGCGTAGGCGTGCTCGAGCATCCGGGTCAGCACCTCGACGTCGACGCCGTCCAGGCGCTTCACGTACAGGCACGACTTGCCGTTGCGATGAGGGCCGAGATTGGCCAGTTCGTGGGCGTACAGCGACAACCCGTTGACGAAGTAGATCGCCAGCTCCTTGCTCCGCGGCGAGAACCCGATCGTGCACATGTCGCCCTCCCGCCCGGTGTCGTAGCGGTAGTGGTAGCTGTCGAAACCGATGATGCTGGGACCCCACATCACCGGTCGGTGACCGCTGATCCGGGTCATCAGGGCGATCAGCCGGCGGCTGTCCTCGCGCTGCTGCGGGTCGCTGAGATGTTCGACGAAGGCGTCGACCGAGGCTCCGGTGGGCGTCGTGCCGCTGCTCGCTGCCATCACCCAAGCGTAACGGCTCGGCTCGGGTACCGGAGGAGTAGGTGGCGTCCGCCGCGGCAGCGGTCCTCCGCTCTCCCGGGGGCGCAAGTTGGGCTGAAGCGGTGCGCCAGCTCGTCCTCCTCGAACCGCGTCCCGCGCGCCGGGACCGGTCGTCGGGCGGCACCTCCGGGGCGTGGCTGCGCATCCTGATCGGCGTCGCCGTGGTCGCCGCACTGATCGGTCTGCGGATGCTCGCGGAGCCGTCCTGGACGCAGTGGTTGCCCACCGCGGGACGCGACTTCATCACCCTGTCGGTCAGCGTCCTGGTCGAGTCGCTGCCGTTCGTCTTCCTGGGCGTCGGCATCTCGATCCTGGTGCAGGTGTGGCTGCCGGACCGGGTCTGGCGGCTGCTGCCGCGCAACCCGGTCCTGCGCCGGCTGGTGCTCTCGGTGCTGGGCGTGCTGTTCCCGGTCTGCGAATGCGGCAACGTGCCGATGGCGCGCGGCCTGATGATGCGCGGCCTCGGCGTGGGGGAGGCGCTGACCTTCCTGATGGCGGCGCCGATCCTCAACCCGGTGACCATCATCACGACCTACCAGGCGTTCGGTTTCGACGACGGCATCCTGCTGGCCCGGATCCTCGGCGCGTTCGCGATCGCCAACCTGATCGGCTGGCTGTTCTCGCGCCACCCGGACCCGTCCAGCCTGCTCACGCCCCAGTTCGAGGCGGCCTGTCACGCCGACCACGAGGACGACCAGAGCCGCTGGCGACGCAGCGCGGACGCCTTCGCCGCCGAGACCGCGACGATGATCCCGGCGCTGGTCGCCGGCTCGTTCATCGCCGGTGCGATCCAGGTCGGGGTGCCGCGCGACTGGCTGGTGGCGGTCGGCGGCAACCCGGTGGTGTCGGTCGGCGTGCTGATGGTGCTGGCCTTCGTCGTGTCGGTCTGTTCCAACGTCGACGCGTTCTTCATCCTCGCCCTGAGCGCCACCTTCGCGCCCGGCGGTGTGGTCGCCTTCCTGATCTTCGGCGCGATGATCGACATCAAGATGCTGGCGCTGCTGCGCACCACCTTCACCACCCGGACGCTGGTCCTGCTGACCGCGTTGGTCGGCCTCGCCACCCTCGTCATCGGATTGGGGTTGAACCTTGTCTGAGCACGCCCACGCCCACGCCCCCGCCGGCGCGCCGTCCCGGCCGCCGTGGGGCCTGCTGTTAAGCCTGATCGGTGCCGTCGCGATCTGCTGGCTGGCCGGCACCGGGCAGCTCAACCTCTACATCCACCCGCGCTACAACACCTTCACGGTGGTGATGGCCGCCCTCGCCGTCATCGCCGCGCTGGGTGCCTGGGCGATCCGGGCCCGCACCGAGTCGCCCGGGCGCGGCTGGGGGGCCGGAGCCGCCGCACTCGCCATGCTGCTGGCGCTCTTCGTCGTCCCGCCGGCCACGCTCAGCGCGTCCACCGCGCAGCAGCGGTCGCCCAACGCGGGCGCGGACGCCGGGGAGGTCACCCGGTTGGCCGGCGCCGACCCGTCCACCTTCGCGCTGCGGGACTGGGCGGTGCTGGTCAACGATCCGGACAGTGTCACCAGCTACGCCGGTCAGCAGGTGAAGCTGACCGGGTTCGTCACCCCGGTCGACGACCAGCACGCCGACATGTTCTACCTGGCCCGGTTCGTGGTGACCTGCTGCACCGTCGACGCCCGGCCGGTGGCGGTGCCGGTGGCACTGCAGGGCTGGGCCGGGCACCACAAACCCGATCAGTGGCTGGAGGTGACCGGACGCCTGGTGCCGGCCCAGCAGCTGCCGGGCGGCGCCGTGCTGGTCGTTCAGCCGTCCACGATCACCCCGATCGCCCAGCCCAAGCAGCCCTATGAGTACTGAACGCCCCGGCGGCGCACAGCGTGGCTTCTGGCGGCTCGGCCTGATCCTGTGCGCGGTGCTGGCCGTGGTCGCAGCCGGCCTCGGCGCCGCCGGAGTCGTCCGCGGACCGGACCTCGTGCAGACCACGATCGCCACCGACCGGGCGGTGAGTGCCGCGGGCGAGCGCCTCGTGCTGCGCTCGCGGCTGCCGATCCTCGACGTCGCGGCGGAGCAGGTGACGATCAGCCCGGCCGTGCCGTTCACGCTCGCCACCCGTGACGCCACGCTGACGCTGACCTTCTCGGCGCCGCTCGCCTACGCCACCTCCTACACCATCGGCGTGCGCGGCGTGCGCAGCCGCTACACCGACACCTCCGCCGACTGGAGCCACCGGTTCGACACCCCGCCGGCGCAGCTGTACTCGCTGATCGCCCACCGCGGCGAGGTCGCCGACGACACCATCGTCACCGGCGGCGCGGACGCCCCGCGCACCGTGCTGGCCGCGCCCGGGATCGACGCCTACGTGGCCACCCGGCGGCACCTGGTGGCTGTCAGCCACCCCGACCCCGACAGCTCGGAACTGGTCGCCGTCGACCGCTCCGACGGGACGCCGGCCGCCGTCCGGGCACCGAAGGTGCCGCTGCTGACCGAACTGGGTGCCGCGCCCGACGGCAGCCGGATCGGGTACCTGGCGACCGGCACCGACGCCGACACCCAGGACCGCTACGAGGGCACCCTGTTCGTCGCGGACGCCGCCGACCTGGGCGCCGCGCCGACCGAGGTGCGGGCGGGCGGCGGTCCGCTCGCCGTCCAGGAGTGGCAGTTCGTCCCCGGGGTGAACGCGGTGGTCGTGGTCACCCCCCCAGGAGAAGGCGTTCCTGATCTACCTCGACGGCGGCACCGCACCGGTCGCGCTCGGCTCCGTGGCGCAGCTCGTCGGCTTCCTGCCCGGCAGCACGATGCTGCTCGCGCAGTCCGGCGGCAAGCAGGTGATGCTCGACCTGGCCCGCGGCCGCAGCACCGACATCGCCACCACCGCCGACCCCGCCGAGGACACCTTCGCCGGCCGCCGCGCCTTCCGGACGCCCGACGACTACCTGGCCGAGTTCAACCAGTTCAAACGGTCCGGCAACACCACGGTGATGACCACCCGGCTGACGCACGTCGTCGGCGGACGGGCCGGCGAGCTGCTCGTCCTCGGTGCGCGCGACGGTCAGCTGCTGAACAGCGGGTTGTCGCCCAACGGCCAGTTCGCCTGGGCCGCCGTGCTCGATCCGGACGCCCCGCTCACCGACCTGTCCTCGGGGGCGTCGGACAACGCGACGACCAGGATCTTCGACCTGGCCACCGGCGCCCAGGTAGCGAGCGTTCCCGGTTCGTCCCCGGTGTGGGCGTCCTGACCCTGGTCGGAAATCATTGAAAGTTGTATGGTTGCTGCATGCAACTATCTGAGGAGCTGACCCGGCTCTTCAGCCTGCTCTGGCGGATCACCAACGACCAGCAGCGCGGCGCCACCCTGACCAGGCCGGAGTACCTGGTCCTGGCCCGGCTGCAGCGCGACGGTGCGATGCGCGCGGGCGATCTGGCCCACGCCGAGGGGCTGGACCCCTCCACCCTGAGCCGGCGGGTGGCGGCGCTGGTGGAGCGGGGGTTCGTCGTCCGGGAGACGGACGCCGGCGACCGCCGCGCGCAGCAGTTGCAGCTCACCGATGGCGGCCGGCTGGCCTTCCTGGCCGAGCAGCAGCGCCGCGTCGGCCTGGTGGCCGACGCCGTCGCACACTGGCCGGAGCCCGATCGGGCCCGCCTCGTCCACCTGATCCACGACCTCAACGACGCTCTGCAGAAGAAGGCGACCTCGTGACCGACACCACCCCCGCACCGTTCCGGCTGGACCCGCAGTCGCGGCGGATCTTCATCGGCCTGCTGCTCGGCATGCTGGTCGCCTCCGTCTCGCAGACCATCGTCGGGCCCGCGATGCCGCGGATCGTCGCCGAACTCGGTGGCATGGAGCACTACTCCTGGGTCGCCACGGCCGCCATGCTGGTCTCGGCGATCTCGGTGCCCATCGTCGGCAAGCTGTCCGACCTGTTCGGACGCCGCCCGTTCTACCTCGGCGGCCTGGCGGTGTTCATCATCGGGTCGCTGCTGGCCGGCACCGCGCAGACGTTCTGGTGGCTGGTCGCCGCGCGGGCCGTCCAGGGCCTCGGCATGGGCATTCTGATGCCGCTCTCGCAGACCATCGTCGGCGACATCATCCCCCCTCGTCAGCGCGGCAAGTACCAGGGCTACATGGGGGTCGTGTTCGGCGTCACCAGCGTCGCCGGGCCGCTCGCCGGCGGCGTGATCACCGACGCGCTGGGCTGGCGCTGGCTGTTCTTCGTCGGGGTACCGATCGGTCTGGTGGCGGTGTTCGTGATCGCCCGCTTCCTGGTCCTGGAGCACCAGCCGCGGAAGGCCGTCATCGACCACTGGGGCATCGTGACCATGTCGCTGGGCATCACCGCGGCGCTGCTGGCGGCCTCCCTGGGCGGCACCAGCTACCCGTGGGGCTCGCCGCTGATCATCGGCCTGTTCGTGGCGGGTGCCGCGCTGCTGGTGGTGTTCGTGCTGATCGAGCTGCGGGTGCCCGAGCCGGTCGTGCCGCTGCAGCTGTTCCGTTCGTCGATCTTCACCTTCGCCAATCTCGGCGCCTTCGGCATGTCGATGGTGATGTTCGGCTCGATCATCTACGTGCCCGTCTACGCCCAGGGCGTGCTCGCCGTGAACGCGTCCACCTCGGGCCTGATCACGCTGCCGCTGATGCTCGGCCTGGTCTTCGTGGGCTTGGCGGCCGGGCTGCTGATCACCCGGTTCGGCCGGTACAAGGAGATCATGCTGGTCGGGGCGGTGCTGCTCGGCGCCGGCGCGCTCGTGCTGGCGCGGCTCTCCGCCTCCTCGTCGGTGTGGGAGGTGGTGGTCGGCGTCGGGCTGATCGGCGTCGGCCTGGGTGCCTTGTCCCAGCAGTACACGCTGGTGGTGCAGAACGCCGTCGCCCGGCGCGACCTCGGGGTGGCGACCGCCGCCCTGCAGTTCTTCCGCAACGTGGGCGCCACCATCGGCACCGCGATCTTCGGCACGGTGCTGAGCGCCGGGCTGGATGCCGCGATCTTCGCCCACCTGCCGCCGGAACTCGCCCGGACGATGCCGCACGGCACGATCAACGCGGGCTCCGTGCTGGACCCGACGGTGATCGGCCAGCTGCCGCTGGAGGTGGTGGGTGCCGTCCGGATCGCGCTGGCCCAGCAGATCGCGCTGGTGTTCACGGTCTGCGTCCCGATCGTGGTGCTGGTCTTCGTCTGCACGCTGCTGATCAAGCCGATGGATCTGCGCGACACCGTCAACACCGCCGACGACGCCGGACGCGAACTGCTGGACACGCTGTCGCAGCAGGCGGGCGACGTGGCGCCGGTGCTGTCCGGGCCGGGGGTGGGGGAGCGCACCCGGGAGCGGCTGCTCGGGCTGGAGCTCGCGATCGTCGCCGAGAACGCGACCCGGGACGGCCGGCCGTTGCTCAGGCGGGCCATCGCCGAACTCGGGTCGGGCGACTTCACCCGCGGCCTGACGCTGCTGCACTGCACCTCGGAGATGCTCACCTCCGACGATCCCGAGGTGGCCGCCGGCGCAGAGAAGTACGCCTGCGAACTGACCGCCCGGGTCAGCGGCAGCGGGGTGTCGATGAGCGAGGAGCTGCGCCGGGAGATCGCGCTGGCGGCCGCCCGGTCGCCGCGCCGGGCCGTGCTCGACGAGATCGAGCAGCCGGTCGCGGAGCGGCACGAGGCCGTCGACATGGCCAAGCTGCGCAGCGCCACCAACGAGTTGATGGCCGCCCTGATGGCCGACGTGGCGGTCGACCGGCGCAGCTGAGCGGCTCGCGGGCGTCAGCCCAGCGCGGGGATCTTCAGTTCGCGGCGCAGCTTGGCGACGTGCCCGGTGGCCTTGACGTTGTACTGGGCGACCTCGACGTGCCCGACGCCGTCGTCGTCGACGTTGACCACGAAGGTGGACCGGATGACACCCTCGATCTCCTTGCCGTACAGCACCTTCCGGCCGAAGGCGGCGTAGCCGGTCAACACCTTCTTGTCCGGGTCGGCCAGCAGCGGGAAGGCCAGCTCCTGCTGCTGCCGGAACTTGGCCAGCTTCTCGACGGTGTCCGGCGAGATGCCCACCACGTCGAAGCCGGCGGCGGCGATCTCGGCCAGCGCGGCGGAGAAGTCGACCGCCTGGGTGGTGCAGCCGGGCGTCATCGCGGCCGGGTAGAAGTAGACGATGACGCGGCGTCCGGCGTAGTCGGAGAGCGAAACCGGGTTGCCGTCTGGATCGGGAAGGGTGAACGCGGGAGCGACATCGCCCACGGAGAGCTTCGGCATGCGGCCCACTCTAGGGCGCGCCGCCGGCCATCGCCGTGCCGGCCACAGCCCGGAACCCGCGCCGTGCGGCGCGGGTGCTCGACGGACCCGCGATCCGACCGTTGGGAGGTGCCTGGCCGGACGCCGGAAGGCATAGGCTGGAACCTCAACCGAGGCAAAGGACGTCCCCGTGGCCGACACCAGCACCCGCAGCAAGCAGGACATCGAAGCCGAGATCGCGGCTGCCCGGGAGCGGCTGGCCGGCAACGTCGCCGGGCTGATCAACCAGGTCCATCCGAAGGCGGTCATGCAGCGCAGCATCGATGACGCCCGCGGATTCGCAGCGGCGGAGTTCGCCAGTGCGAAGGCCCAGGTGATCGATGAGCACGGACAGCTTCGTACCGAGCGCGTGCTGTTGGTGGGCGGCGCCATTGCAGGCATCGTGACGTTCGTTCTGTTGGTCCGTGGCATCCTCAAGGGAGTCCGTCGCGGCTGAAACCTGGGCCGAACCAAGATGGCCCGGGGCCGCGTGTTGAGTTCGGCTCCGCGCGCCGCCGCAACCGCTCGCCGCGCTGAGGTCAACTGTTGATAACAGATGCAGCGCGCCCGTGGCGCCGAGCCGTCCGCCGTGGTTAAAGTCCTCCCAGGTCTCTATGGCGAGGCCAGGTCTCCGGAGGAGAGACCGTCCCCCAATGAAGTGAGGATTGGATGACTCAACCACGCACCACGCGGCGAGCATTTGCCGCGGCTCTATCCGTAGGCGCGCTGCTCGTCACCGCGGCCTGCTCGTCCGGGTCGGGGACGCCTGCGGCGTCTGCACCGGCGGCCTCGACCGCCAACTGGGACGAGGTCGGCCCGATCACCTACGTCGCGGGTAAGGACGTCTCCGGCAACCGTAAGAAGGAGATCAACGAGTGGAACGAGAAGAACCCCAACGAGAAGGTGACCTTCCTCGAACTCTCTGACAACGCCGATGAACAGCGTGCGCAGATGATCCAGCGCGGGCAGGCGAAGTCGGGCGAATACTCGATCCTGTCCGTCGACGTGGTCTGGACGGCCGAGTTCGCGGCCAACGGCTGGCTGGAGGAACTGCCCGCCGACAAGTTCAACACCGAGGGCTACCTGAAGGCGGCCGTCGACTCGGCCACCTACTTCAACAAGCTGTACGCCATGCCGGAGAGCTCCGACGGCGCGCTGCTGTTCTACCGCAAGGACCTGCTCAGCAAGGCCGGCATCGACAAGCCGCCGACAACCATGGCCGAGATGAAGTCCATCTGCGACAAGGTGCTTCCGGACAACCCGGGCATGTCCTGCTTCGGCGGTCAGTTCCAGAAGTACGAGGGCCTGACCTGCAACGTCGCCGAGGCGATCAACAGCGCGGGCGGCCGGTTCCTGACCCCCGAGGGCAAGCCGTCGGTGAACACCCCTGAGGCCATCGCCGGCCTGCAGTGGATGGTCGACAGCTTCAAGAGCGGTTTCATCCCCAAGGAAGCGATCACCTGGCAGGAGGAGCCGACCCGGTTCGCCTTCGAGAAGGGCAAGATCCTGTTCATGCGGAACTGGTCGGGCACCGGCGGCAGCATGGACAAGGACACCCCGGTCACCGGCAAGTACGCGACCGCCCCGCTCGCGGGTGTCTCCGGCCCCGGCGTCTCCACCCTTGGTGGCCACAGCTTCGGCATCTCGAAGTTCACCAAGAACAAGGGCACCGCGATGAAGTTCATCAACTGGATGACCACCAAGGAGGCCCAGATCGCGCGGATGAAGGCCACCTCGAACGCCCCGGTGATCCAGGCGATCTACGACGATCCCGAGCTGCAGAAGCAGTTCAGCTACCTGAAGGACCTCGGGGCCGGCATCGCCAACGCGCAGCCGCGTCCGAAGGCCGTCAAGTACGGTGACGTCACCCAGGCCATCCAGGACGCCACCTACGCCGCACTGCAGGGCCAGAAGGACCCGAAGACGGCGCTCGATGAGTTGCAGGCCAAGCTGGAGACCTTGACCAAGTAGCCACACTTTGCGGGATCCGGGATGGGCGCACTCCGCCCATCCCGGCTCTCGCGAAAATGAAAGGAGGGCACACAGTGGCTACGGCTCAAGCAACCGAGAAGAAGGCTAAGAAGAATCCGCTCAGTGACGGGCAGGGCAGCTTGGCGGCTGCACTGATCTCACCCACCCTCGCGGTGATCCTGTTCGTGGTGGGCATCCCGATCATGATGTCGCTGCGTGAATCCGTCTTCCGCAAGAACGACGGCATCGATCCCAACACGGGCCAGATCGCCAGCGGCGAGACTTTCGTCGGCCTGCAGAATTTCACCGACATCTTCGCGAATCCGCAGTCGGTCCCCGGTGCATTCGGAGTGATGGACCGGCTGATCAACTCGTTCCTGAACACGACGTTCTTCACCATCGTGTGTGTGCTGTTCGAGACCGTTCTCGGTGTCGCGATGGCGCTGATCATGGCGAAGGCGTTCAAGGGCAAGGGCCTGGTCCGGGCGGCCATCCTGGTGCCGTGGGCCATCCCGACCATCGTGTCGGCCAAGATGTGGGGCCTGATCTTCGCCTCCGACGGCGTGATGAACAAGGTCACCGGCCAGGGCACCCTATGGCTGGCGGACGGTCCACAGTCGCAGTGGGCGATCATCATCGCGGACGTCTGGAAGACCGCGCCCTTCATCGGGTTGTTGACCCTCGCCGGTCTGCAGACGATCCCGGCCGAGGTGTACGAGGCGGCCAAGGTGGACGGTGCCACGGCGTGGCAGCAGTTCACCAGGATCACCCTTCCGATGGTCAAACCGGCCCTGGTGGTGGCGGTGCTGTTCCGCACCCTCGACACCATGCGCATGTTCGACCTTCCGGCGGGCATGATCGGCTTCGGCAAGTACGCGGTGGAAACGGTGTCGGTGCTGGCCTATGTGGAGAACAACAACCTCCGCTACGGATCGGCGGCGGCGTACTCGATCATCCTGTTCTTCTACATCGTGTTCGTGGCGTTCCTCTTCGTCCGGCTCCTCGGCGCTGACGTGGTCGGCGACGACGAGCTGGCGGCCATCAGGGCACAGCGCAAGCGGCAGAAGGCTGCTGCGAAGGCCAGCGGCCAGAAGACCCCGCTCGCCAAGAGCACCGTCACCTCGGGGAGTTCGGCAACATGACGACGACGACTACGACCGCAAGCGGCCTGACCCAGGCCGAGCTGGAGAAGCTGAACAAGCCGAGGCGGGACGCCAAGTTCTGGGTCGGCAGCATCGCCGGAATCGTCGGCATGGCGTTCATCATCATCTACTGCCTGTTGCCGTTCTACTGGATGATCGTGTCGTCGTTGCGGCGTCCGCAGGACGGCAGCAGCACCGATTTCGTGCCCAGCCCGATGTCGTTCGAGAACTACGTCTCGGTGTTCGGGGCGGAGAACCAGTTCGGGCAGGCGCTGCTGAACAGCGTCATCGTCTCGACGACCACCACGCTGCTCACCCTGATCTTCGGCATCCTGGCCGCGTACGCACTGGCCCGGCTGCGGTTCGCCGCCAAGGGCCTGGTGCTGAGCATCATCATCGGCTGCTCGATGTTCCCGGGGATCACCCTGCTGATCCCGCTGTTCAAGCTGTTCAGCGGCAACTACCCGGGCATGGAGTGGCTGAACTGGATGAACACCTACCAGGCGCTGATCATCCCGACGCTGTCGTTCGCCCTCCCGCTGTGCGTGTGGAACCTCACCGCGTTCTTCCGGCAGCTGCCGGTGGAACTGGAGCACGCGGCCATGGTGGACGGCTGCACCCCGGGCCAGGCGTTCGTGAAGGTGATCCTTCCGCTGGCCGCGCCGGGCGTGTTCACCACGGCGATCATCACCTTCATCGCGGTGTGGAACGACTACATGATCGCGCTGCAGTTCGGCACCCGTCCGGACATGTACACCTCGATCGTGGCCGTCTCGAAGTTCACCGGTGCCATCCCGTTCGTGACCCCCTGGGGCTCGATCATGGCCGCCGGTGTGCTGATCACCCTGCCGCTGCTGGTGGCGGTGCTGATCTTCCAGCGCAGGATCGTGGCCGGCCTGACCGCCGGCGGCGTGAAGTAGCCACTGGCCTCGACCAACGAAGGGCGTCCGGACAACCGGGCGCCCTTCGTGCTTTTCCGGGTGCACGACGGGGGTTGGGCACTACCCTGAACCGCATGCGGATCGCGATGGCCAACGACCATGCCGGGACGGCACTGAAGAACGAGATCGCAGCCTGGCTGCGCTCCGAGGGCCACGAGGTGGTCGACTTCGGCGCCCACGACGAGCAGGCCTGCGACCTGCCCGACCACGTCTATCCGGCGGCGCTCGCGGTGGCCCGCGGCGAATGCGAGCGGGGCCTCTTCGTGGACGGCGTCGGCTACGGCTCGGCGATGATCGCGAACAAGCTGCCCGGCCTGTTCGCCGCCGTCGCGCAGGACCCGTTCTGTGCCTGGCTGGCCCGCTCGCACTCGGACTCGAACGTGCTGTGCATCGGCGCGAAGATCATCGGCTCCGCGCTGGCCATGGAGGTGGCCAAGTCCTGGATGACCACGGACTGGCTCGGCACGTCGGAGGAGAAGTATGCCCGCCGGGTCGCCAAGGTGGTGGAGATCGCCGAGCGGCACGTCCGGCCGCTCTGATCCAGCCGCGTCGAACCGGTCGGCGGTGGGTGCCGAGGCTGCTGCGCCGAGCCGGTCGCGCCGCGCCTGAGTGACGGTCGCGGGAACGACGAAGGCCCCGCCGAAGCGGGGCCTTTCGCTGTGCGCCGCCAGGGACTCGAACCCCGAACCCGCTAGTTAAGAGCCAGCTGCTCTGCCAGTTGAGCTAGCGGCGCGCGGTCAGTAACTATACCGAACCTGCTGCCCGAGGTGAAATCGGCGGGTTCAGCGCTGCGCGCCCTGGCGGCGGACGAAGGCGACCCGCTGCCGGCGCAGTTCGTCGATCTCGGGACGCTCCAGCGGCTCCAGTTCGCGGCCGAGCGCCAGCGCCAGGACGTGGTCGGCCAGGGCGGCGTTGCGGGCCAGCACCGGACCGTGCGGGTAGGTGCCGATCACCCGGCCCTGGACGGCGCCCTCGGTGCCGTCGGCGGCGTTCCCGATCCCTATCTCGACGCTGGCCAGCGGCTTCGCGCCGGCGCCCAGCCGGGTGAAGCCGCCGTGGTTCTCGAAACCGGTGAGCAGGTGGTCGGTGCCGTCCGGGGCGGTCCAGTGGGTGAGGATCTCGCCGACCGCGCGCTCGGGGCCGCGCCGGGTCTCGACGTCGAGCAGGCCCAGCCCGTCGATCACCTCGTCGCGCTCGCCGATGGTGAAGGTGTTCCCGCAGATCTGGTAGCCGGCGCACACCGCGAACAGCACCGCGCCGGCGTCCAGGCCACGGAACAGGTTGCCGTCGGCCTGCAACGCCTTCACCGCGGAGACCTGGGCGGCGTCCTCGCCGCCGCCGAGCAGGTACACCGCGCCGGTGGGCGGCACCGGGTCGCCCGGCTCCACCTGGGTCAGCGAGGCCTCGATGCCGCGCCACTGCAGGCGCTTCAGCAGCACCATCGCGTTGCCGCGGTCACCGTAGATGCCGAGCAGCGATTGGTAGACCAGGACGATCTCGACCGCGGCGCTCATCGCAGACCCGCCATCTTGAGCAGCCGCTGGAACGGGGTATAGGTGGCGATCAGGTCGACCGGCGCCTGCGGGACCGATCCGTTCAGGCCCGGCGCGGAGGCCCGCTCGTCGTGCACCGTGGTCAGCGCGGCGGCCAGGTCGGGCACCACCTGATGCTCGACCTCCGCGTAGCCCAGCCGGACGGCCAGATCCTGCGCGCGGGGCCCGGTCGCGATCACTTTCCGGCCCTGCAGCTGTTCGTAGTCGACGTCCCACAGCCAGGAGACGTCCTTGCCGTCGGCGGCCACCGCGTCGATCGCCAGGATCACCGGATCGGACGTCGCCAGCGGCAGCGCCTCGGCCCAGCCGGCCGGGTTCTTGGCCAGCAACAGCCGCGCGGTGGTTCCGTACAGGGTGGCGGTGGCGAACCGTCCGGCCGGCGCGGTGACGGTGCGCATGCCGTGCAGGGCGGCGTCCACGCCGACCCCGAGCTCGACCGCCGCCGCCAGGGCGCAGGCGGCGTTCGACACGTTGAAGGCGCCCGGAACCCGCAGCTCCGGGGTGACCTGGTCGTGGTGCGGGGTGATGATGCTGTGCCCGTCGACCACCCAGGACGCCGCCGGCTGGGTCAGGTCGCAGCTGGGGCAGTCCCAGCGCCCGTCGGGGGTGACCAGCACGGTGCCGCAGGCCGGGCAGAGCGCCGCGTCCGCCGTCCAGGACGTCGCGGTGTCCACCCAGACCACCTTGGCGGCGGTGCCCGCCGACCACACCACCAGCGGGTCGGCCGCGTTGGCGATCACGGTCGGCCCGTCCTGCCCGGCGCGTTGCAGTGCCGCCCGCCAGGAGCGTCCGAGCGATTTGATCTCGTGGTTGCGGTCGAGTTGGTCACGGCTGAAGTTCAGCAGCACCAGCACCTCGGGGCGTCCGAAAGCGATCATGTCCGACACCACCCGCTCGTCGGTCTCCAGGACGGCGATGTCGGCCGACCGGGCCTGGCTCAACGCGGAGGCGATGCCGTAGTGCAGGTTGGCGCCGTCGGCGTTGGTGACCAGCCGTGCCGCGTCGGCGCCCAGCCCGGCGCGCACCGCGGCGGCCAGCAGGTGGGTGGTGGTGGTCTTGCCGTTGGTGCCCGACACGCTGGCGATCCGGCGTCCGCGCAGCAGCAGCTTGAAGGCGTCCGGGGCGAGCCGGGTGAGCACCTGTCCGCGGATCGAGGCGCCCGAGCCGCGGTTGGCCAGACGTGAGCCGACGGCGGCCAGGTTGCCGGCGGCCACGGCGGCACCGAGACGGATCCGGTCGGGGAGTCGCAGCGCGGCCGGGAGGGCCCGGCGCCCCAGGGTTGCGGCAGACATGGCGCCTATTCTGCCGCGTGCGGCGTTTGCGGCGGCACCGACACGTACTGAGGGAGCTTCGCCGTCCGTCCGGCTCCGGACGAGGTGCGCCGGACGCGCCGTCCGATCCAGGGGCCGGCGTGCTCACGCGCCCAGGTCAGCTGCCAGTCCAGCCACTCCCGACGCGACTTCGGCGGAAGCTGCGGCAGCGGCTCGTCCCAGCCGGGGCGGGCCGGGAGGCCCACGGCGACCAGGGCCGCCTGGGACACCCGTTCGTGGCCGATGCTGTTGAAGTGCAGCCGGTCGTCGTGCCAGAGCTGCCAGTCCTTCAGGCAGCGCATGCCCCAGACGTCGATGACGTGGGCGCCGTGCCGGCGGGCGATGCTCCAGATGTTCGCGTTGAAGACACCGGTGCGCGACCGGGTCAGCTCCAGCACCGGCGAGCCCTTGGCGTCGACCCCGGTGCCGAGGATGACGTCGACGCCGGCGGCCCGCAGCCGGACCACCGCCTTCTCGATCTCGTCGGTGATGGCGTCCACGTCGGCCCGCGGGCGGAGGATGTCGTTGCCCCCGCCCCACAGGCTGACCAGATCGGGTTCGAGGGCCAGGGCGGGCTCCA
>JBGALC010000067.1:0-18770 GCA_044224095.1 Micropruina sp. | reverse complement strand
AGCTCGGCTCCGTCCATCGCCTACTCGGACTGGAAGGCGCGGACCTCGACCTTGCCCTCGCAGGCCTTCGCGCCCTCCTTGGCGAGCGCCAGCGCCTCGTCGAGGTCGGCGGCCCTGATCACCCAGAAGCCGCCGAGCTGTTCCTTGGCC
Source organism: Micropruina sp. (assembly GCA_044224095.1). GTDB lineage: Bacteria > Actinomycetota > Actinomycetes > Propionibacteriales > Propionibacteriaceae > Micropruina. The sequence goes on along the minus strand of JBGALC010000067.1, from coordinate 18,620 downwards.
TCCGAGAACGGCCCGTCGGTCAGCTCGCCCGCCCGGTCGACCACGGTCGCGGACGACGCCGCGGTGAGTCCGCCGGCGAAGACCCACTTGCCCTCGGCCTGCAGCTTGGCGTTGAACACGTCCACCTGCGCGTACATCCGCTGGGTGTCCTCCTCCGACACGGTGGCGGCATCGACATCGCCGTCCATCCACACCGACAGCAGGTACTCGGTCATGATGATCCTCCTTGGTCCGGGCCGGCCGGGATGCCGCCCATCATGTCAACGAACGACCGAGGACGGATGCGACAACCGCGCGGGGAATCAGTTCTCCTCGAAGTCCTTCTTTCCAGATCTGGGGGACCCGGTCGAGGGATTGTCGGATGGCCCGCGCGCCCTGCTGCACGGCGAGGGTTCCGTCGTTGCGCATCCCGGCGCGAGACCCGCTCTGCCCGCGACTCCGACTGACCCCTCCACCTTCACCTCGCCGATGACGAAGGATGTGCCCGGTACCGGCTCCTCGGGAAGCAGGGCCCAGGTGGACGTCTGCAGCAGTCGGGACGTCACGGTCCGGTCGGCCTGAGCTCCTACGAGCGCCGCTGCGCGATCACCGGTAACCACATCCAGCCCACGCTGGAGGCCGCGCACATCCGGGCGGTGAGCCTGACCGGCGAGAACCGCCTGGACAACGGCCTCCGGTCAAGTCCGTCGGGGTGGTGTACGAGGTTGATCCCTCGGTTGGGCGTGTCGGTCAGGCCGTGAGGGCCTGTAGTTCGAGGTTGGTACTCACCTCCTTGGTGTGCTGAGTGTCGACGGCTTGGGCGCGCGCTAGGGCGTCGAGTCCGAGGTAGCGGCGGCCTTCGGTCCACTCGTCGTGCTGTTCGGCGAGCACGGCGCCGACGAGCCGGATGATGCTGGCTCGGTCGGGGAAGATCCCGACCACGTCGGTGCGGCGACGGATCTCGCGGTTGAGGCGTTCGTTGGGGTTGTTCGACCAGATCTGCCGCCAGATCTCCTTGGGGAACGGCGTGAACGCCAGGATGTCAGCGCGGGCGTCTTCGAGGTGCGTGGCGACGACGGGGAGCTTGTCGGTGAGGGCGTCGACGACGCGGTCGAACTGGGCGTGCACGGCGTCGGCGTCGGGCTGGTCGTAGATCGAGTGCAGCAGCGCCTTGACCCACGGCCACGACGACTTCGGCGTGGTCGACATCAGGTTCGCTGCGTAGTGCGTCCTGCAGCGCTGCCAGGCCGCGCCGGGCAGGGTCGCGGCGATCGCGTTGACGAGGCCGGGGTGCGCGTCGCTGGTGACGAGTTTGACCCCGGACAGGCCGCGGGCCGTCAGGTCACGGAAGAACGCGAGCCAGCCGGCGCCGTCCTCGCTGGTGGTGACCTGAACGCCGAGGACCTCGCGGTGCCCATCGGCGTTGACGCCGGTCGCAACGAGGACGTGCACGGGCACCACGCGGCCGCCTTCTCGGACCTTGAGCACGAGCGCGTCAGCAGCGACGAACGTGAACGGGCCGGCGTCGGTGAGCCGGCGGGTGCGGAACTCTTCGACCTGCTCATCGAGTTCCTTGGCCATCACCGAGACCTGGCTCTTGGACAGGCCGGTGATCCCAAGAGTCTGCACCAGCTTGTCCATCCGCCGGGTCGAGACGCCGAGCAGGTAGCAGGTCGCCACCACGCTCGTGAGCGCCCGCTCGGCCCGCTTCCTGCGTTCGAGCAGCCACTCCGGATACAACGACCCGGTCCGCAACTTCGGGACGGCGATGTCGAGAGTGCCGACGCGGGTATCGAGGTCGCGGTGGCGGTAGCCGTTGCGGGAGTTGACCCGCTCCGGGCTCCGCTCGCCGAAGCTCGCACCACACACCGCATCGGCCTGCGCGGACAGCAACGCGTTCACGAACGTGGTCAGCAGGTCCCGCATCAGGTCAGGGCTCGCCTGGGACAGCTGCTCGTCAAGGAAACGGGCAGGGTCGAGCTGGTTGATACTGGGCACAGCGGTCATCAAGGTGTCCTTCTTCGAGTCGGTTGTGAGAGATCACTCGAAGGATCCACCTGGTGGCCGCGCCTACGTTGGAGGCACGCACTCACTCAGGTCCGTCATACACCACTCTGCTGGACTCCACTCGGCCTCCTGCTGCGATCGAACGTGCACACCCTCTTCGACCTCGGCTAGCTCGGCATCAACTCGCGAGGCGAATCGAGTGGCACGTGGACACGACGTTCCTGCGTTGACTGTCGCTGGTCGAGCTTGTCGTGACCTCGGGATTCCGCATGCTGACGAGGGGTTTCGAGAGGCTCAACCAGCGGCGGCGTGCGTCGGTCTGCGGCTTCCTGGCTGTGGGCGCAGAACTGTCGGTGCGGCCTGCCATGCTGAAGATTCGGTGGCCGGGGGCCTGCTTCGGACACGATCAAAGAGCTTTAGGCACGACCCTTGTATTCGTACGTATGATCTATTATGATCAGGACATGGAGGATCTCGCCAGGCTCGACGCAGCCGCTCTCGCCACCGTGGTGGACGGCGTGGCCGGTCTGGCGTGTGGCGATCCGGTCGAGCTGATCGATCAGCTCCGTCAACTCGAACGGCTCAAGAACGCCGCAGCGGCTGCCCAGGCCAGGTTGACGGTAGAACTGCGCGAGGTGCGTGAGGCCGAGGCCAGGGCCGCGGGTCGCAATGTGAGGCGGGTCGCCGCGTCGGTGGCCGGCGAGGTCGGGCTGGCCCGTCACGAATCACCGCACCGGGCCAGCGTCCTGATCGGTCTTGCCGCGGTTCTCGTCAGTGAGTTGCCGCGGGCGATGGCCGCATTCAGCGCGGGCGAGGTGTCTGAGTGGCACGCCACCGTGCTCGCCCGCGAGACCGCGTGCCTGTCGAAGGCTCATCGCACCATGGTCGATGCCGAACTCGAGCCGAAGCTGGCCGGGTTGTCGACGAGGGAACTCGCCGCCGAAGCCCGGAAGATCGCCTACCGGCTCGATCCGCACAGCGTGATCGCGCGCATCGGCCAGGCCGTGGCCGATCGCAATGTCACCATTCGTCCCGCACCCGACTGCATGGCGCGCATCTCCGCCCTGCTACCGGTTGCTCAAGGCGTCGCCGCCTACGCCGCTCTCACCGCGGCAGCTGACACCGCCCGAGCCGCCGGTGACGAACGCTCCAAGAACCAGGTGATGGCCGACACCCTGGTTGCCCGCGTCACCGGTCAGGAGACCGCCGACGAGGCGGACGTGGAGATCCAGCTGGTGATCACCGACGAAGCACTCCTCGGCGATAGCGACACCCCGGCGCGGCTCAACGACTACGGACCCATCCCGGCGCCCATCGCCCGAGGACTGGTCGCCGACGCCATCGGCGACGACCGCGCCTGGGTCCGCCGGCTCTACGTCCGGCCCGGCCACGGGCAGCTGGTGGCCATGGAGTCGGCCCGCCGCCACTTCCCTGCGAGCATGAAAGCGTTCATCCGGGCCCGCGACGAGGTCTGCCGGACGCCGTGGTGCGGCGCTCCCATCCGGCACGCCGACCATGTCACCCCCGTGCATGCCGGCGGCGCCACCAGCCTCGCCAACGGTCAGGGCCTGTGCGAGCAGTGCAACCAACTCAAGGAACATCCGGGCTGGCGGCACACTGTTCAACCCGATGGCACCAGCACGGTCCGAACACCCACCGGCCACGTTCACCGCAGCCGGCCACCCGACCTGCCCCACGAGGTGGGCTTCGTTCCATTCGCCGTCGACCTCCGGTACCTCGCACTCGCGGCCTGACTAGGCGATTCGTGAATACCCACCAGGTTGGGCGGACCTTGTAGGCTGCGCCCACCAAGGTAGGCACGTGCGTCGGCCCGGTCACCGGCCGTCCGGGCCGCGGCAACGCCCGGCTCCAGCAGCACCGTGATCCTCACACCTCACCCACCAGGTTGGGCGATCCACTCATCGTGACAGGTGGACGCAGACCTTGGGAGGCGCGTCTCCGCTAGCCTCAGTGGCGTGTTCGTCCAGCCCGCTCGCCTAACCCGGGTGGACGCATGACCACCGAACCCACCGACGCCCAACTCCTCGCCGCCCACGTCGCCGGCGACGACCGAGCGTTCAGCTGCCTGATGGAGCGCCACGCCGACCGGTTGTGGAGCATCGCGATCCGGGTGATGAACCGGCCCGAGGACGCTGCCGACGCGCTGCAGGACGCGATGATCTCGGCCTTCCGCCGCGCCGCCGATTTCCGCGGAGACGCCGCCGTCACCACCTGGCTGCACCGGATCGTGCTGAACGCCTGCTTCGACCGGCTGCGACGGATCAAGGCCCGGCCCTCCGAGCCGCTGCCCGACGACACCGACCGCTCGGTGCGGTTCGCCTCCACCCAGGACGATCCCGAGGCGGCCGCCGTCCGCGCCGATCTCGCCGACGAGGTCACCGCGGCACTCGGACGGATCGGCCCCGATCAGCGCGCGGCGCTCGTCCTGGTCGATCTGGAGGGATACTCGATGGAGCAGGCGGCGCGCATTCTCGGCTGCGCACCGGGCACGGTGAAGAGCCGATGCTCGCGCGGACGGGCCAAGCTGGCCGTCCTGCTGCGACATCTCAAGGAGGTGGACTGAGATGGGAACCGACGAGCTGGGCGCCGCGTCCAACCCAGGGTCACCGGCAGAGGGAGCGAGCATGATCTCCGAGGAGACGGTCATCCGCTTCCTGAACACCGCACCGACGCTGCCCTGCCCCGACGACATACTGGCGCGGCTGCGGACGACCATCGCCGACGAGGTCGAGCTGCGTCGCGCCAGCAGGGTGGAACCCGACGCGGACCTCCCCGAGCTGAAGGCCGAGACGCCGCTCTGGATCAACGACTCCGTCCTCGACGACTGAGATCCACTCCGGCACGCAGACGGCCCGCCATCGGAGTTGATCCGGTGGCGGGCCGTGCGTCCGGGATTGCCCGCGGGTCGGGGACTACTCGGAGGCGATGTCGTCGTCCACCCAGTCGAAGGTCCGGGTCACGGCCTTCTTCCACTGGCGGTACAGGCGCTCACGCTCGCCCTCGTCCATCTTCGGCTCCCAGCGCTTGGCCTCGGCCCAGTTGTCGATGACGTCCTGCTCGCCGTTCCAGTAGCCGACCGCGATGCCGGCCGCGTAGGCGGCGCCCAGGGCGGTGGTCTCGGCGACCACCGGCCGGATCACCGGCACGCCGACCTGGTCGGCCTGGAACTGCATCAGGGTCTCGTTCATGGTCATGCCGCCGTCGACCTTCAGCTCGGCCAGCTTGACGCCGGAATCGGCCTCCATCGCGTCCAGCACCTCGCGGGTCTGGTAGGCGGTCGCCTCCAGCGCCGCCCGGGCGAAGTGGGTCTTGTCGACGAACCGGGTCATGCCGACGATCGCACCGCGGGCGTCCGAGCGCCAGTAGGGGGCGAACAGCCCCGAGAAGGCCGGCACGATGTAGATGCCGCCGTTGTCCTTGGCCGCCAGCGTCTCCACCTCGGGAGCCGAGGAGATGATTCCCAGCTGGTCGCGCAGCCACTGGACCAGCGAACCGGCCAGGGCGATCGAACCCTCCAGGGCGTAGATCGGCTTGTTGTCGCCGATCTTGTAGCACACGGTGGTGAGCAGGCCGTTCTTCGACGGAACGATTTCCTCGCCGGTGTTCATCAGCATGAAGCAGCCGGTGCCGTAGGTGTTCTTGGCCATGCCGACCTCGAACGCCGCCTGGCCGAAGGTCGCGGCCTGCTGGTCGCCCAGGTCGCCGGCGATCGGGACGCCACCGAGCAGGCCGGCCTCGCGGCCGTTGCCGTAGATCTCGGACGACGAGCGGATCTCGGGCAGCATCGACACCGGAATGCCCATGTCGGCGGCGATCTCGGAGTTCCAGCTGAGGCTGTCCAGATCCATCAGCATGGTGCGCGAGGCGTTGGTGACATCGGTGATGTGGACGCCACCCTCGACACCGCCGGTCAGGTTCCAGATCACCCAGGTGTCCATGGTGCCCATGATCAGGTCGCCGGCCTCGGCCCGCTCCCGGGCGCCCTCGACGTTGTCCAGGATCCACTTCACCTTCGGCCCGCAGAAGTAGGTGGCCAGCGGCAGGCCCACCCGGTCCTTGTACTTGTTCTGGTCACCGCCGCCGAGCTGCTCGACGATCTTGTCGGTGCGGGTGTCCTGCCAGACGATGGCGTTGTAGACCGGTTCGCCGGTGTTCTTGTCCCAGACCAGGGTGGTCTCGCGCTGATTGGTCACCCCGACGGCCGCCAGGTCGTTCTTGTTGATCTGGGCGTCGGCGAGCGCGATGGCGACGACCTCGCGAATGTTGTGCCAGATCTCCTTGGCGTTGTGCTCGACCCAGCCCGCCCGGGGCAGGATCTGTTCGTGCTCCTTCTGCCCTGATCCGACGATCTGGCCCTCGTGATTGAAGACGATCGCACGGGAACTCGTGGTCCCCTGATCGATCGCGAGAACGTACTTCTCAGCCATTGTGTTCCTTTCCACATCCTTGTAGAGGCTTTTGTACATGGTGCCCGGTACCGGACGGCGAGGCCAGCGTTCCGACCCGACCGTCCGGCACCCGGGTGTCGGAGCGGTCGCCCGGCGTCAGGCCGGCAGCAGCACGCCGGAGAGCAGACCGGCGAGGACGCCGCCGATGATCGGGCCGACCACCGGGATCCAGGAGTAGCTCCAGTCCGAGGAGCCCTTGTCCGGGATCGGCAGGATCGCGTGCGCGATCCGCGGGCCGAGATCACGCGCCGGGTTGATCGCGTAGCCGGTGGGCCCGCCGAGCGAGGCGCCGATGCCGGTGACGAGCAGCGCGACGCCCAGCGCACCCAGCCAGCCCAGGCCGGCCGGGGTCTTGGTGGCCGAGTCGCCCCAGTTGCCGGCGGCCAGCACGACGAAGACCAGCACGAACGTTCCGATTGCCTCGGTGACCAGGTTCCACAACGGGTTGCGGATCTCTGGTCCGGTGGAGAACACGCCCAGCTTGAAGCCGGGCGGGGCCTCCCCGTCGAACTGCTTCTTGTAGGCCAGCCAGGCCAGCACCGCGCCCAGGAACGCGCCGAGCAGCTCGGCGCTCAGGTAGGTGGCGATCGACGCGAAGTTGACCGGAATGCCCGGCACGAATTCGGTGGCGCCCGAGGCGACCAGGCCCAATGTGACGGCCGGATTCAAATGGCCGCCCGACTTGTATGACACCAAAACACCCGCGAAGACCGCGAGGCCCCAGCCGAAGTTCACCATCAGGAACCCGGTGCCGTTGCCCTTGTTCTTCGGCAGGATGTTGTTGGCAACCACTCCGGCACCGAGCAGCAGCAGCATGGCCGTGCCGACGGTTTCGGAGAGGAAGATGGTTGCAAGAGACATTTCAACTCCCTTCAGGCACCGCTCGCGGTGCCGAGATCCGGGGGCCGGGATCCCCGGCCGCCGTGCCCTAACTGCGCCGATCCTGGTGGAACCGACGGGGAGGTCCAGGGGGTGTCGGGATGCACGGCCGCCGCCATGCGACCTCGCCCCCGGGCGGCCGTCCGCTTCCGGCCGTCCACCCCAGTCTCGTGCAGGCTTGCCACCGCCGAACGCATGCGCTAGGTCTTTGCACGAACGTGCAGATGGAGGGAGAGCGGATGAACGACCGCTACGACGAGATGTACCAAGCGGCCTCCCGCTACTACGTCCAGGGCGAGACGATGGAGTCCATCGCCCACCAGTTGGGCCTGTCGCGCTCGACGATCAGCCGGCTGCTGAAGGACGCCCGGGCGTCCGGACTGGTGCGGATCAGCCTCGCCGACCACAGCGGCTCCCGGTCTCCGCTGGCCGCCGCGTTGCACCACGCGTTCGGGGTCCAGGTGCACCTCGTCGCGACCCGGGACGGGGTGAGCCACCAGCGCCGCTTCGACCAGGTCGCCCGGCTGGCCGGACGCCTGGTGTCGGAGGCGGTCGAGGACCGGCACGTGATCGGCGTCGCCTGGGGGGTGACCACCTCGCACGTGGTGCGTTTCCTGCAGCCGCGTCCGCTGGTGGGGGCGACGGTGGTGCAGATGAACGGGGGCACGAACCAATGGTCGTCCGGCATTCCGTACGTCGGCGAGATCCTCACCAGCGTCGGCGATGCCTTCGGTTCCCGGGTGGTGTATTTCCCGGTGCCGGCATTCTTCGACTACGCCGAGACCAAACGGGCGATGTGGCGTGAGCGTTCGGTGCAGAACGTGGTCGCCCTGCAGCACCGGATGGACGTCGCGGTCTTCGGCGTGGGCTGCCTCAACGCCCAGGTCCCCTCGCACGTCTACTCCTCCGGTTACCTCGATGAGGACGAGATGCGGCAGTTGGTCGCCGACGGCGTGGTCGGCGACGTGGCCACCGTGCTGCTGCGCGAGGACGGCTCCTGGACCGACATCGACTTCAACGCCCGGGCGTCGGGGCTGACGCCGGCCGAACTGGCCGGTGTCGGCCGCCGGTTCTGCGTGGTCGCCGATCCGTCGCGGGCGTCCGCGGTGGTCGGCGCCCTGCGGGCCGGCACCACCACCGACCTGGTGATCGACGAGAGCACCGCCCGTGCGGTGCTCTCCAGGCTGTAGCGACGATGACCGGCTGGCCGGCGCTGATCGGGCCGGAGTCACTGCTGGAGTCCGACGACCGCCCGGGCCGGTGGACGCCGCCCGGCGCTCCGCACCGCCTGGAGGCCGCCGTGGGCAGCCCCAACGGCGACGGCACCCTGACCGTGCACCACTACTTCTGCGGCCAGAACCGCCCGGACAACCCGTGGCTGCGCGGCGACGCGATCAGCACCGCCGCACTCGGCCCGGCCGCGCTGCGGCAGCGCGGACGCCCGGGCACCGCCGGCCACGAACTGGTCGCGCTGGTGCCCGAGCCGGCCGGTCTGATCGAGTACGCCTGGGCGGTGAACGCGGCGCAGCCGCTGCGCTGGCGGCGGCTCGGCCCGGTGCCGGCACCGCCGGCCGACGATCGGCCGGCGTGGGACGGCCCCGCGGACGCCCGCGAGTGGGGCGCGGGCACGGTGCTGGCGGTGGCGACCGCCCGCACCCGGCTGCGCCGGGGTTGGGCACAGGCCCTCGTCCAGGTGGACGGCTCGCTGTACCACCTGCACCGGCAGGTCCGCCGGGGGCGGGTGCGCTGGTTCCGGCACGCGTGCCTGCGGCTGGCCGACACCGGGCCGGTGACCGACACCGGCGAGCCGTCGAGCAAGGTGGCCCAGGTCAGCGGCGAGCGGGACAGCCAGCCGGCCGGGCTGGTGCGGACGCTGTCGGCGTCCGAGTCGCGCTCGGGCGTCCGCGGCACCGACCTCGGCGTCCGGGTCGACCACGCCGGGCGCACCTTCCTGCTGTTCGGCGACACGCACTGGGCCGGACGCCCGTGGCTCGGCACCCGGGACGCCATCGCCGAGGTGCGCGATCCGGACGCCGACCTGCCCGCGGTGCGGTTCCACGGCGCTCCGCTCACGATCCGCGGGGGCCGCAGCACCATGCGCGAGTACGACGTGCCGCTGGACGCCTTCAGTCTCGACGGCGAGCTGTACGGCTTCTTCACCTCCGACCACTTCCGCGACACCCAGGTGATGGGTCGCAGCGTGCTGGCCCGGGCGACGCCGTCGGCCCTGGCGATCGAGCCCGCCCAGCGCCGGCGGCGCGCGGCCTTCCGGTGGCTGGGCACGTTCTCCGACCACCGTTTCGTCAACGTGTCGGTGCAGCGCCGCGGCCACACCCTGTGGATCTGGGGCAGCGGCGCCTACCGCGCGGACGATCTCCGGCTGGCCCGGGTCGACCTGTCCGCGCCGGGCGTCCGCGCCGGGCTGGGTGCCGGCGACGCCCGGCAGTTCCTGGGCGCGGTTCGGTACTGGGCCGGCCCGGACCGCTGGTCCACTGCCGAGGCCGACGCCCGGCCGGTGCTGTCGCCCGGTGCGCTGGGCGAGTTCTCCGTCCGCTGGGTGCCGCGGGCCGGCCGCCACCTGATGCTGTCGATGGCGGGTCCTGAGGACCCGGCCGGCGCCGCGGTGCTGCTGCGCACCGCGGCCGAGCCGTGGGGACCGTGGTCGGCGCGGCTGCGGCTGCTGGACTGGGTGGCCGGCGGGATGCATCCGCCGGACGTCACGCGCCGGTTCATCCGGGCCTCGGCCGACGGCACCGACCCGGTCGGCGACGCCGTCTTCCGCGGCCAGGCCGAGTCGACCGGCGCCGCCTACGCCCCCTACCTGTTCGACGCCCGGGAGGACGAGGCCGGCCTGCTGCTGCGCTACACGCTGTCCACCTGGAACCCCTATCAGGTGGTGCTGATGCGGCAGCGGCTGACCTGGCGAGAGCTCGCTGGATCCTCACAAGAGATGTAAAAAAGCAAGAAAAGTGTGATGTTAATGGCCCCTCCGAGACGTATCAGATGCCCACATCGCTCGGGTAGCGTGCACATCTGACCGGGCTTGACAAGCGCGCCGAAGTGGCTCCGCAGCGGTGCCAACCTGGAAGCCTGAAACGGGAAAGTTCCATCGGCGCAACGTCGTGGGCGACGACGCTCCGCCTGTCCGATCGGAGGACGCACATGAGAAACCTCTCTGCAGACGTCGTCGTGGTGGGCGGTGGCTCCACCGGTGCCGGCGTCGTCCGTGACGTGGCGATGCGGGGATACTCCGCGATCCTGGTCGACCGCGCCGACCTCGGCCAGGGCACCACCGGTCGCTACCACGGCCTGCTGCACTCCGGCGGCCGCTACGTGGTCAGCGACCCGCACTCGGCCACCGAGTGCGCCGAGGAGAACGCCATCATCACCCGGATCCAGTCCCACGCCGTCGAGCGCACCGGGGGCTACTTCGTGGCCACCCAGGTCGACGACCCCGCCTGGGGCGACGACTGGGCCAAGGGCGCCACCGACACCAAGGTGCCGTTCGAGGAGGTGCCGGTCGCCGAGGTGCTGAAGGCCGAGCCGCGGGTCAATCCGCGAATCTCCCGCGCCTTCAAGGTCGAGGACGGCTCGGTCGACGGCTGGCAGCTGGTCTGGAGCGCCGCCAACTCGGCCAGGCAGTACGGCGCGCAGATCCTCACCTACCACCGGGTGACCAAGGTCGAGCGGCAGGGCGACCGGGTCTCGCAGGTGGTCTGCACGGACGAGAAGACCGGGGAAGAGGTCCGGATCGACACCGGCTTCGTGCTCAACTGCGCCGCCGCCTGGGGTGGCCAGATCGCCCACATGGCCGGCTGCCCCGACGTCCAGGTGGTGCCCGGCGCCGGCATCATGATCGCGATGAACCACCGGCTCACCAACTCGGTGATCAACCGGCTCACCTACCCTGCGGACGGCGACATCCTGGTGCCGGTGCACACCGTGTGCATCATCGGCACCACCGATCAGAAGGCCGACGACCCGGACAAGCTGCAGATCGCCTGGGACGAGGTGCAGCAGATGATGGACTGCGGCGAACTGCTGGTGCCGGGCTTCCGCAAGGCCCGCGCCATCCACGCGTGGGCGGGCGCTCGGCCGCTGGTCAAGGACTCTCGGGTCGGTTCCGGCGACACCCGGCACATGAGCCGCGGCATGTCGATCATCGACCACTCCGACCGCGACGGCCTGAAGGGCCTGCTGACCATCGCCGGCGGCAAGCTGACCACCTACCGGTTGATGGCCGAGAAGGTGGTGGACGCCATGTGCGCCCAGCTGGGCGATCCGCGTCCGTGCACCACCGCGAACGAGCAGGTGCCCGGCTCACAGGACAAGAAGAACTACGTGATCACCCACCGGCTGGAGGAGCGCGAGCACGACCGCACCGCCGACCAGATCCTGTGCGAATGCGAGCTGATGAGCAGGGGCATGTTCACCCGGGCGCTGGCCGACCAGCCCAAGGGCAGCTTCGACGACCTGCGTCGCCAGTTGCGGCTCGGCATGGGGCCTTGTCAGGGCGGTTTCTGCTCGATGCGCGCCACCGGGGTGGCGCTGGCGACCGAGCACATCGACATCGAGCGGGCGACCGGGCTGCTGCGGCTCTTCCTGAAGAACCGGTGGATCGGCATCTGGCCGATCCTGTACGGCGACCAGGTCCGGCAGACGGCGCTGGACAACTGGATCTTCCAGGGCACGTTGGACGTGGAGCACCTGCCCGGCCCGACACATGAGGAGGTCGTGTGATGACGCGCGTCGTGGTGATCGGGGCCGGCGTGTCCGGCCTGGTGGCCGCCGTCCGGCTGGCCCGTTCGGGCGCGGCGGTGACGCTGCTGGCCAAGGGCACCGGCGGGCTGCAGCTCTCCCAGGGCACCGTCGACATCCTCGGCTACGGCCCCGACCGGGTGGAACGGCCGCTGGAGGCCCTGGCCGGGTTCGCCGACGCCCACCCGGAGCATCCGTACGCCTTCCTGGACGCCGAACTGGTCGGCGCGTCGGCGAGCTATCTGGCAGAACTGGTCGGTCCCGGGCTGCTGGTCGGCGATCCGGCCGTCAACCTGCAGTTGCCGACCGCGGTCGGTGCCGTCCGGCCCACCGCGCTGGCCTCGCCCAGCATGACCGCGGGTGCCTGCGTCGCCGATGCCCGATTCGTGATCGTCGGATTGGCCCAGCTCAAGGACTTCTATCCCGAACTGGTCGCCTACAACCTGAACCGCACCGAGCTGCCGGGCGGCGGACGCCTCGCCGCGCGGCCCGCGCTGCTCGACTTCCCGGCCCGCGCCGGCGAGGTGGACTCCTCCGGCCTCACCTACGCGCGTGCCCTGGACGACCCGGCCACCCGCCGGCGGTTCGCCGCGGCGGTCCGGCCGCTGGTGAACGAGGGCGAGAGCGTCGGCCTGCCCGCCGTCCTCGGCCTGGACGACCACGGCGCCTGGGCCGAGATCGCGGAGCTGATCGGGGCACCGGTCTTCGAGATCCCGCTGCCGCCGCCGTCGGTGCCCGGCATGCGGCTGAACCGGACGCTGACCGCCGTCGCGAAGGCGTCCGGCGTCCGCGTCGTGCCGGGCAGCAGGGTGACCGGTTTCCGGGCCTCCGGTGAGTCCGTCGCCTGCGTCCAGCTGGCCACCGCCGGCGGCGTCCGGGAGTTCGTCGGCGACGCTTTCCTGCTTGCCACCGGCGGTTTCGAGTCGGGTGCCCTGAGCGCCGACTCTTACCACAACCTGCGCGAGTCGGTCTTCGACCTGCCGCTGCGCCGACCGGAGGGAGCCCTGGTGCACGGCGACTACTGGGGCGATCCGCAGCCGCTGTTCACCGTCGGCGTCGAGACCGACCCCGACCTGCGGGTCCGGCACCCCGGGGGCGCGGTCGTCTACGACAACCTGTACGCCGCCGGCGGCGTCCTGGCCGGAGCCACCCGCTGGCAGGAGAAGTCGGGTGAGGGCATCGCGCTGGCCAGCGCGGTGCGGGCCGCCGATTCGATCCTCGCCGCAGCCGCCATCGTGAACACCGAAGGAGCAGCCTCATGAACGCCTCCGAAGGCCTGGAGTTCGCCCAGACGCAGGTCGCCCGGGCGTCCCTGGACCACTGTGTGAAGTGCACCATCTGCGAGACCCACTGCCCGGTGTCGGCGGTGACGCCGAAGTTCACCGGCCCGAAGTTCGTCGGCCCGCAGGCCGAACGGTTCCGGCACGGCGAGTCCGTCGATCATTCGCTGGACTACTGCTCCTCCTGCGGTGCCTGCACCCTGGCCTGCCCGCAGGGAGTGAAGATCGCCGAGCTCAACGGTCAGGCCAGGGCGGTGATGAAGGCCGACGAGATGCCGTTGCGCGACCGGCTGATCACCCAGACCACCCTGATGGGCAAGGCGATGACCCCGGTCGCACCGGTCGCCAACGCCGCGTTGCGGATCAAGCCGCTGCGCACCGTGGTCGAGAAGGTGCTGGGCATCCACCGGGACGCCCCGATGCCGCACGCCAACACCCAGACCATCACCGGCTGGCTTAAGAAGCGGACCCGCACGGCGCCGCCACCGACCCGCGGCCCGATCGTCTTCTTCCACGGCTGCGCCGGCGGCTACTTCGAGGTCGAGACGTCCAAGAAGTCGATCGAGGTGCTGGAACATCTGGGCTACGAGGTGCTGGTGCCCCGGCAGGGCTGCTGCGGCCTGGCCGAGCAGTCCAACGGCCTGTTCGACGGCGCGACGGCGAAGGTGCTCAAGCTGTGCGACGAGCTGCGCGGCTCGGGTCGCGATCTCACCATCGTCTCCTCCTCCGGCTCCTGCACCGGCATGCTCAAGCACGAGGCGCACGAGATCATGGGGGTGGACGACGCCCGGCTGGCCGACGTCGGCACCCGGATCCGCGACATCATGGAATTCCTGCTGGAGCTGTACGACGCCGGCGAGCTGCCCACGGAGTTCGCCGAGGTTCCGCTGACCGCCGTCTACCACGCCCCCTGCCAGCTGAAGTCGCAGGGCATGGGGCAACCCGCGATGGAGGTGCTGAAGCTCATCCCGGGCGTCGAGGCGATCGAGTCCGGGGCCACCTGCTGCGGCATCGCCGGCACCTACGGCCTGAAGAAGGAGAAGTACGAGATCGCCCAGGCGGTCGGGAAGCCGCTGTTCGACAAGGTGCGCGAGGTGAACCCCGAGTTCGCCATGTGCGACACCGAGACCTGCCGCTGGCAGATCCGGAAGGGTTCCGGCGCCTCGGTCGAGCACCCGATCTTCCTGGTCCACCAGGCCTACGGGCTGAGCTGACGCCGACGGCGCGAGGCCTCCCGGGGGGACTCCGGGAGGCCTCGCGCAGTTGTTCAGGGAACGGTCATCCCTGTCCGGAACCGTCCCGCCCGAAGAACGTCTTCCAGGGGACGTCGACGGCCCGGTCCTTCGCCACCACGTCGTGCAGGTGCCGCAGCAGCGGGAACTGCTCCGGCTGCAACACACCGCGCTCGGTGAGCCGCTCGACAGCATCGCCGATCACCTTGATCGCCGCTGCACCCTCCAGGGTGACCCCGGGCATCCGGTCGCGCGCCTCGCTGAAGGTCAGCCCGGCGCCGACCAGGGTGCCGACCTTGACGTTGCGCCCGCCCATCGAGGTGACGAAGCAGTCGCCGATCCCGGGCAGTCCGAGCACCGTCGACGGCAGCCCGCCGAGCAGTTCCACGAACTGGGTCATCTCCACCGACGCCTGGCCGAACAGCGCCGCCCCGTAGTTGTAGTTGACGTACTGGTCATGGCCGGAGGAGCGGTCGGCCTCGGCCAGCACCGTGAGCTGGCCGTGCATGAATCCGGCACCGAAGGCGTAACAGTTCTTGGTCGCCGCGCACACCTCGACACCGACGAAGTCGGTGCTCGTCCAGACGTGGTAGCAGTCGGTCTCGAACAGCTCCTTCCACATCGCCAGCACCTCGGCGTCCTCACCGGTGAAGACGACGCTGGTATGTCGCCGGATCGCCACCTCGCCGGCGATGGACGGCCCGGCGATCGCCGAGATCGACACCTGGCCGCGCAGCTCTTCGGGGAGGTGGGCCACCAGGGCCCGGGGCAGGATGGTCAGGTTCCCGTCGGCGTCGGCCTGCATGCCCTTGGCCAGCGCGATCACGTGCATGCCGGGACGCAGCAGCCCGGCCAGCCGCTCCCCCGCCCAGTCCACGCCGAACGAGTTCACCCCGCTCATCACCAGATCGACCCCGTCGAATGCGTCGGCGGCCTCCTCCAGGTGGTACGCGGTCACGTTCGCGGGCACGGCGAGGTTCAGGTTCGGATGGATGCCGCTCGACCTGATCGAGTCGATGATCGCCCCGTCCAGATGGGTTCCGACGAGGCGCAGCTCGTGGGAGTTGTCGGTGAACGGGGTCGCCAGGGCAGTGGCCATGATGCCGGCGCCGAGGACCGCCATGGTTGCCATCGGGGATCTCCTTTCCGGCGGATGCCGGGTGGGGCCGGCGCGTCCACCGGCGGATCGGAAGGGTTTCCCAACCTAGTACCCCAACCCCGGACGCCCGGTCGCTCCGCGTTCTCACCACTTTCCCGCGACTTCGTGCGAAGAAATTCGGCAGATGCCGAACAAGTGCGGCATGATGAATGTGATCAGATGATGGGGGGACGGGTGACGACCAAGGGACGGGGTCGGGGCTCCGCCGGCGCCTTGCGCGAGCGCCGGATGGCGATCGCCGAACGTGTCGTGAAGAACGGGTCGGCCTCGGTCGACGAGCTGGTCGAACTCACCGGCGTCTCCGCGATGACGGTCTACCGCGACATCGAGGCGCTGGAAGAGGCCGGCGTCCTGCTCCGGCACCGCGGCCAGGTGACCGCGGTGGCGACCGGTCTCAACGAGATCGCCGCCAGCATCCGGGTGAACCAGAACGCCGAGCTGAAGCAGGAGGTGGCCCGCCTGGTGGTCGACCAGATCCGGCCGGGCAGCTCGATCCTGGTCGACGACTCCACCACGGCGCTGTGGGTGCTGCGGATGCTCGAGGTGGTGCCGATCACCGTGGTGACCAACTCGATGCTGGTGGCGCGCGAGCTGGAGCGGCGTTCCGGGGTGCGGCTGTTCGTGACCGGCGGCGAGTACCAGGCCTGGGCCGAGGCGATGCTGGGCCAGAGCACCACCGAGGTCATCTCCGGCGTCCGGGCCGACTATTGCCTGCTCTCGGCGTCCGGGATCAGCGACCTGCAGTGCTTCCACCCCTACGAGGACTGCGTGCAGGTCAAGCGCGCGATGATGGCGTCCGCGGCCACGTCGATCCTGCTGCTCGACCACACCAAGCTCGACCGCCGCGCGCTGCACACCTTCGCCTCGATGACCGACTTCGACCAGGTCATCGTCGACTCCCAGACGCCCGACCACGTCGTCGCCGATCTGGTTGAGCGGCAGGTGGCCGTCGTCCGCGCCGGTTCCTGATCCCCACATCTGACAGCGTTTCCCATCACAAAAGCTGTTACAAACACCTCACCCACTGGTAGGTTCATCCCCAGCGGGCAGTCGGCAGGCCCGCAACCTCGTGCAAAGGAGTACGAATGGGTCTGCGCATCGTGGTCGCGGCGGACATCGCCGGCTACGACTACAAGGAGCAACTGAAGAAGGACCTCGAAGCCGATGATCGGGTCGATGAGGTCATCGATGTCGGAGTCGGATCCGGTGAGGACGTCGACTACCCCCACGTCGCGGTGGCGGGTGCGCGGCTGATCGCACAGGGCAGGGCCGACCGGGGCCTGTTCGTCTGCGGCACCGGGATGGGGGTCGCGATGGCCGCCAACAAGGTGCCCGGGATCCGGGCCAGCACGGCTCACGACAGCTTCTCGGTGGAACGGCTGATCCTGTCCAACAACGCACAGGTGCTGACCTTCGGTCAGCGGGTGATCGGTATCGAGTTGGCGCGCCGGCTGGCCAGGGAGTGGCTCGGCTACACCTTCGACCCGGCCTCCAGCTCGGCGCCCAAGGTCGCCGCCCTGGAGGCCTACGACACCGGCGGCACGGCGTCCGAGGCCACCAGCCAGTCCTGCGACTGATCCCTCAGTCCGCTCCAGCCCTGTCGGAGGGTGGAGCAAGCCCAGCACTCACCCTTTCGAAAGCGTGGCAACCATGGAATACGTGTTCCTGTTGCTCGTCGCTGCGGCCGGAGGATTCTTCGGTGCCTGCGTCGGCGGCAACTTCTCCTTCGTGATCACCGGCTTCGCCGGTCTCGCCGCGACGGCGGCCGGGGTGGCCGGCGGCGCCGACGTCTCCGGCTTCCTGTTCAGCTATGTGGCGTTCGGCCCGTTCACCGGCCCGCACATCGCCTTCGCCGGCGCCGTCGCCGGCTCGGCGTACGCGGCCATGAGGGGCTACACCGACAACGGCAAGGACATCGCCCAGCCGTTGGCCAGGCTGGGCAAGCCCGACGTGCTGCTGGTCGGTGCCGCCACCGGCGTCCTCGGCTGGGTGCTGAACAGCTTCGTCTTCGGCAAGATCCCGTGGCTCGGCGGGCACACCGACAGCGTGGCGCTGACCGTCGCGGTGCTGGGCATCGGCGCCCGGCTGGCCTTCGCCGACCGGTCGCTGCTCAATCCCGAGCACTACAACACCTCCGGCAACAAGTTCGCCCCGCACGAGGGCTACGCCTGGGTGCGCTACCAGGAGAAGCCGTCCCAGCTGATGGTGCTCGGCATCTTCCCCGGCCTGCTCGGCGCCGCGGTCGCGCTGCTGCTGGCGGTGAACTTCCCCGGCGTTGGGATGAGCGCGGCGGCCTTCCCGTGGGCCATCTCGGCGATCACCATCTTCTTCCTGAACATCGGCTACAACTCACCGGTCACCCACCACATGACCATCATCGGCGGGCTCGGTGCGATCGTCTTCTACCCGATCCTGGCCGGCCAGACGGTGATCAGCGGCGCCACCCTGCACGGCCTGAAGCTGGACACCCCGCTCGGTGTCGACTACGGCATGGCGGTCGGCGCGATCCTGATCGGCGCCGCCTTCTCCACCCTGTCGGCGTTCATCGGCGAACTCTCGGCTCGGTTGTTCCAGGACCGCGGCAAGACCCACATCGACCCGCCGGCCGTCGCGATCTTCCTGGCCACCACCCTGATCTGGGCGATCGCGGGCATGCTGGGCGCTAGCAACTAGCCAACCATCGAACCAACGGAGACCATGCCGTCATGCGCGATGTGCTGAACCATCCCGATGAGTTCTACGACGCCTATGTCTTCGACATGGACGGCACGATCTACCTGGGCGACCATCTCCTGCCCGGCGCGGCTCGGATGATCAACGAACTGCGCCGGCGGGAGATCCCCATCCGCTACCTCTC
>JBGALC010000066.1:0-19574 GCA_044224095.1 Micropruina sp. | reverse complement strand
CTGCCCGCGATGGAGCACGAGATCCTCGACCTGTGGGACGCCCAGGGCACGTTCGACAAGACGCTCAAGGCCACCGTCGGCGGCCAGGCCTGGACCTTCTACGAGGGCCCGCCGACCGCCAACGGCACCCCGGGGACGCATCACATCGAGGCCCGGGTATTCAAGGACGTGTTTCCCCGGTTCAAGACCATGCAGGGCTTCCACGTCGACCGCAAGGCCGGCTGGGACTGCCACGGCCTGCCGGTGGAACTGGCGGTTGAGAAGGAGCTGGGCTTCAACGGCAAGCCCGACATCGAAGCGTTCGGGATCGAGGCGTTCAACGCCAAGTGCCGCGAGTCGGTCGGCCGCCATGTCGACGCGTTCACCGCGCTCACCCGCCGGATGGGCTACTGGGTGAACCTGGACGAGGCGTACTGGACGATGGATGCGTCCTTCGTCGAGTCGTGCTGGTGGGCGCTGAAGCAGATCTTCGACGCCGGGCTGCTGGTCGAGGACTACCGGGTCGCGCCGTACTGCCCGCGCTGCGGCACCACGCTGTCCGATCACGAGCTGGCGCAGGGCTACGAGGACGTCACCGATCCCAGCGTGTACGTCCGGTTCCCGCTCACCTCAGGCCCGCTGGCCGGCAAGGCGTCGCTGCTGGTCTGGACCACCACCCCCTGGACGCTGGTCAGCAACACGGCGGTCGCCGTCCATCCCGAGGTGACCTACGTGGTCGCCACCAAGCTGGCCACGGCGTCCGACGACGAGCCGGAGACCCTGGTGGTCGCCGAGCCGCTGGCCGAGAAGGTACTCGGCGAGGGCTGGCAGATCGAGGGTAGCTACACCGGCCGCGAGCTGGAGCTGTGGACGTACCGGCGTCCGTTCGAGCTGGTCGAGTTCCCGGACGTCGTCGGCGGCACCCACTACGTGGTGCTCGCCGACTACGTGACCACCGAGGACGGCACCGGCCTGGTCCACCAGGCGCCCGCCTTCGGCGAGGACGACATGGCGGTCTGCCGCGCCTACGGGTTGCCGATGGTGAACCCGGTCCGTCCGGACGGCACCTTCGAGGCCGACCTGCCGCTGGTCGGCGGCGTCTTCTTCAAGACCGCCGACAAGAAGCTGGTGGCCGACCTGGCGGAGCGGGGGCTGCTGTTCCGCGAGCTGCCCTACGAGCACAGCTACCCGCACTGCTGGCGCTGCCACACCGCGCTGCTCTACTACGCGCAGCCGTCCTGGTACATCCGGACCACCCAGATCAAGGACGCCCTGCTGCGCGAGAACGAGGGCACCACGTGGTACCCCGAGCACATCAAGTGGGGGCGCTACGGCGACTGGCTGGACAACAACATCGACTGGGCGCTGTCCCGTTCCCGCTACTGGGGGACGCCGCTGCCGATCTGGCGCTGCGGCAACGGCCACCTGACCTGTGTCGGCTCCCGCGCCGAGCTCTCCGAGCTCAGCCACCACGACCAGTCGGCGCTCGACCCGCATCGTCCGTTCGTTGACGACGTGACCTTCGCCTGCCCGCACTGCCACGAGACGGCGCAGCGGGTGCCTGAGGTGATCGACGCCTGGTTCGACTCGGGCTCGATGCCGTTCGCCCAGTGGGGCTACCCCTGGGCTTCCGGTTCGAAGGAGCGGTTCGCCGACGCCTACCCGGCCGACTTCATCTGCGAGGCGATCGACCAGACCCGCGGCTGGTTCTACTCGCTGATGGCCGTCGGCACCCTGGTGTTCGACGCGTCGTCGTACCGCAACGTGCTCTGCCTGGGCCACATCCTGGCCGAGGACGGCCGGAAGATGAGCAAGCACCTGGGCAACATCCTGGAACCGATCCCGCTGATGGACACCCACGGCGCGGACGCCGTCCGCTGGTTCATGGCGGCCGGCGGCTCGCCGTGGTCGTCCCGGCGGGTGGGGCACACCACGATCACCGAGACCGTCCGCAAGGTGCTGCTGACCTACTGGAACTCGGTCGCCTTCCAGGCGCTGTACGCGCGCACCAACGGGTGGACGCCGGCGCCTTCGTCGGTCGAGCCCGTCGAGACCCCCGCCCACGTCCTCGACCGCTGGCTGGTCTCGGTGCGCACCACCCTGGTGCGGGAGACGACCGCGGCCCTGGAGAGCTTCGACACCCAGCGCTACGGGGCCCTGATCGCCGACTTCGTCGACGACCTGTCCAACTGGTACGTGCGACGCTCGCGCCGGCGCTTCTGGGAGGGCGATCCGGGGGCGCTGCAGACCCTGCACGACACCCTGGACGTGATCACCCGGTTGATGGCCCCGCTGGCGCCGTTCATCACCGAACGGGTCTGGCAGGACCTGGTCGTCTCCACCGACCCGGACGCCCCCGCCTCGGTGCACCTGGCGTCCTGGCCGCTGGCCGACGAGGCCCTGGTGGATCCGGCGCTGAACGACGCCATGAGGCTGACCCGCCGGCTGGTCGAACTGGGCCGCTCGGCCCGGGCCGAGGCGCGGGTGAAGACCCGGCAGCCGCTGTCCCGGCTGCTGGTGCCGTCCAGTTCGTTCGCCAGGCTGGACGCCGACCTGCGCGCCGAGATCGCGGCCGAGCTGAACGTCCAGGCGGTGGAGTCGTTCGCCTCCGCGGGTGACCTGGTCGACTACTCGGCCAAGGGCAACTTCCGGGCGCTGGGTAGGCGTTTCGGCAAGGACACCCCGAAGATCGCCGCCGCCATCGCCGCCGCGGACGCCGCCTCCCTGGCCTCCGCGCTGGCGGCGTCCGGTAGCGCCACGGTGGCCGGCGTCGAGGTGAGCGCCGACGAGGTGATCGTCTCCGAACGTCCGCGCGAGGGCTGGTCGGTGGTCAACGAGCAGGGCGAGACGGTCGCGCTCGACCTGGAGCTGACGCCCGAGCTGGTCCGCGCCGGGCTGGCCCGCGAGGTCATCCGGCTGGTCCAGGAGACCCGCAAGGCGTCCGGCCTGGAGGTGGCCGACCGGATCACCCTGTCCTGGGCCGCCGAGGGGGAACTCGGCGAGGCGCTGCGCGAGCACGAGGCCCTGGTCGCCGGCGAGGTGTTGGCCACCACCATCGCCGAGGTCGAACCCGCCGACGACTGGACCGCCTCGGCGGACCTCGGCCTGAGGTTCGCCCTCGCCAAGGCCTGACCCGAAAACCCCTCCCTAACTAGTTCTGCCCTCCCACATGCGGGAGGGCAGAACTAGTTAGGGAGGGCCTTTCGGCGGGACGTTCAGCGCAGGTCGTCCGGCTGGGACGGGTATGCCGGGGGCGGTGGCGGCAGTGCCGCGTAGCGTCGCTGGCGAAGGTTCTTCTTGATCGATCCGAGCACGATGTTGGTCACGATCGCGATGATGATCAGCGGGAAGAACCCCAGGTGGGTGGTGATCAGCAGCAGGATGGCGACCGGCCAGACCAGCTTGGACAGCGTGCCGACCACCGTCTCGAAGGCGGACGCCGGGGGCACCTGGCGTGCCACCGGGTAGGACGGACGCGGCGCCGGCGACCGCGCACCGTAGACCGGATAGCCGGCACTCTCCGGTGGCGGCTGCGGCCCGAAGGACGGCTGCTGCCACCGCTGCTCCGGTTCGCCGGTCGGCGGGTTGCTGCTCACCACGCCATGGTAGGTCCCGCCCGTTCGACCAGCTGGCCAGCAAGAAGGTGTGGCCCAATCGGACGGGGATCGTCCGGAATCGGTTCTACAGTGCCGGGCATGACGAAGATCGGAAGCGACTGGCGAATGATCGACGGCGTCACGACGGCATGGTTCGAGGCGCCGTCGCTGATCGAGGGCGCCGCCCTGGCCCGGCGCATCGGGGAGCTGTCCACAGACATCCTGGTCGACGTCCGTGCCGCCGGCGTGCGGGTGCGGCTCGACTCGGACGCGCACGCCGAGGCCGTCTCGGCGGCCGCGCGCGAGCTCGGGCTGGCCGCCGACCCGGCCGTGCTGCAGCAGTTGAGCGTGGTGTTCGACGCCGCGAACCCGCCGGAGGTGCGGCGGTTCTGGCAGCAGGTGCTCGGCTACGCCCCCGGGCCGGACGGCGGCCTGGCGGATCCGTTGCGCCGCGACCCCGCGATCCGGATCCGGCCGGCCACCGAGCCGCGCCCGCTGCGCCACCGCGTCCATCTCGACGTGGTGCGGCCGGCCGAGGCGGTGGAGCAGGCGAGTCCGGGTGAGGCGTCCGGACCGTACGGGGTCTGCCATTCCGACCCCGAGGGCAATGAGGTCGACCTGGTGCCGGGCTCGCCGCTGGGCGACCGCGCCGCCGACTGGCAGGCGGTGTTCAGCGCGATCGCGTGCTACCGCACCGAGTCGCCGGCCCAGCGACATGAGCTGGCGGCCGCGGCAGCGGCGCTGGCCGATGCTGCGGGCTTCCCGCTGCTGATCGACCTGCGCCCCGGGCTGGTGATCTTCGACACCGGGAAGGACCGGTGGGAGGCCGACGCCCACGGCCTCCCGCTCGACTTCACCCACCTCGCCGGCGACATCCAGGCCGCCGCCCGCCAGCTCGGGGCCGCCGCCGACCCCGGCCCGGCCCGCTTCGTCCAACTCTTCCTCGACGCCGCCGACGTCGCGACGGTCCGCGCGTTCTGGGCGGCCGTGCTCGGCTACGCCCACGATCGCCGGGCCGGGCTCAGCGACATCCAGGATCCGCGCTGGCTGAACCCCGTGCTGGTGTTCCAGGAGCTCGATGCCGCCGACACCGAGCGGCGTCGGCAGCGCAACCGCATCCACTTCGAACTCGCCGTCCCGTCGGACCTCGCCCGAGCGCACGTCGCCGGTGCCGTCGCGGCCGGGGGACGGCTCCTCGACGAGGCGGACGGCCGCTGGCGGATCGCCGACCCCGAGGACAACGAGCTGGTGATCGTCGGCGGCGCCTGAACCCGCTGGTCAGCCGGTCACCGTGAGCACCGTGCCCAGCGCCGCGGTCGAGTCGGCGCCCACGTAGACCTCGATCTCGGTGGCGTCCTGCACCCAGTCGCGGGTCGCGGCGCTCCAGTAGCGCAGCTGCTCGGGGCCGAGGTCGAAGCTGACGGTTTCGGTGGCCCCGGCGGCGATCGGCGTCCGGCGGAAGCCCTTCAGCTCGCGGACCGGACGGCTCGACGTGCCGTAGCGCTGGTGGATGTACAGCTGCACCACCTCGTCGGCGTCCACCGCGGACGTGTTGGTGACATCGACCGAGACCTGCACCGTCGCGCCGACCGCCACCTGGTCGGCCGACAGCCGCAGGTTGGCGTAGGAGAACGAGGCGTAAGACAGCCCGTAGCCGAACGGGTACAGCGGGGTGGACGACTCGCTCCAGTACCGGCGTCCGGCCTCCTCGGGCTGGAAGGTGCGCAGGTGCGAGTAGAGCACCGGCACCTGGCCGACGTGGCGCGGCCAGCTGAACGGCAGCCGGCCGGCCGGGGACACCTCGCCGAGCAGCACCTTCGCCACCGCCTCGCCGCCGCGGGTGCCGGGGTACCAGACCTGCAGGATGGCCGGCACGTGGTCGTCGGCCCAGCGCAGGTCGACCGGACGGCCGGACATCACCACCAGCACGGTCGGGGTACCGGTGGCGACGATCCGCTGCAGCTGCTCCAGCTGCCGTCCGGGCAGCTCCAGGGTGTCGTTGGACGCCTTCTCGCCGATCTGGTTCTGCCGTTCACCGACCACCACAACGGCGACGTCACTGGCCGAGGCCAGCTCGACCGCCAGCGCGATCTCGGCCTCGTCGTCATGGTCGGCGGCGGTTCGGGCCACCACCGAATCCATGTTGTCGAACATCGACGGGTAGAGCCGCTCGGGAATGCCCACGCCCGGCGCGAAGATCACCTCGCCGGTGGCCCGGGTCCGGAGTCCGTCCAGGACGGTGACGGTCTCGGAGGTGTCGTAGTCGAAGGCCCACGGTCCGAGGATGTCGCGCGGCGAGTCGGCGAGCTGGCCGATCACCGCGATCGAACCGGTGTCGGCCGCCAGCGGCAGGGCACCGGCGGTGTTCTTCAGCAGCACCAGGCTCCGCTCCGCGGCGACCCGGGCGACGTCGCGGTGCTCGGGGGTGTCGAGCACGGCAGCGGTGCCGGCCTCGTCGGCGTACGGGTTCTCGAACAGGCCGAGCCGGAATTTGGCCCGCAGGATCCGCCGGACCGCCTCGTCGATCGCCTGCTCGCTGACCAGGCCCTGAGCGACGGCGTCGGTCAGGTGCGCGTAGGCCGGGTCCTCCATGGTCATCTCCAGGTCGAGCCCGGCGTTCATCGCTCGCGCCCCGGCGTCGGCCAGGTCCTTGGCGAAGTGCTGGGTGACCATCGAACGGACGGCGTTGGCGTCCGACACCACGAAGCCCTCGAAGCCGAACTCGCCGCGCAGCACGTCGGTCAGCAACCAGCGGTTGCCGGAGGCCGGCACGCCGTTGAGGTCCATGTAGGCGCTCATGATGTTCGCGGCACCCGCTTCGATGGCGGCCTTGAAGGGCGGCAGGTAGACGTTCCACAGCTCCGCGTCGGAGATCTCGGAGTCCTCGTAGTCACGGCCGCCGCGGGCGGCGCCGTAGCCGGCGAAGTGTTTGGGCCCGGCCAGCACCGACTCGGGCCCGAACTCGCCCTGGAAGCCGCGGACGTGGGCCGCCGCGACCGCGGCGCCGAGCACCGGGTCCTCCCCGGCGCCCTCGATGATCCGGCCCCAGCGCGGATCGCGGGTGATGTCGATCATCGGCGCGAAGGCCCAGTGGATGCCGACGGCGCGCGCCTCGCGGGCGGCCACCGCCTCACCCGCGGCGATCACCTCCGGATCCCAGGACGCCGCCTGCGCGATCGGCACCGGGAAGATGGTCCGGAAGCCGTGGATCACGTCGTAGCCGAACAGCAGCGGAACGCCGAACCGGCTGCCCTCGATCGCCATCCGCTGCAACCGGTTCGCGGTCGCCGGATCGCGCACGAACAGCAGCGAACCGGCGCCGCCCTCGCGCAGCGCGGCCTCGACCTTGCGGGGCGACTCGTGGAACTGGTGGGCCTCGGCCGAGCCGTCCTCGGGCAGATCCTGGGCGAAGGTGCCGAAGTAGAAATACTGGGTGACCTGCCCAGCCTTCTCCTCCAGACTCAGCCGGGCGAGCAGATCCTCGACCCGCTCGTCGATGCTGAGTTCGGGATCGCGGAACGGCAGATCGGTCATCGGTTCTCCTTCGAACAAATGGTGCACGGTGGGGACAGCCTGCCAGGTTGTCCGCCGGTCCGCATGGCGGCGGACGCCGCGATGCCGATGCCGGGCGGACCCGGTCGCCGCGAGCCGCCGCCGACCGGTGGGCCGGACGCCGCAACGCCCGCCCGACGGTGCCGCCGGGGTGGCGCGATCGTGTGGCCTATTCCCCTGCTGATTTGCGGAATTTGCTTGCGGGCGTCCGCTTTTGGGCTTTGAATGACAGCAGGCGCGGCGATCGCAGAGGAGGACCATGAACATCCCAGCCGGCACGGTGGCGCTGTTCGCGACGTGCATCAACGACACCCTGTTCCCCGAGACCCCCAAGGCGGTGGTCCGCCTGTTGGAGCGACTCGGCTGCCGGGTGGACTTCCCGCTGCAGCAGACCTGCTGCGGGCAGATGTTCACCAACACGGGCTACTTCCGCGAGGCGATGCCGTCGGTGCGGAACTTCGTGGACACCTTCGAGGGTTACGACTACGTGGTCGGGCCGTCCGGGTCGTGCATCGGCTCGGTGCGCGATCAGCACCCGATGCTGGCGTCGCGGCACGGCGATCCCGGCCTGCAGCGGCGGGTCGAGGCGATCGTCGCCAAGACCTACGACCTGACCGAATTCCTGGTCGACGTGCTCGGCGTGACCGATGTCGGCGGCTACTTCCCGCACCGGGTCACCTACCACCCGACCTGCCACTCGCTGCGGGTGACGAAGGTCGGCGACCGCCCCTACCGGCTGCTGTCCGCGGTCCGCGGGATCACCCTGGTCGAGTTGCCGAACGCCGGCCAGTGCTGCGGCTTCGGCGGCACGTTCTCGATGAAGAACTCCGACGTGTCGGTGGCGATGGGCACCGACAAGGTGCGCGCCGTGCTGGACACCGGAGCCGAATACGTGGTCACCGGCGACAACTCCTGCCTGTTGCACATCGGCGGGCTGCTCAGCCGGATGCGGGCCGGGGTGAAGCCGATCCACCTGGCCGAGATCCTGGCCCAGACCGAGGACGACCTGATCGCCGCCGGAGCGACGGCGCGCCAGCAGGGGGGACGGCGATGAGCGCCGCACGCCGCACCCCGGCACCGCCGCCCGGCGATCTGCGGGACATGCCGAAGTTCCCCAAGAACGCGGCGAAGGAACTGAAGAACACCCAGCTGCGGAAGAACCTGCGGCACGCCACCACCACCATCCGCGAGAAGCGGGCCCGGGTGGTCGAGGAGCTGCCGCACTGGGAGGAGCTGCGGCAGGCCGGCGAGGCGATCAAGAACCGCACCCTGCGCCACCTGGACGACTACCTGCGTCAGCTGGAGGAGTCGCTGACCCGCAACGGCGCGATCGTGCACTGGGCGGCCGACGCCGCCGAGGCCAACCAGATCGTGATCGACGTGGCCCGCGCCAAGGGCGCCGACGAGGTGGTCAAGGTCAAGTCGATGGCCACCCAGGAGATCGACCTCAACGAGGCCCTCGAGGAGGCCGGCATCGCCGCCTGGGAGACCGACCTGGCGGAGCTGATCGTGCAGCTCGGGCACGACCGGCCCAGCCACATCCTGGTGCCGGCGATCCACCGCAACCGCTCCGAGGTGCGGGAGATCTTCACCGAGGAGATGGGCCGCTACGGCACGCCGCCGCCGGACGGGCTGACCGACGACCCGGCGATGCTGGCCGGCGCCGCCCGCGTCCACCTGCGGGACAAATTCCTGCGCGCCAAGGTGGCGGTCTCCGGGGCCAACTTCGCCGTCGCCGAATCCGGGACGCTGGTGGTGGTCGAATCGGAGGGCAACGGCCGGATGTGCCTGACCCTGCCCGAGACCCTGATCTCGATCGTCGGCATCGAGAAGACGGTGCCCACCTTCGCCGACCTGGAGGTCTTCCTGCAGCTGCTGCCGCGCTCGTCCACGGCCGAGCGGATGAACCCGTACACCTCGATGTGGTCGGGGGTGCGCGAGGGCGACGGCCCGCAGGAGGTGCACGTGGTGCTGCTCGACAACGGCCGCACCACGGTGCTCGCCGACGAGGTCGGACGCCAGGCGCTGCGCTGCATCCGGTGCTCGGCCTGCCTGAACATCTGCCCGGTCTACGAGCGGGTCGGCGGGCACGCCTACGGCTCGGTCTACCCGGGCCCGATCGGCGCGATCCTGACGCCGCAGCTGCGTGGCACCGCCTCGCCGGTGGACGCCTCGCTGCCCTACGCGTCCTCACTCTGCGGGGCCTGCTACGAGGTCTGCCCGGTGCGGATCAACATTCCCGAGGTGCTGGTGCACCTGCGCAACAAGGTGGTCGAGTCGCACGGGCCCGGCGTCGAGGGTGCGGTGATGAAGGCCGGCGGCTGGGTGATGGGACGCGGAAAGCGGCTGGCGCTGGTGCAGAAGGGCTCCGAGTTGGCCGGCCGGATCCTGCCAGGCGACGTCATCGGCCCGCTGCCCGGCCCGGCGGCCGGCTGGACCCGTGCCCGCGACCTGCCCACGCCACCCACCCAGACCTTCCGTGACTGGTGGGTCGCCGAGCACGGAGAGACCGATGAGTAGCCGCGACGCCGTCCTGGGCCGGATTCGGGCGGCGCTGACCGACGTGCCCGCGGGGACGCCGGAAGACGACGTCGCCGTCGCCTGGGAGTACGGACGCCGGCCGCCCGGGGCCTCCGACGACACCCTGGGAGTGTTCGTGGAGCGGGTGGAGGACTATCGCGCGGAGGTGAGCTGGGTGCTGCCCGCCGAGCTCGCCACCCGGATCGCCGATGCCCTCGTCGACCACGAGGTCGGCTCGGCCGTCGTCCCGGCCGGTGCGCCGGCGGAGTGGCGGGACGCCATCGCGGCACGGCAGATCACCGTCAGCACCGACGAGCCGGTGCTCAGCCACCTGGAGCTGGACGGCACCGACGCCGTGGTGACCGCGTCCCGGGTCGGCATCGCCGAGACCGGCACCATCGTCCTCGACCACGGACCCGACCAGGGCCGGCGGGCGCTGTCGCTGGTGCCCGACCTGCACGTCTGCGTGATCCGTGCCGACCAGGTGGTCGCCGACGTGCCCGAGGCGGTGGCCCGGCTGCAGCCGTCCGTCGAGGCCAGGCAGCCGCTGACCTGGATCAGCGGCCCGTCGGCGACCAGCGACATCGAACTGGATCGGGTCGAGGGGGTTCACGGGCCCAGAACGCTGCGGGTGCTGCTGGTCGACGGCTGACGCCGTCCGCACCCGGTTCGGAGTCCACTCCGAGTTCACCGACCCGACCCGCGGCGTTGGTCATCACGTCGATCGGGCTGCTTAGCGTCGCCGGCATGAAGGTGGTCGTGTTGGCCGATACCGACAGCCGGTGGAAGTGGGGCCTGCTGACCGCGCGGCAACTGTTCCCGGCGTCGAGCCCGGAGGGTCTGCTGCTCGCCTCCCTGCGCGGGCCGTCGGCGCAGCAGCTCGCCGACAGCGGCGTCCTGCAGGAGCCGACGGTCGTCGAGAGCATTCCGGACTTCGTGGAGTCCGCCGATCTCGACGGCACGGACGCCCTGGTGCTGGCGCTGCCCGGCGGCGCCGTCCAGTCGGTGCTGCACGGGCTGGCCCGGCGCTGGCCCAAGCCGGCCCGGCGTCCGCTGGTGATCAGCGGCTACGTCGGGGTGGTCTACGAGAAGCACGTCGAGGGACTGCTGATGCGGGCCGGTTCGGACGTCATCCTGGCCAACAGCCCGGCCGACGCCGAGGCGTTCCGGACCCTGCTCGCCGGTTCGGGCGCCGACCCGGAGGTGGTGGTGCCGACCGTGCTGCCGTTCCTCGGCCGGGCCGACTCGGCGCGGGAGACCGGCGCGCCGTTCACGGTCACGTTCGCCGCCCAGCCCGGGGTGCCGGGCCCGCGCGCCGACCGCGAACTGGTGGTGCGCAAGCTGATCCGGCACGCCACCCTGCACCCCGAACGCGAGGTGCTGCTGAAGATCCGGGCCCGGATCGGCGAGCAGAGCACCCACCGCGAGGACCATCCCTACCAGCTGCTCGGCCCCCGGCTCGGGGTGCCGAAGCCGGCCAACCTGCACGTGGTGTCCGGCAACATGGGTGAGGTCCTGGACCGCACCGACCTGCTGGTGACGGTGTCGTCGACCGCGGCCGTCGAGGCGATGCACCGCGGCATCCCGACCGCGATCCTCACCGACTTCGGCATCAAGGAGCGGCACGGCAACCATTACTTCATCGGCTCCGGCTGTTTGGCCGGGTTCGCCGAACTGGACGCCGGCGCGACACCGCGGGTGGACCCCGGGTGGGCGCGCGATCACGGCATCGGCCCCGGGGACGCCGTGCAGCAGGCCCGC
Organism: Micropruina sp.; assembly: GCA_044224095.1. GTDB lineage: Bacteria > Actinomycetota > Actinomycetes > Propionibacteriales > Propionibacteriaceae > Micropruina. The sequence goes on along the minus strand of JBGALC010000066.1, from coordinate 8,166 downwards.
GAGCGGGTCGGCGACCTGCTAGCGCGCGGCGTCCGGGCCCCGGTGCGGCCGTTCTACACGATGGAGAACGCCTCCGGCATGCTGCCCGGCCTGCTCGGCCGCTACGGCCTGAGCGCCTACGGCCGGGCGCTGGAGACCGACGAGGACCGGCTGGGCGACCTGCCGGTGGCCGTCCGGTCGCTGGTGTCCCGGGCGGCCCGGACCGCCTACCGGCAGGGCGTGCACACGGTCGCGCCGGCCCTGCGGCGATTGGCGCGGCTATGAGCGTGCTGGTGGTGATCCCCGCCCGGGGCGGCTCCAAGGGGGTGCCCGGGAAGAACCTGGCGCCGGTCGGCGGAGTCCCGCTGGTGGCCCGCGCCGTCCGGGCCGCGGTCGCCTCCGGGGTGGGTGCGGTGACGGTGTCGACCGACGACGACGCGATCGCGGTCGCCGCCGCATCGGCCGGGGCCTGGGTGACCAGGCGGCCGGCCGAACTGGCCGGCGACGCGGCCTCCAGCGAGTCGGCGCTGCTGCACGCGCTGGACGAGCACCAGGAGCGGCTCGGACGCGCCGTCGAGGTGCTGGTGATGGTGCAGTGCACCAGCCCGTTCGTGACGGCGTCGGAGATCGCCGACTGCGTGGTCGCCGTCCGGGCCGGTGCCGACAGCGCCTTCACCGCGGCGCCCAGCCACGGCTTCCTCTGGCGTCGCGACGAGACCGGTGCCGCGACCGGGGTCAACCACGACAAGGCGGTCCGTCCCCGCCGGCAGGATCGCACCCCCGAGTTCCTGGAGACCGGCGCTGTCTACGCGATGCGGGCGGACGGTTTCCGGCGGGCCGGGCACCGGTTCTTCGGCCGCACCGTGCTGGTGGAGACCGAGCCCGGCCGGGTGCTGGAGATCGACGAGCCGTCCGACCTGGAGCGCGCCCGGCTGCTGGCTCCGCTGGCGGACGCGGCGCCCGGCGCGCCCGGGCGTGCCGACCTGGACGCGATCGTCCTCGACTTCGACGGCACCCAGACCGACGACTCGGTGCAGGTCGCCTCCGACGGCACCGAACAGGTCCGGGTGCATCGCGGCGACGGCCTCGGCATCGCGGCGCTGCGCCGGGCCGGAATCCCGGTGCTGATCCTGTCCAGCGAGACCAACCCGGTCGTCCGCGCCCGGGCCCGCAAGCTCGGCGTCCCCGTGCTGCACGGGGTCGACGACAAGGCCACGGTGCTACGGGAGTGGTGCGGCCGCGAGAGCGTCCAGCCGTCCCGGGTGCTGTACGCCGGCAACGACGTCAACGACCTGGGCTGTTTCGCCCTGGTCGGGTGGCCGGTCGCGGTCGCCTCCGCCCATCCGGTCGTGCGCGAGCGCGCGCGGCTGGTCACCTCCGTGCCGGGAGGGCACGGAGCCGTTCGTGAAATCGCCTCCTGGATCCTCGGAAAGGACCTCGCCTCATGACCACCATCTCCGCCCGTGAGCGGCTGATCGGCGACCGCCGGATCGGCCCCGGCCAGCCCGTCTACATCACCGCCGAGATCGGCCTGAACCACAACGGCGAGGTCAGCACCGCGCTCGCCCTGATCGACGTCGCCCTCGCCGCCGGCGCGGACGCCGTCAAATTCCAGAAGCGGACGCCGACGGTGTGCACCCCGCGCGACCAGTGGGACGTCGAGCGCGAGACCCCGTGGGGCCGGATGACCTACATCGACTACCGGCATCGCATCGAGTTCGGTGCCGACGAGTACCGGATCATCGACGAGTACTGCCGCGACAAGGGCATCGACTGGTTCGCCTCGCCCTGGGACGTGGCCAGCGTCGACTTCCTGGACGGCTTCGGCGTGCCCGCCCACAAGATCGCCTCCGCCTGTCTCACCGACGACGAGCTGCTGCGGGCCGTGCGGGCGTCCGGCCGGACGGTGATCCTGTCCACCGGCATGTCGACCCCGGCCCAGATCCGGCACGCCGTCGAGGTGCTGGGCAGCGGCAACGTGGTGCTGTGCCATGCCACCTCGACCTACCCCGCCGCCAACGACGAGCTCAACCTGCGGATGATCGACACGCTGCTGGCCGAGTACCCGAACGTGCCGGTCGGCTACTCCGGGCATGAACGCGGCCTGCAGACCACGGTCGCGGCGGCGGCGCTCGGCGCCTGCTTCCTCGAGCGGCACATCACCCTGGACCGCACCATGTGGGGTTCCGATCAGGCCGCCTCGCTCGAGCCGTCCGGACTGAGCCGGCTGGTGCGCGACGTCCGGGTCATCTCCGAGGCGCTCGGCGACGGCGTCAAGCGGGTCTACGAGGGCGAATACGCGGCGATGCGGAAGCTGCGCCGGGTCCCGGGCGTGGTCGCCGAGCGGGCCACCCCGCAGGTGGCCTGAGGACGCCATGGCGAAGAAGAACCGCAAGCACAAACGCACCACGCTGGCGCTGGTGGAGAGCCCGGCGCAGCTGCTCAACGTCATCGAGTGGGCGCACCACCACGGGGCCGAGGAGCAGACCCGGCTGGCGGTGCTGCCGCCCCGGGACGCGTCCACCCGGCTGCAGCTCGAGGCCATGGTCGACCTGGCCCGGGAGGCCGGGCTGGCCGCCACCTGGTACGAGCCGAGGAAGTCGGCGGCCTCGCTGGTGGCCGTGGCCTGGGAGCTGTTCCCGCGCCTGGTCAAGGCCGAACGCCTGGTCGTCGGCGACCCGTTCTCGCGGTTCGTGCAGGCGGTGCTGCCGCTGGCCGACGTGGCCGAGGTGGTCGTCGTCGACGACGGCACCGCCACCATCTCGTTCATCGCCCAGCTCACCCGCGGCGACCGGTTGAGCCGCTGGCACCTGGCCGAGTCCGGACGCGACGTGGTGATCGACCTGCTGTCCGAACACGCCCGCGACTTCTTCACCCCCTCCGAGCGGGACGGCCGCCGCATCGAGGTGTTCACCTCGATGCCGGTGCAGGCGCCGCCCGGCACCCGGCAGAGCACCAACACCTTCGCCTGGACCCGCGGACGCTTCGGGCCGCCGGTCATCGCCGACGCCGTCGACGTGATCGGCACCTCGCTGGTGGAGACCGGGGTGGTGGACGCCGACCGCTACCTGGCCGGGGTGGTCGCGGTCACCGAGCGGTACGGTGCCGGCCGTTACTTCGCGCACCGCCGCGAGGACGACGCCAAGCTCTCCACCATCGCCGCCCGGACCGGATTGACGATCGTCAGGCCCGACGTGCCGCTGGAGATCGCCGTGCGGCGCGGGCCGGTGAGCGCGCTGATGGTCAGCTACCCCTCAACGGTGACCCACACCCTGCCGCTGGTGCTGGTGGACACGCCCGTGGAACTCGCCGTCGCCGATGTGCCGGCGGCGTGGCTGACGCCCGGAGCGCCGATGGGCGCCGGTGATTTCCTGGAGCACGTGAACGTCACGGCGCGCAGGCGGCACAAGCTCAGCTGACCGGGCCACCCGCCGGGATCGATGTCAGATCGGGCACCACTAGCGGTGCCCGATCTGACTTACTTCTCGAGCGGAAGCAGCCGGCAGTGGCTGCAGGGATGGAGCGGGCCCTCCCAACCGCTCGCCATCAGGAACCGGGCCACCTTCCGGGCGGTTCGACAGACCCCGGTGCCGGTCAGGTCGGCCCATCCGAACCGGAAGGTGGTGAGGCCGAGGAGGGCATGGTCGTTGTCCCGGCTCATGTCACGGAACGCGGCCCCACCCGTGTGATGGAGTTTGCTGTCGAGTTCGACCAACAGGCGGTACTCCTCGTACCAGCTGTCGCTGCGGTGCGCGCGCAGCGCATGCTGCTGCCGCGCAGCCGTGGGCAGCCCGTGTGCCCGCTCCACCCGCACCAGGTAGCGACGCTCCAGGGCCGAATGGGCGCCTTGCGAGACATCACCCAGGACCTCGCGTAGCACGCCGCGCTTGTGCTGCCGCGGGCGCAGCGCCAACTCGGCGCGCAAGCGCTTGGCGGTCGTCCTTCGCTGGCTGATCGCGTCGGCCAGCAGTGCCGCCATCTCGTCCTCGTTGGCCTCGGCACACAGATCGAGGACTGTCGCCTCCACGCTGGTGCGGGGTGGCTCGCCCACCGACGGGCGCCGGGCGCGGATGAATCGCCAACCGGCCCGCGGTGTCCGGGCCACCTGAACGAAGACCGCCACCTCTGTCGGCTCGGGCTTCCTCAGGCCCAGTAGGTGCGCGGCGGCCTGGTGGCCGAGCACCGCGCCCTCGCCACCCAGCAGTACCCCCGCCCAGGCCCGGCTGAGCCACCCGGAACCGGGACCGCACGTGTAGACGCCGGGCGTGAGCGGTCCGAGGATACCGTCGGCGAGCAGTCGGGAGATCACTCGCCGGTGGACCCCGTGGCGGATCAGCTGACCGCGGCTGAGCACCCCTGCCTGCGCCGCCGCGAGCTCGCGCAGCGATGCGGGTAGGCGGGTTCGAGGGGGCACGCCCTCAGTGTGGGCACGCCCGTCCGAAAGTGTTCACAATCGGTGTCAGATCGGGCACCACTGGCGGTGCCCGATCTGACACCGATTCGGTCAGATCTGAGCCAGCACCTCGGCCATGATCCGCTGCACGGCGATGGTGTCGTCGAGCGGCATCACCGGGCTCTCGGTGAGGCCGGCGGCCAGGCATTCGCCGACGTGTTCGATCTCGTAGCGGTAGCCGGAGTCGAACTTCAGCGTCTCGGGCGTCCGCTCGCGCCAGATGGTCACCGACGCCGCGCGATGGAACCGCGGGTGGATGTCGATCCAGCCCCTGCTGCCGGTCAGCATCATCCGCCCCGGGCCATAGGCGGTGAAGGCGCCCGCGAGGGTGGCCGAGCGGCCGTCGGCGTAGCCGAGCAGCACCGAGAACTCACCCTCGACTCCGGTGGGGTAACGCCCGCCGACCGCACGGACCACGTCCGGGGTGCCGAGGAAGTGCTGGGCGAACGAGATCACGTAGACCCCCAGGTCGAGGACGGCGCCGCCACCCTTGGCCGGGTCGAAGAGCCGATCCTGCGCGTCGAACGCGCGGAAAGCGGTCAGGTCGCCCTGGCAGCCGCGCAGCTCACCGATCTCACCGTTGCCGATCACCTCGCGCAGATGCGCGATCGACGGGTTGAACCGGGTCCACATCGCCTCCATCGTGAACACGCCGGCCTCGCGCGCGGCGGAGGCGATGCGTTCGGTGTCGGCGACGGTGGCGGTGAACGCCTTCTCCACCAGCAGCGCCTTGCCGGCGGCGATGGCGGCCAGGGCGATGTCGGTGTGCTGCGGGTGGGGGGTGGCGATGTACACCGCGTCCACCGCGGGATCGGTCACCAGCGCCTCGTAGGAGGAGTGCCAGCGGGGAATGCCGTGATCGGTCGCGAAAACCTCGGCGCGTTCGGCCGATCGCGAGCCGACCGCGACCAGCTCGGCGTTGCCGGCGCGATGGAATTCGGGCACGATCGCCGCAGCCATGCGTCCAGGGCCGGCGATGCCCCAACGGATCGGATCGGTCATGGGCGTCACGCTACTGCGGACGCCGCCCGAGGGGCGGCTGCCGGTCGGGAGTGCCGTCCGATTCTGGCAAAGTAGAGAAGGTTGATCTCCAGGAAGGGCAGAGACTTGCGGGTCGTGCAGAAGTTCGGCGGGTCGTCCGTGGCCGACGCCGCCAGCATCAGGCGGGTCGCTCAGCGGATCGTCGACACCAAGTCCCGCGGGGCCGAGGTGGTGGTGGTCATCTCGGCCATGGGTGACACCACCGACGAGTTGATGGACCTGGCGCTGGAGGTGTCGCCGCAGCCGCGGCCGCGCGAGCTCGACATGCTGCTCACCGCCGGCGAGCGGATGAGCGCCGCGCTGCTGGCGATGGCGATCAACGACCTCGGCTTCGAAGCCCGTTCGTTCACCGGCTCGCAGGCCGGCGTGATCACCACCGGCACGCACGGCGACGCCCGGATCATCGACATCACCCCGGGCCGCATCCGGACCGCGCTGTCCGACGACGACATCGTCATCGTGGCCGGCTTCCAGGGGGTGTCGCAGACGTCGAAGGACATCACCACGCTGGGCCGGGGTGCGTCCGACACCACCGCCGTCGCCCTGGCCGCGGCGCTGGAGGCGGACTACTGCGAGATCTACTCCGATGTGGACGGAGTGTTCACCGCCGACCCGCGGATCGTTCCGGGAGCCTCCCGGATTCCCGAGATCTCCTACGAGGAGATGCTGGAGATGGCCGCGCAGGGCGCCAAGATCCTGCATCTGCGGTGCGTCGAGTACGCCCGCCGCGAGAACGTGCCGGTGCACGTCCGGTCGTCGTTCTCGAACAAGCCCGGCACCTGGGTCAAGGACATCGAAGACAAGGAAGGCACGGCCATGGAGCAGCCGCTGATCACCGGGGTCGCACACGACCGCAGCGAGTCCAAGATCACCGTGGTCGGTGTGCCCGACCGGGTCGGTGCCGCCGCCGCGGTGTTCACGGCGGTCGCGGACGCCGGGGTCAACATCGACATGATCGTGCAGAACCAGTCGATCGCCAACGACAACACCGCGATCACCTTCACCCTGCCCGGTGGCGACAAGCTACGCGCCCTGGACGCCCTGCACGGTGCCCGCGACCTGATCGGCTTCGCCGAGATCCTCTACGACGACGGCATCGGAAAGGTGTCGGTGATCGGCGTCGGCATGCGCTCCCACCCGGGGGTCTCGGCAACCTTCTTCCGGGCACTGGCGGACGCCGGGATCAACATCCACATGATCTCCACCTCCGAGATCCGGATCTCGGTCGTGGTGTCGCTGGCCGACGTGGACGCCGCCGTCCGGGCCGCGCACACCGCCTTCGGCCTCGACTCGGTCTCCGGTGAAGCGGTGGTATACGCCGGCACCGGCCGCTGACGCGTCCGCCGTCGGCGTGCAGGGCGGGTTCGGCCGCTGCCGCGTCCGTCCCCTGGTGACGCCGGCACCGGCCGCTGACGCGTCCGCCGTCGGCGTGCAGGGCGGGTTCGGACGCTGCCGCGTCCGTCCCCGGGACGACGTGCTCACCCTACGGCGTCACTGCTTGTCGGGCACCCCTTCGGCCGCGTGCTCCGCGGCCTCCTCGGCAGCCTCGAGTTCGGCCGCCAAGCGCCTCTCCTGGACCCGCCGGTAGCCGTTCCAGGCCACCCCGACCACCAGCACCGCGTACAGCCCGATGGTGATCGGCGAGCTGACCAGGACGGCGGCGTTGTTCGACGAGTTGGCCATCGCGTCGCGCAGCGAGTACTCGGCCAGTGGGCCCAGGATCAGCGCGATCAGCACCGGGGCCAGGGGCACGTCGTACTGTCGCATCACGAAGCCGAGCAGGCCGATCCCGATCATCACCGCCAGGTCGATGGTGGACGCCCCGGCGGCGTAGACGCCGAACGCGGCGAACACCGTGATGCCGGCGTAGAGGTACTCCTTCGGCACCTTCAGCAGCATCGCCCACATCGGGGCGAACGGCAGGTTCAGGATCAGCAGGATCACCATGGCGATGAACAGCGCCGCCAGCAGCGCCCAGACCACGTCGGCGCTGCGCTCGAACAGCAGCGGTCCGGGCTGCATGCCGTACTGCTGGAAGGCGACCAGCAGCAGGGCCGCGGTGGCGGACGTCGGCAGGCCGAGCGCCGGCAGCGCCCCCATCGCCGACCCGGCGGTGGCGTTGCCGGCGGCCTCCGGCCCGGCCACCCCCTGGATGGACCCCTTGCCGAACATCGGCTTCGCGCGCCGGGCGTCCAGCTTGCGCTCGGTGCCGTAGGCGAGGAAGGTCGGCACCTCGGCGCCGCCGGCCGGGATGATCCCGAACGGGACGCCGAAGCCGGTGCCGCGCAACCAGGCCGGCAGCGCCGCGCGGAACTCGGCCGCGCTCAGCCAGGGGCGTCCGCCGGCGTGGATCAGCTTCTTGTCGTCGGGGCGCGGAGCTTGCCCGACTCGATCATGTCGCGGAAGTCGTTGAAGCCGCTGATCCCGACGTTGACGGTGCCGGCGGCGGTGGAGAGCAGCGAGATGGTGAGTTCGCCGCCACCCGAGTGCGCGGTGTACTTCAACGCCGAGCCGGGGATGCCCACCGCCTTGGCCAGCTGACCGGCGACCAGATGGTCGACGCCGCCGGCCGAGCCGCCGCCGATCGGGATGCCGCCCGGGTCGGCCTTCCAGGCGGTGAGGAAGTCGTCCAGGGACTTGTAGGGCGATCCGGACGGGACCGCGACCACCTGGAAGTCCTCGGCCAGCCGGGC
>JBGALC010000065.1:0-18567 GCA_044224095.1 Micropruina sp. | reverse complement strand
GTGCAGCGTCTCCAGCCCCTGCAGGAACAACCAGGAGTTCAGCGGGGCCACCGCGGCGCCGGTGTTGCGCAGCAGCACCGTCCGGGCCCGGATGATGTAGGCCAGGTTGCCGACGGCCTCGGTCCAGACCACCTCGTGATAGGCGTGGTCGGGCTTGGTGAGGCCGGGGAACCGGTCGGCGTGCGCCGCCCAGTCGAAGTTGCCGGAGTCGACGATCACGCCGCCGATCGAGGTGCCGTGGCCGCCGATGTACTTGGTGGCGGCATGCACCGCGACGTCGGCACCGTGCTCGAACACCCGGCACAGGTACGGGGTGGGCACCGTGTTGTCGACGATGAACGGCAGGCCGAGGGCGTGCGCGGCGTCCGCCCAGGCGTCCAGGTCGACCACGTTGACCAGCGGGTTGCCGACGGTCTCGCCAAACACCAGCTTGGTCTTGGAATCGACGTGCCGGGCGAGCTCGCCGGGCTTCTCGGGGTCGACGAAGCGGACCTCGATGCCGAACTGCGGCAGGGTGTGCGCGAACAGCGCGTAGGTGCCGCCGTACAGGGTGGACAGGGCGACGATGTTGTCGCCGGCGTAGGTCAGGTTCAGCACCGAATAGGTGACTGCAGCCGCGCCCGACGACGTGGCCAGCGCGCCGACGCCGCCCTCCAGGGCGGTCATCCGGGTCTCGAGCACGCTCTGGGTGGGGTTCATGATCCGGGTGTAGATGTTGCCCGGCACCCTGAGCGCGAACAGGTCGGCGGCGTGCTCGGTGTCGTCGAACACGTACGAGGTGGTCTGGTAGATCGGCACCGCGCGCGCGTTGGTCGCCGGGTCGGCGCTCTCCTGGCCGGCATGCACGGCCAGGGTCTCGGGTTGGTAGGTCATTGGGGCACACCCTTCGTCGGACAGCCGGTTCAGCCTACTCATCCGGTCCGCGCGCCCCGGCCTCACCCGGAGTGCGGACGCCCCGCCAGCGTCACCTCGTCCAGGACCCGGTAGTGCGGGCCCGCCGGGCGCAGTTCCGAGCGCATCAGGGCGAACGAGGTCACCTCGAAGGCCTGGGCCGGGAAGCTGTCGACGACGCGCAGCCACCGGCTCAGTTCGGCCGGCCGGCGGCGCCGGGCCAGGGTCAGGTGGGGCCGGTGTCCGGCGTTGTCGGAGGGGACGCCGACGCGGTCGGCCGCGGTCCGCACCCGGCGGCTGAGGGCGCTCAGCTGCTCCGCGCCGTCGGCGACCCCCCGGTACAGCACGCGACCGGCCGCCGGGTCCGGGAACGCGCCGGAGCCGTCCAGGACGGCCCGGAACGGCTCGCCCCGCACCCCCGCCAGGGCGTCGGCGAGCGACTCCAGCCGGTCGTCGCGCACCTCGCCGAAGAAGGCCAGGGTGAGGTGCCAGCTGTCGGCCGCCACCCAGCGCAGGGCGGGGTCGGCGTCGCGTCGGGGCTCGACGAAGACCTCCAGCGTCTCGCGCACGGCAACCGGCGGGAGGACGGCGGCGAACAGTCGCATGGTCATCGCGGGAGATTGTAGGCCGGGTGACACAATGAAGCCGGCAGCACCCCGGCGGAGAGGACACGAAGTCATGGCAGCGAGCAAGGACCGGTTGAAGCGTGAGCTGGTGACGGCGCTGAAGGCGCGCGACGAGGCCCGCAAGTCGACCGTCCGGATGGCGCTGGCCGCGATCGCCAACGAGGAGGTCGCCGGCAAGGTCGCGCGGGAGCTGTCCGACGCCGAGGAGCAGGCCGTGCTCGCCCGTGAGGTCTCCAAGCGCAAGGACTCGGCCGAGGCCTACACGGCCGGCGGCCGGCCCGAGCTGGCCGACAGGGAGCACGCCGAGGCGGAGATCCTCGCCGAGTTCCTCCCCCAGCAGCTCACCGAGGCCGAACTCGCCGCGATCGTCGCCGAGGAGGTCGCGGCGGTGGCGTCCGCGCTCGGTCAACCGCCGACGATGCGGCAGATGGGCCAGGTGATGAAAGGCGTCACGCCACGGATCGCCGGCCGCGGCGACGGCAGGACCGCCGCGGCGTTGGTGAAGGCCGCGCTGTCTTGAGCGGTCGGCCGCCGGCCGGCAGCGAATGGCCCTGGACCGTCCGGATCGCCGGCGTGCTGGTCGTCGTCGGCCTGGTGCTCGCCGGACTCCAGTCAGTCGGCAGCCGCGGCACCACGACCGTGCGGGGAGCCGGGGTGGGCAGCCGCGGCACCCAGGTGGACGAGGCCCCGGGGCAGGGCAAGGGCGAGTCCGCCGCTACCGGGAACCCGGCGAAACCGTCCGCCACCACCAAGCCGTCCGCCACCACCAAGCCGCCCGCCACCGGCAAGGGCACCAAGCCGCCCAAGGGCCGGGTCAAGCCGCCGCCGCGCCGGGGGTACTGGCACAACTACGGCCCGAACCACACCGGGCGAGTCGCGCTCACCTTCGACGACTGTCCGAAAAGCCTGGCCGAGCTGAAGCAGGTGCTGCGCGGCGCGTCCCGGTTGGGCATCGGCCTGATGCTGTTCCCCACCGGCCTCTGCGTGCGCAGCGGCCACTTCGACGCCCGGTACGCCCGTTCGCAGGGTCACTACGTGTTCAACCACTCGGTCAGCCACCCGCAGCTGACCCGGCTCAGCTACTCCGACGTGCTGCGCCAGCTGGGGCCGCCCGGAATCCAGGCCCGCTACGGACGCCCGCCGTTCGGCGACTGGAACGCGACCGTGGCCCGCGCCTACACCGCGAAGGGGATGCGGATCTGGATGTGGACGGTGGACACCCTGGACTGGCGAGGACACTCGCGGGCCGAGGTGGTGAACACCGTCGTCCGATCCTCGCGCGCCGGCGGCACCGTGCTGATGCACATGCAGTGGAACGGCTTCTCGGTGGACGCGCTGCGCCGGATGAAGGAGGGCCTCGCCGGGCGCGGCCTGCAGGTGTGCCGCAACTCGGGCCACACCACGCCTGTGCGGTCCTGGACGGTCTATTGCTGAGCGATGCCCACCGGCCGAGCTGACGAGACCCCGGTCATACCGGCGCGGCCAAACAGCGCTCGCGAGCCCTCATTACCCGCCAATGAATGCTTGTCAACTCGGCATTGAACAACTATAATCGAACACATGATCTTCACCGCGGCAGCACCGTTCCAGGGCACTGCTGCGGGCCGCCTACGCCACGCCGTCGAACTCCGCCGCCAGGCCGACGCCGAAGAACTGCGCGCCATCGCCGACCTGGCCGCCGAACACTCCTGGACCACCCGCGACGAGTACGACGTGATCGGCGGCGAACGAGCCGTCCGGATCGGCGCCCACGGATCACGGCTGGTCGGCGAGTTCCTCCCGTTGGAGGTCGCCGCGATCAAGGGCATCTCGGTGACGGCAGCGACCTGGCTGATCCGTGACGTGATCAACCTCGAAGCCCGCCACCCCGCCCTATGGAAAGCGGTCCGGGCCGGGAACGTGCCGCCGTACAAAGCATTCAGGATCGCCCGCCTGGCTGCGGACTACGACCTCACCCAGGACCAAGCTCTCGCCGTCGATGAGAAGCTCGCGGGAAAGGTGGGCCGGGTCGGCCGCTTTGTCAGGTCCGCATCAGACCAGGACCAACCGATCGTCACCGAGTTCTGGGCCCGACTCGACACCACCGACGCCCAACAGTTGGAAGCGACCATCCAAGCGATCGCCAAGAAGCTGCACGACCACGGCGACACCGACGAACTCGACCTCCGCCGCGCCAAAGCCCTCGGCATCCTCGCCACCCCCGCCCGCGCCCAAGCGATCCTCACCGACAGCGACGATGACCAGCGCTACCTGCCGCGCACCAAGGTGTACCTGCACCTCACCCCCGACATGCTCACCGGAACTGACGATGCGGTGACCCGCTCGGAAACTCTCGGACCGCTCACCAAGACGATGCTTGCCGACCTGTTCGGCACCAGCCGCATCGCCATCACGCCCGTCCTGCACGCCGATGCTGAGCAGCCCGTCGACAGCTACGAAATCCCCCACCGGATCCGCGAAACCGTCACCCTGCGCGACACCTGCGAGGTCTTCCCCCACTCCTCCCGCACCGCCCGCGGACTCGACCTCGACCACACCCAGCCCTACGCCCCGGGCGCCGCCGGCCAGACCCGGCCCGACAACCTCGGACCACTCACCCGCCGCGTCCACCGCGCCAAAACCGCAGGCCGCTGGCAACTGAAACAACCCCGATCCGGCACCTTCTGGTGGAGATCACCCCAAGGAAACGAATACCGAGTCAGCCCCAACGGCACCACCGACCTCCACCACTGGTCACCACTCGAACGAACGACCACCTGGCACCTCGACAAGGGCGGCTGGGGCTATCGGGGGATCCCTCCACGGCCGTAGGGTGCGGCCATGAAACGCCTGCTGACGCTGCTGTCGCTGATGGTTCTGAGTGCCTGCACTATCGGGCAGCCGGCGGCGTCGACGCCGCCGACGCCCTCGGACCTGCCCACCGCCGCCGAGTCGCCGTCTGCCTCGGCCAGCGGCTCCCCAGAGCCGTCCGGCGTCTCCGGCTCACCGTCGCCCGATCCCAGCCTGAGATCCGCCAGCCCGGAGCCGAGCGAGTCGTCGTCGGTCGACCCGAGCGTCACCCCGTCGGCCACGCCGTCGGGCTCGGCAGGCGACTTCCGCGCCCCGGGTGAGGTGCTCGACCTCGGTGGCGAGGTCACCATCACCGTGCTGGACAGCCGGCGGGCCAAGGTCGCCGGGCATCGCGGCAATCAAGTGCTGGCCATGGTCAAGAGCTGCAACGTCTCCGCCGGCGCCGGCATCGAGCTCAGCTGGGACACCTGGGTGCTACTCGGGCCGGACAGCGAGGAGTACCCGGCGAGCAACACCCGCGGCAACGCCGAGCCTGCGCCGGTCTACCCCAATGGCAGCGGCCGGCTGTACAAGCCGGGCCAGTGCGCCAAGGGCTGGGTCGTCTTCGACATCCCGAATGGGGCGAGGCTGTCCGGCGTCCGCTACATGAACAGCACCGGTGATTCCGGACAGTGGCGGCTGAACGCGAGTATCTGAGCCGACCGCGTGTGGCTAGGGTGGACGCGTGAGCGAGGCGCACCTGCGGGTCGGCACCGCGCAGCGGGAGGCCGCACTCGAGGTGCTGCGCAACGCGGCGGCCGACGAGCGGATCACCTTCGAGGAGCTGGAGGCCCGGGTGCCGCGGGCACTGCACGCCATCACCCGGGGCGACCTCATCGCCGTGCTGGACGATCTGCTGCCCGCCGCGGAGGTCGATCACGTGGTGGGCGGCGAACTGCCGCAGGGCTCCGGCGCCGGCTACAGCTGGGACGACCCGCTGGTCCTCGAGGTCGACGGCTGGACCGAGCTGTACGTCGCGCACGCCTGGGAGGTGCCGCCGTTCCTCGAAGTGCACGCGTCGATCGGCGGCGTCCGGCTCGACTTCAGCGAGGCGATCCCGCGGGCGAAGGTGATCGACCTGGTGATCATCTGCGTCAACTGGGGCAGGACGCACCTGATCGTTCCCGAGGGCTGGGGCGTCGACATCGCGTCCTGGCAGACCGAGGTCTCCACCCTGCAGCCTGCAGGGCGTCCGGACCCGGCCGAGGCGGGGCCTGCCCCGAATCATCGTCCGCGGCCAGACCGCCGGCGCGGTCTACGTCCGCCAGCCCAACGACCGCGACCGGAAGCGCGCGGCGAAGCAACTCCTCCGCAACGGTGGCACGCCGCCGGCGCTTCCCCGCGCCTGAGAGCCGTGACCGAACTGGCGGTCAGCGCGCAGTCACCTTGCGCAGCAGGGTCATCCCGACCAGGCCGGCCACGCCGGTGTCGTCCGGCGGCAGCGCGTCCAGCTGCGTGACCACCCCGTGCACCGGCGGCTCAGCCGTGCAGGCCGAACAGCAGGTAGGCCAGGGAGACCATGGCACCCAGCAGGATGCCGCCGCGGAGCAGAACGGATGGGGGCACCGGTATGGTCACGTTCACTCCTGAGGACGGGCCGTTTCCCGGCAGGAGCGCCGAAGGCGTCCGGCTGATACCTGGAGCATCGATCCATTACGCAAGTCCACCGGCACGCAAACGGCTGCGGAGAGCTCTAGGCTGGGCCTCCGAGGAGGAGGTAGGGCATGTCGGGGCACGACCATCACGGCGGCCACACCGGGGCCGTCCACCGCTGGCGACTCCAGGTCGCGTTCGCCCTCACCGGCGCCTTCTTCCTGGTCGAGCTGGCGGCCGGCATCTGGTCCGGCTCGCTGACCGTGCTGTCGGACGCCGGTCACATGGCGGCCGACACGGTCGGCCTGGCGGTGGCGCTGACGGCGTCGCACTGGGCCACCCGGCCGGACACCAGCGGACGTCGCACCTACGGCCGCTACCGTGCCGAGATCTTCGCCGCGGGCCTCAGCGTGCTGCTGATGATCGCGGTCTGCGGCTACGTGCTGGTCAACGCCGTGCTCCGGCTCGGCGCGCCGGTGGAGGTGCCCGCCGGCGTGCTGATGGTGGTCGGCGTGATCGGGCTCGCGGTGAACCTGGTGGCGCTGGCGCTGCTCCGCGGCGGCTCGACGGAGAACCTCAACGTCAAGGGCGCCTACCTGGAGGTGCTCGCCGACGCCCTCGGCTCGGTCGGCGTGCTGTTCGCCGGCCTCGCCACCTGGCTGACCGGGTCCCCGCTGTGGGATCCGATCCTGGCGCTGGCGCTGGCGGCGTTCGTCGGCGTCCGCGCCGTCCGGCTGGGCCGCGAGGTGCTCGGTGTGCTCGGCCAGTCGGCGCCGGCCGGGATCGATCCGGCCGACGCGCAGACCCGGCTGGCCGCGGTGGCCGGCGTGGTCGAGGTGCACGACCTGCACCTGTGGACGCTGACCTCGGGCATGAACGTCGCCACCGCGCACCTGGTCAGCAGCCGGGAGGCCGACCCGGCCGTCGTCCTGGTCGCGGCAAGTGCCGTGCTGCGGGAGCAGTTCGGCATCGACCACGCCACCCTGCAGGTGGAACCGTCCGGCTCGGACGCCTGCCAGGGCACCGCCTGGTAGCGGCGCCCCGGCGCGGCCTCGGTTCGCTCAGACCTTCTTCGACTGGCCCAGCCAGGTGGCGAGCTGGTCCATCAGCTTGGCCTGCGAGGAGTAGTCCATCGAGGTGTAGACGTTGGGGTGCACCTGGCCGGCCGTCAGCGCCGGGTGCTTGGCGAAGGTGGCCTGCTTCTTCAGGTCGTCGACCTGGTAGCCCTCCGCGGACAGCAGGATGATGTCGCCGGTCATCGCCTTGCCGGCGTTCTCCCAGCTGTAGATGTCCCAGTAGTAGTAGCCGTCGGGGCGCAGCTCGGTCAGCTTCACGCCGAGGCTCTTGTACAGCTGGGTCTGCGGCTCGTCCTCGGGCTTGACCAGGTAGACGCCGTCGGCGTCGGCGTACATCACGGTCACCTCCAGGCCGGAGGCGGCGGCCGCGGTCAGCCTGCCGGACGCGGCGTCGAAGGTCGCCTTGTCGGCGTCCACCTCGGCCTGATCGGCACCCAGGGCGAGCGCCAGCTTGGCGTTGCTGGCGATCACGTCGAGGCCCTTGCCGCCCACCTTCAGGGCGGCCACCTTGGCGATCTCGAGGACCTTCGTCTGCTGCTCGAGGTCCTTCAGGCCGTAGTAGGGCGACTTGGCGTCGATGGTGCCCTGGCGATCCGAGGGGTACACCGCGGTGACGATCAGGTCGGGCTCGGCCTCGGCCAGCGCCTCCAGGTCGATCTCGCCGTAGGCGTTGCCGACGATCTTCACGTCGGAGAGGTCGTAGCCGGCGAAGCGGGGGTCGCTCTTGACGTCGACCCGGCCGAAGACGGCGACCGGCTTCACGCCGTAGGACAGCAGTGAAAGGACCTGGTCGGCGAACCCGGCGATCCGTTCCGGCTTGTGGTCGAGCGTGATGGTGGCACCGGTGTCGTCGGTGTAGCTCCAGCCGGACGCCGCGGGCGCCGAGCTGGCCGGCGCACCGGCCCCCGAACTGCAGGCTGCCAGCGCGAACACGGCCAGCAGGGCGCCCACGACCAGGCGCAGCTTCTTGGTCAGCTTCATGGCAGGAAGGTTAGCCTAACCTAACCGTCCCGGAGGCGGCGTCCGACGCCGGGTCGAGCGGGATCACCAACGGACGGCCGCAGGCCGGATCGGGGATCACCAGCGCCTCCAGGCCGAAGGCCGCCCGCAGCACCTCGGGCGTCAGCACCTCCCAGGGCGCGCCGTCGGCGAACACCCGGCCCTCGTGCAGCACGATCAGCCGGTCGGAGTAGCGGGCGGCCAGGCTCAGGTCGTGCAGCACCATCACGATCGTGCTGCCGCGCTCGGTGTTGATCTGCCGGACCAGCCGCAACACCTCCAGCTGATGGCTGAGATCGAGGAAGGTGGTCGGCTCGTCGAGCAGGATCACCGGGGCGTCCTGGGCCAGCACCAGCGCGATCCAGGCGCGCTGCAGCTGGCCGCCGGACAGGGCACCCACGTCCCGGTCGGCCAGCTCGGTCATCCCGGTGGACGCGATCGCCTCGGCCACCTTCGCCGCGTCGGTCGCGCTCCACGGACGCAGCAGGGTCTGGTGCGGATGCCGTCCGCGCATCACCAGGTCGGCGACGGTCGTGGCGGCCGGGGTGAGCGGCTTCTGCGGCAGGATCGCCAGCCGCCGCGCCACGGCCCGGGCGGACAGCCCGCGGATCGGCGTCCCCTCCAGCTCGATGCCCCCCGCCGAGGGCGCGAGCAGGCGTCCGAAGGCCTTCAGCAGGGTCGACTTGCCGCAACCGTTAGCCCCGATCAGGGTGGTGACGCTGCCGGACCCGATGCCCACCGTCAGCTCGCGGAACACCACATGGTCGTCGTAGCCGAGGGTGACCCGGTCGGCCAGCAGTGCGGGCGTGGTCATCGGCGCTCCTTGCGGTTGTGACGGGTGATCAGCCAGATCAGGTACGGCGCGCCGACCAGCGCCGTGACGATCCCGACGGGGACCTCGGTGCCGAAGGCGACCCGGGCGCCGACGTCCGCGGCCACCACCAGCCCGGCTCCGACCAGCGCGGACGCGATCAGCGGCGGACGGGGCGCCCGGGTCAGCCGGCGGGCCAGCTGGGGCGCCACGAAGGCGACGAACTCGACCGGGCCGGCCGCCGACACGGCCGCGCCGGTCAGCACCACGGCGGCCAGGATGACCAGCAGCCGGTGCCGCTGCACCGCCACCCCCAGCCCGGTGGAGAAGTCGTCGCCGAGCTGGCCGAGGTCGAGCGGCGCGGTCTGGCTGAGCGCGAACGGCACCACGACGGCCAGCACCACCAGCATCGGCCAGACGCTCGCCCAGGACACCCCGGAGAGGCTGCCGACCAGCCACTGGGTGGCGGCGGTCGCCTGGGTGAGCTGGGCCCGGACCAGCAGGAAGCTGGTCAACCCACCGAGGATCGCGGTCACCCCGATGCCGACCAGGATCAGCCGGAAGCTGTCCACCCCCTGCCGCCACGACAACCCGTAGACCACCGCGGCGGCCCGCAACCCTCCGACGGTGGCGACCACCGGAATGCCGAAGCCGAGCAGCGAGGCGCCGACCGAGTATCCGCCGCCGCCGATCACGATCGCGACCACGGCGCCGGCCGCGGCACCCGAGGTGACGCCGAGGATGTCCGGGGTGGCCAGCGGATTGCGGGAGAACGTCTGGGTGAGCGCACCGGCCAGGCCCAGGCACAGCCCAACGGCGATTCCGGCCGCGGCCCGGGGCAGCCGCAGCTCGAAGACGATGAAGCTGAAGCTCCGGCTGCCGGCGCCCAGCAGGGTGCTCCAGACGTCGGCCACGCCCATCCGGGCGGAGCCGGCGGCGATGCCGAAGGTGAAGGCGGCCAGCACCAGCACCGCGCAGCCCAGCGTCACCCACAGCACCCGGGCCCGCCAGGGCAGCGCGATGATGCCCAGGTCGACACCCCGGCGGCGGTTCACAGGGCCGCCAGCTTGGTGCGGCGGACGATCGCGATGAAGGCGATCCCGCCCAGCGTGGCCAGCACCACCCCGACCGGCACCTCGGCCTGGCCGCCACCGATCAGGCGTCCGACCGTGTCACAGACCAGCAGGGTGATCGCCCCGACCAACCCGGACGCCGGCAGCAGCCGGTAGTGGTTCCCGCCGACCAGCGCCCGTCCGGCATGCGGCGCGGTCAGCCCGATGAAGCCGATCGGGCCGGCCAGCGCCACCGCCGCCGCCGTGGTCAGGGTGATCGCCGCCAGGCCGACCAGCCGGGCCCGCCACAGCGTCTCCCCCAGCCCCCGGGCGAGCTCGGTGCCCAGGGTGAGGCTGTTCAGCGATCGGGCGTTGGCGAACGCCAGCACCAGCCCGGCCAGCGCGAGCGCCAGGGCCGGCGGCAGCACGTCCAGCGCCCGGCCGCCGAGCGAGCCGACCACCCACACCCGGAACGCCTCCAGCGAGCTGGCGTTGGTCAGCACCAGGAACGAGATCACCGCGTTGAGCAGGGCGCTGACCGCGGTGCCGGCGATCGCCAGCGGCACCGGATTGGCCAGGTCACGGCTGAGCGTGGCGATGCCGAACACCAGCACGCTGGCCACCAGCGCCCCGCCGATGGCGAGGAACAGGGAGGTTGTCATCGAGTTGTAGCCGAGCAGGTAGGCGCCGAGGACGACGGCGAGGCTGGCACCGCTGGAGACTCCGAACAGGCCCGGATCGGCGAGCGGGTTGCCGGTCTGGCCCTGCATCAGGGCGCCGGCGACCCCCAGGCACGCGCCGACCAGCAGTCCCAGCAGCGTGCGCGGTACCCGGGAGCCCCAGATCACGCCGTCGACGTCGGTGGACGGGTCGAGCAGCGCTCCCACCACGGTCGCCGGCCCGACCGCGTTGCTGCCCAGAGCGAGGCTGGCCAGCACGGCGAGCAGCACGGCCAGGCCGAGCAGGGCCCAGGCGTCCACCCGCACCCGCCGGACCGCGACGGACGCCGGGGACGACATATGGTTAGCCTAACCTAACTCGGAGGGAACGCTCACATGGCCAGCTACCCGCGCCTGATGCCGGACGATCCGCGGATGTTCACCGCCCGGGTGGTGCGCACCGGACGGCTCTCGCCGTCCTTCCAGCGCGTGACCATCGCCTCGGCGGAACTGGCCGGCTTCGAGTGGCGCGGGCTCGACCACTGGTTCCGGCTGTTCTTCCCGCTGTCGCCCGACGGCGGTCTCCGGCTGCCGGACGTCGAAGGCCGGCTGTGGTGGAAGTCCTACCTGGCGATCCCGGACGAGCAGCGGCCGCACTGCAGCAACTACACCGTCGCCGGCTACCGGCGCGTCGGCGAGTGGGCGGAACTGGACATCGACGTGGTGCTGCATTGGCACGAGGGCCGGCTGACCGGCGTGGCGGCCTGGTCGGTGGCGGCGCAGCCGGACAGCCCGGTGGGGATCCTCGACCAGGGCGTCCTGTTCGACCCACCCGAGGACGCCTCGGCCTACGTCCTGGTCGCCGACGAGAGCGGGCTGCCGGCCATCCGGGGCATCCTTCGCGACCTGCCCGCGGACGCCATCGGCACCGCCATCATCGAGGTGCCGGCACCGGGCGACGTGTTGCCGGTCGAGGCCCCGGACGGCGTCGCGGTGCGATGGCTGCCCCGGGAGGACACCGGCGAGCTGGTCGGTGCCGGCGCCCTCCGCGCGCTGCGCTCCATCGAGGCCCCGGGCGAGGCCGCCTACGCGTTCGTGGTGGGCGAGTCCGGACTGGCGACCGGGGGACGCCGGGCGCTGCACCGCGCCGGCCTGCCGAAGTCGCGGATCACCTTCTCCGGCTTCTGGAAGGCCTAGCGCGACCGGTCGAGCCTGGGACCCGAGGGTTCGACAGGCTCGGCGACAAGCCGGCCCGCGCGACCGCAGTTCCTCAACCGTTGGCCGCGATCCAGGCGGCCCCGACGATGCCGGCCCGGTTCTGCAGCTCGGCCGCCACGATCGGCGTCCGCAGCTTCAGCTTGGGCAGGAACTTGTGGGCCTTCTTGCTCACCCCGCCGCCGACCACCAGCAGGTCGGGGTTGAACAGGAACTCGACCGTCTCGTAGTAGCGCTGCAGGCGCGGCACGTACTCGTCGTAGCTGAGACCCTCCTTGGTCTTGATGCTGGCCGCGGCACGCTTCTCGGCGTCGTAGCCGTCGATCTCCAGGTGGCCGAGTTCGGAGTTCGGGATCAGCACGCCGTCGTAGACGATCGCGCTGCCGATGCCGGTGCCCAGGGTGGTGATGATCACCAGGCCCCCGGCGTCCCTGGCGGCCCCGTACTTCACCTCGGCGAGGCCGGCGGCGTCGGCGTCGTTGACCAGCGCGACCGGGCGGCCCAGGTGCTCGGAGAGGATCCGCTCGGCCGGCGCGTTGATCCAGGACGGGTCGACGTTGGCCGCGGAAAGGGTGGTCCCGTGCTGGACCACCGCCGGGAAGGTGATGCCGACCGGACCGTCCGCCAGGTCGGCGGCGAAGTGGTCGACGATCTGGGCGACGACCTCGGCAACGTTGTCCGGCGTGGATGCCGCCGGGGTCTCGATCCGGAACCGTTCGGCGACCAGATCGCCTACCGCGAGGTCGACGAGAGCTCCCTTGATCCCCGTCCCCCCGATGTCGATTCCCAAGACATGTTGTGGTTTCATGTGGCGAATACTAACCAGATCCCCTACGTTCGTGTCCGGATCGGTCGGGTGGTCTTCTCCGCCGAACGATCCACTACCCAACGAAGGGAGAAATCGATGTCAGCATCGAACTCTGTGACAACTCCGAAGGGGTCCGGTGTCGTTCGGATCGCCTCGGTGGCCGCCCTCGGCGGCCTGCTCTTCGGTTACGACTCCGCGGTCATCAACGGCGCCGTGAGCGCGATCGAGAAGCACTTCGAAGTGGAGCCCGGGCCGCTGGGCTTTGCGGTGGCGGCCGCCCTGATCGGCGCCGCCGCCGGCGCCTTCACCGGCGGACGGATCGCCGACCGGATCGGGCGGTTGCGGGTCATGCAGATCGCCGCCGTGCTGTTCTTCGTCTCGGCCATCGGTTGCGGCCTGGCCAACACGCTGACGTGGTTCGTGGTCTTCCGGATCGTCGGCGGCATCGCCGTCGGCATCGCCTCGGTCATCGCTCCCGCCTATATCGCGGAGATCTCGCCTCCGCACATCCGCGGCCGGCTCGGCTCGCTGCAGCAGCTCGCCATCGTCAGCGGCATCTTCGTGTCGCTGCTGATCGACTATCTGCTGGCCTCGGCGGCCGGCGGCTCGTCGAACATGCTGTGGCTCGGCCTAGAGGCCTGGCGCTGGATGTTCATCATGATGTTCATCCCCGCGATCGCCTACGGCGTGCTGTCGCTGACCATCCCCGAGTCGCCGCGGTTCCTGGTCGCCCAGGGCAACCCGGAGGCCGCGCAGAAGATCCTGGTGAGGGTGCTGGGCGTCGGTGCGGGCGAAACCGTTCAGAAGATCCAGGACTCGCTCAAGCGCGAGCACAAGCCGTCGATGGCGGACCTGAAATCGCCCCGCGGGGGCCTGTACCCGATCGTCTGGGTGGGCATCGGCCTGGCCGTCTTCCAGCAGTTCGTCGGCATCAACGTGATTTTCTACTACTCCAACATTTTGTGGGAGGCTGTGGGATTCGACGAGTCCAGCTCGTTCGTGATCACGGTGCTCACCTCGGTGACCAACATCGTCACGACGCTGATCGCGATCGCCGCCGTCGACCGGGCCGGACGCCGTCCGCTGCTGATCATCGGCTCGATCGGCATGGCGGTCTCCCTGGGTGCCATGTCGTTCATCTTCGGCACGGCACCGGTGGTGGACGGGGTGCCCCAGCTGGGCGCGATGGGACCGGTGGCGCTGGCCGCCGCGAACATCTTCGTCATCGCGTTCGGCATGTCGTGGGGCCCGGTGATGTGGATCATGCTCGGCGAGATGTTCCCGAACATGTACCGCGGCGCCGCGCTGGCGGTGGCAGGGTTCGCCCAGTGGACCGCCAACTGGATAGTGACCGTCACCTTCCCGACGCTGAAGGACATCTCGCTGGGCATGGCCTACGGCTTGTACGCGGCATTCGCCCTGCTGTCGTTGTTCTTCGTGCTGCGGTTCGTCCACGAGACCAAGGGCCTTGCCCTGGAGGACATGGACGACGGCTTCGTGCCCGGCGGACACTGATCGCCCGCCCGCCCACGACCCGCGATGGCCGCACCCCCTCGGGGTGCGGCCATCGGCCGGTCAGCCCAGATTCTGCAACTGGTAGCCGTGGGCGGCGCAGCCGTCCCGGATCAGCTTCTTGTTCGCGTCACTGACCTTGTCGGGGTTGGTCAGGAAGTCGATGGCGACATCGAGCCACCGCCTGCTCTCCCCCGTCACCGAACCCGAGTCGCGCAGCTGCTCCAGCCCGGTCAGCGCGACCTTCCCGACCACCGAGCCGGAGGCCGCGACGGCGTCCAGTGCCGGGCAGCCGACCTTGTAGGCGTCCGCTTCGCTGAGCCCGGCCTGGGCGCAGCCGGTGAGCGCGAGGACGCCGAGAGCGCCACCGATCAGCAGGGGTCGAATGAGCATGCCGCCCAGTGTAGGAAGGACGCCGAAGCGCCGGATCGGTGCCCGACCCACTACGGTCAGGGGGTGTCCTCCACTGATCCCGACGCCATCGAGGCGACCGACCCCGGATTCACCGACCTCGGCCTGGACGACCGGCTGCTCCGCACGCTGCGCCAACTCGGCTACGAGAGCCCGACGCCGATCCAGGCGGCGACCATTCCGCTGCTGCTGTCCGGCCGGGACGTCGTCGGGCTGGCCCAGACCGGCACCGGCAAGACCGCCGCGTTCGCGCTGCCCGCGCTGCAACTGGTCGACCCCAAGCGGGGCCGCGCCCCGCAGGCCCTCGTGCTGGCACCCACCCGCGAGCTCGCGGTGCAGGTCTGCGAGGCGTTCCAGGCCTACGCCGCCGGGATGCCCGGCGTCCACGTGCTGCCGGTCTACGGCGGCCAGGGCTACGGCGTCCAGCTGAGCGCGCTCGCCCGCGGCGTCCAGGTGGTGGTCGGCACCCCGGGCCGGATCATGGACCACCTCGACAAGGGCACCCTGGACCTCACCCAACTGCGGCTGCTGGTCCTCGACGAGGCCGACGAGATGCTCAGCATGGGCTTCGCGGAGGACGTCGAGACGATCCTGTCGGCGGCGCCGGCCGAGAAGCAGGTGGCGTTGTTCTCGGCCACCATGCCGCCGGCGATCCGACGGCTCTCCGGCACCTACCTGCGCGACCCGGAGGAGATCATCCTGCGCGGCCGCACCACCACCGCGACCAACGTGCGGCACCGGCACCTGATGGTCTCCTACCCGCAGAAGGTGGACGCCCTCACCCGCATCCTGGAGACCGAGAACTTCGAGGGCATGATCGTCTTCGTCCGGACCAAGAACGAGACCGAGACGCTGGCCGAGAAGCTGCAGGCGCGCGGCTTCTCGGCGTCCGCGATCAACGGCGACATGGCGCAGCCGCAGCGGGAGCGGACGATCGGCCAGCTGAAGTCGGGCAAGCTCGACATCCTGGTGGCCACCGATGTGGCGGCCCGCGGCCTGGACGTCGACCGGATCAGCCACGTGGTCAACTTCGACATTCCCACCGACACCGAGTCCTACGTGCACCGGATCGGGCGGACCGGCCGGGCCGGGCGCAGCGGCGAGGCGATCTCGTTCGTGACGCCGCGCGAGCGGCACCTGCTGTCCAGCATCCAGCGGGCCACCGGGCAGACGCTGGAGCCGATGCCGGTGCCCAGCGCCGACGACGTCAACGCCACCCGGCTGAGCCGGTTCGACGACGCCATCACCGCGTCCCTCGGCTCGGAACGGCTGGAACTGTTCCGCCAGGTGGTCGCCCACTACGTGAACGAGTACGACGTCCCGGAACTGGACGTGGCCGCGGCCCTGGCGCTGCGGGCCCAGGGCGACGAGCCGCTGCTGCTGCAGCCCGATCCGGAGGTGCGGCCCGAGCGACGCCCCCGGGAGTTCACCGAGGACGGCCCCCGCCCGCGGCGCGAGGGTCCGGCCCTGGCGACCTACCGGATCGCGGTCGGCAAACGGCAGCGGATCACGCCGCGGCACATCGTCGGCGCGCTCGCCAACGAGGGCGGCCTGCGCCGCTCCGACTTCGGCCACATCGACATCCGGGCCGATCATTCGCTGGTCGAGCTGCCGGCGTCGCTGCCCCGCGACGTCTGGGACGCCCTGCGCGACACCCGCATCTCGGGCAAGCTGATCGAGCTCGCCCCGGCCGCCCCCCGGTCGCGGGACAAGGGCTTCCGCGATCACCCGAAGAAGGGCAAGAGTCGCCGCCGACCCGGCTGAACGCCGGGGACGGTTCCTTTCCGGTTCAGGGGACGGTTCCTTTCCGGTTCAGGGGACGGTTCCTTTCCGGTTCAACGGACGGCGTGGTTGCGGCGGCGGCCACGACGGCACCGTCCCCGCGATCTCAGCCGGACGCCACCAGCGGCGGCACCAGGACGCCGCCCGCGGTNATGCCGGTGCCCAGCGCCGACGACGTCAACGCCACCCGGCTGAGCCGGTTCGACGACGCCATCACCGCGTCCCTCGGCTCGGAACGGCTGGAACTGTTCCGCCAGGTGGTCGCCCACTACGTGAACGAGTACGACGTCCCCGAACTGGACGTGGCCGCGGCCCTGGCGCTGCGGGCCCAGGGCGACGAGCCGCTGCTGCTGCAGCCCGATCCGGAGGTGCGGCCCGAGCGACGCGCCCGGGAGTTCACCGAGGACGGCCCCCGCCCGCGACGCGAGGGTCCGGCCCTGGCGACCTACCGGATCGCGGT
This sequence comes from Micropruina sp., assembly GCA_044224095.1. Taxonomy (GTDB): domain Bacteria; phylum Actinomycetota; class Actinomycetes; order Propionibacteriales; family Propionibacteriaceae; genus Micropruina. The sequence goes on along the minus strand of JBGALC010000065.1, from coordinate 1,843 downwards.
CGGCAAACGGCAGCGGATCACGCCGCGGCACATCGTCGGCGCGCTGGCCAACGAGGGCGGCCTGCGCCGCTCCGACTTCGGCCACATCGACATCCGGGCCGATCATTCGCTGGTCGAGCTGCCGGCGTCGCTGCCCCGCGACGTCTGGGACGCCCTGCGCGACACCCGCATCTCGGGCAAGCTGATCGAGCTCGCCCCGGCCGCCCCCCGGTCGCGGGACAAGGGTTTCCGCGATCACCCGAAGAAGGGCAAGAGTCGCCGCCGACCCGGCTGAACGCCGGGGACGGTTCCTTTCCGGTTCAGGGGACGGTTCCTTTCCGGTTCAGGGGACGGTTCCTTTCCGGTTCAGGGGACGGTTCCTTTCCGGTTCAGGGGACGGTTCCTTTCCGGTTCAACGGACGGCGTGGTTGCGGCGGCGGCCACGACGGCACCGTCCCCGCGATCTCAGCCGGACGCCACCAGCGGCGGCACCAGGACGCCGCCCGCGGTCGGCTCGCCGAAGCCCAGCCCGGTCGCCAGGATCGCGGTGATCTGCTCGGCGGTGCCTGCCGCCGGCGACCACGGGTCGACGAAGTCGTGGGTCCAGTGCAGCGCCGGATCGATGTGCGCCTCGCCGAAACTGTCCGCCGAACCAGCGAACACCTCGGTCGCGAAGGCGACCGCGGCGTCCTGCCGGACGGCGAGGTCGTGTTCGTTGGTCACCAGCACGACGCGGTCCAGGCGGTGGCTCACCGAGACGGTGCCGTCGAACAGCGACTCGGACAGGTGCAGGAACGGCATCACCGCGGGCAGCGGGAAGCCCGGATAGGCGTAGGGGCTGTTGTCGACCAGGGCGTCCTTGGCACGCGGGTCCCACCACATGTAGAAGCGCGGCACGATCCGCGGGTACTTGACGCACAGCCTCACCGCCGGCATCGGGAACCCCTTCGGCGCCACCAGCGGCGCCATGATCACCGCCCGGCTCACCTCGTCCCGGGTCGCCGCGGCCCAGGACGCCAGGGTGCCGCCGGCGGACAGGCCGACCACCCAGACGTCGTCGCCCAGCCCGGCGGCGATGTCGATGCAGGCGTCCACCTGGCCGACCAGTTCGGCCTCGGTGAGCGTCGCCAGCTCGCGGTTGAGCAGGTCCGCCAGCCCGTGCCGCGGCATCCGCGGCAACAGCACCCGGTACCCCGCGTCGCGCAGCAGCTCCCCCACCGCGAGGAACTGCGAGGGCGCGTTGGTGAAGCCGTGCCAGATCACGATCGTCACCGACGCCGCTCCGCCTGCGGGCTCGAGCAGCCGCGTGCTGGTCATCTCGGAGATGCCGGCATCGGCGGCACTCAGCTCGGCCAGGCGGGCAAGAGCGGCGGCGCGATCGACGGCCGGATCGACCCTGGACGCCGTCGGCGCCGCCACGGCGAGTCGCCGGCGGTACCACGCCGGTCGCACCTGCTCGCGCTCAGCCGCCATCTCGCGCTCCGATCCGCGTCGTGTCTTTCGGAATTCGTCCACGTTCTACCATGCCGCCCGGCTAGCCTGCCCGCAGCAGTCCACCAGGCCCTCGGCTGAGTCGTAGCGGATGAGCTGGCCGGTCCGGAATCCCGGGCGGGGTCAGTGCTCCTCGGAGAACCGCACCGCGGCCCGCAGCTGGGCAGCGATCGTCGAGCCGATGTTCAACGGCCAGCGGTGCATCACGTACTCGGTCGCCACGTCCACGCCCAGCTGACGGGTGGAGTTGCCCGTCCGCACCCAGAGCTCGCGCCCCGCGTTGCGGCCCGGTCGCAGGTAGACCGGATGGGGCGAGGGACGGCAGGTGACCCGGCAGACCTGCGGGTCGCCGTCCAGCGCCGCCGCGACGCCC
>JBGALC010000006.1:0-94732 GCA_044224095.1 Micropruina sp. | reverse complement strand
GGAAGGGGCCCCAGCCGCACAAGCGCGGCCGGAACAACGTCACATCCGGGCAGATCCCGTGACCGCCACCGGGCAGAACTCATGACCGCCAGCGGGCACTTTCGTGGCCGTCACTGGGCAGTTTCTCGTGGCCGCCGACAAACGGACCGCATGGCTCGCGGATCAGGCAGAACGAATCAGAGACGCTGTGGCTCCTGATCGAGCACATCTTCGACGCTGGGGAGGCTACGCCCACGCCATCACCCGATGGGAACACATCACCGGACGACCCGCCCCGGCAGCCGCACTCCGGAACGACAGCTACGGGCCGAGGCCGGCGCCCGAGTTCGTGGAATGGTTGATGGGTCTCCCAACCGGATGGGTCACCGATCCCACGCACGGCCTGACACTGAACCAGCAGATCACCGCACTCGGCAACGGCGTGCTTCCCCTCCAAGCAGTTCTAGCCAGCAAATCAACTACTTCTAAGCGCACCGGGTCGCGCAGGCAAGAGTGTGCGATCCGGCGACCTGAATCTCGGCGGCTGGTCGCTGGTAGTCAGCGATGACCGCCAGTTTCTCCGTGCTGTGGTCGGGCATTCGACACAGTTAGTCTCGACATAGGACCGCTGAACACGTTCGCGACCGCGCTGAGACACGTCTAGTCCGATAGCTACGTCAGGTCTCGACGTGGCGCCGCCTCAGTGCTCGTGCCGCAGTCTTCGCGTCGTCGAGCTTCAAATCCATCAGTCTCCTGTTCATGCGTGGCGGGGTGCTCATTGAGTCCTTTCGTCAACGACGACCACAACTCGCCGAGTGAGGATGAACTGGCCGTGTGGCGCAGGCGGGCGAGCGTTTCCGGCAGCCGCCCGCAAGATGGTGAGCGGCGAAAGCACCGAGGAGCCACCACACCACTGCACCGTTGCCGACAGCAAGGGGTACGAGGGCCCATTGTGCCCATGCGCCAAGCCAGTCTGGGTCGAGGGCGACAAGCACGGCGAGGACCACGGTGGGTGAGGTGAGCAGGAACGTCACCCAGGTGGCGATGCGGTAGACGAGCGGATTATCGCCGACATCCGAGGCGTTGGCGCGGCGGTGCGGGTCGACGCCGGGTGTTGGCCAGAGCACGGATGCGGTGATCGCCACCCCTGTGCCCGCAGCGGTGAGGACGAAGATCGCGGGCAACGTGGCGAGCGCGTACTGATACGCGCCGGTGATCACCATCATCGTGACGGTGATCACGACGGCGGGTATGCCGAAGACCACGGCGAGAGCAAGCTGTCTGCCACGCACATCGGCACGGATTGCTTCTTCGCCGCCGAGTGTGATGAGTTGCCAGAGTGCGGTGCCGTCGTATCCGTAGAGGTTGGTGCCGCGAAGCGTCACCATGACAGCGAGTCCGACGCCGGCGAGGACGGCGAGCTGTGGGAGGCGAGCGAGCGCGGCGATGAGCGCGACGAAGAGGCCGAACCAGATCGACAGCCATAGTTCGAGGCGACGCCAGGGATCGCGGGTCCACGTGCGCAACTCGCGGCCGAGGACTGCGCCCAGGAGGGATCCGGGGAGGTAGTGCCACGGTCTGGTCGCTCCGAGACGCCGACGGGGCGAGTGCCTGATCGTCACGCGGGGCCGCGGTGCGAGCAGTACCGCGGCAGCGGCGATGACGATGAGCGCCGCGGCCGCGAGCATGCCGATGGTGCCGAGAGATGCCCCTATATCGCCGCGCGAGACGAACTCCACCGCCACCACCACCCAACCGGCCGGCGACCATCGGAAGCCGTCGTGCACCGCGCTGTCCGCGAAGCCGTTGGCGAGGAATGCGGGCAGGACTCCGATCAGGGGAACGATGAGCAGCCACCCGACGGTGAGTACAGCGACAAGGGCGCCGTAGCTGATGGCTGCGATCTGCACGCCCAGCGCGGTGCGCATCGCCGAGCCGAGCAACGCATACAGCACCCGCGACAGCACGATCGTGAGCACGAAGAACAGTCCCGCCGCCAGGACTCCGACGAGGATGCCCGCGACGCTGTCGTTCAGGACGGCGAAGGGGATGATCGCTGCGGCAGCGACTGCGGTCACCAGGGCGCCCGTCCCGGCGAAGACGGAGCCCAAGAGTCCGAGGGCCGCAGGGATAGGACGAAGCGGCATAAGGAGGAAGTACTCGGGTCTCAGGACCGCCGCCCCGTTGCCGAGGATCGGCCCGATCGCCCAGCCGATGAGCCACAGGCTCAGGCACAGTGTCAGCGCATCGGCCCGAGCGTGGGGGGCAGGGAGGAGTGCGGCCCCCCAGGTGAGTCCTGCGCCGACCAGCCCGAGGCCAAGACCGAGACGGCGCTTCCACGGCGGTGCGTTCTGCTGGATCGTCCGGCGAAGCCGGATCAGTTGCCCAACCACGCCATCTCCCCGTCAGCGGCAGGTCGTTCTCCTACGAATGCGACGAAGCGGTCTTCCAGGCTCAGGCCGTCGCGCACCTCGTCTATCGGCCCGGCTGCAAGCATGCGTCCAGCGGCGATCAGGGCGACTCTGTCGCACACCTGCTCGACGAGTGGCATCACGTGGGAGGAGATCAGGACGGCTCCGCCGCGTTGCGCGAACTGGCGAAGGAGTCGGCGAATAGTTCGCGCCGAAACGGGATCGACAGCCTCAAACGGCTCGTCGAGGACCAGCACTCGCGGGTTGTGCAGCAGTGCCGTGGCCAGTCCGATCTTCTTGCGCATGCCGGTCGAGTACTCCAGCACCAGGCGAGCACGCTCCTCGGGGCCGTCCAGGTCGAGGACCCTCAATAGCTCGTCCGTTCGTCGCCTGACCTCTTGCCGGTCCAGGCCCCGCAGCAGGCCCCAGTAGGTCAGCAGCTCGGGTCCGGTCAGGCGTTCGGGCAGGGCGAGCCCGTCGGGCAGCACGCCCAGCAACCGTTTGGCGTCAGCGGGATCACGCCAGAGATCGATGCCGTGAACGACGCTGGAACCGGAGTCGGGTCGCAACAGTCCTACTGCCATCGAGAGGGTCGTGGTCTTCCCCGCGCCATTCGGCCCGACCACCCCTGTGAACGAACCCTCGGGCACGGTCAGACCGACGTCATCGACCACCGTCACACCTCGGTAGGTCTTGCGCAAGCCACGCAAGGACAGCGCGGGTGGTCGGTCATCCCTGACCGCGCGTTCCGTCTCAATGCTCATCTTGGGACTCCGACCGAATGATCCTGTATTAGAACGAGTGTTCACAGAATATAACGCTCGGTCAATATCATCAACCGAGCAAAGAATGGCTGGCACTCACCTCATGGTGAAGAGGCGGCCGAAGGCGGACATGGCGCCACGTATGTATCGCTCTTCGTCTTGTTGCACGCCGAACGCGAGGTCTTCGAGTGATCGTGCTCTCGCATAGAACAGTGCTCGCGCATCGAGTGCCGGGTCCGGCCCCCAGGCGGTCCCGGCGAGATCGCGAGCGACCCGGAACGCGTCCGGCCCCAGATCGCGCAGGATGAGCCCGAGGTCCAGGGCAATGTCGGCGAGGGCGGCGTCGGACCAATCGATGATGCCTGTGATCCTGAATCCAGTTGGACCGGCCTGGATGAAGATGTGCTCGGCCCCGAGGTCATTGTGCGCGGTTCGCAGCATTGAGGCCTTTGGGGCATCCGGTGGTGCCTGTTTCGCGAAGTCGGCCACCGCCTGGCGATGGCGCGAGGGAATCAGCTCATAGTGCGCGCCAACGATCTCGGCGACGTGCTCGGCGTATGCCGAGGGCCCGGCAGGATCGATGGGGACGAGGTTGGCGACGAGCTTCGCAGGAACCCGGCATAGGGCGGCTATCAGCCGACCGAGGTCGGCCCCCAACAGCACGCGATTCCGTTGGCTGATTGGGGTGACGTGGGTCAGTGGAACCCCCGGCATCCGCTGCATCGTCATCGACTGGTTCTCCGCGTCGACGGCGACGACGCGTGGCACCGGAAGTGGTACCAGGTCACGGAGGAGCCGAAGGAGTCCCGCTTCTCGTGCCACGTCGAGTCCCTCAGAACCCTGTCGTGTACGAACCAGAAGGCCGTCTCCGGCCGCCTGGACGAGGTGGTCGGTCCCGCGGAGCTCCTCGTCGGTCACCTGCTGCTCCTCTCGGTCAGGCTCGCGCGTGAGTGGCTTGCGGAGCTTGTTATCCGCACAGATAATAGCCTACACTCTTATCTGTGCGGATAACTACCGCGACCAGGGCTGAGCGGCGGCGTCATCAGATCGTGTCGGCTGCCTTGGAAGTGCTCGCGGCCGAAGGTGCAGGTGGACTGACGTTCGCGCGTGTGTGTGAGGTCGCGGAGCTCAGTAGTTCCCGGCTGATCACCTACCACTTCACGGACCGCGCCGGCCTGCTGAATGCTGTCGCCGAGCGGGTGCTGACCGATATGAGCGTGAGCATCGGGCGTCGCCTCGCTGACTCTCCGCCGGGCGCCGCGCAACTTCGGGCCTTCTTCGAGGCGAACGCGGCCTTCCTGGCTGAGCACCGCGGTCACGTCGTCGCACTCGTGTCCACACTCACGGCCGGAGACGGCGCCGAGGCGCGATCTGCCTCACGGCAGAGCGAGGCTGACCTCGCGTCCCTAGTGGGCGGAGCGATGGCGGCCGGAGAACTGGGTGAAGTCGATCCGGCACACGTGGCCTTCATGATGATGCGCTGCATCGAAGGGCTGGCTATCGCCGTGGCTGCTGACCCGGACCTCGATCCCCGTCCCCATGCCCGCTCGATGGCCGACATCCTCGTGAACGGACTGATCCGATGAACCGACAAGATCGAGCGCTACGCGCACCCCTCGTGCTGACCGTGACGGTCTCGACGGTGGTTCTCTTGGTGAGCGTGTTGGCGCTCTGGCAATCTGCGATCATGGCGCTGCTGGTCCGTGACACCGCGGCGGTGCAGGACGGTGAGTGGTGGCGGACGTTCACACCGACGTTGGTCCAGCCGAGCGGAGCGCTCGCTCTCATCTTCCTGCTGGTGGGATTCGTGGTGCTTGTCCCAGCGGTGTCCAGGAAGGTGGGCAGCCGTCTGGCAGGCTTCGGGATGGCGTTGGGCGCGATCGGCGGTCTCGCCCTCGCGACTTGGCTGTTCCCCGAGCACACCGGAGGAGGTTCCTCGGGAGCGGTGTCCGCGCTCGTAGGCATGTGGGCCATCTGCATCATTGGTCTTGGCGGTCGTGACTGGCTCTCGTGTGTGGCATCGGCGTATGCCGGGTTCTTCGCGTCGTACCTTCTTTTCGCCGTTAGCCCTCTCGCGGTGTTCGCTCCCTTGATCGGGAACGTCGGCGCAATCGCCGCGTTCGTCCTGCACCGGCATGGGCATACGCGTATCGTCGCGATCGGCCTGTTGACCTGCGGCGCGGGGATGACACTCCTGCTCGACGAGCATGGATTCGGGATCGTGCTCGGTCTACTTACCAGCCAGGTTTTCCGGTTCTTCCGTGCGGCCAGGCCCGGCGCGGCAAAGACCATTGCGCGGATCGCGGCCGCGATGCTGACGACGGCTGGTCTCTGGGCGATGTGGACGGTCGCCTACCGTGTGCCACTGACCGTCACCGAGGGGGTCGGTGTACGCGACGTCGACCTGCTGTCCACAGTTGTGGTGACGGGTGCTGCTATGGGGGTCGCGACGGTTGTCTCATACCTCACCTTGATCCGAGGGGTGCGCGCCCGCGAAGTTGCAACGCCTCGCACGACGGGCCGCCGAGCATCCATTGTTCGCGGGCTGTATGCGCTGCTCGGAATCACGAGTTGCGCCGGTCCTCTGTGGCTCGCCACCAGAGCGTCCGCCGGGGCGGGACTTATCAGTCTTCACCTCGCCGCGACCATGTTCGCGCTTACGCTCACAAGCGCGGATCGGCTACGGCGTCACAGCGCCAGAGCGGAGAAGATACTGCAATGAGTGCGATCGGCGGGGTTCACGCTTATCGGGTAGGCGCGAAATAGGAGAGAGCACGCTTCCACAACCGGACGATCGTCAGCGCGCCCGCGCCAGGAGCCATCTCGACGCGGGACTCGGGCAGACGCTTGTGCCACCAGTGAGCGTGACGATTCGCGACGACGGGGTCCTTGTTGCCATACAGCAGCAGCGTCTTGGCCATGACCTCCGTCGGCTCGAAGCCCCAGGGCCGGAGGTGGAAACCCGCCACCTCCGCGGCGAAGCCCCCCGCGTCCTGCCTAAACGCGGCGCGCGACATTGCCGCGATTCGACCGCCTGAGTTCGGGTCCGCGGCAACCGCTTCCTGATCGACGGCCACGCCCCCAAAGAAGTCGAGCGGGGCGAACGGGCTCACCATGTCGGTATAGGGCTCCAATGGTCGAGCCAGTGCACGAGTAGCTTCAAGCGGATCGGCGGCTGCAAGCCCGACAAGCGCGGCGCGCACCGCGTCGGGGAGATGCGACAAGTCCGTCCCGCCCATCGGTGCGCTGAAGATACACAACCGCTCGACGAGCTCCGGTCGGCGAGCGGCGAGTGCAAATGCGACCCAGCCTCCCAGACCCCACCCTGCAACGCCAACCCGGCTTAGGTTGTGATGGTCGAGAAGGTGTGCAAGGTCGTCCGCAGCGGCGTCAACGCCTGCCCAGGAGTTCTCGGGACGTGGCTCGGAGAATCCGTAGCCTGCCCGGTCCGGCGAGATCAAGGTGACACCACGATCGGCCGTGAGCGTCGGTGACGGATCGAAGCTCCCCGCGCCCGGAGTCGGATGACAGAGCAGGATGACACGCCCTGCGCCGGAGTTCGCCGTATGCACCGCCATTCGCCTGCCGTCCGTCAGCAGGTGCTGGTTCGGGTTCGTCATGAACTCTCCTTCGTGACTGCTTCAGTTGCGCGCGGCGGTAGGTCGGGCCGGTCGCCTCGACGGAGTTGCCCGATACGTTGACCGCGACCGCGCGCCATCTGCGCCGTCGAACAGCCAGGTTGTTTCACACGCGTCGATACAGCCGTTCATGGTCGGGTCAAGTCCTTCCGCATGACGACTCTTCTCTCCGACGGACGACTCACGATTCGGAAACCGCTCTGGTCGAAGAGGCTTTGGCTGCCAACCATCGCATCGGGTCCTGCGGATTTCGCTTTTGTATCGGCGAATGGGAAGCCTTCTATCGCGACCGCTCCATACTCTGTCGCGCAGTCGATGGCCACCGAGAGCAACGCTGTCGCAACACCGCATTTGCGGAACTCGCGGCGAATGTAGAAGCAGGGCACAAGCCACACCTCATCGTCGTTTCCTTCGCGCTGCGCGAGGGTCGGCACCTTGACAGCTCGAAAGAACCTCGATCGCTTACCGATGGCGCACCAGCCAACCGGTTCGGTGTCGATGAATGCGATCAGGCCGATCGGATTCGAATGTTGCTCCATCGTGTCGATGAGCAACTCCCGGTTTCCATCCCGGCCGACGACGTGAAACTCTTTCACAGGTCGGCAGAACCAGGCGCACCAGCACCGATCGGCAACATCGTCGGTCGCGAACAGACGATCAAGGTCCGTGAGGTGATCGTTGCTGACGATCTCGACGCGAACTTCTGCAAGGTTCTGGATTGCGGTCGTCATAACAACTGCTCGCGCTCGAAGTCTGCGCAGACTTGCAGTACAGACCGTAGCGTCTGCGCGGTCTGGCTCAGTTCGGCTGCATCGAGCCGCGTGCCAATGGCGTTCGCCCAAGCGACTTGCCGCGCGATGATCGCATCGAGCGCAGCAGTGCCGCTGTCGGTAGGCTCAAGCAGGCGCGAGCGCTGATGAATCGGATTCGCTAGCCAATGCGCATGGCCACTAGTGACCAGTTCGTCGGCGAGCCGCTGAACTGCTTGGCGAGACATCCCCATCCGTACTAGCGCAGCGATCGCCGGCACGGTCCGGGGGCCATCCCGAACAGCAGACAACACCCGCCACCTCGCCGGAGTCAGCCCTGACGGCTCGGTCATCGCGCGAGCGGCGGCAAGAAACGATGCATCCAACTCGGCAACCGGCACCACAAGCGCACCGACAGCGAGGCCGCCTTCAGTGGTGCCTACAGCCTCGCCACGCGCCATGATGAACCGACTTTCCCGAACGTACGCTGATACTATCGACAATATAGTGTCATCTTGACAATGCCTTGTCAAATGCGTCAGCTCCAGCAACCTAGTCACCTGCCACTGACGGTGGGCCTTGATTCCGGCACGAACGCTTCTCTGCTCCCGGCACAGGAGGGCCGGAAGGAGGTTCCTCCAGTCCTACATGCCTGATCATCGACTACCTCGACTGCGCACGACGGCGGGTCAGCTAGGCCGCCTCGGAGGTGGTCGCGTGCGAACGGCCGACCGGGTTCGCCGAGCGCCACGCACCCTTGACATCTCCGACCACTCATTCTAGCCTATGAACGTGCGATCTGAAACTAGAACGAGCGGTCGAATTCCCACCTTCACGGAGGAGGCTCGTCGTGCGCAACTGCTGGCGGCAGCCATCGAAACCGTGAACGAGGTCGGTTACCAGCGAGCATCCCTGGCGGCGATCGGTGAGCGGGCCAACGTCGCCAAGAGCGCCATCGCCTACTACTTCGACTCGAAGGACGCCCTCCTGCTCAGCATCGTCGATGGAGCCTTCTCCGCGCTCGGTGATGCACTCACTGCCATCCTTCCCCAGCTGGAAGGTCCTGCAGCGCGCCTGGAGGCTTACGCCGAGACCTACCTGACGCATGTGGATCAGCACCGCGCAGCAGTTGCCGCCGCGGCCGAGATCGTCGTCTCCCATCGGAGACCTGACGGAGTGCCGCTCTACCTCGTCCAGCAGACCGACGAGTCCGCGCTGCTGCGCGAGATTCTCGCCGAAGGTATGCATGCCCGATCGTTCCGGCCCATGCCGCTCGATGTCGCGGTCGAGATCGCCGAGAGCATCCTGGATCGCTCCATCACGCTGGTGCAGCGCGACCTCGGGGCAGACATCGCAGAGTACCGCGCCACAGCGGTTCCGGTGCTGCTCGCAGCATTCGGGGTCGAGCCCGATGCGTAGCCGGCATCCATCGAGGTTCGCGACCCGAGGTATCTGCTACGACGCCGGTGTCCGCTACGAAGGATCGTTCCAGAGCCGGCCTCACTGGGACGAGAACCAGGTGCGCCGAGACTTCCGCACCATCCGACAGGAACTCGGATGCAACGCCGTGCTGATCATGGCAGACACGCCCGGTCGGTTGGAGGCGGCCAGCCGAATCGCGGCCGAGGCTGGCCTGGCGATCTGGCTCCAACCACGTCTCTTCGACCGACCGCCCCGACGCATCCGAGAGTTCGTGAGTGACGCTGCCGTCATCGCAGAGAACCTCCGTCGCGACGGGGCAGAAGTCGGACTGGTAGTCGGATGCGAGCTCACGCTCTCTGCCAATGGCATGCTCCCTGGCCCGACGTTCTGGACGCGCGCGATGCTCTTGCCGGTGACGGCGTGGCTGCTGCCGATAGCCAACCGTCGGCTACGGCGACTGCTCGGGGAACTGGTCACCGTCGCCCGCGAACGGTTCCATGGTCCGGTGTCATACGGCGCCGGCGACTGGGAGCAGCCAGACTGGAGCATCTTCGATGTGGTCGGCCTGGACAGTTACCGCGACGAGCACAACAGTGTGCAGTACGGCGACAACCTGCGGCGGATCGTCGAGGAAGGGCGCGCAGCCGGTCAGCACGTGATGATCTTCGAGTTCGGCACCTGCGCTTACGCGGGCTCCTCCCTCCGGGCATCCCAGGCCTCCGATGTGCTGCGAGGGACCGGCCAACGGATGCGGGTCAAGGCCGGGATCGAACGCAACGAAGAGGAACAAGCGCGATATCTAGCCGAACTATTCGACGCCTTCGCACTTGCCGAAGTCGACGGTACTTTCGTGTGGGGCTTCAGCGAACCGGCTCTGTACCGTTCGATGGACAACCCCGAGAAGGACCTAGACCTCGCGAGCTACGGCATCGTCGCCAATCACCCGGACGGAAGCTGGGACACCAAACGCGCCTTCCACACCGTCGCAGCGGAGTACGGCGGTCGCGCAGCAAAGGGTGATTCCCGGTGACTACGCCCTCCGGTGCGCCGCGGAGCGCATCGACAGATGCGCCTGACCTCCTCAGCCGCCCCGCGAACCCTCGACTGCCTCTCCTCGTTCGGCTCGTCACGGTCTTCGTACTCGCCGGCGCGATCTGGCTGCTCGTCGTGGTCCTCAACGACGCATTGTTCCCCGGTAAGGTCACAGTCGGAAGCCGTTTGCTCAACGCTGCCATCGTCTTCTCGCTCTCGGTCGCGCTCATCTTCGCGATGACACGATTCGTCGACCGACGGTGGTTCAGAAGTCTTGGGCTGCCGTTGACGAAGGAGGCCAGCCGTCCGTTCGTCATCGGACTGTTTGCCTTCCTGCTCCCCTCGGCGGCCGGGCTCGCCATAGCGCTGATCGCAGGGGTAGCGACGCTGACGATGACGGTGCGGGCCCCAGCGATGCTCGCCTCCCTCGCGCTGACCTGCATCACAGTGCTCATATACGAGGCGATTCCCGAGGAGCTCATCTTCCGGGGATACCTCTATCGCAACCTTGCAGAGCGCTTGGGTCCGTGGGCGGCCGCGGTCCTCCAGGCCATCTTGTTCGCCATCTTCGGCACCGCTCTCTGGGTCTACACGTCTGGGTGGGACGTGCTGATGGAGCGTGGTCTCATCTTCCTCGGTATGGGGGTCGTCCTCGGCTGCCTGCGCGTCATGAGTGACAGTGTGTGGGCGTGCATCGGCTTCCATCTGGGTTTCCAGGTGACGGCCCAGACCATCCTCGGAATGAACTTCTCGGTGCAAGGTCCGATGGAACTCTTTGTCATGGTCCCGCCGTTCGTGCTAGCGACGACCATCTTTGCATTCGCTTTCAAGCGGTCCACCGCGAGCAAATAGCAATGACTGGCGTAGAAGGCGACACCGGTCAGTGCCCGCTACTCGGATTCTTCTTCCGATGTCACAGCACCTGCGCGCATTTCGCCTCCTAATCCGTCTCGCTTCAATCCTGGGGCTCTCGCAGCGAGCAACCTGGGTATAAACGATTACGACAAACCGATGGTCGAGAAGCGTCGAGACCAGGCTTGGGTGCCCGACATTGACGGGACTATCGGACTCGTGCGTGCACGCCGCCGCTGGATGCCAGGACACGAACGTTTCATCGTCCGATAGAACCGATCTCTTATGACTGCGTGCAGGTGCTAGTCGTGCGAGACGGTTCGGCGATCCTGTTGAGTGAGTTCGGGGAGAGAGCCGTCAAGCCGGGGGACGTTGTCGTGCTCGGCGCGAATACGCTGTGCGGAAGTGAGCCGGAGGGACACAACACGGTCACAACGATCTACGCGGATACTGACTACGTGATCGACCAGGTGTTCTGGCAGCACGTCGGCTTGCTTCATGATCGGTTGGAAGCGCAGGATTTCGCTGCCACGCTGTACACCGAGCCAGCGCAGATACTGCAGATCGGCGAGGACCGGTCCGGGATGCTGATGCCTTGGCTGGATGAGCTGGTGGCGCTCAGCATTGACGGCCGATTTGTGGAGAACTTCTACCGTATGCAGGCGCTGTGGTTCAGCGTCGCAGACGTCATCGCCCCTTTCGTCACGACTTCACAAGTCCGTACCTCACCGACACAGCGGGTGAGGACGTGGCCTACCCAGCCCCAGCGTGCCTCGGCCCGTCCCTGAGTTCCTTCTGGTCCCCTTTTGGTCCCCTTATCCACAGGAACGGCTCGTCCTTGGGCTGCCTGGTCTCTCGGCACCGGGCCTCGGCCGGCCGGGGGGACCAGAGGGGGACCACGCCCGAACATGACGAAGCCCCGGTGAGATTTGCTGTCTCACCAGGGCTTTTCCGTCGGGATGACAGGATTTGAACCTGCGACCCCCTGACCCCCAGTCAGGTGCGCTACCAAGCTGCGCCACATCCCGCGAACCCCCAGTCAAGTGCGCTACCAAGCTGCGCCACAGCCCGTTCTTCTGTTGTCGGGTCGCTGACCCGACGGCTCACATTACACGGTGGGGCCGTCGGCCCTCAAAACGGGGCTGGCTTGCGCGGCGTCCGGCGGGGCGGCACCCGGAAGCCTAGACTGCGAGGGGTGATCAACCCCACTCCCCTGCTTCGCCCGAGCCCGCTGGATATCTCCGGGCTGTTCGCCGGTTCGTTCGAGGCGCTCAAGCGCCGCTTCGGCCTGTTCATCCTGCTGACCCTCACTCCCTCGCTGCTGTTGCTGGCGATGTTCATCGCCGCGGCGGTGGTCGGCGGCAGCGCCGCGTTCACCCGCAGCCAGAGCGCCGTGGTGACCTCGCTGATCATCGTGGCGGTGATCCTTGCGCTCGGCGGCCTGGTGGTCGCCCTCGTGCAGCTCAAGATGTACGGAATGATGTCGCAGGGTGCCTATGAGATCGCTCAGGGCCAGCGACCCGACTTCAAGGGCCTGCTCGCCCGCACCACGGGCTTCCTGCCCCGGCTGCTGCCCGTCATCGCCATCTTCTTCGGCGCCGTGATCGTCTTCTACCTGGTGCTGATCGCGCTGATGTGGTCCGCCTTCAGCAACGCATCGTCGAGTTCGGACCCGTCCGGCGCGATCCTCGGCCTGTTCGGGGTGATGGCGCTGTTGACGATCGTGGGCGTCCCGCTCGCGATCGTGCTGTGGACGAAGCTGCTCTACGTGGTGCCTGCCGTCGCCGTCGAGCAGCGTGGCGGCGTGGACGCCATGAAGCGGTCGTGGCAGCTCACCAAGGGCAGCTTCTGGCGCACCTTCGGCTATGCCGTGCTGCCGCAGCTCGCGGTGACGGCCCTGCTGTGGGTGGTCAACGCCATCACCCAGTTGGCCGGCGGGTTCCTCGGTGGCACGATGCCGAGCAACCCCACCCCCGGCGAGACAATGGCCTACCTGCTGGCGATGATCCCGCTGTTCACCGTGACCATGGTGCTGCAGGTGGCCGTGCAGCTGTTCACCACGCCGTTCCTCCAGACCTACTACACCTACATGTTCATCGACCAGGTTCGCCGCGGCGAACTGTCGGCGCAGCAGTACGGCTACGGCCAGGCGCCCTACGGCCAGCCCGGCTACGGGCAGCAGCCCTACGGGCAGCCGGGCTACGGACAGCCCGGCACCGGCCAATCCGGCTACGGACAGCCCAGCTACGGGGCCCCGGCGCCGCAGCCGGGGCAGCCCTACGGCCAGACCGGGCCGGTGCAGCACCCGGGTGAGCCGGCGGCGGGTCCGGAATACCCCGATCAGCCCTACTCGGGCCCGCTTCCGGAATACCCGCCGCAGCAGTATCCGCCGCAGCCGGGCGAGCCCGGTCCCTCGCAGAACCAGTGGCCCGGACAGCGCTGAGCCACCGCCGGTCGGGTTCGTCGTTCTCGACGGGTCCGGCCGGCGACTACTTCTTGCGCTTCTCCCGGGCCCGGATCTCGATGTGCACCGGCGTCCCGGCGAAGCCGAACTCCTCGCGCAGGCGGCGGCGCAGGAAGCGGACGTAGCCCGGATCGAGCTGACCCGAGGTGAACAGGGCGAAGGTCGGCGGAGCCGTGTGCGCCTGGGTGCCGAACAGGATGCGGGACTGCTTGCCGCCCCGCACCGGGTGTGGGTGGGCGGCGGTGATCCGGCCGAGGAAGGCGTTCAGCTTGCCCGTCGACACCCGGGTCTCCCAGCCCTCCAGCGCGGTTTCGATCGCCTTCGACAGCCGGTCGACGCCGCGTCCGGTGAGGGCCGAGATGTTCACCGAGGGAGCCCAGCCGAAGGCCTGGACGTCCTGCTCGATCTCGCGGTTCAGGTAGCGGCGGCGCTCCTCGTCGGTGAGATCCCACTTGTTGTAGGCGATGACCAGCGCCTTGCCGGCCTCCTCCACCATGGTGAGCACCCGCAGGTCCTGGTCGGCGATGGTGTCGGACGCGTCGATCACCACCACGCAGACCTCGGCCCGCTCGATCGCGGACGCCGTGCGCAGCGAGGCGTAGTACTCGTGACCGGACGCCTCCTTGACCCGGCGCCGGATGCCCGCGGTGTCGATGAACCGGTAGACGATGCCGCCCACCTCGACCAACTCGTCGACCGGGTCGACGGTGGTGCCGGCGACGTTGTCGACCACCGAGCGCTGCTGGTGCGCCAGCTTGTTCAGCAGGGACGACTTGCCGACGTTGGGACGCCCCACGATCGCCACCCGGCGCGGTCCGCCGATCTCCGGCTCGGTCTCGCGGGGGGCGTCGGGCAGGGCGTCCATCAGTGCGTCGAGCAGGTCGCCGGAGCCGCGTCCGTGCAGGGCGGAGACCGGGTGCGGCTCCCCCAGCCCGAGGTTCCACATCATCGTCGCCTCGGCCTCGTTGCGGGCGTCGTCGACCTTGTTGGCGGCCAGCACGACCGGCTTGCGGCTGCGGCGCAGCACGCCGACGACGGCCTCGTCGACGTCCTGGATGCCGACCGCGGCGTCCACCACGAACAGCACCGCGTCGGCGGCGGCGATCGCCAGTTCGGCCTGTTCGGCGATCTGCGCGGCCAGCCCCTTGGCGTCCGGGGCCCAGCCGCCGGTGTCGACGATGACGAACTCGCGCCCGTTCCAGGACGCATCGTAGGAGACCCGGTCGCGGGTCACGCCGGGCACGTCCTGGACGACGGCCTCGCGGCGTCCGATGATCCGGTTGACCAGCATCGACTTGCCGACGTTGGGGCGTCCGACGACGGCGACGACGGGCTTGATCAGTTCTTCGGTGGTCTCGGTCACGAGGTGCCTCCCCGGGCTCGTTCGGCAAGTTCGACCACCGCGTCGATCACCTGCTCCAGCGACAGCAGGCTGCCGTCCAGGCTGACCACGCCGTCGGCGGCGGTGGTGAAGTCGACCAGGGTGGAGTCGTCGGCGTCCCGGCGCAGGATCTGGTCGCGCAGGGCCGCGTCGTCGATCCGGCCGCCGTGGTCGAGCTTGCGGCGGGCCATCCGGATCTCCGGGTCGGCGCTGAGCAGCAGCCGGACGTCGGCGTCCGGGGCGACGACGGTGGTGATGTCGCGGCCCTCGGCGACGATCCCGTTCGGCGCGGCCTCGATGATGCCGCGCTGCCGGGCGACCAGGTTCGCGCGACAGTCGGGGATCACCGCGACCGTGGACACGTTGCCGGAGATCCGCTGGGAGCGGATCTCGTCGGTGACGTCGCGGCCGTTGACCCGCACCCACTGGTCGGCCGGGTCGGTGGAGATCTCGATGTCGGCCCGCACCACGGCGTCGGTGATCGCGGCGGGATCGGCGGCCTCCACCCCGGCGTCCAGGTAGGCGACGGTCACCGCCCGGTACATCGCACCGGTGTCCAGGTAGGCGAGCCCGAGCCGGGCGGCGACCCCGCGCGCGGTGCTCGACTTGCCGGAGCCGCTGGCCCCGTCGATGGCGATCACGAGCGGTTTCGTCATGGTGCTCCTCACAGCGACTCGGAATAGCGCAGCGTCCAGCCGGCCCCGGCCATGGCTTCCTCGAGCCCGGGCCGGGCGGACTTGGTGACCCCGACCGCGAGGTAGCCGATCTCGCGTTCGGGATCGTGGTCGATCCGGATGTCCTCGACGTTGACCCCGGCGGCCTCGACGTCGGCGAACAGCCGGGCCAGCGCGCCAGGGGTGTCGGGGATGGCCACGATGACCTCGGCATACGCGGTCTTGCCGGTGCCGTGCTTGCCGGGCAGCTCACGGACGCCGCGGCGTCCGTCGGCGAGGAACTGACGCAGCACCTCCTCGTTCCCCCAACCGGCCAGCAGCTCGTCGAGGGTGTCCCGGACGGCCTCCAGCTCCGCGCGCACGGCGTCGGCGTTGGCGCTGATGATCTGCGTCCACAGCCGGGGGTCGGACGCCGCCACCCTGGTCACGTCGCGGACGCCCTGGCCGGCGAGCCGCAGGTGCTCGTCGGGGACGTCGTTGAGCCGGGTGGCGGTGAGGCTGCTCATCAGCTGCGGCAGGTGGGAGACCTGGGCGACGGCCTCGTCGTGGTGGGTGGCGCCCATGCTGACGATCCGGGCGCCGCAGTTGCGGGCCAGCGCATGCACGGTGAGCACGGCCTTCGCCCGCGAGGTGTCGTGCGGGGTGATGACCCAGGTGCGGTCGACGAACAGGTCGGCGCGGGAGGTCAGCGGACCGACCCGCTGCGAACCGGCCATCGGGTGCGAGCCCACGTAGCGGGCCAGGTCGAGGCCGCGTCCGCGCAGGTCGGCCAGCACGGTGCCCTTCACCGAGCCGACATCGGTGACGGTCGCCCTCGGGTAGGTGCGCAGGGCGTCCGCGATCACGTCGGCGAGCCTGGCCGGCGGCACCGCGACCACGACCAGCCGGACGGCGGCGGGGTCGATCGCGTCCGTGGTGCCGGCGCCACGGGAGGCCGCGACCTGGGCATGCGAGGACAGCCGGTCGATCAGGTGCACCTCGACGCCGGCCTTGACCAGGGCGGCACCGACCGACGCCCCGACCAGCCCGGTTCCGATCACCACCGCTGGGGTCAGGGTTGGTTCGTTCACTGGCCGCCCTTCTGCACGAAGGAGCGGACATACTCCTCGGCGTCCGTCTCGAGCACCGCGTCGATCTCGTCGAGCAGGGCGTCGTAGTCGACGGCGGGTTTGGTCGCCGACGGGGTCACCTCGGCCTGCGGCTCATCGGCGCGCGTCGTGCTGCGCTGCCGCTGGATGCGCTCGGCCATGGTTCCTCCTGTTCGACGAGACAGCCTATCGCGCACCGACCGAGCGTCCGTCCCGGCGGCTCTGAACATCGGGGACGGTTCCTTTCCGGTTCAGATCTGAACCGGAAAGGAACCGTCCCCTGAACCGGAAAGGAACCGTCCCCCGTACGCACTTGTACCCAGGGGACGCCGTGAGTCGTCGGGCGTAGTGTCCAAGGGAATTCGCCCACCCGAGGGAAGGCCAGGCAGGCCCGCATGGACATCCCGCTGTTGCTGGCGGGTCCGATCGTGCGCCGCGCGGACCCGGGGCTGGTCGCCGTCTGGGCCGCCCTCAGCGAACCGGCCGAGGTGGCCCTGAAGGTGTACGAGGGACGGGTCGCGCACGACACCACCAATCCGCCGTTCGCCACCAGCGACGACCCGGCCGATCCGAACCTGCCGCCGCCCAAACCGGGCAACCACACCCTGCGGGTGGGTGAGCGGCTGCATCTGGCGATGCTGACCGCGCGCCTGCCACCGGCGTCCGGCAAGGTCTTCCGGCCCCATCTGGCGTACTCGTACAACCTCTCGATGAAGGTCGGCGGCACCACCCACGACCTCAACACCCTCGGCCTGCTCGTCGAGCATCAGGTCAGCGGCACCACCGCCGAACCGCTCGGTTACGCCGACCGGATCCTGCCCAGCTTCGTGCTGCCGCCCGAGGAACTGAAGGACCTGCGGATCGCCTACGGCTCGTGCCGGCGTCCCGGCTATGACGACGTGGACGCCCTCGCCCTGCTCGACCAGGACCTCGAACAGCGGATCACCGACCCGCGCGCCCGCACCCACCAACTGTTCCTGGGCGGCGACCAGATCTACGCCGACGACGTGGCGTCGGTGATGATGCTCGACATCGCCGCCCTCGGGGTCGACCTGATCGGCACCAGCGGCGGCGTCCCGGTCGAGCGGATCGTGGTCGACAAGGTGCTGGCGAAGACCCCCGGCGCCACCGTCGACCCGGTCAATCCGCAGGCCGCCTACACGGTCGAGGACCCGGTGGTCACCGCCGTCAACGGCGGCATCCCGGCCGGTCCGTCGGAGTTCCCGATCGGACGCCGGCTGCACCTCACCCTGAACAGCGCCCAGTTCACCAGCAGCGACGGCGACAACCATCTGATCTCGCTCGGCGAGTTCGCCGCCGCCTACCTGATGGCCTGGTCACCGGCCTGCTGGGGCGAGGTGGTCAGCACCGCGTCCCTCCACCCCACCCCGGACGCCGCACCCGCCGGCTTCCTGCCCTGGCTCGCCACGCTCACCGAGCCGCAGGACTGGTCCCATCCCGACCCGGGCTACCCCGACCGCGTCCCCGAACACCTGTTCCTGCCGCCGAACGAACTGAAAGAGACCGCGGACAAAGAGGCGAAGCTGAAACAGGATCCACCGAAGTGGGCCGCCGAACTCGCCAAGCGCGCCAAGGGCCACCGGCACAGCCACCGGGTGCACGGCGACTTCCTGCGCACCCTGTGGCGGGTGCGGCGGCTGCTGGCCAACGTGCCGACCTACATGATCATGGATGACCACGACCTCACCGACGACTTCTTCCTCAGCCCGATGTGGCGGCACCGCGTCCTGGGCACCGCGCTCGGCCAGACCATCCTGACCAACGGCATGCTCGCCTACGCCCTGTTCCAGGACTGGGGCAACGACCCGGTCCGCTACGACCAGACCTCGACCGGACGCCCCGAACTGGGCGGGCTGCTGCCCGGCGACCTGCTCGACCGCACCCTGGAGCTGTTCCCGGCCGGCAACAGCAACGGACCCGCCCGCGGTCCGTTCGACACGCTGGCCCGGATGTTCGGCCACGACCTGGACAACAAGCCGCTCCCCGACGGCCGGTATGCCGCGGTGCGCCCGCCGATCGCCTGGCACTTCACCGTCGACGGCCCCAAGCACCGGGTGGTCGCCCTGGACAATCGCACCCGGCGCAGCTACGCCGCCGAGATCGGCCCGCCCGGCAACGTGTCGGCCGAGGCACTGGTCGACCAGATCCCGAAGCTCCCGCTGCCGGCAGGTCGCGAGGTGCTGGTGGTGATCGCGCCGCTGCAGGTGATCGGCCCCGCGGTGCTGGACGAGGTGGTCGGCCGCGCCATCTACCGGATCTTCGACGCGATCAAGGCGAACAAGCTCGCCAACAAGGATGAGACCGCCGGCTTCCGGGAGATGCCCGGCACCAACCCGGACGCCCTGGAGACCTGGGCGCTGGACGAGATCACCTTCGAACACCTGCTGGCCCGGCTGGCCGAATACCCGCGGGTGGTGCTGTTGTCCGGCGACGTCCACAACGCGGCGTCCAACGCGATGAGCTACTGGCGCGGCAACGATCAGCGGCCCGTCCGGATCGCCCAGTTCACCTCCAGCGGCTTCAAGAACGTGATGCCGGTCTACCTGCAGTCCCTGGACGCCAGCGCCATGCTGCTGCAGCAGCTGCTGCGCGCCAGGATCGGCGTCGAGCGCCTCGGCTGGACGCGGCCCGAGGACGACCTGGTGCTGCTGCCGGACGGGTTCACGCAGGCCGACCTGGTCGCCGTCACCCGGGCCAAGCTGCTCCGCACCCCGGCGTTGCTGCCCCTGCACGGCTGGCCGGACGGCGCCGAGCTGAACCCGGCCCGACCGCCGGAGTGGCGCTGGCGGGTCACTCCCCTGATCGACGGGCGCCCGGACGCCGAACGCCCCAGCCCGATCCGCGCCGTCCCGCTCGACGACGACGCGATCGACGCCCAGGTGGCCGCGCAGGCGTCCCCGTTCGCGGCGATCCAGGACAGGACTGGGGCAACGACCCGGTCCGCTACGACCAGACCTCGACCGGACGCCCCGAACTGGGCGGGCTGCTGCCCGGCGACCTGCTCGACCGCACCCTGGAGCTGTTCCCGGCCGGCAACAGCAACGGACCCGCCCGCGGCCCGTTCGACACGCTGGCCCGGATGTTCGGCCACGACCTGGACAACCAGGCGCTGCCCGACGGCCGGTACGCGGCGGTACGTCCGCCGATCGCCTGGCACTTCACCGTCGACGGGCCCAAGCATCGGGTGGTCGCGCTGGACAACCGCACCCGGCGCAGCTACCTCGCCGAGATCGGCCCGCCGGGCAACGTCTCGGTCGAGGCACTGGTCGACCAGATCCCGAAGCTCCCGCTGCCCGCCGGACGCGAGGTGCTGGTGGTGATCGCGCCGCTGCAGGTGATCGGGCCGGCCGTGCTGGACGAGGTGGTCGGGCGCGCTATCTACCGGATCTTCGACGCGATCAAGGTGAACGAGCTCGCCAACAAGGATGAGACCGCCGGCTTCCGGGCGATGCCCGGCACCAATCCGGACGCCCTGGAGACCTGGGCGCTCGACGAGATCACCTACGAGCACCTGCTGGCCCGGCTGGCGGAATATCCCCGGGTGGTGCTGCTGTCCGGCGACGTGCACAACGCGGCGTCCAACGCCATGAGCTACTGGCGCGGCGCCGCCGCGCACCCGGTCCGGATCGTCCAGTTCACCTCCAGCGGCTTCAAGAACGTGATGCCGGTCTATCTGCGAGCCCTGGACGCCAGTGCCATGCTGCTGCAGCAGTTGCTGCGCGCCAGGACCGGCGTCGAACGCCTCGGCTGGACCCGGCCCGAGGACGACCTGGTGTTGCTGCCCGCCGGGTTCACCGAGGCCGACCTGGTCGCCGTCACCCGGGCCAAGCTGCTGCGCACCCCGGTGCTGCTGCCCCTGCACGGCTGGCCGGACGGCGCCGAGCTGAATCCGGCCCGGCCGCCGGAGTGGCGCTGGCGGGTCACTCCCCTGATCGACGGGCGCCCGGACGCCGAACGCCCCAGCCCGATCCGCGCCGTCCCGCTCGACGACGACGCGATCGACGCCCAGGTGGCCGCGCAGGCGTCCCCGTTCGCGGCGGCACCAGGCGGCGCTGGACCGGATGCGCAACACCCGGCAGATGATGTTCCGCTCCAACGCCGGCATCTGCCGCTTCGAGACCACCGACGGCCGGATCACCGCGGTCGGCGAGGTGTGGACGTCCGCGATCGACCCCGAGACCCAGCTGCCGGTGGCCGGGCCGTACATGGTGCATCGGGCCGACCTGGACCCCGCCGACGACGACCTGCCGCCGAGCGTGCTGCGCGGCCCGATGATCGAGCGGGTCCCGATCCCGGCGGCGGAGGACCCGTCGTGAGCGCCGGGTCGATCCTGCGCCGACTGGCCGGCGAGGTCGCCGACTTCGCCGGCTTCGTCGGCGACCTGCTGGGACGCCGGGAGGCCCGGTCGGCGGTGCTGCGCGACCTGGGCGGGCCGCCCGGGATCGACTCGCCGGTGCAACTGCCGGCCGCCCAACTGGACGCCCTGGAGCGGTACCGGGCCGGCGTCGACGACGACGTGCAGGCCGACATCGAGGCGGTCGGCAACCTCGCCCTGGTCATCGGCGCCCTGATCGACCAGATCGAGGCCTGGGGCGACGGCGACTGGTCGGGACGCACCGACACCTTCGTGACCAGCCTGTTCGACCTGCTCGGCAGCACCTACGTCCGCCGCCGCTGGCCGAAGCTGTTCCTGATCATGCAGGCGGTGACGATCACCAACGAGCTGACCGGCTCCCTGGGTCCGGGCGAGAAGAGCCTGCCCGACAAGGCCGGCGACGACGTCCGGGCGGGCCGCTTCTTCAACTCGTTCGCGACCATCCTGAAGTTCGTCTGGAACCCGGGCCGCACCCTCGACGACCTGGACGACACCGCCGAGGGCGCCGACGGCAGCACCCTGAACACGGACCGCGACCAGTCGTTGCTGTTCGTCGACGGCCTGATCCGCGGCATCCTCGCCGCCATCGCCGTCGTCGACCAGAACGCGGACGAGTACGACGAGAACCTGCTGGCCGACGTCATCGTGGGTTGGGACGCCGCCGGGCTGGACGTCGACTCCGACGTCCGGCCGCGGGCCGCCGACCTGCTGGCCAGCCGGATGGTGTCGGTGCTGTTGCGCCGTCGCGGCGAGACCGACATCGAGGACCTGAAGCTCAGCTGGCTGTACCTGCCCCGCCGGCTCGGGACGCCGTCCCGGCCGCATCAGCTGTTCCTGGCCCTGGGCGGCGCGCTCACCATCGACGAGGTGCTCAATCCCGGCGCCGCAGGCGACCCGACCTGGCGGTTCCGGGTCGGCATCCGCAGCGACGCGGGCGCCGCCGTCCTGATCAGCGGGGACGGGGTCGAGGCCAACGCGTCCGCGGCGGGACTGGCCGTGTCCCTGCAGTACGTGGCCATCCCCGACGAGAGCGGGGTCAGCTACCGGCTGCCGATCCTGGGCAGCGCGCTCGAATTCGGGCCGATGTCGTTCGGGCTCACCCTGTCGGCGTCCGGCGCGCGCATCCTGGCCCGGCTGGACAGCTGCGCCATCGTCGTCGACGGCAAGTCGTCCGACAGCTTCATGCGCAAGCTGCTCGGCGGACGTCCCTACCGCAAGGTCGTCGGCCTCTCCCTCGGCTACGACTCGAACCTGGGCTTCATCAAGGAGATCCACCAGGTCGCCACGGTGGACGCCACCGGACCCGAGCCGCCGTTCGACAGCACCGGGCCGGCCGGGCCGTCCGACCTCGACCTGACCCTGCCGCTGGGCGGCGGGACTGTGCTGGGGATACCGGGGACCAACCTGCACGAACTGGTCGTACGGTTGGCGGCGCGTGAGGGCGACGGATTCAACGGCGGCTGGGCCGTCGCCGCGGGTGCCCTGATCACCTTCAGCGACTACTTCGGGGCCCTGGTGCTGCGCTTCGGCAAGCGGATCACGCTCACCTGCCTGGGCCTGGCGTCCACCAAGGACCGGGAGGGCAACCCGCTCACCTCGTTCATCCTGATCGGCACCGTCGACCATCTCGGGTTGAGCGTCGGGTTCGTCACCTTCGACGGCTTCGGCCTGCTCTACGCCGCCGACCGCACCCTGGACGTCCCCGCCGTCCGGGCCGCGCTGCCGTCCGGGCAGCTGAAACACCTGCTGTTCCCGGCCGACCCGATCAAGCACCTGCCCGAGATGGTGGCCGGGCTGCGGCTCTTCCCGCCGAAGGCCGGCAGCCACATCTACGGGATTCTGGTGAAGCTGACCTTCGGCAGCGCGCATCCGCTGCTGCGCGCCGACCTGGCGTTGATGCTGGAGACCGACGACGCCACCGAATCGTCCCGGCTGCTGGTGCTCGGCCGGGTCTCCTCGGTGCTTCCGCAGGAATCCGCGCCGCTGCTCACCCTCAACCTGGACGTCGTCGGCGAGTTCGACCTGGACACCGGCTACGCCGCCCTGGACGCCGTGCTGTACGAGTCGAAGCTGTTCGGCCGGTTCGTGCTGACCGGCGCGGCCGCGTTCCGGCGCGCCCCCGGGGTCGGCTTCGCGCTGGCGATCGGGGGTTTCAACCCGCGGTTCAGCCCGCCGGCCGGCTTCCCGGTGGTGCCCCGGGTCACGGTGGCGCTGACCAGCGGCGACAACCCGAAGTTCATCATCGAGGCCTACCTGGCGATCACCCCCAACACGCTGCAGTTCGGCGCGACCGCGTCCCTGTACGCCGCCGCCTACGGCTTCTCGATCGAGGGCTACGTCGGCTTCGACGTGCTGGTGCAGTTCTGGCCGCCGCACTTCATCGCCGACTTCAAGGCCGGCATCCAGCTCAAACGCGGCAAGACCAACCTGTTCAAGGTGGACGTCCGCGGCACCCTGGAGGGACCGATCCCGCTCCGGGTGGCCGGCAAGGCGACCTTCGGCATCCTCTGGTGGGACTACACCGTCGGCTTCGACAAGACCCTGATCGGGGGCTCGGGATCGGTGGTCACCGAGGCGCTCGACGTGCTGACCGAACTGCGGAACCGGTTCAACGACCCGCTCAGCTGGCGCACCGAACTGCCGCCCGCGGTCGGCCAGATCGTCGGCGTCCGCAGCGCGCCGCGCGCGGCCGGGCTGTGGCTGCATCCGCTGGGCCGGCTGATCGTCCAGCAGGCCGTGGTGCCGCTGAACACCGCCCGCGCGATCGACCGGGTCGGCGCGTTCGTGCCGAAAGACGACCGCCGGTTCCGGGTCACCCGGGCGCGGATCGGGGACGCCCAGGCCAGCCCGCAGCCGGTCACCGACGAGTTCCCGGACAGCCAGTTCTTCGACCTCACCGACGCCGAGCGGCTGTCGGCACCCGGCATGGTGCAGCGCGAGGCGGGGGTCAGCTTCGGCACCGACGCCTACGCCTCGGACGCCGGCGCGGCACTCAGCGCGCCGTTCGGCTACACCGAGATCCTGGTCGGACCGGACGGCGTGCCGGTGGAGCAGCCGAGTGCTTCGCCGCCGTCGCGGGCCTCGGTGCTGGCGGGCTTGCGGATGGGTGCGGCGCAGCTGGCGGCGACGCGGACGGCGGCGTCCGAACGCTACTTCGGGGAGCGCCGGGACGACGCGCCGCGCCTGGCCGGACGGGGGGCGTCATGACCCAGCCGGCGCTGCAGTTCCTGCCGTGGGTGCGCCGCGGCGGGCCGCTGACCCTGCCGCCGGACACGCCGGGGAGCCATCCGCCGGCCCAGGTCGGCACGACCGTCGCGGTGAGCGTCAACGACGGGCCGGAGGCCGGGGTCGGCGTCCAGCTGCTGGGGCCGGGCGATGTCACCTCGGTGGCGCCGCAGCAGGTGATCCGCACCGATCCGGCGCCGAACAGTTCCGCGTTCGAGTCGAACTATCTGGCGCTGGTCGAGTTCGACGAGCCGGCGCTGCCCTGGCTGTTCACG
Source organism: Micropruina sp. (assembly GCA_044224095.1). Lineage (GTDB taxonomy): Bacteria > Actinomycetota > Actinomycetes > Propionibacteriales > Propionibacteriaceae > Micropruina. The sequence goes on along the minus strand of JBGALC010000006.1, from coordinate 70,382 downwards.
CCGGCGTCGGCGTCCGGTGGGCGGCTGCGGCCCTGGTTGTGCCTGGTGGTGGTGCGCGAGCAGTCCGGGGTGAGCCTGGCACCGCCGAGTCGGGGCAGCCTGCCGGTGCTGCGCATCGGCGCCCCGGCGCGTCCGGAGGACGAGCTGCCCGACCTGGCCGACTCGTGGGCGTGGGCGCATGCCCAGCTGGCCGCGGAGGGCGTCGGCGGGAACGCCGCGCTGGCCCAGGCGCTGGCCGGTGACCCGGGACGCAGCCTGTCCCGGCTGGTCTGCGGCCGGCTGCTGGCCGAGCAGACCTCCTACCTGGCCTGCGTGGTGCCCACCTTCGAGGCCGGACGCCTCACCGGGCTCGGCGTCGACCCGGGCTCGGCGTCCGGGGCGGCCTGGACGCTGAAGCCGGGCATGCCGGGCGTCGAACTGCCGGTGTACCACCACTGGCGCTTCGCGACCGGCCCGGCCGGCGATTTCCAGTCGCTGGCGCTGGCGATCCGCGGACGTCCGGTGCCGGACGAGTTCGGCACCCGGGCGATCGACCTGTCCACCTCGGGGCTGCCGGTTCCCGGTGCTGACGATCTGCAGTTGCTGTTGGGAGGGGCGCTGCTGGCCCTGGACTCCCCCGCCCAGCGCTGGTCGGATCCGTCTCTGGCTACGGTGTTCGCCGCCCAGTTGCGGAATGTGCTGAACGCCCCGGACGACGCCCGTCCCGGCGAGCCACTGCTGGCGCCGCCGCGGTACGGCGCCACCTACCGCGCCGAGCCGGGGCTGGAGGCGATGACCGGCCGGTGGTACGAGCAGCTCAACCTGGATCCCGGCGGCCGGGTCGCCGCGGCGCTCGGCACCGCGGTGGTGCAGCGGCAGCAGGAGACCCTGGTGGCGGCGGCCTGGGACCAGGCGGCCGACCTGGCCGCGGCGCAGCGGCTGTACGGGCTGGCCGGGTTGGGTTTCGCGGTGGCCGACAGCCTGCACCGCCGGCACGTCGCGCAACTCTCCGACGACGTCGGGCTGTTCGTGCTGGCCCCGCTGCGGGCCCGGCTGCTGGCGGCGCCCGCGACCGGCGCCGACCCGAGCTTCGGCGTCCAATGGGCGCAGGCGCAGGTGGCCTCCGCGGCCCTCGGTACGGCGGTGCGGCGGGTGGCCCGCACGTCGGGGCCCATCCTGCGGCGGGCCGGGCGAACCGCGCCGATGCCGTCCCGGATCGACATCCTGAGCCGGATGGCACCGATCTCCCGGATCGAACGCAGCTTCGAGCCGCCGGTCGGACCGCTCACCTTCGACGCGGTGGCACCGGGCGGCACCCTGACCTGGGCGGCGCTGACCGCGGCGGCGATCAGCGGTGCACCGCCGCGGCGCGGGTTCGCCATCACCCCGACACCGCAGCCGGCCGGGCCGCCACGCCCGCTGCCGCTACCCGGCGGCGGGGTGTTCACCGGAGGGGGCGGGGTGTTCACCGGCGGCGTCCTGGCCGGTGACCTGACCCGGAGCGACCTGCCGTCCTCCGGGGTGGCCGCCACGGGGATCGGACGCGCCGGAACCGCCCGCGCGGACCTGGACCGGGAGCCGGGCGTCGCTCGCCGGCGTCCGGACGACGGTGGTGGCCCCACCCCGATCCGCGACCGGCGTCCCGGCGAACCCGGAGATCCCGACCCGTTCCCCGATCCGGTCGATCCGGTCGATCCCGATCCGGGCGATCCGCGGCCCCGTCCGCCGATCGTGGACTCCGCGGCCGCGGCACTGTTCCGCCAGGTGGCCGCCGCGCAGCTGACCCGGTTCATGGCGCCGCCCCCGCCACCCCGCGGCGTCGCCGGGGCGATGGCGGTGGCGGCCCTGTTCCACGAGGCCGTCGAGCTGACGGCACCGCGGCGCACCTTCACCGCCGCGGTCGCCGGCCTGCTGACCGCTCCCCCGCCGGCACCGACCGCCGAGGCACCCCTGCCCGACCTGGCGTTCGCGCCCCGGTTCGGCACCCCGATGGCCCGCTCGCTGGCCGAACTCGGGCAGCAGTGGCTGCTGCCCGGCCTGGGCGGCGTCCCGGCCAACACGGCCCTCGCGCTGCGCACCAACGGCGCCTTCGTCGAGGCCTTCCTGGTCGGCCTGAACCACGAGTTGGGCCGCGAGCTGGCCTGGCGGGAGTTCCCGACGCCGCTGACCGCGACCTTCTTCGACCGGTTCTGGGACGCCGCCGTCGCCCCCGACGAGCCGCCGGACATTCCGCCGCTGGGCGACTGGGGCGACCGGGCGCTCGGCGCCCCGACGCTGCGCCCGGACCGGTTCGTGCTGTTGCTGCGCAGCGAGCTGATCCGGCGCTTCCCGAACGCCGTGGTGACCGCCAAGGCCACCACGGGAGCGCAGCAGGAGTTGCTGCCGGTGTTCCGTGGCTCGCTCGACCCCGACGTCAGCTACTTCGGCTTCGCGATCCCGCTGGACGATGCCGACGACTACGCGATCGTGATCGCCGAGCAGCCCAGCGCCCCGCGCTTCGGCTTCGAGGTGGGGGCGGCGCCCGCGGGGGTCAGCCACGCCCCCGCCCCGGACCCCACCGCCGCCGCGCTGGCCGGTCGGCTGCGGCAGCTGCCGGTGCGGATGACCATCCCGATCGCGGTCCTGCTACGGGAGCCGGAACCATGACCCAACCGATCGATCTGGCCCCCCTGGCCGCCGACGCGCTGCTGGCCGATCCCCGGCTGGGCGGGACGCTGGGGGTGTCCGAGCTGCCGCTGGCGTTGCTGCCGGTCCGGCTGGAGACCCGCTACGCGACGGCGGCGAACGGTACCGGGGAGTTGCTGGTGCGGATCTATCCCGATCAGCTCCAGGTGGACGCCCACGACCCGCGGCTGTCGGCCGCCGAGCGGGACGCCGGGCAGGAGTACTGGCGGCTGCACTGGCGCACCGGCGACAACACCGAGCGCCGGCGGCGGGCGTTCCAGGCGGTGGCCGACCGGTTCGGGGTGGGCCGGGCGGCCTGGGTGGTGACGGCGCTCACCCCGACCAACGCGGGTTCGCGTCCGGCCGTCGAGGTTGCCGATGAGGCCGTCCTCGGCGTCGAACCGGTGTTCCCGGCGGTCGAGGTCGCCGAACTCCGCCGGACGCCGGTCGCCCGGCTGCTGCCGAACCGCTGGACGGCCACCGCGTACGCCGGTGGGCAGCTCCTGGCCGTGGCCACCGGCGCGCCGGTGACCCCCGACCTCGCCGTCGGCCCCGATCTGGACGCCCCGCTGGTGCGTGCCGAGAACGACGAGGTGGCCGCCGTCGACACCGGCATGAACTGGCTGGTCGATTTCGCCGAGGCCGAGCGGGCGGGGATGGCGCTGCGGCTGCCGGTGGCCGGCGCGGTCGACCTGCTGCTGGTCGCCGGTGCGGCCGACGGCGACGGCGCGGATGCGCTGGGGCGGCTGCTGGCCGCCCAGCGGTTCACCGAGGGGCTGGCCTTCCTGACCGCCGAGACCACCACGAACAATGCCGAGCAGCGGCCGTCCGGCTGGTCGAGCGAGGGTTCCGCCTGGCTGCCGACGCAGGCCGAACCCCTGCCCGGCAGCTTCGCGAGCCTGACCGCCGCCGCGCTGGGACTCGACTCGGCTCGGCTGCTGGCCGGCCTGCCGAACGCCGCGGACACCGACCCGGCGCTGGCCGAGGCGATGACCACCGCGCTCTGGCCCGCGACCTGGGGCTACTGGCTCACCCAGTTCGGCGGCGCCGACCTCGCGACCGACGACTGGGCGCTGGGGCACGCCCGGCGGTTCGTCCGTCCGGGTGGGCCGCTTCCGGTGCTGCGGGTGGGCCGCCAGCCGTACGGCGTCCTGCCGGTGACCTCGTTGAACCGGTTCGCCGGGGACGACCGGCAGAACCGGTTGCGGCGGATCCTGGTCGGGGTGCTGGACGGCGCCTGGCGTCCGCTGGTCGGCCGGGCACCCCGGGTGAGCGGCACCAGCGTCGCCGCGGAACTGGTCGACGTGCTGCGGCTGCAGGGCCGCTCCTCGACGCTCGGCCTGCGGCGCAGCATGGGCGCCCGGTTCGCCGACAACGCGGCCCGGTTCCTCGGACGCGACCTGTCGTCGGCCGGCTTCTGGGACACGGCCCGCGATCGTGCCCTGCCGGTCGCGCTCGCCGCCGGGCTCGGGTTGCTGCCGGGCGCACTGACCGTGCACGAGCCGGTGAGCCGTCCGGTGACCCTGCCGCTGATCGGTCCCGATGGCGACCTGCGCCTCCTGTCGACCCTCCTCAGCACGGACGCCGACGTGCTCGCCGCCGCGTCCGGCGCGGCGCAGCCGTCGGTGCTGGCCGCGCTGGTGCGGCACGGGTTGTTGCGGCGGCACGCCCTCGCCGCCGCCCGGCTGCTCGGCGGGACCGGCCGGGACGCCGAACTGTACGGCTTCGGCGACCCCGACCTGGGCTGGACGGCGCAACGCGACCAGAGCCTGCCCGGCGGCACGGTGCGCCGGCGGGTCGCCGACGATCCCGGGCTGCGGGCGTTCACCGACGCCGTCCGGGTGCTGGCGGGAGCGCCGCCGAAGGCCCTGGAGCGACACCTGCTGGGCACCCTCGACGCGGCCGGCCACCGGCTGGACGCCTGGGTGACGTCCCTTGCCGACGCCCGATTGGCCGACCTGCGATCGGCGCGACCCACCGGTGTCAGCGTGGGCGGCTACGGCTGGGTGGAGGGCCTGCAGCCCACCGCGGGCACGCGGCTGACCGCGCTGCCCAAGGATGAGCCGGGACCGCTGCTGGCCGCGGCCGACGATCCCGGTTTCGTGCACGCGCCCTCGGTGCAACAGGCGCAGGTCAGCGCCCTGCTGCGCAACGCACACCTGAGCCACGGCGGCGGCGAGACCGACCCGTTCGCGATCAGCCTCACCTCGCAGCGGGTGCGGTTGGCACGCTGGGTCTTCGACGGCGTCCGGGCCGGCCGCAGCGTGGGCGCGGTGCTCGGCTACCTGGTCGAGCGTNTGCTGGCCGCGCTGGTGCGGCACGGGTTGTTGCGGCGGCACGCCCTCGCCGCCGCCCGGCTGCTCGGCGGGACCGGCCGGGACGCCGAACTGTACGGCTTCGGCGACCCCGACCTGGGCTGGACGGCGCAACGCGACCAGGGACTGCCCGGTGGCGGCACGGTGCGGCAGCGCGTCGCCGACGACGCCGGCGTGCGTGACCTCGCCGAAGCCGTGCGGGTGCTGGCCGGGGGCTCGTCCCGCGCCCTGGAGCGGCACCTGCTGGGCACCCTCGACGCGGCCGGGCATCGCGTCGATGCCTGGGTGACCTCCCTTGCCGGGGCCCGGTTGGCGGAGCTCCGGGCGGCCCGGCCGTCCGGCGTGGTGGTGGGCGGCTACGGCTGGGTGGAGGGGCTGCGGCCGACCACCGGGACGCCGATCGCGGCCCTGCCGGCGGGTGAGCCCGGACCGCTGTTGACCGCGGCCGACGATCCGGGGTTCATCCACGCGCCCTCGGTGCAGCAGGCGCAGGTCAGCGCCCTGCTGCGCAACGCGCACCTGAGCCACGGCGGCGGCGAGACCGACCCGTTCGCGATCAGCCTCACCTCGCAGCGGGTGCGGTTGGCACGCTGGGTCTTCGACGGCGTCCGGGCCGGCCGCAGCGTGGGCGCGGTGCTCGGCTACCTGGTCGAGCGCGACCTGCATGAGCGCAACCTCGACTTCGCGATCAACGACGCCCGCGAGGTGGCGCCGCTGCCCGGCCAGGAGGACCTGCCCGTCGAGGCCCGCCGGCTGGACGGCCTGAAGCTGCACGAGCTGTGGCTGGGCGACGAGGGTCATGCCGTGGACCACCTGGTCTCGATGACCCGGACGCCCACCGACGACGAGCGGCGGCGGGCGATCGCCGTGCTGCGGGCCCTCAACGCCGCCGTCGACGCCTGCGCCGACGCCTTGCAGGCCGAGCAGGTGCACCAGTTCGCCCGCGGCGACCTGACCCGGGCGGTGATCGGGGTCGCCGACGTCGACCGCGGCCTGGCGCCACCACCCGATCTGGACTTCCTGGCCACCCCGCGCGGCGGTGCCGGGGTCACCCACCGGGTGGCGATCCTGCTCGACCCGGACGCGGCGCCGGCGTCCGGCTGGGGCGGAGGGCCGGACGCCGCCGGCGACCCCGCTCCCCCCGCCGACCCCCGTCATCCCGGGCTCCGACCCGGGATCTCCGTCCGCGCCGTCGCCGAACCGGCACTGGACGCCTGGCTAGGGCGGATGCTCGGCCCGGCCGGTTCCCGCACGGTGACCATCGCGGTGGACGGCACGATCAGCACCGTGCCGCTGACCGCCCTGTCGGTGGCCGCCTCCGACCTGGTCCGGATGGCCGCCGCGGGCGAGGCGGGCGGTCTGGAGTTGGCGGCCCGGGCGGCGCTGGCCGCCGGTCTGAGCGGCGAGGGTGCCGCGCTGGTCCCCGACCGGCCGCTGCTGGAGTTGTTGGAGCTGGGACGCTCGCTGTCCGTAATGGTCACGGCGGCCAAACCGCTGGACGGGGTGGCGCTGCAGCCGCCGCACGCCGACCCTCTCGACGGCGTTGATCGTGCCGAGCTGCAGGCCCGGGCGGTCACGGCCCGATCGGCGGTGGAGGCGGTCGTCCACCGCTGTGGTCGAGGCCGTGGAGGACCGACACCGTCCAGGCGGTGCGCGAGGCGGTGCAGGCCGCCTGGTCACTGGGCGTCGGGGAGGCGGCGTTCCCGCGGGTCCCGGACGCGGACGCCTGGCGGACCGCGGCCGGCCGGGTGCTGGCGGCCCTGCAGGGACGGCTGGCCGAGGCCGACGCCGTCGTGGAGGGCGAGCGTCCGGTCGCGGCCGTCCTGGCGAGGCTCGCGGCGCTGCTCGGCCCCGGTTTCGTCGCACTGCCCCGCTTCCTGCCGCCCGACGCGGCCGGACTGGCGGCGTCCCGCGACGACCCGGCGCTGACCGGCGGCGACCCGCTGGCGGCCGAGGTGTGGTTCACCCGGATGGAACGGGTGCGGGATCCGCTGCGCCGGGCGGGTGTCGCGCTGCGCGCGGCCGAGGCGCTGGGCGGGCCGGGCTTCGAGCTGGCCGTCGCGCAGCAGCCGCACCGGCCGGGCGCGACCTGGAATGCCCTTCCGGCAAGCAGTTATGTCGACGGCGCGGTGTCGCTGGCGCTGGTCGGCGGCGAGCTTGTCCGGCCCGGGCGGATGTTGGCCGGCCTGTTGGTCGACGAGTGGAGCGAGGTGGTGCCGTCCGGCGTCCAGACCACCGGCGTCGCGTTCGCCTACGATCCGCCGGAGGCGATGGCCCCGCAGGCGATCCTGCTGGCCGTGCCCCCGGTGGTCGGCGAGCCGTGGACCGTGGGCCGGCTCAACCAGGTGCTGATCGAGACCCTGGAGCTGGCGCACCTGCGCGCCGTCCCGCCGTCCGCGCTCGGGGCGATCCGGCAGTACCTGCCGGCCACCGTGCTGGCGTTCAACGCCGAGGGCGACGCGGTCTCCACCGATCCCGCCGTGCTGACCCCGAACCCGGGAGGCTGAGATGGCGTCGATCACCACCTTCTTCCGGCTCGAGCCCGACCCCATGCAGCCGGACGTCACCGTCGGCGCCACCGCCCCGGTGCACGATCCGCTGTGGCTGCTGGCCCGGCAGTGGCAGGTCGGCGAGTTCGCCGGTCAGGACGGCGGCACGCCCGTGATCGCCCGCTGGCGCGGCGTCGCGGCGCCGCCCACCCGGTTCGTCGCCGGCCCGATCCCGCCGGACACCGCGCTGCAGGCACCCCGCTTCGACGCCCTGGCCGCACCATTGGAGACGCTCATCGAACGGGTCGGGACCCCGCTGCCGACCTCCGCGGAGACGGCCGAGGGCGTCCGGCTGGGGGTCGACACCGGACGGCTGTTCCTGCGGCTGCTGGCGCAGCAGGAGACGTCGGCCGACTACCGGCCGGCGTTCGCGGCGGCGTTCGCCGTCCCCGACTACGCCGACGTCGTGCTGGACGGCCTGGACGCCGAGACCGCGGGCTATCTGCGGCTGCACGGCGGCCGCAGCCTGGACGGCCGTCGGTTGCGCGGCGAACTGGCGGGACGTCCGATGCCGCGCGGTGTGGACGTCGCTCCGGGAGACGCCGCCGAGGTGCGCGCGGCCTGCGCCGACTGGCTGCGCCTGGTGGCCGGTCTGTTCGCCGAGGCCGACCCGGACGCCGATTGCTGGCGGCCGGAGCGGTTCGAGTACGCGGCGTCCATGGCGGCCCGGCGCGGCGCGGACCCGTTCGACGAGACCACGCTGACCGCGCACCGCTACGACAGCGACACCCTCGACTGGTACGAGTTCGACGTCAACGGTGAGGTGAACCTGGGCACGACCGCTGCCGAGGCGGGGGCGACGGTGACCCGGACCGTGATGCCGGCGCCGGTGACAGCACCCGGGCTGCCGGCACGGCGGTTCTGGGAGTTCGAGGACGGCGCGGTCAACCTGGCGGCACTGGCCCCGGCCGAGACCGACCTGGGCCAGGTGCTGATGATCGAAACCCTCTCCGGCTACGGCAACGACTGGTTCGTGATCGGCGTCGACCTGCCGGTGGGGCACCTGGTCGAGTCGCGGTCGCTGGTGGTGACCGACACGTTCGGCGTCCGGACCCTGCTGCGGGCGACCGGTACCACCGGGACCCGTCCGGCGGACGGCTGGGGCATGTTCGCCCACGCCATGCCGTTCGACGCCGACGCGCCCGAGGGGACGACGGTCCGCAACCTGTTCTACGTGATGCCGCGGCTGGCGCAGCCGCTGGTCGGGTCCGTCGTCGAGCAGGTCGTGCTGGCCCGCGACGAGCTCGCCAACCTGGGCTGGGCGATCGAGCAGACCGTCGAGTCGCCGCTGCAGGTGGGCCTGCCGCTGAGTTCCGCCCGCGACCCGGAGCCGCCCGGTGACCCGGACCCGGCCGCCGACTACCACCTGGCCCAGGCACCGCCGCCGCACTGGATCCCGCTGCTGCCGGTCCGGGCCGGCGACGACGAACAGATCGTGCTCGCCCGCGGCGCCGTGCTCGACGTCACCGGACGCCGCGTCGTCCGCAGCGTCACCGGCCTGCTCGGCGGCGGCCCGGACGGCGCCCTGCTGATCCCCGAGGAGGAGGTTCCCGTCGGCGGCCTGACCGTCCAGCGCAGCTACCAGGCCGCCCGCTGGATCGACGGCACCCTGCACGTCTGGGCGGCGAACCGCACCCGGGTGAGCCCCACCGTCCCGCCCAGCGGCGTCCGCTTCGACTACCTCGTGGAGTGAACCGGGGACGGTTCCGTTCCCGTTCAGGGGACGGTTCCATTCCCGTTCAAGGGACGGTTCCATTCCGATTCAGGGGACGGTTCCATTCCCGTTCAAGGGACGGTTCCGTTCCGGTTCACGGTCTCGAAACCCGCCATGCCGGACGCCGCACGCTCCCGTCCATGCCCCGAGGTTCAGGCAGGGGGATCCTGCGGAACTACAGTTGCGCCCGTGCCGATGGACGAACCACCGCCCCGTACCCTCTCCCAGACCGTGCTGATGACGCCGGACACGGCGAACTTCGCCGGCAACGTGCACGGCGGACACCTGCTGAAGGTGCTCGACCAGGTCGCCTACTCGTGCGCCAGCCGGTTCGCCCGGCACTACTGCGTGACGGCGGCGGTCGACCGGGTCTGGTTCCGCCGCGCCGTCCACGTCGGCGAACTGGTCACCTTCCTGGCCTCGGTCAACTACACCGGACGGACGTCGATCGAGGTCGGCATCCGGGTCGAGGCCGAGGACATCCTGACCGGTGTGCGCAGGCACACCACGAGCTGCTACTTCGCCATGGTGTCCCTTGACGAGAACGGCAGGGCCAGGCCGGTCCCGCAGTTCGAACCGGTCACCGAGCTTGAGAAGGAGCGCTGGGCGAAGGCGGAACAGCGCCGCGCGCTACGCCTGAGGGAGACGTAACGCCCGGTTGGTAACCCCGACTCCCAGCCGGCGGCCCGAGAGCGCCTCCAGTTTCACCGGCGCGCAGCGGCGAGGCGCGACGGCAGCACCACGGATCGGCTGGCCAGTGCCCAGGCCCACAGCAGCGGGAGCAGCCCGATCGAGTTGTGCCCGACGACCAGGTTCGCGAACAGCCACAGTGGGACGGCCAGCGCGAGCAGCCAGGACGCGCCACGCACCGGATACCGAGCCCGGACGAGCGCCACCCCGAGCAGGCTGGAACCGATCAGGCTCGTCAGCAGACCGGGCAGCATCGCGGTCATGAAGACGGCGTCCGCGGCGGGATGCGCCGGTGAGAGCAGGCCGGCCAGCACGCCGAAGCCGACCAGGCCGACCGCGAACCAGACGTAGCCGATCAGGGCGATCGACCACCAGGCCCGCTCAAGTCCCACCGGGCTCCGCCGGCGCGCCGTCGCGATCGCGGCTGCCAGCGTGGCCAGCCAGATCGCACCCATCAGCTGAGTGCCCACCAGATACACCCGATCCGCTCCGGCACCGTCGAGCAGCGGCGCCAGCAGGTCGGTTGCCGGTTTCGCCCAGAAGGCGACGCTGGGTTGGTCCAGGGATTCGATGCCCTCCGGGGTATGCAGGTACGACACCGCGACGATCGGGGCGACGATACTGCCCAGCAGGGCGGCGGCCAGGGACACTCGGGCGACAACGCTCATCATGGGTTCCTCCTGGCGTTCACTTTGCGACCGCGGACGCCGCCGCCGCGTCCAGCCCGGGTGTGACCGTCGTCAACCCCGGGTTTGACGCCGGCCCGCCCCGGACGGCGTAGTGTCTGCCCCGGATGGGGGGAGCGATGGGCCCGGACGACGCAACCATCCGCTGGCGCGACGCGCTGCTGCCGGCGGGTTTCGCCGCCTGCGCCGTGACCGAATTCGCTGTCGCCGGCTACGGCTGGCTCGGCGCATACCTGCTGGCCGCGGGACTGCTCGTCCTGCGACGCCGCTACCCGGAGTGGATGCCGATCGCCGTCGCGACGGTCGCCGCGACGAGCGCCCTGCTGGGCGGTCGGGCCGCCTTCCTGGACGCCGCCTCCTGGCTGCTGCCGCCCGCCCTGGCCTGCTTCGCCGCCGGCCAGCACACCCGCCGAGTGTGGCTCAGCCTGAGCGGGGTGGTCGCGGCGATGGCCGCGATGTATCTGACCCTTGTTCACCTGGCCGGCTTCAGTGCCGACGTGCTGTTCGGCCTGATCGTGTACCTCGGACCGTGGGCGTGCGGGGTGGCCCTGGGCATCGCGCTCAGGCGCGCGGCGCTGCAGGCCGCGTACGCCGAACGCGAGCGACTGCTGCGCGAACGGGCCGAGGAGACCGGAGCCATCGCGGAGCGGCTGCGGATCACCCAGGATCTGCACGACAACCTGGCGCATTCCTTGACCGCGATGGTGGTGCAGGCCGACCTCGCCGACGACCTGCTCGACGGCGACCCGGCCGGCGCCCGCGAGGCGCTCGGCCGCGTCCGGAGCAAGGGCCGCGAGGTGCTGACCGAGGCAGCCCGGGTGATCCGCGCCGCCCGCCACGGCGAAGCGCAGAACTCGATCCGGGCGCTCGTCGGCGAAGCCCGGTCGCTGGGGCTGAGCGTCGACCTCGACGAGCCGCTCTCCGAGGTGCCACCCGAACTGCTCGGCGTGGCCACCGCCGTCGTCCGGGAAGGTCTCACCAACGCGCTGCGGCACTGCGCGGCCAGGCGGGTTCGGCTCTCCTGTGTGACCGACGCCGCCGACCTGACCCTCCAGCTCGCCAACACCGACGAGCCCGCGCCGGGCGACGGCGCACCGGAGCCCCGTTCCGCCGGGACGGTTCCGGCGGCCGGGGGCGCCGGTCTGGGGCTGGTCGGCATCCGTGAGCGGGTCCACGCCCGCGGCGGCGTCGTGGAGATAGCCCACCGGCCCACCTTCGCGCTGTCGGTGCGCCTCCCGCTGCCGGGGGCGAGATGAGTCCGCGGGTGCTGATCGTCGACGACGAGGAACTGATCCGCAGCGGCCTGGCGGCCGTCCTGGGGCATCGCGGCATCGACGTGGTCGGGACGGCCGGCGACGGACCCGCGGGAGTGGCGCTGGCCCGCGAACTCGGCCCCGACGTGGTGCTGATGGATCTGCGGATGCCCGGCTGGAACGGCCTGCGCGCGATCCGGGAGATCGCGCGGCTGGGCCTCGACGTCAAGGTACTGGTGCTCACCACGTTCGACCTGGACGACGATCTTCGCGACGCGCTCGCCGCCGGCGCCAGCGGCTACGTGTGCAAGACGGTCACCCCCGACCGACTGGCCGAAGCCATCGGCGACGTGGCGGCCGGCCACCGGGTGCTGGACTCCCGGCTCACCGGGCGGCTGATCGACAGCTACCTCAGCACGCCCGGACCGCGACGCACCGCCGCCGCGCTGGCGGGCCTGACCGCCCGCGAGGTCGAGGTGTTGCGCCTGGTCGCGGCCGGATTCACCAACACCGGGATCGCGTCCCGCCTGGTCCTGTCCGAGGCCACCGTGAAGACCCACGTCAACCGGCTGATGCGCAAGCTCGCGGCCTCGACCCGGGTCCAGTTGAGTGTCACCGCCTACGAGTGCGGACTGGTGCGACCCGGCGTCGGCCCGGACCCGGGAGACGGCCGGCTGAACCCGGCCGGGCCGTCCTGACGGGGTCGGCTAGAGCCCGGCGATCAGGGCGTCCAGCCCGCCGGCACGGGCGATGTCCTCGCCGGTTCCCCGGTACGGATCGTCGAGGCGGACGCGGCGGCGTCCCTGACGACCCCGCAGCAGGATCCACGACCAGTCGATGCCCACCACGTCCGACGTCCGCTCCTCGACCAACCGGCCGCGCAATCGTGCCCGGGTGTCCTCGGGAGGCTCGGCGACGGCCCGCTCGATCTCCGCATCCGTGGTCAGTCGGGGCATCCGTCCGGCCCTGACCAGCGCCGCGTACGGGCTGGCGCGACCGTCGAGGTCGGCCCAGGCGAGGTCGAGCTGGGCCAGCCGCGGATGGTCCCAGCCGATGCCGTCGCGGCGCCGGAAGCTCTCCACGAGAGTGAGCTTGGCGACCCAGTCCAGTTCGCGACAGCCCATCGGCTCGGCCGCCAGCCCATCGAGGGTCCGGCCCCAGCGCTCCAGGATGTCGGCGTCCGCCGACCCTGCGGCCTCCACCTGAGCTCGATACTCCTGCTGGATCTCGATCGCGGTCAACGACCGTCCGTCCGTCAACGCCAGTCGCGTCGAACAAGTCGGATCGCGGCTCACCGCCCGGACGGCGCCCAGCGGGTCGGCCAGCAGCGGAGGCCGGAGGTCACCGGCGTCGATCGCGGCGAGCACCGCGGAGGCCGTGCCGAGCTTCAGCAGGGTGGCGGTCTCGGAACGGTTGGCGTCCCCCGCGATCACGTGCAGCCGGCGCCACCGGTGCGGGTCGGCGTGCGGCTCGTCGCGGGTGTTCACCAGCGGACGCCGGATGGTGGTCTCCAGCCCCGTCACGGCCTCGAAGAAGTCGGCCCGTTGGGACAGCTGGAAGCCGGCGGACTCGCTCGACTGGCCGAGGCCCACCCGTCCGGCGCCGGTGAACACCAGCCGGGTGACCAAGAAGGCCAAGAAGCCCTCGACGATCCGGGACCACGGAGTGGAGCGGCTGAGCAGGTAGTTCTCGTGGTAGCCGTACGAGGCGCCCTTGCCGTCGGTGTTGTTCTTGAACACCCGCACCGGGGTCCCCAGCCGCTGACCGGCGGTCACCGCCGCCCGCGCCACGATCGCGTCCCCGGCCAGGTCGGCCACCAGCGCTTCGCGCGGTGTCGTCACCTCCGGCGTCGAGTACTCCGGGTGGGCATGGTCGACATAGAGCCGGGCGCCGTTGCCGAGGAACCGGTTGTGGGCATCCTCGAGCGGGATCGGGGCGTCGGGGTCGGGCCGCGCCAGCGTCGCCGGCCCGTCGTGGGCGTCCACCACCGCCGCCGAGAGCAGCGTCGGGTGCAGGTCCGGACGCCCCGGCGCCAGAATGCCGTACTCGGTCTCGGTCCCCAGCAGCGGCATGCCCTTCATCGTAGGGTTGACCCCGTGAAGTGGTGGACGGCGCTGGGTCTCGATCTGCTCGCGGTGCTGGTGTTCGCCACCGTCGGGCGGCTGTCCCACGCCGAAGCCGCCGACCCGGCCGGCGTAGCGGTCGCCGCCTGGCCGTTCGTCGTCGCCCTGGTCGGCACGAGTGTCGCCTTGATCGGCATGAAGCGACCCACCGAGCAGCTGCTGAACGGCACGATCGTCTGGCTCGGCACGCTGGTCTTCGGCAGCTGGATCCGCGCCAGCGGCGGTGGCGGCGTCCAGCCCAGTTTCGTGGTGGTCGCCGGCCTCTTCCTGGCCGTCACCATGCTCGGCTGGCGCGCTGTCGTGGCGCAGCGACGGCGCGCTGCCCGCGGCTGAGGCCTCGTCGTTCGGCCGCTCGCCGACGCGGTCCGGGTGGCACCCACGTCGACCGCCGCGCTACGGGTTCACCTGGCGTGCCCCCCGCAAGGTGCGCATGAAGGTGATCCGTTCGCCCTTGCGGCCCGAGATCCGTGCCCAGTCGTCGGGGTTGGTGGTGTTCGGCAGGTCCTCGTTCTCGGCCACCTCGTCGGCGCAGGCACCGAGCAGATGCTCCAACCGGACGCCGTCCGGGCCGCCGGCCAGCACCTCCTTGATCGCCGACTTCTTGGCCCGCCCGACGATGTTGGCCAGCATCGCCCCTGAGACGAAGTCCGTCACGTAGAGAACCTCGCGGTCGCCGGAGGCGTAGGTGACCTCCAGGAACCGGTTGTCGTCACTCGCCGCGTAGAGCACCCCGACGGTGGCATCGATCAACTCGCCGACCCTTGTTCCCTCGGCCAAGGGCACGGTGTCGGTGAGGTACTTGCCGAGGATCTCGGACGCCGCCGCGGCGTCCGGGCGGTCGAGTTTGATCTTCACGTCGAGCCGGCCGGGCCGCAGGATCGCCGGGTCGATCAGGTCCTCGCGGTTGGTGGCGCCGATGATGATCACGTTCGACAGTCCCTCGACGCCGTCGATCTCGCTGAGCAGCTGCGGCACCACGGTCGACTCCATGTCGGAGCTCACCCCGCTGCCGCGGGTGCGGAACAGCGAGTCCATCTCGTCGAAGAACACGATCACCGGACGCCCGTCGGCGGCGTGCTCGCGGGCCGTGGAGAAGATCACCCGGATCTGCCGTTCGGTCTCTCCGACGTACTTGTTCAGCAGCTCGGGGCCCTTGATGTTCAGGAAGTGGCTGCCCACTCCGCCGCCGACCTGCTCGGCCAGCGAATTCGCGACGGCCTTGGCGATCATCGTCTTGCCGCAGCCGGGCGGCCCGTACAGCAGGACGCCCTTGGGCGCCGGCAGCCGGTAGCGGGCATACAGGTCGCGGTGCAGGAACGGGAGCTCCACGGCGTCCCGGATCTGTTCGATCTGCCCGCCCAGCCCGCCGATGTCGGTGTAGTCGACGTCGGGCACCTCGTCGAGCAGCAGGTCGTTGACCTCGGTGCGTTCCACCACCCGCAGCGCGACACCGGCCCGCCGGTCGGCTGCCACGCTCTGCCCCGGCTGGGCGTCGGACGCGGCGGGCGCGGCGGTCAGCAGCTGTTCGTCGTCGCCGCCGCCGGCGACCAGCAGCCGTCCGCCGGCGAGCACGTCCTTCACCACGACCACGTCGCACTGGGACGGCTCGGGGCCGACCGCGACCAGCATCATCGCCTCGTTGAGCAGCACCGGGACGCCGGCCGCCAACTCGCCGGCGGGCACCTCGGGCCCCACCGCCACCCGCAACACCCGGCCGCCGACCGACACGTCGACCAGCGCCTCCCCGGCGACGCCGACCACGACACCGTGCGCCTGCGGCGGGTTGGACAGCGCCTCGAGCTGGTCGCGCAGCGCGACCAGCGACTCACGGGCCTCGCGCAGCGTGGCGTTGAGCTTCTCGTTGGCCTGGGAGAGCGCCCGCGCGTCGGCCCGGGCGTTGGCCAGCCGCCGCTCGGCCAGCTCGGCGGCACGCCCGCGGGCCTCGGCCAGCTCCCTGGCCTGCTCGAGCGGATCGGACGGCGTCACTCCGTCGCCTCCTCCGCACCGACACCGGGCGGCCTCGGGCCGCTGTAGTCCGGCCCGTACGCCCCGGGTGCCGGACGCCGCCGGCGCAGCGGCGCGGTCACCGCGGGCGCCAGCCGACGGGTGAAGATCAGGAAGCCGGTGTGCCCGGTGGTGGCGTGGCCCGGGCGGATCGCCAGCCCTTCCGCGTGCCACTGCCGCAGCGACAATTCGCTCGCCGCCGGCTCGGTGAAGCCGCCGTGGGCGCGCAGGGTGTCCATGGTGCGGCCCAGCTGGGTGGCGGTCGCCACGTAACAGCACAGCAGGCCGCCGGCCACCAGCACGTTCGCGACCGCGTCGACGCACTCCCAGGGCGCCAGCATGTCGAGGATGGCCCGATCGACCTCCTCGTCGCCGATCACCTCGACCAGGTCGCCGATCCGCACCTCCCAGGCCGGGTGCGGCGCCCCGAAGAAGGCCTCCACGTTGCGCTTCGCGATCTCGGCGAAGTCGGGCCGGCGTTCGTAGGAGTGCAGCCGTCCCGCCGAACCGATGGTGCGCAGCAGGTGCATCGACAGCGAGCCCGAGCCGACCCCGGCCTCCAGCACCCGGGCGCCGGGGAAGATGTCGGTCTGCACCAGGATCTGGGCCGCGTCCTTGGGATAGATGACGGCCGCACCGCGCGGCATCGTCACCGTGAACTCCTCCAGCAGTGGCCGGAACGCCACGTAGGCGACGCCGCCGGCCGAGGTCACCACGTTGCCGTCCGGTCCGCCGATCAGCGCGTCGTGGCTGATCCCGCCCTTGGTGGTGTGGAAGGTGCCGCCGGAAGCCAGCAGCACCGAGTGACGGCGTCCCTTCGGATCGGTCAGGGTCACCCGCTCGCCGGCCTGCAGCGGCCCGGTGCGCACCCCGTTCAGTTCCGCCATCGTGCTCCCCACAAGGCCAGTTGGTATCCGGGTCCGAACGCCTCACCGACCAGGTCGACCCGCTGCCGCAGGAACAACACCCCGTCGGTCTCGGCGATCGGGACGACGGTGGCGTCCACCGCCGCCTGCTTCTGGATCTCGGTCAGGGCCGGCAGCTGGACCTCGTCGCGGCTGTTCGAGCGGATCCGTTCCTCGAGCTCGGCCAGCTTGCTCGCGCTGCCCGGCAGCGGGTTCTTCAGGTAGTCCTGCAGCCAGCCCAGGGCGGTGTTCACCAGCGGCGCTCCGTCGCGCAGCTCCAGGTCGGCGCGCTCGGACTCGGTGACCAGCTGGACCGAGATGCCGAGCCGTTCCTCCAGCTGGTCACGCACCCCGTTGGCCAGGTCCTCCATCGCCGGCGACGAGTTCGTGAACCGCATGGTCAGCGCGATGCCGCGGCGCAGGGTGGGCATCTTCGGCCGGCCGCCCCGGGCGAACGCGTCGGCGTGACCGTCGATCGTGCTGGGCAGGATCGAGCTCGCCCGCCGGTCCTCCTGCAGGGCCACCGCGACGGCGCGACGCAGCGCGGCGTCCGACCGGTGCGCGCTGCGGGGCAGCCACACCAGCCGCTGCAGGGCGATCCGCGGCAGCCCCCAACGGAAGTAGCCGACCGGCTCCTGCTGTTGCTGGGCCCGCCAGGCCCGGTCCTGCAGCCTGTCGACGGCGGCCGGGCTGAGCGTCCGCCAGACGATCTCGGCCTGACCGTCGGTGATCGCCTCCTCGGCCGTCGGCGAGTCGGCCCAGGTCACCCGAATGCGCGGCATGTCGGTGCCGAGCGGACCTTTGTACTGGGCGAACTTGGTGATCGTGAGGCCCTGGTTGTCCCAGGACTCCAGCCGGTAAGGCCCGCTGCCGATCGCGGGCTGGTCGACCGGCCGCACCTTGTCGGCGCTGTAGGCGGCCTCGTCGACGATGGACGCCGCCGGCACCGCCAGGCCGAAACCGAACTGGTTGTCGGGGTACTTGAGCCGGAACCGGACCGTCGAGGCGTCCGGCGTCTCGATGCTGCGCAGCGCGGCCAGCAGGGACATCTGCTGCGGGGCCAGCCGCAGCGCCCGCATGATGCTGAACTTGACGTCCGCGCTGGTCAGCGTGCGACCGCTGGAGAACTCGACGTCCTTGGGCAGGGTGCACTCGAAGACCCGCTCGGCGGTGAACAGGCACTCCTTGGCCAGGTCGGGCTTGAGCAGCTGGGTGCTCGGCTGCACCAGCATCAGCCGCTGGAACAGGTCGAGGGCCACCATCGCGTCCGAGTCGTTACGGGCGGCGGCCGGGTCGGTCGTCGTCGCCTTCTGCGCGGTGAGGACGGTGAACGGTCGGGCGGGGGTGCTGGCGCTCGCCGATCCGGACGGCAGCGGCGCCGGCGTCCGGACGCACCCCGCGGCGCCGAGGGCCACACACCACGCGATCGCGACGGACAGCAGTGGGCGGGCGAGCGGAGGCACGGACCAAGGGTAGGGCCTCCGCGCCCACGCTCGGACCCGGCGGGGCCCGAGCGGGTCGCAGGCGTACAGTTGCGTAGCCGATCAGGAAGGAACCCGCGCACCGTGAGCAGCAGCTCGGAGACTCTGACGCCGCCGCAGCCGTCGGTCACCCCCGGCGACCTGAGGCCGGACGCCTCGGCGACGCTGCGGGCCGCGCTGGCCACCCGCCTGCACTTCCTGGACGGCGCGATGGGCACCGTGATCCAGCGGTTCACGTTGAGCGAGGCGGACTACCGGGGTGCGCGGTTCGCCGACTGGCCGAGCGACGTCAAGGGCAACAATGATCTGCTGTCGCTGACCCAACCGGAGCTGATCGCGTCCATCCACCGCGACTACCTGGCCGCCGGCGCCGACTTCATCGAGACCAACACCTTCAACGCCCAGCGGATCTCGATGGCCGACTACGGCATGGAGGCGCTCGGCTACGAGCTGAACCTGGCGTCCGCCCGGCTGGCCCGGGAGGCCTGCGACGCGGCGACCGCGGCCGATCCGAGCCACCCGCGCTATGTGGTGGGCGCGCTCGGGCCGACCAACCGGACGGCGTCCATCTCGCCCGACGTGAACGACCCCGGCGCGCGCAACGTCAGCTACGCCGAACTGGTCGAGGCCTACCTGGAGCAGGCCGACGGGCTGGTCGACGGCGGCGCGGACATCCTGCTGGTGGAGACCGTCTTCGACACCCTGAACGCCAAGGCGGCGATCTTCGCCCTGGAGACCCTCTTCGAGCAGCGCGGCCGCCGGTGGCCGGTGATCATCTCGGGCACCATCACCGACGCCTCGGGGCGCACCCTGTCGGGGCAGGTGACGGAGGCGTTCTTCAACAGCGTGCGGCACGCCCGTCCGCTGGCGATCGGCCTCAACTGTGCCCTGGGCGCCGCCGAGATGCGGCCCTACGTCGCCGAGCTGTCGCGGGTCGCCGACTGCTTCGTCTCCTGCTACCCCAACGCCGGCCTGCCGAACGCGTTCGGCGAGTACGACCAGACCCCCGAGGAGATGGCCACCATCGTGGCCGGGTTCGCGGCCGACGGGCTGGTGAACATCCTCGGCGGCTGCTGCGGCACCACCCCCGAGCACGTCGAGGCGATCGTCCGGGCCAGCCGGGGCTCGGCCCCCCGGACGCCGGCCGTGCCTGCGCTGGCGATGCGGCTGGCGGGCCTGGAGCCGCTGACCGTCACCCCCGATTCGCTGTTCGTCAACGTCGGCGAACGGACCAACATCACCGGCTCGGCCCGGTTCCGGCGGCTGATCACCGAGGGCGACTACGGCACGGCGCTGGAGGTGGCCCGGCAGCAGGTCGAGAACGGCGCCCAGGTCATCGACATCAACATGGACGAGGGCATGATCGACGGCATCGCCGCCATGGACCGGTTCTGCAAGCTGATCAGCTCCGAGCCCGACATCTGCCGGGTGCCGGTGATGGTCGACTCGTCGAAGTGGGAGGTCATCGAGGCGGGGCTGCGCTGCCTGCAGGGCAAGCCGATCGTCAACTCGATCTCGATGAAGTCCGGCGTGGAGGAGTTCGTCGCGCACGCCCGGCTGTGCCGCAAGTACGGCGCCGCGATCGTGGTGATGGCCTTCGACACCGACGGCCAGGCCGACACGCTCCAGCGCCGCAAGGAGGTCTGCGCCGAGGCCTACCGGATCCTGGTCGACGAGGTCGGCTTCCCGGCCCACGACATCATCTTCGACCCGAACATCTTCGCCATCGGCACCGGCATCGAGGAGCACGCCAACTACGGCGTCGACTTCATCGAGGCCACCCGCTGGATCAAGCAGAACCTGCCGGGGGCGCTGATCTCGGGCGGCGTGTCGAACGTGTCGTTCTCGTTCCGCGGCAACAACCCGGTGCGCGAGGCGATCCACGCGGTGTTCCTGTATCACGCGGTCGCGGCCGGCATGGACATGGGCATCGTCAACGCCGGCGCCCTGGTGGTCTACGACGAGATCGATCCGAGGCTCCGGGAACGGATCGAGGACGTGGTGCTGAACCGGCGTCCGGACGCCACCGAGCGGCTGCTGGAGGTCGCGGGCGAGTTCAACGTGGCGGGCGGCCAGGTCGAGGAGGCGGTGCAGGAGTGGCGCTCGCTGCCGTCCCGGGAGCGGATCACCCACGCCCTGGTGAAGGGCATCGACGAGCACATCGTCGCCGACACCGAGGAGCTGCGGGTCGAGCTGGCGGCGTCCGGGGGGCGTCCGCTGGACGTCATCGAGGGCCCGCTGATGGACGGCATGGGCGTGGTCGGCGACCTGTTCGGCGCCGGCCGGATGTTCCTGCCGCAAGTGGTGAAGTCGGCCCGGGTGATGAAGAAGGCGGTCGCCCACCTGGTGCCGTTCATCGAGGCCGAGAAGAAGCCCGGGGACGCCGCCTACAGCAAGGGCCGGATCGTGATGGCCACGGTCAAGGGCGACGTGCACGACATCGGCAAGAACATCGTCGGCGTGGTGCTGCAGTGCAACAACTACGAGGTGGTCGACCTCGGCGTGATGGTGCCGGCGCAGAAGATCCTGGCCACCGCCGAGGAGGTCGGCGCCGACATGATCGGCCTGTCCGGGCTGATCACGCCGTCCCTGGACGAGATGTCGAATTTCGCCGCCGAACTGCAGCGGCTGGGCCTGACGCTGCCGCTGCTGATCGGCGGGGCGACCACCTCGCGCGCCCACACCGCCGTGAAGATCGCGCCCCGCTACGAGGGACCGGTGGTGTGGGTGAAGGACGCCTCCCGCTCGGTGCCCACCGCGGCGGCGCTCCTGTCGGACGAGAAGCGCCCCGACTTCATGGCCGACGTGTTCCGCGACTACGAGTCGATCCGCGAGCGGCACGCCGCCAAGCGCAACGACCGGCCGCTGATCCCCTACGCCCAGGCGCTCACCGAGCGGACGCCGATCGACTGGAGCGGGTACCTGCCGCCGCGTCCGGCGATGCTCGATGATGGGCCGATCCGGGAGTTCATCGAGTACCCGCTGGCGGAGCTGCGGAACTACATCGACTGGCAGCCGTTCTTCAACGCCTGGGAGCTGAAGGGCCGCTACCCCGACATCCTGAACAACCCGGCCTCCGGCGAGGCCGCCCGCAAGCTGTGGGCAGACGCCCAAACGATGCTCGACACCGTGATCGCCGAGGGCTGGCTGAAGGCCAACGGCGTGATCGGCTTCTTCCCGGCGGCCGCGGTCGGCGACGACCTGGAGGTCTACACCGACGAAACCCGTAGCGACGTGCGGTTGCGGCTGCATCACCTGCGGCAGCAGGGGCACCACCGCGAGGGCGTCCCGAACCGGTCACTGGCCGACTACGTGGCACCGAGATCGACCGGTTTGGCCGACTGGGTGGGCGGCTTCGCGGTCACCGGTGGGCTCGGCGCACCGGAACGGGTCAAGGCCTTCAAGGAGGCCATGGACGACTACAGCGCGATCCTGCTGGAGTCGCTGGCTGACCGGCTCGCCGAGGCGTTCGCCGAGCGGCTGCACGAGCGGGTGCGCCGCGAGTTCTGGGGCTACGTGCCCGAGGAGGTCCTGGACAACGACGCCCTGATCGCCGAGCAGTACCGCGGCATCCGGCCGGCCCCCGGCTACCCGGCCTGCCCCGACCACACCGAGAAGCAGACCCTCTGGGAACTGCTCGACGTCGAACGCCGCACCGGCATCCAGCTCACCGAGTCGATGGCGATGTGGCCCGGTGCCGCCGTCTCCGGCTGGTACTTCTCGCACCCCGACAGCCGCTACTTCGTGGTCGGGCGGCTGGCCCGCGACCAGGTCGAGAGCTACGCGGAACGCAAGGGCTGGAGCCTGGCCCGGGCCGAGAAGTGGCTGTCGCCGAACCTGGGCTACGACCCGGTGGAGTGAGTCGGCGCCGGAGGTTGTTGGAAGCATGTCGTCGGTCCCGCGCGGTCAGGGCAGCAGGATCACCTTGCCGCGGGCATGACCGGCCCGCAGATGGTCGTGGGCGGCCCCGGCGTCGGCGAGCGGGTAGCTGCGGTCGATGGTCACGACGAGTTTCCCGCGGCCGGCCAGTGCCGCCAGCTCGGCGCGCGCCGCGTTGCGCAGTTCGGTTCCGGGATCGGCGCCCGGGCCGCCGCCGATCAGGGTGATGCCCTCGGCGGCCCGCCCGAAGCCGGCGATGCTGACCACTCGATCGGCCGCGACCAGCGCCAGCGAGACATCGATCGCCTCGTCGGTGCCGACCAGGTCGAGCGCGGCCGCGTACCCCTCGGGCGCGGCCTCCCGGGCACGATCCAGCAGGCCTTCGCCGTAGCGGACCGGGGTGGCGCCGAGCTCCCGCAGCAGATCGTGGTTGGACGTCCCGGCCGTGGCGACCACCCCGATCCCCCAGAGCCGCGCCAGCTGCAGCACCATCTGACCCACTCCCCCGGCACCGCCGTGCACCAGCACGGTGTCGCCCTCCTGGGCGCCGGAGGCCACCAGCGCGTGCCAGGCGGTCGCACCGGTCAGCATCAGGCCGGCGGCCTCCGCCCAGCCCAGGCCCTCCGGCTTCGGGGTGAGCGCCGACTCCCGCACCACCAGGTCGGTGGTGTAGGCGCCGGTCGCCCGGTAGGCGATCACCTCGTCGCCCACCCGCACGGTGCCGACCCCGTCGCCGACGGCGTCCACCACCCCGGACGCCTCGGCGCCGAGCCGCAGGGGCAGCCGCGACGGGTCGGCGTTCCGGTCGCCGTAGGTCTTGTGGTCCACCGGGTTGACCCCGATCGCTCGCACCGCGACCCGGACCTGGCCGGGCCCCGGCTGGGGCTGCGGTTCGGTGATGGTCGTCAGGACCTCGGAGCCGCCGTAGCCCGTGGCCAGCACTGTCGTCGTCATGCCCCGGACAACCCCGGACGGCCTCCCGCCATTCCCTCAAGGGCTCGCCGGCGGGCGAGTCCGCTGCCAGCGAAACCGCGTCTGACCTCGCCGTTGAGTCTGCGGGTGGCCCCACAGGACGATGAGTAGCATGGCCGCTATGGCTCAGGTGAAGTCGCTGAAGAACCTGCGACGGCCGGCTGTGGTGGCCGCCTTCGGGGGGTGGAACGACGCCGGAGACGCCGCCAGCGGGGTGATCGACCATCTGGCCGAGATCACCTCGGCGCGGCTGGCGTTCGCGATGGACCCCGACGACTACTACGACTTCCAGGTGAACCGGCCGACCATCGCCACCACGTCGGGCGGCGAACGGACGCTGCAGTGGCCGACCACCGAGGTGCTGGTGGCGCCGCTGCCCGATCGCGACCTGGTGCTGATCGGCGGTCCGGAGCCGAACTTCCACTGGCGGGGCTACTGCTCGGCGCTGATCTCGGCGATCCGGACGGTCGAGCCCGAGATCGTCGTCCTGCTGGGCGCGATGCTGACCGATGCCCCGCATTCGCGGCCCGTGCCGGTGAACGCCAGTGCGTCCACCCCCGAGGCGGCGGCGTCCCTCGGCCTCGATCTGTCCGACTACGAGGGGCCAAGCGGCATCCTCAGCGTGCTGGCCGCCGACTGTGCGGTGATCGGCATTCCGGCGGCGTCGCTGTGGGCGTCCGTGCCGCACTACGTCGCCGAGCCGCCCAACCCGAAGGCGACGCTGGCCCTGCTGGACCGGCTCGAGGATCTGCTGGACACCCCGCTCGACACCGGCGACCTGCCCGAGCAGGCGGCGCAGTGGGAGAGCCAGGTCAACGATCTGGCCGCCGAGGACAGCGACATCTCGGCCTACATCAGCGCGTTGGAGGAACGCCGCGACGAGAACCAGCCGGAACCCCAGGGTGAGGCAATCGCCGCCGAGATCCAGCGCTATTTGCGGCGCCGGCGGAACCCCCCGGCGTCCGGGCTGCGCTGACGGCGGCCGTGCGGCAGGATGCGGCCATGGGCACGATCGACGAGTACCTGGACGACCTCGACCCCGCCGACCGGACGGTGATCGAGCACGTGTACGACGTGGTCCGCGCCGTGCTGCCGGACCTCGAGCAGGGCACGAGCTACGGCATGCCCGCGCTGCTGTACCGCGGCAAGGCCCTGATCTCGGTCATGCGCACCAGGAAGCACATCGGCATCTACCCCTACAGCGGACGGGTTCCCGCGGTGGTCGCGGAATCGGTCGACCACCTCGACTACGACAAGGGCACCATCAGGTTCCAGCCGGACAGCCCGCTACCCGATGACACGATCCGCGCGATCGTCGCGGCGCGGGTCGCCGAGATCGAGAATCCGGCGCTGCGCCGCCGCACATAGTGCTTGCCTGAGCACCGAGCCCCCGCCCGGTGCTCAGAAGCCACCCCAGCCGGCGACCCGCGCCGTCCAGCCGGCGTCGACCGCGAGGGCGCGACCGTCCAGCCGGACCACGGGACACACCCCACGGATCGACGACGCCAGCCAGACCCCGTCCGCGGCGAACAGGTCCCCGGTGGGGATCAGCTCGTAGCGGCCCGGGACGCCCTCGGCGGCGGCACCGGCGAACAGCTGCCGCACGGTGACCGAGTCGAGGATGCCGGTGCCGCCCGGCGGGGTCGTGCGCAGGGCGCCGTCGCGGAGCACGATCACGGCGGAGGTCGGCCCTTCCAGCGCATAGCCGTCGGTGCTGACGAACAGCGCGTCGTCGTCGCCGTGCCGGGCGGCGGCCCGCTTGGCGGCCGCGTTGACCGCATAGGACAGCAGCTTCGCCCCGCCCAGCAGCCACGGGGCGTCCGCGAAGGCATCGCTGGCGTAACCGCGGCTCAGGGTGCGCACCGCGATGCCGGCCCGCGCTCTGGTCATCGCCGCCAGGTCGAGTCCGGTGATCGTCAGGAAACCGGTCGGGACGCCGGGCGTGGACTCCGCGCCCCTGGTCAGCACCAGTTTGAGCACGGCCTCGGCGGTCGGTGGCCAGGCGGCGACGGCGTCCGCGATCAGGGCGCGCCAGGCGTCCGCGTCGAACGGCAGGTCGAGGGTGGCCGCCGAACCGGCAAACCGGACCAGGTGGGCGTCCAGGTTCTCGACCACGGCGTCCGGGCCACCGCCGAGCACCCGCATCGCGTCGAAGCAGCCGTCGCCCCTGACCAGGCCGACATCGTCGGCGGTCGCGATCGGGTCGCCGGTCGGCACGACGCCGCGACCGAGGACCGCGACCAGCTGGCTGGTCAATGCGCGCAGGCGGCGGTCGCCTGCTCGCGCAGCGCGATCACCATCGCGTCGGGATCGTCGGCGCCGTACACGGCGGAACCCGCGACGAAGGTGTCGGCACCCGCCTCGGCACAGCGCTCGATGGTCTCTGCCGACACCCCGCCGTCGACCTGCAACCAGATCTCGCCGCCGGTGGCCTCGATCAGCGCGCGGGTGCGGCGAATCTTGGGCAGCACCAGGTCGAGGAACTTCTGCCCGCCGAACCCCGGTTCGACGGTCATCAGCAGCACCATGTCGAGTTCACCCAGCAGGTCGGCGTAGGGCTCGATCGGGGTGGCCGGCCGCAGCGCCATCGAGGCCCGTGCGCCCAGCGAGCGCAGCTCGCGGGCCAGCTTGATCGGCGCCTGGGAGGACTCCACATGAAAGGTGACCGACTCGCAGCCGGCGTCGGCGAAACCCGGCGCCCAGCGGTCGACCTCGGCGATCATCAGGTGGATGTCGAGGAAGGCCGTCGTGTTCGCCCGGATGCACTCCACCACCGGCAGTCCGAAGGTCATGTTCGGCACGAAGTGGTTGTCCATCACGTCGACGTGCACACCGTCGGCGCTGGGGATCCGGGCGATCTCGGCGCTGAGACTGGCCAGGTCGGCGTTCAGGATGCTGGGCGTGATCCGCATCGTCATGGCCCGACCCTATTGGGTCGCGGCGGGCTTGCGTAGCAGCGCCAGGAACATGGCGTCGGTGCCGTGCCGGTGCGGCCACAGCTGCAGGTAGGGCCCGCGGGCGGCGTCCGGAATCTCGGGGAGCAGGCTGGGCGCATCCAGAACTTCCACGCCGCCTCCGGCCGCCTCGACGACCTCGCTGGTCTCCCGGCGGTGCGGCGAGCAGGTGGCGTAGGCGATCACGCCGCCCGGCACGGTTGCCGCGATCGCGGAGGCGAGCAGGCGGCGCTGGAGCGGCACCAGGGCGTCCAGGTCGGCGGGCTGCCGCCGCCAGCGTGCCTCCGGACGCCGGCGCAGCGCGCCCAGGCCGGTGCACGGGGCGTCCAGCAGCACCCGGGCGAAGCGGTTCGGTGGCCAGGCCGGCCGGGTTCCGTCCGCCGCGATCACCACCGGACGCGGTTCGCGGTAGCCCTCGAGCGCACGGGCCACCAGGGCGGCACGATGGGCCTGCAACTCGCTGGCCAACAGTCGTTCCCCCTGGTCGCGAGCCAGTCCGGCGAGCAGCGCCGCCTTGCCTCCGGGCCCGGCGCACAGGTCGAGCCAGGGTCCCTCGGGCGCGGTGACCCGAGCCAGCGCCCAGGCGACCAGCTGCGATCCTTCATCCTGGACGCCGGCCCGGCCCTCCGCGACAGCCGGCACGTCGGCGGGATTGCCGGACGCCTCCGCGCCGAACGGGGACCAGCGCAGCGGGCGTCCGCCCAGCTCGGCCACGTCGGCGAGCCCGGGCCGGACCACCAGGTGCGGCACGGGCGGCCGGTTGTCGGCGGCCAGCAGCTCGGGGAGTTCGGACGCCGGGAGCAGGTCGGCGTAGGCGTCGATGATCCATTGCGGATGACGGGCCAGCAGCGCCTCGGCGTCGGCACGCTCGGCCCGCAGCCGGGCGGCCCAGCCGTCGGCGTCCAGGATCGCCACCTTGCGCAGGATCGCGTTCACCACCCCGGTCACCCTCGGCGACAGCACCTCGCGGGCCAGGTCGACGGTCGCGGCCACGGCCGCGTGACTGGGCACGCGAAGCTCGAGCAGCTGGTGGGTACCGAGGCGGAGCAGGTCGATGACGGCCGGCTGCAGGCTGCGCAGGGGGCGTCCCGCGGCGGAGGCGATGATCGCGTCGTACAGGCCGAGCGCTCGGCAGGTCCCGGCCACCAGCTCGGTGGCGAAGCCGGCGTCGCGGGCGGAGAGGCCGGCGGTGTGCTCGGCGAGGACGAGATTGGCGTAGGCGTCGTCGGCGGTGATGGCCCGCAGCGTCCGGTAGGCCGCCACTCTGGCCGGGTCGGAGCCGGCCGACCGGCGAACGCCACCCGACGTGGGGTGGGGCTTGCGATGGCGATCCGGTCCGGGCCGGTTCGTCCCGGACCGATCCGGGCTCTGGCGAGCGCTCACTCGAAGGACCCCGCCTCGCCGCCCAGCCCGCGACCCCAGTCCGCGGCCTCCATCGGGCGCTTCCCGGCCGGCTGCACTCGCAGCAGCTCGAGGACGCCGCGCCCGGTCCCCACGTTGACGCTGCGGCGGCCGGCGTCGATCGCGCCGGGGGCCAGGATGGTGCCGGCCTGCGCCCGGCCGAGCCACACCTTGAACCGCTCGCCGCGGTGCGTCGTCCAGGCGACCGGGTTCGGGTTGCAGGCGCGGATCCGCCGATCGATCTCGATCGCCGGCCGGGTCCAGTCGATCCGGGCGTCGTCGACGGTCAGCTTCGGCGCCACGGTCACCCCGTCGGGTGGCTGCGGGGTGGCGACGGCGGTGCCGGCCTCGATCGCGTCCAGCACCTCGACCAGCAGCTGCGCTCCGCGGTCGGCCAATCGGGTGAGCACTTCACCGGAGGTCTCGGTGTCGCCGAGCGGGGACGGCTCCTGCAGGTAGACGTCACCGGCGTCGAGGGCGGGCACCAGGTCGAAGATCGTGATCCCGGTCTCGGCGTCCCCGGCGAGGATGCCGCGCTGCACCGGGGCGGCCCCCCGCCAGGCCGGCAGCAGCGAGAAGTGCACGTTCACCCAGCCGTGCCGGGGGACGGCCAGCAGGTCGGCGGGGATCAGCGCACCGTAGGCGACCACCGGGCAGCAGTCCGGCGCCAGTTCACGCAATCGGACGCCGAAGCCGGGGTCGCGCGGACTGGCCGGTTTCAGCGTCTCGACACCGTGTTCGGACGCCCACGCGGCCACCGGGCTGCGCACCGGGCGCCGGCTGCGCCGCTGCGGGGCGTCCGGCCGGGTGACGGTGGCGACCAACTCGTGACGGGAGGCGGCGAGGGCCTCGAGGGCGGGAAGGGCTACCTCCGGAGTACCGGCGAATACGATCCGCACCGCGTCAGCCTAGCGGGCTCGTCCGGTGCGGCTCCTCGTGCCCTCGGACCGGCTCGCCGGCTAGCTGTACTGACCGGAGACGTTGATCAATCGTGAGAACGGCGGCTGGTTCCCGCACGCCGTGTAAGGCCGGTGCTGGTTGTAGTGATGTAGCCACGCCTGGAGGGCGTCGCGGCGCTCTGTCTCGGAGGTGTAGCAGCGGGCGTAGGCCCACCCGTCGGCCATGGTCCGGTGGAAGCGCTCTACTTTCCCGTTGGTCTGCGGCCGGTACGGACGGGTCCTCTTCGGCGTGATCGACAGGGACTCACAGGTGTCGCGCCACAGGTGTGACCTGTAGGCGCCGCCGTTGTCGGACAGGACTCGTTCGATGGTGACGCCGCGGTCGGCGAACCAGTCGACGGCGCGGTGCAGGACGGCGACCGCGGTGATGGCGGTCTCGTCGTCGTGGACCTCGGTGTAGGCGACGCGGGAGTGGTCGTCGATGACGGTGTGCACGAACGCGTACCCGAGTTTTGGGCCGCCGTACTGATTGCGTGGCTTGCCTGGGGTGGCGGCGCGGATTCTCTCGCCCTGACGCCGTCCGACGTAGCGCCAGCCGCCGCCGTCGGGGATGTTCCCAATCTTCTTCACATCCACGTGCACGAGGGAGCCGGGATGCGGATGCTCGTACCGACGGATCGGCTCACCGGTCGCCCGATCAACGTAGGACAACCGGTTCAGGCGTGCCGCAGTGAGGATGCGATGAACTGTAGACGGGGCGATACCGAGCCGTGCCGCGAGCTGGACCGGCCCTTCCCGCAGCCGCATTCGCAGACTGACGCACCGCTTCGTCACCGCCGGATCGGCCTTGTTCGGCGACGACTTCGGTCGTGACGACCTGTCGTGCATTGACTCGCCGGACAGGTAGCGGTCGACCCAGCGCTTGACCGTGGGCCAGGAGACCTGGAAGCGGGCGGCGACCTCGCTGATCGGGTAGCCGTCGTCAACGACGAGGCGGGCTACCTTGAGGCGGTGGCGCGGTGTCAGTGCCGCGTTCGCGTGTGGCATCGGATTCCTTGCTGGGGTTGGCATCGTTCGGCTAGGGGTGTCGAGCGTGAGGAGTAGTCCTCTCGGCGGGTCACATGTCGAGTCGTGCGGCGAGCGCTCGGCCGGTGTGGGTGTCGGTGGTGGGCAGGTCGGCGGCTGGTCCTTGGTAGGTGATGTGGCCGCCGGCGGGTCCTGCGTCGGGGCCGAGGTCGATGATGTGGTCGGCGGTGGCGATCAGGTTCAGGTGGTGGTCGGCGACGACGACGGTTGCGCCGGTGTCGACAAGGCGGTGGAGCAGACGAGTCAGGGTGTCGACGTCGCTCATGTGCAGCCCTGTGGTGGGCTCGTCCAGGGCGTAGACGGTGGCGGACTGTGCGATGCGGGTGGCAAGGCGTAGGCGTTGGCGTTCTCCGCCGGAGAGCGTGGATAGGGGTTGCCCGAGGGTGAGGTAGCCCAGGCCGACGTCGACCAGGCCGGCCAGCGGCGGGCCTGCGGGGGTGTTGGTGTAGCGGATGGCGGCGTCGGCGACCGGCAGCCTGAGGACGTCGGCGATCGTCAGTCCGTCGAGGGTGTGGGTGAGCACGTCTGCGGTGTAGCGGGCGCCGTTGCAGGTGGTGCAGGTAAGGGGGACGGGGCTGCTTGCGGGGGCGTCGAGGTAGGTGACGCCTAGGCCGGTGCAGTCGGGGCAGGCGCCGGCGCTGTTGGCGCTGAACATGGCGGGCTTGAGCTTGTGTCCGGGGGTGCTTCCTGCTTTGGCGAAGGCGTCTCGCAGCCAGTCCATGGCGCCGGTGTACGTGGCGGGGGTCGAGCGTCGCGATCCGCGGATGGGGCGTTGGTCGATGACTGCGATGTCGTCGCGTCGGGGCAGGTTCGTCAGCAGAGATGTCTTCCCGGCGCCAGCGACGCCGGTGATGCAGGTCAGGACGCCCAGGGGGATGTCGACGTCGAGGTGGTGCAGGTTGTGGGTGGTGGCGTCGCGGATGCTGAGGGTGCCGTTGGGGGTGCGGGGCGTGGTGTTGAGTGTGGGTCGGGCTGCGAGGGCTGCGGCGGTGGGTGTGCGCGCGTGGGTGAGCTGGGAGGGGGTGCCTTTGAAGGTGATGGTGCCGCCGGTGGTGCCGGCGCCGGGGCCCAGGTCGATGACGTGGTCGGCGGCGGTGATGACGTCGGGGTGGTGCTCGACGACCAGGACGGTGTTGCCCTTGTCGCGCAGCGCGTGCAGAAGCGTGACGACCTGGGCGGTGTCGTGGGAGTGGAGCCCGGCGGCGGGTTCGTCGAAGACGTAGGTCAGGTCGGTCAGGGATGAGTCGAGGTGAAGGACGGTGCGGATGCGTTGTCCCTCGCCGCCGGACAGGGTGGAAGTGGGGCGATCCAGGGCGAGGTAGCCCAGGCCGACGCGGATGAGGTTGGCCAGCAGCGACTGCAACTGGGCGATGAGCGATGCTGCAGTTGGTAGGTCGAGGTCCTTGAGCCAGCGGTGCAGGTCCGTGGCGGGCATGGCGTGGCATGTGGTGATGGGGGTGTTGTCGATGGTGCAGGCGCGGGCGGCTGCGTTCAGGCGGGTGCCGGCGCAGTCGGGGCAGGGCCCAGTGCTGGCGGCGTGTTTGAGGGCCTCGCGCAGGCGTGGTTTGAGCGCGGCGGGGTCTTTGGACAGGTATAGGCGGGCGATCTTGGTCAGGACTCCTTCGTAGGCCATGGGGTAGGTGCCGGTATCGACGTTGGGTCCGGTGCCGGTCAGGAGGTGCTCGAGCTCGGCTGGGGTGTATGACTGCACGGGCTTGTCGTTGTCGAAGGCCCCGCTGCGGGCGTAGACCTTCCAGAACAGGGACCCGACGGTGAAGTTGGGGAAGGTGATCGCGCCGTCGTTCAACGACAGGGATCGGTCCAGGACGAGATCGATGTCGAGGGTGGCGGTGCGCCCGGTGCCTTCGCAGGCCGGACACATCCCGGTGGGAGCGTTGAAGGACAGTGCGTGAGGTCCGGGCACCGGTGGGGTGCCGTGCCCGGCGTAGAGCTGGCGTAACAGGGACCAGGCATCGGTCGCGGTCCCGACGGTGGATCGGGGGTTGGCGCCCAGGGGGGCCTGGTCGACGACGATCGAGGCGCTGAGTCCTTCGAGGGTGTCGACGTCGGGGCGTGGCAGGTGGGGCATGAGGTTCTGGACGAAGGCCGGGTAGGTCGCGGCGAGCAGCCGCTGGGACTCCGCTGCGATGGTGTCGAAGGCGAGGGAGGACTTGCCTGATCCCGAGACCCCGGTCACCACGGTGAGCTTCTTCTTGGGTATGTCGACATCGACATCGCGCAGGTTGTTCGTCCGGGCGCCGCGGACCTTGATGACGTTTCGGTTCGACACGGGCCTCTCCTGGTGTGTCTTGGGGGTCATCGGTTCACTCCTGGTGGGTCGCTGCGGTCTTGGGCAGTGCGAGCATCGCGACGGCCGCAAGCAGGTAAGTGGCGACCTGCCAGGGCATCACTTGGGCCAGTGCGTGGCCGAAGAGCTCGGCCGGTGCTGTCGCGGGGCCAGCGCTCGAGGTGGCGTTGAAGAAGACGGTGCCCAGGACGGCGATGCCGACCGCGCCGCCGATCTGGTTGACGGTGGACAGCACCCCGCCGGCGGCACCTGCGCGGCGGCCGGGAACACCGGCCAGGACGACGTTGACCAGGATCGGGGCAGCCAGTCCCAGGCCGAGGCCGCCGAGGAACATGGCGCCAGCCAGGGGCCAGTAGCCGGGGGTGGCGCCGTCGCGGACGAGCCACCACAGCAGTCCCTGCGACGCGGCCAGAGTCAGGGAGCCGGTCACGAGCAGGGCCCGCCCGGCCCTCGCGGCGAGGGCGACACCCGCGCCGGAGGTGAGCATCGACCCGATGGCGTAGGGCAGGATCACCAGGCCCGTGTCCCAGGCCGAGCGGCCGGTCCCGGCCTGCAGGTAGATCGACAGGACGAGGAAGAACGAGGCGAGGCCACCGAAGAACAGCACCGACGCGCCCAGGGCCGCGACGAACGATCGGATACGGAGCAGGTCGGGGTCGAGCACGGGCTCGCCCTGGCGGCGCGCAAGGGCGCTCTCGTAGCGCAGGAACCCGGCCAGAACGAGCACGCCGGCGCCGAGCAGAGCCCAGCCGCAGGTGGGCCAGCCCCAGTCGCGGCCCTGGACGAGGGGCAGCAGAACCAGCAGCACCCCGACGGAAGCGAGCAGGGCACCAGCGACGTCCAGGCGAGAGCGGGCCGCAGCGCGGGACTCGGGCAGGACCCGCCAACCCAGGACGAGCGCGACCAAGGCGACGGGGATGTTGATCCAGAAGATCGTGCGCCAGCCCAGGCCCCACAGGTCGGCATTGACCAGTGCTCCGCCGACCAGGGGCCCAGCGACTGAGGCCAGGCCCTGGACGGCGCCATAGGCGCCGAACGCCTTGGCCATCGCTGCTGCCTCGAAGGAGGAGCGGATGATCCCGAAGACCTGCGGGACCATGAACCCGCCCGCGAGTCCCTGGACTGCTCGAACGACGATGAGTGCACCTGCGCTCGGGGCCAATGCGCATGCTGCGGACGCGAGGGCGAAGGCCGCCAGCGCGGTCAGGAACACCCGGCGCCGTCCGTAGTCGTCACCGATGCGGCCACCGGTGATCAGGCCCGAGCCCAGCGCCAGGGTGTACGCGGCAAGCATCCACTGCAGCTGTGACGGTGACGCGTGCAAATCCGCTGCGATATGCGGGGCCGCGACCGTGACGATGGTGACGTCGAGCAGGTCCATGAACGAGGCGAACAGCACGACCAACAGCGCGAGCGATGCCGCCCGGCCACCGATCCGAGCAGCCGTAGCGGTGTCTTGAGGAGAAGTCATGGCCTCACCGTGCCGCCCGTTCAGGACCCAATGACCGCAACTCGCGCCATGCTGGGGGCATGGCCGATACATCCGCCCGCATCCTGCGGCTGCTTTCCCTGCTCGACGCACGCGTCGACTGGCCTGGTGGCGAGCTCGCCGAACGGCTCGGGGTGTCGGCGCGGACCGTACGCCGCGACATCGACACGCTGCGCGAGCTCGGCTACCCCGTCGAGTCCGTGACCGGTCCCGGCGGTGGCTACCGGCTCGGCGCCGCCGGCAAGCTCCCGCCCCTGAGGCTGGACGACGACCAGGCCATCGCCATCGCGCTGGCCTTGCAGACCGCGCCGGCGACCGTGACCGGAATCGACGACGCCGTCGCCAGGGCGCTGACGACCTTGCGCCAGGTCATGCCCGCGCGGCTGCGCGTCGCCAGTGAGGCCTTCGAGATCACCGCATTGCGCAACTACTGGGAGTTCTCGGCGCCACCCATAGACGTCGCCACACTGCAGGCAGTCGGGTCCACGATCCGCACGAGCTCCTGTCTGCGGTTCGACTACGCCGACCCCGACGGGCGGGTCCCTGCGCCGGGTGACGCCGACTTCCGACCGCCCCTCGACGTCGAGCCCCACCACCTCGTCGTGTGGGCCGGCCGCTGGTACCTCGTCGCCCGCGACCGCAACCACGCCACCTGGGGCACCTACCGGGTCGACCGGATCCGACCCAAGAACCCCGCTGGCCGCCCCTTCACCCCCGCCCCTCTCGACCCCGAGGCCCTGAACCGGCTTGTCGTGCAGAACCCCGACCGGGGCGACACCCCCGGCCAGTGGCAGTGCGTCGGCACCGCGACGCTCGCGCTGTCCGCGGACGTCGTCGCCCGCTGGGCCCCCGGCGGGTCCGCTGTCGCCCCCATTGACCGGCATTGCTGCCGCCTGACGATCGGGGGGTGGTCCTGGGCTGGAGTCGCTGGCCTCTTCATTACCTTCGACACGGACCTCGCGAATGTCGAGCCGTCCGAACTACGCGACGCCTTCGCGACCATCCGGCGACGCCTGGAACTTGCCTCGCCGGCGGGACTACGCCCACGACGCCAAGAATGACGGGCACATACCCGTCCCGTAGAGCCAGGATTCTCCGTACCCGCCGCCACGATGACGTCGCTGGCTGGCGCACAGCCGGTCGATCAACGTCCCCGGTCAGTACAGCTAGGGAAGCGCTGATCTATGGGTGTTCTGGAGCGTTGCTCGGTGGTGGGCCGGGTGGACGGGCTGGGATGGTCCTCTTGGCTCTTCCGGATTGGCCCGCTGGGGCCTGCCGGCCTGGTTTCGGGCAGGCTGCCGCCCAGGGTTAGCCGGTTTGGAGGGCGAGGGCTCTGGCTCGCATCAGCAGGTTCGCTGAGGCGAACGCGATGTGGAGCCGGTTCAGGTTCTTGACCAGGCCGCGGTAGCGGGTCTTGGTGAACCCGAACTCGCGTTTCAGGATCAGGAACGGATGCTCGACCTTGGCCCGGATGGAGGCCTTACGGGACTCGATCCGACGATCCAACGGGTGCAGGCCTTGGAGTCGACCCTTGCTGATCCCGACCCGGAACTCGACCCCGGACAGGTGCGGATCGTCACGGATCTCGGAGCGTTTCTCGACACCTCGGTAGCCGGCATCGGCATACACGATCTGGTCATCGTCGCGGACCAGGAACGTGGTCTGTTCCACATCGGTCACGTTCGCTGCGGTCGCGGTCACCGAGTGCACATAACCGGTCCCGGCATCAGCACCGATGTGGGCCTTCATCCCGAAGTACCACTGGCTGCCCTTGCGGGTCTGATGCATGTCGGGGTCCCGGGTGCCGGTGGCGTTCTTGGTGGAGGCCGGGGCGGCGATGATGGTCGCATCGACCACGGTCCCGCCCCGCATGATCCACCCGTGCGCATCCATCACCGCGTTCAGCTGGGTGAACATGGCTTCACCCAGCTGGTGGGTCTCGATCAGGTGCCGAAAGTGCAGCAAGGTGGTCGCGTCCGGCACCTGCACCCGGGTGAAGTCGAGCCGCATGAACTGCCGCATCGCATACGAGTCGTTGACCTGGTCCTCGATGCCCTCATCGGACAGGTTGAACCACACCTGCAACAGATACATCCGCAGCATCGTCTCGATCGACACCGGCGGCCGGCCCCGCTTCTTGTCGTAATAGTGCGGCCGGACCAGCCCGACCCACTCCGGCCACGGGATCACCTCATCCATCATGGACAAGAACTTCTCCCGGCGCGTCACCCGCCGTCGCTGGCCGTACTCGACATCAGTGAAACTCGGCTGCCACCCATCCGTCATCCCCGCATTTTACCTAGCCACAACACGAATCAACCGATGCCACGCTGCCAACCAGAGCACGAGGCCCACCAGCCGACAACCCCCGGCGCAGGCCCGCATTAATCAGCGCTTCCCTAGCGGTTGAGCGCCGACAACTCGCCGACCGGAATGCTGGCCGATGCCTCGTTGTAGGCCGGAATGACCCCGGAGAACCCGGCGACCGACCAGCTGACATCCCAGTCGGCGACTGCTCGCACCTGGTACTTCCCCTTCGGCAACGACGGTTGGGTGTAGACGTGGCCACAGGTCGGTGACGGCGTCCCCGGTTTCACCGCGCGTGAGTATTTCGCCATCGAGGTGCAGGTGACGGTGTTGCCGTCTCCCATGTCGAAGGTGGTGGAACGCCAGCGCGCCGTCATCCTGAAGGTGAATCCGCTGGAACTGCTCGAGGTGGACACGGTCGTCGGCCCCTCGGTCCACAGCCAGACCGGGAACCCGACAGCGAGCATCTTCCACTCGTTGTTGTTGGGATCCGGACCGAAGATCGGTTTGGGTGCCGGAAAGCGCAGGCTGGCGACCAGATTGATCGCCATGGCGCGCGCTACAGTTCCGGTCAGAGTCGTGGGATTCTGCGGCGTGGGATCGTCGAGGCAGTTCATATCGTTGGTTGCCAAGAAGCACTGGAGCAGCGCCTTGTGACGCTCCTTCTCAGAGATGCTTTTCTTACTCTTGTTCGCACCCTGCCACATCTTCTTGCGTGGCCCATTCTGGCGAGAAGTGTGAGCGAAGGAACTGAAGCTCCCCTTCGCGACCCCTTTGCTCGCCAGGACCTCTACATTGGCGTCCGAGTTCGTTGGCTGGGGATTAGGCTTCTCTTCTTCCGCGCTCGCGACGAGAGCACCGGCCGCGAGCAGCGTTGCCACGGCGATTGGAATGAGGACGTATTTCATTCGGGCGAGCATGACGAGACCTGTCCAGAAGAAACTGACCAAAGGCGGAGCTGACCCTCCACCGGCTTGGCTACTACATATTCAACAAATGTCACTCCACGGCGAATAACCTTCCCGTCTCGCACGAACTTGAGGGACCGGGAGTCAAGACAAGCCCTGATTGCGGCAGCATCGGATGTGATATCCGTGCGCGGATCAGGCCCAAGCGTGACGATCTTCACCTCGCCCGACACAGCTCTGGAGCCAGCAGCCCTCAGATCTTGAAAGATGCCCAACACGCTTCCCTGGAAGTCTCCAGCGGTGGTCGCCTTCATCTCGGGCGTCGCCTTGCTCGTCCCGCCGGCCCGGTACAGCCGCGTACTCTCTTTGATCCACCGCCGGTACAGCGCGATCGCCTCTTCGGTCATCCGATTCTGCTCCTGCGTCCTTTCGTACTCCTGCTGCGAGCAGGCGCGCGGCGTCCCACCCATCGGCGAACAGGTCGGGCTGGGGCTCGGCGGAGCGGCCGACGATACCGCTGACGGAGAGCCCGACGGGCTGGTCGACTGCGCCACGGTCGGCGTGCAACCGGCGAGCAGCAGCAACAGAACCAGCAGGTACTTCATCTGGCCTCCCGGGGGATCGGTTGACCGAGTCTCGCACGAATGCGGAACGCGTTGGGGGTTATCCACAGGCCGAAAGCAACAAATCCGCGACGATAATTCAACGAGCGATGGATTTCTTCCTCACAACACGGCCGGGTCCACCCGGACCCTCAACACCCCGTCCTCCTTGTGCGCCGTCCTCCGCACCTGCACCGCCTTCGCGGCCTCCACCAGCGCCTTACCCGCCGTCAACGGCGTCCGCAGCAGCGCGCGCAACTCACCATCGGCGGCTGGAACTGGTCCGAGCGGCAGCGCACCGGTCTGCCCGTGCAGCGCGTGCGCGGCGTCCTCCACAGCCTGGGCGTCACCCTCCAGGCTGACCAGCCGGGTCGCCGGCGGGAAGCCGGCCTGCGCCCGGTCGGTCAGTTCCCGCTCCGCGAAACCGATCGGATCGAGCCGTACCAGCGCCTGGACGGCGCGCGCGGATGCCGGTCCGGCGACCACCACGCTGCCATCGTCGGACGCCCCCCGCACCAGCGCCACCGCGGCCAGCCAGCGCCTGACCGCCTCCTCGCCCGCCCGGAGGTCCGCCCGGGCGAGCAGCAGCTCCGCGTCGAGCAGCACGGCGGCCGCGTAGCCACCGACGGCGACGGGCTCGACCCCGGGGGTGGCCAGGACCAGCGCGGGGTCGGCGCTGACCTCGGCCACCGGATGATCACCGCTGGACTGGACGACCGCCGTCTGCGGGAAGGCTCGGCCCAACTCCTCGGCGGTCCGCCTCACCCCCACCCGGGGTGCCCGCGTCTCGACGCCGCCGCACTCGGCGCATCGCCACTCGGGTCGGACGCCGCACGCCCGGCACACCGCGATCGCTCCGTGCGCGCCGCGCTCCCCCGCCAGCGGATGGCCGCAGGACGGGCAGCGCGCGACCGCACGACACCGGGCACAGGCAAGCCCCGCCAGATATCCGGCGCGCGGCACCTGCACCAGCACCGGCCCGGACGCCAAGCCCGCCCGGATGGCGGCGAACACCTCGTGCGGCAGCCGGGAATGCGCCGCCGGGTCGCGGCCGGCCAGCGGCGTCCCGTCATCGGTCGCCCGGACCACGGCGCACGCCTCCCGGCGAGCAGGGGTGGGCAGCTCCAGGGAGACCAGCCAGCCTCGATCGACCATCGCCTGGGTTTCGGTGCTGCGCGCGTAGCCGACGTACAGCAGCCCACACCGCTGCCGGGACGCCCGCAGCGCGGCCACCACCCGGGCGTGCGGATACGGCGCCCGCGGCTCGGCCCAGGAATCGTCGCCTTCGTCGAACATGGCGATCAGCCCGAGATCGGCCACCGGCGCGAGCGCCGCCGCACGGGTGCCGAGCACCAGCCGCACCCGCCCGCGCGAGGCCGCGAGGAACGCGCGGTAGCGGGCGGCCGGACCCTTCTCGGCGGTCAGGGTGACGAAGCTGCCGCGTCCGAAGACCTCGACGCAGCGCGCCTCGAGCCGGGCCAGGTCGGCGGCGTCGGGCACCAGCAGCAGGACGCCGCGACCGCCCGCCAGCGTCGCGGAGGCCGCCTCGAGCATGGCCCCGATCCAGTCCCCCACCGGACGTGCCGCGCCACAGGCGCCAGGCAGAGCGCCGCCCTGGGTGCGACGCCGGACGCCAGCGCCCGCAGCAGGGACGCCCCGTGCGGATACTCGGGCAACGCCACCGGCGCGCCCTGGGTCGCGCTCGGCTGCGGGTGATCGGCCGGCTCGGCCGTCTCGGTCATGCCGTGCCGGGGCGGCACCGCCAACCGGACGACATCGGCGAACGTGCCGGCGTAGTGATCGGCGACATCCCGGATGACGGCGGCCACCTCGGGCCTCAGGACTGGCTCGGACGACACCACCCGCAGCAGCGGCGACAGCTCGCGATCGGCGTCCGAGGCCGCCGCGACCTCGAGCACGTAGCCGTCGCGCTGGCGTCCGGCGAACCGGACCTTCACCCGGCACCCCGGGACCACCTCGGACGCCATCGCCTCGGGAATGGCGTAGTCAAAGGGTCGATCGAGATGCGGCAACGGCATGTCCACCGCCACCCGCGCGACCCTCGGCTCGTTCACGTCCTCGATGCTAGAGGCCGGATCCGACGTTTCGGATGCCGCGGCGGCCCCGGTCCGCGCTTGGATCACACCTCTCACTGCCCCGGCCACAGCTGGTCGATCGCGCGATCGACCACAGCTTTCAGGAAAGGCCTGCGGCTGTCGGGAAATATCCCGAGAACAGTGCCGGATCCTGCCACCAGTGGTCGATCGCGCGATCAGTGGCAACCGCAAGACCGTCCCCGGGCGCACGAAGCCCGAACCGAGAACAGTCCCCGAGGTGCGACGGGCTCGACCAGCAGAACCGGCGCGACCTACCCGCGGACGGCGTTCGCGAGCGCGTCCGCCCGGTCGGTGCGCTCCTAGGTGAACTCGGGCAGCTCGCGTCCGAAGTGGCCGTAGTTGGTGGTCAGCGAGTAGATCGGGCGGAGCAGGTCCAGGTCGCGGATGATCGCCGCCGGCCGCAGGTCGAACACCTCGAGCACGGCAGCGGTGATCTGCTCCAGCGGCACCTCCTCGGTGCCGAAGTAGTCGGCGTAGAAGCCGACCGGGTGCGCCCGGCCGATCGCGTAGGCCACCTGCACCTCGCAGCGGGACGCCAGCCCGGCGGCCACCACGTTCTTCGCCACCCAGCGCATCGCGTAGGCGGCCGACCGGTCGACCTTGGACGGGTCCTTGCCCGAGAAGGCGCCGCCGCCGTGCCGGGCCATGCCGCCGTAGGTGTCGACGATGACCTTCCGCCCGGTCAGCCCGGCGTCGCCCATCGGGCCGCCGATGACGAACTTCCCGGTCGGGTTGATGTGCAGCTTCAGCCCCTCGGTCGACACGTCGTACCTGGCCAGCACGGGCTCGATCACCTCATGCAGGATGCCGGGCCTGATGTCGCGGTCGTAGGAGGCCGCCCCGGTGTGCTGCGACGACACCACGATGGCGTCCACCCCCACCGGTCGGTCGCCGTCGTAGCGGATGGTCACCTGGGTCTTGCCGTCGGGCAGCAGGAACGGCAGCACCCGGTCGCGACGCACCCGGGTCAGCCGCTCGGCCAGCCGGTGCGCGATGTCGATCGGCAGCGGCATCAGGCTCGGCGTGTCGGTGCAGGCATAGCCGAACATCAGTCCCTGGTCGCCGGCGCCCTGGGCGTCCAGCGCATCTCCCGAGCCGCCCTCGCGGTGCTCGCCGGCGTCGTCCACGCCCTGGGCGATGTCGGGCGACTGGGCACCCAGCGACACCAGCACGCCGCAGGACGCCCCGTCGAACGACTTCTCCGACGAGTCGTAGCCGATCTGCAGGATCCGCTCCCGGGTCAGCTTGGCGATGTCGACGTATCCGCTGGTGCTCACCTCGCCGGCGACCACGACGGTGCCGGTGGTGACCAGGGTCTCGACGGCGACGCGGCTCTCCGAGTCCTGGGTCAGCAACGCGTCGAGGACGGCGTCCGAGACCGAGTCGGCGAGCTTGTCGGGATGGCCCTCGGTGACCGACTCCGAACTGAACAGGCGGCTCATCGGGTGCTCTTCCTCCTAGTGGCGACGGCATCGAGAATACGATGCGCGACGAGGTTCTTGTCGCCGGCGACGGTGTCGACCACGCCGTCGGCGTCGATGATGGCGACCGTGTTGGCGGCCGCCCCGAACACGGCTCCCCCGCTGACGTCGTTCAGCACCAGCAGGTCGCAGCCCTTCCGGGTCAGCTTGGCCCGGCCCAGCTCCAGCAGCGCGGACGCCGAGCCGGCGGTCTCCGCCGCGAAGCCGACGATCACCTGTCCCGGACGCCGCCGGCGGACCAGGCCGGCCAGCACGTCGGCGGTCTGGGTGAACCGCACGGTCAGCCCGGCGTCGCCCTCCTTCTTCAGCTTTCCCCGGCTGGGCGAGGCGGGGGTGAAGTCGGCCGGCGCCGCGGCCATGATCAGCACGTCCGAGTCCGCCGCGGCGGCGGTCATCGCCCCGGCCAGGTCGGCTGTCGAGACCACCTCGACCAGGTCGGCGGCACCGGGCACCGCTGCGGTGATGGCGCCGGCGACCACCCGGACGTCGGCGCCGCGCAGCAGCGCCGCCCGGGCCAGCGCCATCCCCATCCGCCCGGACGAGGCGTTGCCCAGGTAGCGCACCGGGTCCAGCGCCTCGCGGGTGCCGCCGGCGCTCACGGTCAGCCGGACGCCGACCAGGTCGCGGCCGCGCGCGGCGTCCGCGACCGAGGGATCCAGCAGCGACAGCGCCACCTGCTCGATCTCGGCCGGCTCGGGCAGCCGGCCCGGACCGGTGTCGGCGCCGGTCAGCCGTCCGGAGTCGGGGTCGAGGACGATCACGCCGCGCTCCCGCAGGGTCGCCACGTTCGCCCGGGTGGCGGGATGCAACCACATCTCGGTGTGCATCGCGGGCGCCATCAGCACCGGGCAGGTCGCTGTGAGCAGCACGTTGGTGAGCAGGTCGTCGGCCCGTCCGGACGCCGCCCGCGCCAGCAGGTCGGCGCTCGCCGGGGCGACCACCACCAGCTCGGCCTCCCGGCCCAGCGCGACGTGCGGCACCTGGTGGGCGTCGGCCCACACCTGGGTGTGCACCGGACGCCCGGACAGCGCGGCCCAGGTGGTCTCGCCGACGAAGTTGAGCGCGCTCGGGGTCGGCACGACGGTCACCCGGTGGCCGGCCTCGGCGAACAGCCGCAGCAGCAGGCAGGCCTTGTACGCGGCGATTCCGCCGGCAACCCCGAGCAGGATCCGGCTCATCGGAGGATCAGGCCAGGTCGTCGCTGAACGGGTCGAGATCGGTGAACTGCGGGTCGGCGTCCGCCTCGGCGCGGGCGGCCGCCTCGGCCTCGGGATCGATCTCGGTGCACTCCAGCACGCTCGCGTTCACCTCGCGCAGCGCGATGGACAGCGGCTTCTCCTGCACACCGGTGTCGACCAGCGGACCCACGTTCTCGAGCAGGCCCTCGCCGAGCTGGCTGTAGTAGGCGTTGATCTGCCGAGCCCGCTTGGCGGCGAACAGCACCAGACGGTACTTGGAGTCGACCTTCTCCAGCAGCTCGTCGATCGGCGGGTTGATGATGCCTTCGGGGGCATGTGTGCTCAAAGGATGACCTCACGGTTGTGCGGCGTGGCCGGCCCGAGCGGTACGGGCCGCAGGCGCCTGCGGGTGGTTCGGCCTGTGACGGGCACTACGGGCGAACATTCCACCGCGCAGAAATCACAAGCCCAGCAAGTCTACCAACTCATCGACCGCTCGTCCCAAATCGTCGTTGACCACGACATGGTCGAACTCGTCGGCCGCCGCCAGCTCGTCCTTCGCCGTCCGCAGCCGGCGCGCCCGCTGCTCGGCGTTCTCGGTGCCCCGGCCGACCAGCCGCGCGACCAGCTCGTCCCAGTCGGGCGGGGCGATGAACACCAGCCGCGCCTGCGGCAGCCGGGCACGCACCTGCCGGGCTCCCTGCAGGTCGATCTCCAGGACCACCCGCTCGCCCCTGGCCATCGCGCTGCGGACCGGTGCCGCGGGGGTGCCGTAGCGGTCGCGGCCGTGCACCACGGCCCATTCGAGCAGGCCGTCGTCGGCCAGCAGGGTGTCGAAGGCGCCGTCGCTGACGAACCAGTAGTGCTGACCGTCGACCTCGCCCGGACGCGGTGCACGGGTGGTCGCCGAGACCGACACCCAGACGTCGGGGTGCCGCTCCTTGAGCGCGCGAACGACCGTGCCCTTCCCTACGGCCGTCGGACCGGAGATGACAGTGACGTCACCGCTCACCGAACTCGGCCTTCAGGCCGGCGAGCTGATGCCGTCCGAGTCCACGAATCCGGCGGTTGGCGGCGATGTCGTAGCGCTCCATCACCAGGCCGGCGCGCTTGTCGCCGACCCGCGGCAGCGCCTTCAGCAGGTCGATCACCTTGACATGGGCGAGGACCTCGTCGGCGGCCGCCTCGTCGAGCGCCTGCGCGAGGGTCAACTCCCCTGACCGCACCCGCGCCTTCAGCGCCGCGCGAGCGCGGCGCGCCTCCGTCGCGGCCGCACGAGCCGCCTGCAGCTGCTCCGTCGTCAGTTGGGGTATCGCCACGGTGACCTCCGGATGTCTCGGTGGGCACAATTTACAAGGCGAAACGCGCTCTGAACACCCTTGCCGTCAGGGGATTCGCAGCTCGAGCAGGGCTCTCGCGCGGGCCGCCAGCGCCGCGGCGTCCGGGCCGGCGCCGAGGACGTCGCGGCTCACCGCCGGCAGCACGTTGCCGAGCGCCGCGCCGAACAGGTCGGGCAGGTCGTCGATCCGTCCGCCCTGGAAGCCGATGCCGGGCACCAGGATCGAGCCGTTGAAGTCGCTGACGTCGCAGCCGAGGTCGCTGTGGGTGCCGCCGACCACCAGGCCGACGGCGTGCTGCCCGGTCTCGGCGTTCAGCCGCGCGGCCGCGTCGATGATCTCCTGGGCGACCGAACCCTGGTGATCGCCGCAGAGCGCCAGCTGCACCTGGCCGCCTTCGGGGTTGGACGTCCGGGCCAGCACGTAGACGCCCCGGCCGTGGCGATGGGCCAGGTCGAAGGCGGGCTGCAACGAGCCGAATCCCAGGTAGGGCGAGACGGTGATGGCGTCGGCGGCCAGCGGCGAGCCGTCGGCCAGGTAGGCCTGGGCGTAGGCGTCCATGGTCGAGCCGATGTCGCCCCGCTTGACGTCGAGGATGCTCAGTGCGCCGGCGTCCGCGATGTCGGTCAGCGTCCGTTCCAGCACGGCGATGCCGGCGGCGCCGTGGATCTCGAAGAAGGCCGACTGGGGCTTGAAGACGGCCACCTCGGCGCCGATCGCCTCGACCACCCGACGGGCGAACGCCTCGACGCCGGCGGCGTCCACGCTCAGCCCCCACGCCTTCAGCAGCGGCGGATGGGGGTCGATCCCGACGCACAGGGCGCCCCGCTCGGCCACGGCCGCGGTCAACCGGTCCCGGTAGTTGCTCATCCGTTCCTCCTGGTCAGCGCGTTGATCCGGGCCGGCAGCGCCGGCCCGGCGTAGACGAAGCCGGTGTACAGCTGGACCAGCGGCGCACCCAGATCGAACATCGCGGACGCGTCGGCGGCGGTCATGATCCCCCCGGCCGCGATCACCGGCAGCTCGGTGTGCGCCACGAGATAGCCGACCACCTCGCGGGCGCGGCGGGTCAGCGGCGCCCCGGACAGCCCGCCCGCCTCGTCGGCGAGGGCCAGTTCGGCGGGGTCGAGCCCGTCGCGGGCCAGGGTGGTGTTGGTGGCGATCAGGCCGGCGACCCCGGCGTCGGTGGCCGCGGCGAGCACCTCGTTGATCTGTGGTTCGGTCAGGTCGGGGGCGATCTTGACGAACAGCGGCGCCCGGCCGGCCGCCCGCTCGACCAGCGCCTTCAGCAGGGTGAGCAGCGCTCCGCCGTCCTGCAGGCTGCGCAGCCCGGGGGTGTTCGGGCTGGAGACGTTGACCGCCACGTAGTCGGCGTGCGGGATGACCAGGTCGAGGGAGGTCAGATAGTCGTCGACGGCGTCCTCGACGGGCACGACCTTGGTCTTGCCGATCGAGATGCCGATCGGGATGCCGGCCCCATCGTTGTTGCGGTACACCCCGAGCAGCGACAGCTCGTGGTGCAGCCCTGCCGCGCCGGCGTTGTTGAACCCCATCCGGTTGATCAGCGCGTGCGAGCGCCGCAGCCGGAACACCCGCGGCCTGTCGTTGCC
Source organism: Micropruina sp. (assembly GCA_044224095.1). Classification (GTDB taxonomy): domain Bacteria; phylum Actinomycetota; class Actinomycetes; order Propionibacteriales; family Propionibacteriaceae; genus Micropruina. The sequence goes on along the minus strand of JBGALC010000006.1, from coordinate 25,491 downwards.
CGGCTGTGCCCGGGCGGTCACCGTGCCCAGCTCGGCGAACGAGAACCCCAACGCCTGCCAGGCCAGGACGGCGCGGCCGTCCTTGTCCATGCCGGCGGCCAGCCCGACGCGTCCGGGGAAGTCGATGCCGGCCACCGTGATCGGCGCGCCGCGGCTGCCGGCCAGCAGCCGGGTGGCCGCGACCAGGCCGGGCGAGCGGCTGAACCGGGCCAGGCCGCCGATCAGCTGCTCATGGACGGCCTCGGGATCGCCGTGGTGCGAGCGGAACAGCAGCGGCCGGACGACGCCTCGATAGCCGGCGCCGACCAGGCTCGCCCGCGGGTTCATCGCTTGGTTGCCTCCAGTTCGCTACGCATGTCGGCGCTCCAGTCCTGCAGCGGACGCACGGTCAGGCCGCCGCGGCGCAGCGCCTCGATCCCCTGCACCGCCGCTGACAGGCCCTGGACGGTGGTCACGCACGGCACGTCGCACAGGATCGCCGCCGACCGGATCTGCCAGCCGTCCCGGCGCGGGTCGCCGCCCTCGGAGACGCCCAGCGGGGTGTTGAAGATCAGGCTGATCTCGCCGTCCATGATCGCCTGGACGACGGTCTTCGTGCCGTCCGCGCCCGGCCCCTGAGTCTCCTTGCGGAGCACCGTGACCACGACGTCGTTGCGCCGCAGCACCTGCGCCGTGCCCTCTGTCGCGTAGACCTTGAAACCCAGGTCGGCAAGGCGTTTCACCGGGAAGATGGCGTGCCGCTTGTCCCGGTTCGCCACCGACACGAACACCGATCCCTCGGTGGGCACGTCACCGTAGGAGGCGGTCTGGCTCTTCGCGAACGCCACCCCGAAGGTGAGATCCAGGCCCATCACCTCACCGGTCGACTTCATCTCGGGGCCGAGCAGGCTGTCCACCCACGCGCCGTCGGCGGTCCGGAACCGGTTGAACGGCATCACCGCCTCCTTCACCGCCAGCGGCGCGGACGCCAGCGCGGCGGTGCCGTCGCGGTCGGCGCGCAGCGTGCCGTCGGCGCGCAGCTCGGCGATGGTGGCGCCCAGCATGATCCGGGAGGCGGCCTTGGCCAGCGGGGTGTCGGTCGCCTTGGAGACGAACGGCACCGTCCGCGAGGCGCGTGGGTTGGCCTCCAGCACGTACAGCACGTCGCCGAGCAGCGCGAACTGGATGTTGATCAGACCCCGGACGCCGACGCCGCGGGCGATCGCCTCGGTGGCCGCCCGGATCCGGTCCACCGTCTCGCTGCCCAGGGTGATCGGCGGCAGCGAGCAGGCCGAGTCGCCGGAGTGGATGCCGGCCTCCTCGATGTGCTCCATCACGCCGCCGAGGTACAGCTCGTCGCCGTCGAACAGGGCGTCCACGTCGATCTCGATGGCGTCGTCGAGGAACCGGTCGACGAGCACCGGCGAGTTCGGGGTGATGTGGGTGGCCCGCTCGATGTAGCCGACCAGCGAGTCGTCGTCGTAGACGATCTCCATGCCGCGTCCGCCCAGCACGTAGGAGGGCCGGACCAGCACCGGGTAGCCGATGTCGTGGGCGATCTCCAGCGCGTCGTCGGCAGAGGTGGCCATCCCGTAGGCGGGCGCGGTCAGCTTGTTCTCGGCGAGGATCCGGCCGAACGCGCCCCGCTCCTCGGCCAGGTGGATCGCCTCCGGCGACGTCCCCACGATCGGGACGCCGGCGTCCTTCAGCGCCTGGGCCAGCTTCAGCGGGGTCTGCCCGCCGAGCTGGACGATCACCCCGGCCACCGGGCCGGCCAGCGATTCGGCGTGGTAGACCTCCAGCACGTCCTCCAGGGTGAGCGGCTCGAAGTAGAGCCGGTCGGAGGTGTCGTAGTCGGTGGACACCGTCTCCGGGTTGCAGTTGATCATCACCGTCTCGTAGCCGTGCTGCGACAGGGTGAGCGCGGCGTGCACGCACGAGTAGTCGAACTCGATGCCCTGGCCGATCCGGTTCGGGCCGGAGCCCAGGATCAGCACCGCCGGCTTGGTCCGCGGCGCCACCTCGGTCTCGGAGTCGTAGGACGAGTAGTGGTACGGCGTCTTCGCGGCGAACTCGGCGGCGCAGGTGTCGACGGTCTTGAACACCGGACGCACCCCCAGCGCCCAGCGGACGCCGCGGACCACGTCGGTACTCAGGTGCCGCAGCCGGGCGATCTGCTCGTCGGAGATGCCGTGCCGCTTGGCCAGCCGGAGCACGTCGGCGGTCAGTTCGGGCGCCGTCCGGACGTGCTCGGCGACCTCGGCGATCAGCTGCAGCTGGTCCAGGAACCAGGGGTCGATCTTGGTGGACTCGAACAGCTGCTCGGCGGTCGCGCCGGCCCGGAACGCCTTCATTACCAGGCCGAGCCGGCCGTCGTGCGGACGGGCCGCCGCGGCCAGCAGGTCGTCCACGCTCTGGGTGATCTCGCCGGTGAAGTCGAAGGTCGACTTCGGGTCCTCCAGCGAACGCAGCGCCTTGCCGAGCGCCTCGGTGAAGTTGCGCCCGATGGCCATCGCCTCGCCGACGCTCTTCATGTGCGTGGTGAGCGTGTTCTCGGCGGTCGGGAACTTCTCGAAGGCGAACCGCGGGCACTTGACCACCACGTAGTCCAGCGTGGGTTCGAAGGACGCCGGGGTCTCCGCGGTGATGTCGTTGGGGATCTCGTCGAGGGTGTAGCCGACGGCCACCTTGGCGGCGATCTTGGCGATCGGGAAGCCGGTCGCCTTGGACGCCAGCGCGCTGGACCGGGAGACCCGGGGGTTCATCTCGATGACGATCATCCGGCCGTCGTCAGGGTTGATCGCGAACTGGATGTTGCAGCCGCCGGTGTCGACGCCGACCGCCCGGATCACCCCGATGCCGACGTCGCGCATCGCCTGGTACTCGCGGTCGGTCAGGGTCATCGCGGGGGCGACCGTGATCGAATCGCCGGTGTGCACACCCATCGGGTCGAGGTTCTCGATGGAGCACACGATCACGACGTTGTCCGCCTTGTCGCGCATCACCTCGAGCTCGTACTCCTTCCAGCCCAGGATCGACTCCTCGATCAGCACCTCGGTGACCGGGGACGCCGACAGCCCGGTGCCGGCGATCCGGCGCAGCTCCTCGGCGTCGTGGGCGAAGCCGGAGCCGACGCCGCCCATGGTGAAGCTGGGCCGCACCACCAGCGGGTAGCCCAGGGCGTCCGCCGCGGCCCACACCTCGTCCATCGAATGGCAGATCCGGCTGCGGGCGACCTCCGGGTCGGCGCCGGGCACGTCCAGGGCTTCGACGATCTCCTTGAACTTCTCCCGGTCCTCACCCTTCTGGATGGCCTCGAAGGACGCGCCGATCAGCTCGACGCCGTACTTCGCCAGCACGCCGCGCTCGTGCAGCGCGACGGCCGCGTTCAGCGCGGTCTGGCCGCCCAGGGTGGCCAGCAGGGCGTCCGGGCGCTCGGCGGCGATCACCTTCTCCAGGAAGTCGGGCTGGATCGGCTCGATGTAGGTGGCGTCGGCGAACTCGGGATCGGTCATGATCGTGGCCGGGTTGGAGTTCACCAGGATCACCCGGTAGCCCTCCTCGCGCAGCACCCGGCAGGCCTGGGTGCCCGAGTAGTCGAACTCGCAGGCCTGGCCGATAACGATCGGCCCGGAGCCGACGACGAGGATCGACGCGATGTCGGTCCGCTTGGGCATCAGTTCTCCTGATCGGTGGTGCTCGGGTTCGTGTGGGAGTTCGGTGTGACGGTGCGGCGCCTGCTCATCACGTCGACGAAGCGGTCGAACAGGTAGGCCGAATCGTGCGGTCCGGCGGCGGCCTCGGGGTGGTACTGCACCGAGAAGGCCAGCAGGTTGTCGGCGTCGTCGGTGAGTTCGAGACCCTCCACGACGTCGTCGTTGAGACAGATGTGGCTCACCCGGGCGGTACCCCAGCGGGTCTCGGTGGCCTTGTCCAGGGGGGCGTCGACGGCGAACCCGTGGTTCTGCGCGGTGATCTCGACCTTGCCGGTGCGCAGGTCCTTGACCGGCTGGTTGATCCCGCGATGGCCGTACTTCAGCTTGTAGGTGCCGAAGCCGAGGGCGCGTCCGAAGATCTGATTGCCGAAGCAGATGCCGAAGTAGGGAATCCCCGAGTCGAGGACGCCCTGCAGCAGCTCCATCGGGGCGTCCGCGGTGGCCGGGTCGCCGGGTCCGTTGGAGAAGAAGACCCCGTCGGGGTGCAGCGTGCGCAGCTCGTCCAGGGTGACGCCGGCCGGCAGCACGTGCACCTCGATGCCCCGCTCGGCCATCCGGATCGGCGTCATGTCCTTGATGCCGAGGTCGATGGCGGCGACGGTGAACCGCTTGTCGCCGACCGCCGGCAGCACCTGGGCGGCGCTCAGCGTCACGTCGGCGACCAGGTCGGAGCCGGCCATCACCGGGGTCTCGCGCACCTTGGCCAGCAGCGTGTCCGCGTCGAGCTCCGTGGTGGAGATGCCGACCCGCATGGCGCCCCGCTCACGCAGGTGCCGGGTGAGCGCCCGGGTGTCGATCTCGGCGATGCCGACCACACCCTGGCTACGCAGTTCGTCGTCCAGTGAGCGGTTCGAGCGCCAGTTGGACCGCACCCGGGAGAGATCCCGGACGACGTAGCCGGCCACCCAGATCCGGGACGACTCGTCGTCCTCGTCGTTCCAGCCGGTGTTGCCGATGTGCGGCGCGGTGGCGACCACGACCTGGCGGTGGTAGCTGGGATCGGTCAGGGTCTCCTGATAGCCGGACATCCCGGTGGAGAAGACCGCCTCGCCGAAGGCCTCGCCGGCGGCGCCGAAGGACACGCCACGAAAGGATCGTCCATCTTCGAGAACCAACAAGGCCGGGGTCTGTTCGCGATCGAAGAAGCTTGAAGGCATGGAAGTCCTTTCCCCGCCGGGGCGGGCTCAAACTCACGAGAGACTATCAAAGCCGGACGGGGCCGCTGACCGCCGGGCCCGGAGTGGACGGTGTCTATAGGGTCGTGAGACATGACGGATCCCAGGACCGGCCCGGCGCCGGACAGCGTCGCAGACCCCATCCTGCCCGACGGTGTGAGCGCCCGCCCGGCGGTGCCCGACGACGTGCCGGCGCTGCTGGTGCTGCTCCGTGCCGACGAGGTGGCCGGCGCCGGCGAGACCTCGCTGAGCATCGACGAGGTCGCCGAGTGGTTCGCGACCCCGCGCGGGCGGGAGCGCAACGTCGTCCGGGTGGTGGAGCAGGACGGCGGCCCGATCGCGGTCTGGCGGGTGTTCCGCAACTTCGACGACAAGTACTGGGCGCAGGTCGCCGTCGACCGGATGCTTCCCGACGAACTGGTCGACGCCTTGTGGCGCGCCGGCCTGGACTGGGCCGAACGCCTCAGCCTGGCGGTCGCCGGCGGCCTCGGCGTCTCGGCGCCGCGACTGGATCTGTGGGTGAACGAGCCGGACGCCCTCACCCGCCGGCACGCGGAGGCGTCCGGGTTCCGGCAGGTCCGGACCTTCATCGAGATGCACCTCGACCTGGACGGCTACGCCGGCCCGGTGCCGAGCCCGGGAGTCGTCGTCCGGCAGGCGTCGGTGACGGACGCCGACAGCCCCGACCTGGCGGTGATGTACCAGGTGATCAGCGAATCGTTCCGCGACCACTTCGACTTCCAGCTGCGCAGCTTCGAGGACTGGTGCGACGCCAAATGGTCCGACCCGCTCGCCGATCGGAGTCACTGGTACCTGGCCGAGATCGACGGGCGGCCGGTCGGTGGGCTGATGGGTGACAACGAATACGTGACCACCGACAACGCCGGCTACGTCGCCCAGCTGGGCGTGCTCCGGCAGGCTCGCGGACGCGGCGCCGCCAAGGCCCTGCTGCACGCCAGCTTCGCCCGTTACGCCGCCGAGGGCCGCAACGCGGTGAAGCTGCACGTGGACGCCGAGAGCCCGACCGGCGCCACCCACCTGTACGAGTCGGTCGGGATGTACCGGCGGCTGGTCGGCTTCGACTTCCACAAGTGGCCGCGGGCCTGACCGCGAACGCCGCGATCGGCTGGCGGCTCGCGGATCAGCGACCGATTCTGGGTTGCTCACGCCTGGAGCGGCGGGATGCATCGCAAATCGGTCGCCATTTGACGAGCAATTTTGCTGTCGGACGGCTCAGCCGAGACCGGCAGCGATCTTCTCCCTCGCGCGAGCAAGCAGCCCGTTGAGGAAGGTGGCGGAGTCGTCGGTGGAGAGCTCCTGGGCCAGGCTGACCGCCTGTTCCAGCGCGACCTCGGCCGAGACCGAGCCGTCCAGCATCTCCCACAGGGCGATCCGGGCCAGGCAGCGGTCGACGCGAGGCATCCGCTCCATCGTCCAGCCGCTCGCCAGGCATTGCGCGATCAGGGCGTCGATCTCGGGACGGCGGGCGGTCACGCCCTCGACCAGCGTGGTGGTGAACGGACGCACCGGCGGGTCGGCCTCGGCGGTGTGCAACGCGAGCGGCCCGGTGGCGTCCACCCCGCGCAGGTCGGCCTCGAAGAGGACGTCCAGGGCCCGCTTGCGCGCCTTCGTACGCGACGAGCCGCGCGCCGGCGGGCTGGCCGGCCGGGTCTCGATCAGCTCGGCGACCGTGCCGTCCGGCCTGGTGATCCGCTTGCGCGGCGTGGTCACCGCGGGGTCGGCTGCCATCGGCTGGTCAGACCCGACCGAGGTAGCTGCCGTCGCGGGTGTCGACCTTGACCCGCTCGCCGGTGGTGATGAACAGCGGCACCTGGATCTGCAGCCCGGTCTCCACGGTGGCCGGCTTGGTGCCGCCGGTGGACCGGTCGCCCTGCAGGCCGGGCTCGGTGTAGGTCACCTCGAGCTCGACCGAGGCCGGCAGATCGACGTACAGCGGGTTGCCCTCGTGCATCGCGACGGTGGCGTTCTGGTTCTCCAGCAGGTAGCTCTTGGCGTCGCCGATGGTGTCGTCGGAGATCGTCAGCTGGTCGTAGGTGGCGGTGTCCATGAACACGTAGCCGTCACCGTCGTGGTACAGGTACTGCATCTCCCGCCGGTCGACGTTCGCGGTGTCCACCTTGGTGTCGGAGTTGAAGGTGCGGTCGACCACCTTGCCGCTGAGCACGTGCTTGAGCTTCGTGCGCACCACGGTGTTGCCCTTGCCCGGCTTGTGGTGCTGGAACCACAGCACCTGCCAGAGCTGACCGTCGAGGTCGAGCACCATGCCGTTCTTCAGATCGTTGGTGGAGGAGCCGCCGCGCGGACGAACCGGGGCGTCCCTCCGGGCGGCGGAGCCGAACCGTTCCCCCGGTCAGCGGGGCTCGGGGGTGCCGATCACCCGACCGCCGGCGAGGCTGTCGGAACCGGGGCGGTGGCGGGCGGCGACGTCGGCGACCAGGGCCGCGCGGCGCTCGGCGGGCGGCAGGCCGAACTCCTCGACCAGTTCGGCGCTGTCGTCGGCGCCGGCGTCGCGCAGGCCGGTGATCACGCCGCGGACGTCGTCGGGCGTCCGGTTCTGGCTGAGCTTGGCCTTGGCCTCGATCCGGGTGATCGCCAGCTGCAGGCCGACGATGGCGCGGAGCTGGCCGGCCAGGTAGTCGGCGGGCATGTCGGCCATGCCGATGGCGGACTCGTGGGCGCGCATCAGCCGCTCGGCCGCCATCGTCGTCCACTCCAGGTCGTCGTGGGCGATCAGTTCGCCGTAGACGTGCAGGGTCGCGTAGTCCCAGGTGGGCACGTACTTCCCGGACGCCGCCGCGCTCGGGTACCACAGCGACGAGATGTAGTCGGTGGCCGGCGTGATCAGGAACAACGACTCGCCGGTCGACCGCTCGCGCCACTGGGCGTTCGGACGGGCGACGTGCAGCACCAGGCTGCCGTGCTCGCCCAGCTCGGGGTCATAGACGTAGGGCAGGTGGGTGGCGAGCAGACCGGACGGCCCGTGGGTGACCAGGTCGCCGACGCCCGGCGCCGCCAGGATCCGCGCCTGCAGCTCCGGCGGCATGGTGAAGTGGCGCGGGGTGTACATCAGCTCAGCGCCGCGAACGTTTCCCGCAGCAGGTCCTCGTCCGGGCTCTCCAGGATGGACGCCTGGGCCAGCCGTTCCAGGATCACGAACCGCAGCGTGCTGGCCCGGGTCTTCTTGTCCAGGTTCATCGCCTCACGCAGTTCCGGCCAGGCGCCCGCCGGGTAGTCGGTGGGCAGCCCGATCGCCCGCAGGATGCGGCGGTGCCGCCCGGCGGTGTCGTCGTCCAGCCGGCCCAGCCGGCGGCTCAGTTCCGCGACGAACGCCATCCCGACGCTGATCGCCTCGCCGTGCCGCCAGCGGTAGCCCTGGTGGCGTTCGATGGCGTGGCCGAGGGTGTGGCCGTAGTTGAGGCGCTCCCGCCCGATGTCGCGGCCGACGGAGGTCCGCTCCCGCAGGTCTGCGCCCACCACGGACGCCTTGACCACGATCGCCCGCTTGACCAGGGCGCAGATCACCTCGCCGTCGGGATTGAGCGCCTCGGCAGGGTCGTCCTCGATGATGGTCAGGATGGCCGGATCGGCGATGAAGCCCGCCTTCACCACCTCGGCCATCCCGGATCGGATCTCCGCCGCCGGCAGCTGCTTCAGGAACGACAGGTCGCACAGCACCGTGTACGGCTCGTAGAAGGAGCCGACCAGATTCTTGCCCGCCGTCAGGTTGATCCCGGTCTTGCCGCCGACGGCCGCGTCCACCATGCCCAGCACGGTGGTCGGGATCGACACGTACCGGACGCCGCGCAGCCAGGTCGCCGCGACGAAGCCGGCCAGGTCGGTGGTGGCGCCGCCACCCAGGCCGACGATCGCGTCCGAGCGGGTGAAGCCCGCCTCGGCCAGCGCCTCCCAGCAGCGCTGGAGGGTCTGCCCGGTCTTGGCGTTCTCGGCCTCCGGCACCTCGATCAGCAGCGTGTCCGCCTCGCAGCTGGCGGCGACCGACTGGGCCTGCTGCCGCAGCACCGGCGGATGGATCAGCGCCACCCGGCTCTGGTCGGCCAGATACTGCGGAAGGAATTCCAGCGCGCCGGCGCCCACCACCACCTGGTAGGGGCTTTCCGCCGTGACGTCGATGGCGGAGATCCTCACCTGTCCTCCTCGGGCAGTTTCCTGACGATGCGCTCCACGACCGCCGCGGCCTCCGACCGATCGGTGTCGACCGTGATGGTGGCCAGCCTCTCGTAGACCGCCTGGCGTTCGGCGAGCTGCTGGATCAGCCGTCCGCGAATGTTCCCCAGCACCAGTCCCCCGGCCTGGTTCAGGCCGAGCCGGCGAGTGGCCTGGGTGGCCGAGACCTGCAGCCACACCACGCACCAGCCGCGCAGCGCTGAGGCCACCTCGGCGTCCAGGACGGCGCCGCCGCCGACCGCGACCACACCCGGTCCGGTCAGCGCGCCCAGGGTGGCGGTGCGCTCCACCGCCCGGAACCCGCTCTCGCCGTGCTCGGCGAACACCTCCCGCAGCGGGGCCTCGAAGCGCGCCTCGATCAGCGCGTCGACGTCCACGAACGGCAACTCCAGGGTGTGGGCGAGCCGCCGGCCGACGGTCGTCTTGCCGGCGCCCGGGGCGCCGATCAGCGCGATGCCGCGGGCCGGGCTCACCTCAGCCCTCGCTGCGCCAGGCGCTCGCGGTAGCCGGACAGGTTCCGGCTGGTCTCGGCGACCGAGTCGCCGCCGAACTTCTCCAGGACGGCCTCGGCCAGCACCAGCGCCACCATCGCCTCGGCCACCACCCCGGCGGCCGGGACGGCGCACACGTCGGAGCGCTGGTGGTGGGCGACGGCGGCCTCGCCGGTGGCGACGTCCACGGTGCGCAGCGCCCGGGGAATGGTCGCGATCGGCTTCATCGCAGCCCGGACCCGCAGCGGTTCGCCGTTGCTCATGCCGCCCTCGGTGCCGCCGGACCGGTTCCGCAGCCGGACGACGCCGTCGGGAGCCGGTTCCATCTCGTCGTGGGCCAGGCTGCCCCTGGTCCGGGCCAGGTCGAAGCCGTCGCCGACCTCGACGCCCTTGATCGCCTGGATGCCCATCAGCGCACCGGCCAGCTTCGCGTCCAGCCGCCGGTCACCCTGGCTGTGCGAGCCCAGCCCCGCCGGGACACCGTGGGCGACCACCTCGACCACCCCGCCCAGGGTGTCGCCGTCCTTCTGACAGGCGGCGATCTCGGCCTGCATGGCGGCGGAGGCGTCGGCGTCCAGGCAGCGGACGGGGTCGGCGTCGACGGCGTCGCGATCGTCCAGGGTCGGCACCCGGGTGCCCGCGGAGCGGACCGGGCCGAGCTCGACGACGTGGCTGACGATGGTGATGCCGCAGGCCTGCTGCAGGAAGTTGCTGGCCACCCGGCCGAGCGCCACCCGGGCAGCGGTCTCCCGCGCGGAGGCCCGCTCCAGGATCGGCCGGGCCTCGTCCCAGTCGTACTTCTGCATGCCGGCCAGGTCGGCGTGACCCGGACGCGGCCGGGTCAGCGGCGCGTTGCGGGCGAGCCCGGCGAGCACCTCGGCGTCCACCTCGTCGGGGGCCATCACCGTCTCCCACTTGGGCCACTCGGTGTTGCCGACCATGATCGCGATCGGCGAGCCCAGCGTCTCGCCGTGCCGGACGCCGGCAAGCAGCGTCACCTCGTCGGCCTCGAACTTCATCCGCGCACCGCGCCCGGCGCCCAGCCTGCGGCGGGCCAGCGCCTCGGCGATGTCGGCGGTACCCACCCTGACGTGCGCCGGAATGCCTTCGATGGTCGCCACCAGGGCACGGCCATGGGACTCCCCGGCGGTCAGGTAGCGCAGCATGATCGCGAGTCTGTCACGAGCCGACGCCGGCGCCCGCCGCTGCCCGCACGGCAGACAACAGGACCTCGGCCGGCACGTCCTGCCCGGTCATCAGGCGCACCTGGTGACGGGCCTGGTGGGCCAGCAGGTCGAGACCGCTGACCACCACCCGCCCGGCGGACGCGGCCCGCGCGGCCAGCGGCGTGGGCCATGGGTGGTAGATCACGTCGAACACGCCGCGCAGCGCCGGGCAGCGCTCGACCTCGAGCTGGTCGAGGCGTCCCTGCAGCGCCGCCGAGGGCACAGTTGAGACCAGCACCTCGCTGGCCGGGTCGAGCGGCGCGCCCAGGCTTCGCGGCAGCACCTCGACCTCGAGCCGCTCGGCCCAGTCGCGGAAGGCGGCCAGCCGCTCGGAGTTGCGGCCCTGCACCTCGACCAGCCGGACGCCGCCGCGCACCAGCGCGACCAGCGCCGAGCGGGCGGTGGCGCCGTTGCCGATCAGGGTGGCCACCCGCAGCGAACCCAGCCCGGCAGCCCCGAGGGCGTCGGTGAGGCCGGCGATGTCGGTGTTGTGCACCCTGCGCCGATCGCCCAGCACCACGGTGTTCGCCACCCCGGTCAGCCGGACGTCGGCGTCGGGGATGCCGCAGGCCGCGGCGACCTCCTTCAGCGGCATGGTGACGCTCAGCCCACGCCAGGACTCGTCCAGCTGGTCGACGAAGCCGAGGAACTCCTCCGGCTGCAGCTCGACCCGGCCGTAGTCCCAGTCCAGGCCGAGCTGCGCGTAGGCGGCCGCGTGGATGACCGGTGACAGCGAATGGGCGATCGGCGAACCCAGGACGGCGGCCCGAGGCCTCACGAGCACTTCTTCCGGTTCTCCACGCTCGCCAGGCACCACTGGTCCAGCTTCGCCTTCGCGGCGTTGTGTTCGGCGAGGGTCTCGGAGAACACGGTCTCGCCGGTGTCGAGGTTGATCGGCACGAAGTACAGCCACTTGCCGTCGGCCGGGTTGAGTGCCGCCTCCAGCGCCTTCTTGGCCGGCGCCGTGATCGGGCCGGGCGGCAGGCCCTTGTGCTTGTAGGTGTTGTAGGGCGAGTTGCTGGCCCGCTCCTTCGGAGTGGTCCACACCGTCCCGGTCTTCTTCGCCGCGAAGGCGACCGTGGCGTCCGACTGCAGCAGCATGCCCTTCTCCAGCCGGTTGTAGAACACCCGGGCCACCTTGGCGCGGTCCTCGTCGCGGAACACCTCGCGCTCGATGATGCTGGCCATGGTGAGCACCTGGTAGGGCTTGTAGCCGAGGCTGTCGGCCCGCTCCTCGAAGGCCAGGTCCTGCAGCGTCTTCTTGAACTGGTTGATCGGCAGCTTCAGCACCGACGCCGCGGTCGGCTTCAGCGGCAGGTTGTAGGTGTCGGGGAAGATGAAGCCCTCATTGCTCTTGCCGATCCAGCTGGGCAGGGCCAGCGACTTGCGGTTGGCCAGGGCCGCCTTGAGGTCCTTCTCGGAGACCTTGGTGGACGCTGCCATCGCCGTCAGCACCTCGGAGAGCCGCAGACCCTCGCGGATCTGGAACTGGTTCTTGACCTGGTTGGCGGGGTCGAGCAGCATCTGCAGCGCGGTCTTCGCCGGAATCTGGGTGCGCATCTTGTACAGGCCGTACTGGATCTTGCGGACGTTGGGGTCGGCGGCCGCTGCCCGGTCGAAGGCCTTGGCGGTGCGGATCACGTCGGCGGCCAGCAGGATGTCGGCGATCTTGTTGGTGGTCGCCCCCTGCGGGATCTCCACCACCACGTCGGCGGCGCCCTCGGGATCGATGTAGTCCTCGACGGTGCGGTAGGCGATCCAGGCATCGTGCACCTTGTCGTAGACGAACCAGCCGCCGCCGATCAACACGCCGAGCGACAGCACCACTGCGATCGCTCCGCGCACCCGGTACCAGACCTCCTTGGGCAGCCAACGACCGGTCTCCGGATCGCGCAGTTCGCGGAAGAGGTTCGCCATAACGTTCAGTGTCCTTTGTTCATCACGCCGGTTCGCCGGGCGCCCGGCCGGTTGCTCGTTCCACGGCCAGCGCCTGTTCCAAGATTGCCACGGCCGCCGCCTGGTCGATGATGGCGCGCTGACGCCGGGCGTCCTTCCCCGCGGATCGCAGCCGGCGTCCGGCGTCCACGGTGGTGAGCCGTTCGTCGGCGAACCGCCAGCCGATGGCGGGATGGGCCGCGATCACCGACGCCACCTGGGCCCGGACGTGGACCGCGGCCGGGCCCTCGTCGCCGGCCAGGGTGCGGGGCAGCCCGACGATCACCTCGATCGGCTCGTACTCGGCGAGCAGTTGCGGCAGCCGGCGTCCGGCCTGGGCGGTCGGCACGGTCTCCACGGGGTAGGCGAGCGTGCCGTCCGGGTCGCAGGCGGCGACCCCGATCCGGGCCTTGCCCCAGTCGAGCGCCAGCCGCACCCCGCGCCGGAACGCGGACCGCTGGTCGGGTTCGCCGAGACCCCGCCGGGTTTCGGAGGACTGAACCGTTGGGCCGAGCCCGTCGGGACCCACCGAGGTCCCGACCGGCTCAACCGGCGATTCGCCGGTCAAAGGCCGGCCACCGCCGCGCGCACCGCGGTCACCGCGTCCCCCGCGGCGGCACCGTCGGAGCCGCCGCCCTGGGCGAAGTCGTCCTTGCCGCCGCCGCGTCCGCCGAGCCGGGCGGCGCCGACGCCGACCAGCGCACCCGCCTTCGCTCCCCGTCCGCGGGCCGCCTCGTTGGTGGCCACCGCGATCACCGGCTTGGCGTCGGTGCCGCCGACCAGGGCGACCACCGCCGCGTCCGAGCCGAGCGCGGAGCGGATGTCCAGCGCCATGGTGCGCAGGTCTGCTCCGCCCACGCCGGGGACCTGCTCCGCGACCACCCGGATGCCGCCGCCGACCGCGACGGCCTTCTCGGCGAGTTTGGCCGCACCGGCCAGCATCTCCCGGGTCCGGTAGCCCGCGATCTGCTTCTCGGCGGCCTTCAGCTGCGCCAGCAGCTTCTCGACCCGGTCGGTCAGCTGCTCGGGCTGCGTCTTCAGGGTGTCGGACAGCGTGGCGACCAGCGCCCGCTCGGCGGCGAACTTCTCGAACGCCTCGGTGCTGACCAGCGCCTCCACCCGGCGGATGCCGGAGCCGACCGACTGCTCGCCGAGCAGGTTGACCAGGCCGATCTGGGACGTCCGGGCGACATGGGTGCCGCCGCAGAGCTCCCGCGACCACGGCCCGGCCAGCTCGACCATCCGGACGACGTTGCCGTACTTCTCGCCGAACATGGCCTGCGCGCCGAGCGCCTTCGCCTCGTCCAACGGCAGCTCCCGGTCGGTGACCTCGAAGTCGTCGCGGATCGCGGCGTTCACCACACCCTCCAGTTCGCTGCGCAGCGCCGGCGACAGCGCCTGGCTGGCGTTGAAGTCGAACCGCAGGTAGCCGGGCTTGTTGTACGAGCCGGCCTGATGGGTGCCCTGGCCGAGCAGCTGCCGCAGCGCCGCGTTCACGATGTGGGTGGAGGTGTGCGCCTGGCAGGCCGCGAACCGGGCCGGGCCGTCCACCTGCGCCAGCACCTGCGCGCCGGTGGCGAGCTCGCCCTCGTTGACCAGCACCTTGTGCACCACCAGGCCCTGGATCGGCCGCTGCACGTCGAGCACGTCCAGCGCCAGCCCGCTGCCGGTCAGCACGCCGGAGTCGGCGTCCTGTCCACCGGCCTCGGCGTAGAACGGGGTCTCGTCGAGCACCACCTCGACCACCTCGCCGGGTCGCGCGCTCCGCACCAGTTCGCCGTCGGCGACGATGCCCCGCACCCGGGAGTCCACGCTGAGGTCGGTGAAGCCCAGGAACGGCGTCTCGCCCGAGGCCCGCAGCGTGCGGTACGCGTCGGTGTTGACGGTGCCGCCCTTTTTGGCCCGGGCGTCCGCCTTGGCCCGGTCCTTCTGCTCCTGCATCAGCACCCGGAACCGGTCCTGATCGACCGCCAGGCCCGCCTCGGAGGCCATCTCGAGCGTCAGGTCGATCGGGAAGCCGTAGGTGTCGTGCAGCTGGAACGCCTTGTCACCACCAAGTACGCGGGCACCACTGTGCTTGGTCTCGGTCACTGCCAGGTCGAAGATCTGGGTGCCGGCGGCCAGGGTGCGGCGGAAGGCCTCCTCCTCGCCGTAGGCGACCTGGGAGACCCGCTGCCACTGGCTGGTCACCTCCGGGTAGGACTGCTCCATCAGCCCCTTGGACAGCGGCAGCAGCTCGGGCAGCACCGGGTCGTTGACACCGAGCAGCCGCATCGAGCGGATCGAGCGGCGCAGCAGCCGGCGCAGCACATAGCCACGCGCCTCGTTGCCGGGGGTGACGCCGTCGGTCATCAGCATCAGCGCGGACCGGACGTGATCGCCGACCACCCGCAGCCGGACGTCGGCCTCGGCGTCCGCGCCGTAGCGGGTGCCGGCCAGTTCGGCCGCCGCGGTGATCACCGGGAAGATCTCGTCGATCTCGTACATGTTGGCCACGCCCTGCAGCAGGTACGCGGTGCGCTCCAGCCCCATGCCGGTGTCGATGTTCTTGGCTGGCAGCGGGCCGAGGACGTCGAAGTCGTCCTTGGCGCGGACGGCCGACAGCTCCTCGGTCTGGAAGACCAGGTTCCAGATCTCCAGGAACCGGTCCTCGTCGACGATCGGGCCGCCGTCCGGACCGAACTCGGGGCCGCGGTCGATGTAGATCTCGCTGCACGGGCCGCCCGGTCCGGGGACACCCATGTGCCAGTAGTTGTCCTTCAGCCCGCGGCGCTGGATGCGCGCGTCGGGGACGCCGACGCCGCGCCACATGGCCGCCGCCTCGTCGTCGTCGAGGTAGACGGTGACCCAGACCTTCTCCGGGTCGAACCCGTAGTTGCCGTCGTCCTGGCTGCCGGTGACCAGCTCCCAGGCGTACTCGATGGCGCCGGCCTTGAAGTAGTCGCCGAAGGAGAAGTTGCCGTTCATCTGGAAGAACGTGCCGTGCCGGGTGGTCTTGCCGACCTCTTCGATGTCGAGCGTGCGGACGCATTTCTGCACGCTGACGGCGCGCGAGAACGGGGCGTCCTCGGCGCCGGTGAAGTAGGGCTTGAACGGCACCATGCCGGCGTTGACGAACAGCAGGGTGGGGTCGTTGTAGACCAGCGGTGCCGACGGCACCTCGACATGGCCGTTGCGGATGAAGAAGTCCAGGTAGCGACGCCGGATCTCGGCGGTTTTCATGATGTGTCCGATCGGATCTGCCGGCGTGCTCGCCGGCGGTGGTCAGTTGCGAGTGCTCTCCTGGACGGGAGCCCCCTCCGCTGCGGAAGGGGTGGACCCGTCCAGGCCGAGAGCCTCGCGCAGCTCGTGTTCGCGCTCGTCCATCGCCGTGGTCATCGTGGAGAAGAAGTCGTCGACCCAGCCGCGGGTGCTGCGCGCGGTCTTCTCGACCTGCTCGGTGATCCCCTTGGGGGTGAATCGCTCGTAGTACTCGCGCCCCTTCACCACCAGCCAGGCGGTGACCCCGACGCCGACCGCGAACCAGAACAGTCGGCGGCCCATCACTTGGTCGCTTTCCGCTTGCCCTTGATGGCCTGCCGGACGCCATGGGTGAAGGCGGCGGTCTTCACCAGCGGACCACCCAGCGTGGCCGAGAACAGCGTGGACAGCTGGGCGGCGTTCTCGCTCACCACGACGGCGTGACGGCTGACCCGGGAGACGTCCTCGGTGACCAGGCTGAGCTTGCTCAGCTCGTCGTTGGTGGCCGTCACGGTGCCCTTGAGCTCGTGCAGGATCGGCACCGAGGAGTGCCCCACATCGCGGACGGCGAGCCGCAACTCCTCGAGCACCCGGCCGAGCTTGAGCAGCGGGACCGCGCAGAAGGCGACCAGTGCGACGGCGGCGATGGCCGCGATCAGGCCGGCGATCTCTCCAACGGACATGGGCGTTCCTCACTGGGTGACGGTGACCCACGCAGCCTAACGCACCGGCCGCGGCCGCATTCCACCCGGTGGTGCAGTTCGTCCGGTCCCCTTTGGTCGTGACGGCCACCTCCTCCGTGCTCGCCCGGATCTCGTCACCGAACCGCGTCATTCCGGGCACCGCCCCGGGATCTCGTTCCTCCGCTCACCCCCGCAACTCGTACCCAGCCACGTCATCCCGGGCCCCCCGGATCTGGTCGCCAGGGAAGGCTCGGCCGGCTGGCCCCCGAGGCGTGGGCCGCCCGCTGCCGCCCGTAGGCTGGTAGGGTGAAGCTGACCATCGTCGGGGGCGGCGGATTCCGGGTGCCGCTGGTGCATGCCGCCCTGTTGGCGGACGACCTGATCGACGAGGTCGCCCTGCTCGACGTCGACCCGGGCCGGCTGGCGGTGATCGACCGGGTGCTGACCGCGCAGTCCGCCGGATCCCGGCTGCGGCACTGCATCCACACCGACCCGGCCGAGGCGCTGCAGGGAGCCGACTTCGTCTTCTCCGCGTTGCGGGCCGGCGGGACGGCGGCGCGGGTGCTCGACGAACGGATCGCCGCCGGCCACGGGCTGATCGGCCAGGAGACGGTCGGCGCGGGCGGCATCGCCTACGCGTTGCGCAGCATCCCGGCGTCGCTCGACCTGGCCGGCACCGTCGCCCGGCTGGCCCCACAGGCCTGGCTGATCAACTTCACCAACCCGGCCGGCATGGTCACCGAGGCGCTCGCCGGGGTGCATCCACGCGTGGTCGGCATCTGCGACTCGCCGGTCGGCCTGACCCGGCGGGCCGCCGCGGCGCTGCGGCTCGACCCGGCGTCCGCCCGGGCCGACTACGTCGGGCTCAACCACCTGGGCTGGCTGCGCGGGCTGCTCGTCGACGGCGTCGACCGGCTGCCCGGGCTGCTCGCCGATCCGGAGGCGCTGCGCACCGTCGAGGAGGGCCGGCTGTTCGGACCGCAGCTGATCGGCGACCTCGGCGCGCTGCCGAACGAGTACCTGCACTGGTTCTACTTCCGCCGCGAGGGTGGTGACGGCGGCGGACGCGGCGCTTTCCTGGCCGAGCAGCAGCACGGCTTCTATCGCGACTGCCCCACCGACCCGAACGCCGCGTTGGCCGCCTGGGACGCCACCCGCCGGCAGCGTGAGGAGACCTACGGTGCCGCGAACAGGGAGGCGGCCGGCGGCTTCGACCGGGACGCCGCCGACCTGGCCTCCGGCGGCTACGAAGGGGTCGCACTGGCGATCATGCGGGCCATCGGACGCGATGAACCGGCCAGGCTCATCCTGAACGTGCCGAACGCCGGACGGCTGGCGGGACTTCCGGACGACGCCGTGATCGAGGCGCCGTGCCTGGTCGACGGCCGCGGCGTCCACCCCTTGGCGCTGCAACCGCTGCCCGACTACGCGCGTGGCCTCGTCACCACGGTCAAGCAGGTCGAACGCTGGACGATCGAGGCCGCGATCTCCGGCTCGGCGCGGGCCGCCCGGATGGCACTGACCCATCACCCGCTGGTCGACTCGGCGGCCATCGCCGCACGACTGCTGGACGACTACCGGGACGCGTTCCCGCAGCTCGGCTACCTGCGTTGAGCGCGCCGCCGGCGCGGTCGTCCGGAGCGTCCGCTTGGTCGCGAGCCAACTCGTCCCGCGTTTGGTGCGCCGGAACACGCTTTGATAGTGTGAGTGGTCGCGTCCGCTGCGGGCGCATCTCCGTGAGCACCCAGTACCGAAGAGGCATGCCCTGTGGCGAACATCAAGTCCCAGATGAAGCGCATCAAGACGAACGAGAAGGCTCGTCAGCGCAACAAGGCCGTGAAGTCCACGCTGCGCACCCATGTGCGCAAGTTCCGTGAAGCTGCCGAGGCCGGCGACACCGCGAAGGCGCAGACCCTCGCCAAGACCGCCTGCCGCGCGCTCGACAAGGCCGCCTCGAAGGGTGTCATCCACCGCAACCAGGCCGCCAACCGCAAGTCGGCGATCGCCGCCGAGGCCGCCGCTCTCTGAGCCCGATCACCAGCGCCGCCCGGCTCGTTCGGGCGGCGCTCGCGCGTCCCCGGAAGCGGAACACAGGAGCCTTGAAACCATTGCGGAAAGTCTGAGAATATGATTAGGTTTCTCAGACAGTTCGGCCACTCGTTGGTCGACCACGGGGCCTCGCCGGTGAGCCCCCGCACAAACTTCTCAGCCACCCACTGAGATCACCGGACCGGGGGACGCGCCAATCTCCCCCGTACGCGGAACCCGCCCGTGCGGTCGTCCCCCCGCCGCCGGACGGGTTCCGCACGTCTCACCGGCAAATCACGGCGACCCGGCGTCCCGGCACCTGCAGACCCCCGGCAGCGCGGCCCCCACCGGCGGCTCGTGCCGCCCGGAGCAATGGACCTCAGCCGGAGCGGCCCGCGACCGAACGCCGGGCACGCCCACGGCTCTCGATCACGCCGAGGACGAGCATCTCCAGGGCGAAGCCCGGGTCACCCGATGCCCCCTTCACCTGCGCGTCGGCGGTGGCCGCGAGCTGGATAGCCGCGGCGACCGCCGGTGCGTTCCAGCCGCGGGCATGCCGGGCCAGGTCCTTCAGCTTCCAGGGCGGTACGCCCACCCGGCGGGCCAGGTCGGCGTCACGCAACCGCTCGTCGCGGGCGCCCAGGTATTTGCCGAGGTTCCGCAGTGCCGACGCGATCGCGCTGGTCAGCAGCACCGGCGCCACACCGGTCTCGAGCGCCCACCGCAGGCTGCTCAGCGCCGCCTCGCGGTTGCCCTCCAGACACTGGTCGGCGACGGCGAACCCGCTGGTCTCGGCGCGCCCGGCGAAATAGCGGTGCACGTCGGCCTGGGTGATCGCGGCGTCCTCGGTGTCGTCCAGCAGCTGGCTGACCGCCGCGGCGACGCTGCGCAAATCGCTGCCGACCGCCGTCACCAATGCCTCCGCGGTGCCCCGATCGATCCGCCCGCCCCGGGTGCGCACCTCCGCCGACACGAACTGGGGCAGTTCCCAGGGCTTCACCGCCGGGGCGTCGACCTGGCTGACCCTCGCCTTCCGCAACCGGTCGAGCAGCCCCTTGCCCTTGGCCCCGCCCTCGTGCACCACGATCAGCGCGAGGTCCTCCCCGGGCTCGACCGCGAGCGCGATCAGATCGTCGGCCAGGTCGGCGGGCAGCTCGGCCAGCTGCTCGATGACCACCACCGTCGCGTCCGAGAACAGCGATCCCGTGGTGAGTTCGGCCAGCGTGCCCCGATCGAGCCCGGACGCCGGCACCCGGCTCACCGTGGCGCCGGGCCGGGCCTGGGTGGCCTGGCGGACCAGCTGCTGTACGGCACGCTCGGCGAGCAGGCTCTCGGGGCCCAGCACCAGGGTCACGGTGGCGAACGGTGCGGTCATGCGCTCAGCATGCCATCGACGGCCGACAACCACGGGCCACCGCCGATCTGCGCATGGGGCCGTCCGCCGCGTCCCGCGCCCGGTCGCCGGCCAGGCGGACCCTGACGTGCTCGCTCCCGCCGGAGACCACACTGGGGCGCCCCCGCATCAACCTCCCGACAACGACGAACGTGCGCCCGGGAGCGTCTCGATCTCCCTCACCGCTGGGTGGTGACCAGCAGTGACTCGCCGGTGCGGGTGATCGCGATCGACCCCTGTTGATCGGTGCGGGCCACCCGCATGCCGAGTTGCTGGACGACGCGCTGTGTGGTGGCCGCCGGGTGGCCGTAGTCGTTGTCGACGCCGGCACTGAACACCGCGACAGTGGCCCGGCTGGCCGCCAGGAACTCGGGCAGTTGGCGACTGGACCCGTGGTGCGGAACCAGCAGGACGTCGGCTGCCAGGTCGGAGCCCGTCGCCAGGGCGTTGCGTTGGCCGTCCTCCTGCACGTCGCCGGGAAGCAGCACCCGCAGCCCGCCCACGGACGCCCGCAGCACCAGCGATCCGTCGTTCTCGACGGCGGACTCGCCCTCGTCGCCACCCGACGGAGCCGCGGACGTCCGGACGGCGAGCACCTGGATGGTCAACTCGCCGACGGTCAGCCTGCTGCCGGCGGTCAGCGTGGTCAGCCCGACGCCGGCGGCCGCCCGCTCGACGAGTGCCCGCCCGGAGGCGGGACTCGTGGCGGACGACACCGCCACCGTGCTCGTCCCATGCCCGTCGACGGCCGCGGCGATGCCGGTGACGTGATCGGCGTGGAAATGGGTGACGATCACCAGCGGCACCGTCTCGACGCCCAGGCCGGCCAGACACCCGCGCAGCTTCGCCGGATCGGGGCCGGCATCGACCAGGACCGCCGCACGAGGTCCGGCCCGCAGCAGAGTGGCGTCTCCCTGCCCCACGTCGCAGAAGACCACCGCCCAGTCGGCCGGTGGCCAGCCGGGCGGCGTCGGCGTCCGGAGCAGCGCGACGACCAGCAGCAGGGCGGCCGCCGCGGCCCACCAGGCGCTGCGCAGCAGCCCCGGCATCAGCAGCACCAGAGCAACGCAGCCGGCGAGCACGAGCAGCACCCCGAGCGGACTGGCCGGCCAGGCGACGGCCGCCGCCGGGAACAGCTCCCCCAGCCGCGCGATCCAGCACACGCCCTGCGCGCACCAGCCGGCGCCCGTTGCGAACACCACGGCCAATGGCGGCACCGGTAACGCAACGGCCGCGGCGAGGAAGCCGAGCACGGTGGCCGGGCCCACCAGGGGCCCGGCGGCCAGGTTCGCGGCGAGACCGGCCAGGCTGATCTGGCCCGACAGCAGGGTGACCAGCGGCTGCGTGGCGAGTTGCGCCGCCAGGGGCGTGGCGATTCCTTCGGCCAGTGCCCGCGGCATCCACCGGGCCAGCGCGTCCGTCCAGCGCCGCGACCAGGCCACGATGCCGGCGCTGGCCAGCACCGACAGGGCGAAGCCCGCCGACCGGGCCATCACCGGATCGAAGAACACGATGATCACGACGGCGACGCACAGCGCGCGCACCGCCCGGCCGCCGCTGCCCCCGGCACCGAGCGCCGCGAGCCCGACCAACCCCATCGCGGCGGCACGCACGACACTGGGCTCGGCGTGGCACAACAGCACGAACCCGACGACACCCAGCCCGAGCAGCCCCCGCAGCCACCACCCGACCAGCCCACAGGCCCGCGCGACGGTGCCGAGGAACGCCAGCAACAAGGTGAGATTGGCGCCTGACACTGCGGTCAGGTGCGTCAGGCCCACCACCTTGAACCGGTCGACCAGGTCGGTCGGCATGCCGGAGGTGTCTCCGACGACCAGCGCCGGCACCAGCGCGCGGGGTTCGCTGTCCAGATGGGCAGCGCTCGACCGCAGGCCCGCCCGAACCGCCTCGATCGCCGCATCGACCGGCGCCGGAGCAGCCACCACCACCGGCGGCTCACGCGCCCTGACCAGCACGAACACCTGCTCGCCCGGCTCGGCCTCGGCCAGCCGCACCGTCGCCCGCACCCGCGTTCCGGGAGCCAGTGCGGCCCAACCCGCCACCACCGCCCCGCTCGCGCTCACCCGCACCGGCGCCCCGCTGCGCAGTAGCTCGCCACGCAGTTCGACCACCTCGAGCCGGGCACCGCTCGCCCACCACTCGGGCCGCACGCCCTGACGCTCACCGCCCCGCGCCGCACCGACCACGGTGAGTTCGGCGACGCCGACGGCCTGTTGCCCGGCCAGTCGGACCAGCGGGTCGTGACCCCGCCACCACCAGCGCGCCCAGCCGGTGGCCACGCAGCCGAGCATGATCAGCGCCACGGCGGCGAGCACCCACGAGCGACGCCGCCAGGCCAGGGCACCGCCGGCGACGGCAGCCAGCGCCCCGAGGCTGAGCCAGCCCGATTCGCCGGACGTCGCCACCCACATGCCGACCCAGGCGGTGACTGCCATCGGCACCAGCCGCAGGTCGATCGGCGGCGGCGCCGTGGTCGACGGATCAGACCCGGACACGCGGTGCGATCTCGGCGTAGCTCTTGGGCCCGATCCCGTCGACCTCCTGCAGTTCGGCGACCGCACGGAAGCGGCCGTGCGCCGCGCGCCAGGACAGGATCTTCTGCGCGGTGACCGGCCCCACGCCGGGCAGCGTGTCCAGTTGGTCGGCGGTGGCCGTGTTGAGGTCGAGCTTCCCGGCCGCCGCACCGCCGGGGCTGCCGGCTCCGACGGTGGCGCTGCGCACCTGGCTGCCGGAGCGCCCGATCACCAGTTGGGCGCCGTCGGCGACCGGGGCGGCCAGGTTGAGGTCACCGGCCTTCGCTCGGCGGGTGAGCCCGCCGGCGGCCGCCAGCGCATCCTGGACCCGGGCTCCCTCGGCAAGCTTCACCACGCCGGGGCGTCGCACCTCGCCGAGCACGTGCACCAGAAGCTGAGCCGCCTTGGTCGGGCTCGGGGTGACCGGCGCCGCGCTGACCTCGACACTCGGCTGCGCCGCCGCGACGGCCACCGGCGTGGTGCGGGTCTGCAACAGGTTGTAGCCGCCCCACAACACGCCGGTGAGCACGACGATCCCGACCACCACCAGATGATCGCGGACGAACTGCCGCACCCGTGGCGCGAGCGCGGCCAGCGATCCGCCCAGGAGGGCGGCCGGGGACCGACGCCCGGGAGACTCGTCGGCCGCCGAGCCGGGAGCCGCGGCCGCGCCGTCGCGGACCTGCGGCAACTCTCGTTCCAGCCGCGGCTCCGGGCTCGACTCCCACCCCTGCTGGAGCTCCGGCACGTGTTCGGGCCGCGCAGGGGCTGCCGACGCGTCCCCGGCGACCCGCCGCGGGGGTATCTCGGCCAGCAGCGCCTCCAGGCGTCGTCGCACCACCTCGGACAGGTCGTCGACGGAGCGATCTCGGCTCACCATGCCCTCACCGTGGACCTCTGCCGGCGGATTCGTTCAGATCCGTCGCCGACCTGTGGACAACCCTCCGGCGCGACCCACCCCGACGAGTCCGATTCGAACATCGGCAGCACACCGCTTGGAATCGGTAATCCCTTGTCAACTGGCTCTGAACGGGTCACACGAGGATGCCAAGGACAGCCTTTCCTTGCTTGTGCGACCCCGATCGAAGGACCACAGTGGGGCGCATGGGCAGCACCACCGGCACACGTCCGGACGCCGCGCTGGCGTCCCGGCTGAACTGGCTGCGCGCCGGCGTGCTGGGTGCGAACGACGGCATCGTCTCGACGGCCAGTCTGGTGTTCGGAGTCGCCGGTGCCACCGGCGACTCGCTCGCCGTGCTCATCGCCGGCGTCGCCGGGCTGGTGGCCGGCGCCCTGTCGATGGGCGGCGGCGAGTATGTCTCGGTGAGCGCGCAGCGCGACACCGAGCAGGCCGCGCTCGACGAGCTGCGCGCCCAACTGCGGGACGACCCGCACGCCCGGACCGACGAACTGGCGGCCCACTACGTCGACAGCGGCCTCTCGGCGGGCCTGGCCAGGCAGGTGGCCGACGAACTCGCCGACCACGACAGCCTCGCCGCTCACGCCCGCGAACTGCTCGGCATCGACGCCCATGAGCAGACCAACCCGTGGCACGCCGCTCTCGCCTCGACCACCGCCTTCACCCTCGGCGCGCTCATCCCGCTGCTGGGCATCGTGCTCTCCCCGCCGCTGGCGCGACTCGGGGCCACCATCGTGGCGGTGCTGCTGGCACTGGCGGCCACCGGGTTCGCCGGCGCACGGCTGAGCGGCAGCCGCCCGTGGCGCCCGGTGCTGCGCAACGTGATCGTGGGCGGCCTGGCGATGGGGCTCACCTATGCCGCCGGGAACCTGGTCGGGGCACATCTGTAGCCACGCCCGGGCGAGGCGCGACTGCTCCCACCGGTGCGGCGGATGGCCCCGCCGACTGCTCCGCCTCAGGCGACCTGGTCGGGCTCGGTCTCCAGCAGTTCCTTGAAGCGGAGCCGCAGCTCGTCCCAGTCGCTGGGCGGCGCGACCGCCGCGTTCAGGCCTTCGAGCAGGTTCTTCAGCCCGGGCGTGATGCCGAGCGCGTCCATCTCCTCCAGGCACACCGACTGCAGGGCTCCGTCGCCGTTGACCCACGCGGCGAGGGCGAGGATCGCCAGCGGCTGATCCTGCGTGCCCTGCGGACAGGCTCGCACCACCCGCGTCCACAGCTGGACCCATGCCTGTGCCTGCGGCCGCTCCAGCGACAGCACGGCCCGATCTCGGGCGAACGGATCATTGATCAGCAGGCCCAGCCAGGCCAACTCCTCGCGCGACACTCCGTCCGGGTCGGACAGCGCGCGACCCAGTGCGGCGATCAACTCCTCCGGTCGTCGATCGGGATCGACGGCCAGCGCGCGCTCCAGCGAACGGAACCACGCCTGCTCCGATCGACCCACCTCCCGTGGGTCGGGCCGGACCAGCTGGGTGAGCATCGACCGGCTGGGCCGGGCCTGCAGGCCGTGCACGGTGGCCGCGGCCGCCGTGCTGGTGGCCGCGGGATCGTGCGGGAACACCGGCCCCGCGGCGTCACCCACCCGATAGCGGGCACCGTCGACGCAGATCGGGTCACCCGCCAAGGCGCCGCCGAGATGCTCCCGCGCCCGCTCCAGCAGCCGCCAGCCGTCGGCCTCCGCGGCCGTGTAGGCCACCAGCCACATCGCCGCCTTCGGCCAGCGGATCAGCATCTTGTCGATCAGCAGCTCGAGGTGCCCGGGCGGCCGCAGGTCGAGCAGGTCGGCCCGGGCGGTCAGCTGGACCAGACTCTCGTCGACGACGATCAGGACCATGGACTCCTCGGGATGGAATCCGAGCAGGTGCGGGATGACGCCGAGCAGATCGGGCAGGTCGCGGACCCGGGCGATGGGGGCGGAGGTATCTGAGGTCATGCCGTCAGTGAGCGCCAGCGATCGCCGAATCGG
>JBGALC010000064.1:0-19092 GCA_044224095.1 Micropruina sp. | reverse complement strand
CGACCCTTGATCAGCTTCAGGTAGGTGCGCCGATCGGCCACGCGGTTGCTGCGCCGACCGTCCGAATAGGCCCAGAAGGCCAGTTGGTAGCTCATCTCACTCCAAGGGTGCCGACTTCTAGGCGAAATGTAGCGAGTGGGCCGTGACCGCCGCCGCAGCGACGCGGCGCTTTCAGGGAAATCTCGGACCCCGTGGACGCCTCAGTCCAGCGGCTGCCGGCCAAGGGCGCCGACCAGGGCGGCCCGGTAGTCGTCGCTGGAGAACCGGGTCAGCTCGGCGTGGGCGTTGGCGATGCTGCTCGCCACATCGAGCCGCTCGCAGGCCTCGGCGTTCTCGGGATGGGCGGCGAAGCCCTCCAGCCGGTCGACGACGGCCTGCGCCCGGCGGATCGCCCACTGCTGCTTGGAATCCAGCCGCTCGGCGTACCAGTCCGAGGCCAGCACGGCCTCGCGGTCGAACAGCCCGCGCACCTCGGCGGAATCCAGCCCGTGACCCTCGGCGGTGGCACCGAACGCCATGATCTCCAGCAGCGCCCGCAGCGGCGGGATCGCCAGCTCGATGGTGCCGTCGTCGAAGTACGCCTGGGCCACCCGGCGGTGGGTCTCCACGATGACGTCCATGCTGGAGGCGTAGATGTCCAGGTCCTGCAGCTCTGGCCGCAGCATCTCGGGGGTGAACACGACGTGCGGGTGCAGGAAGATCCGGCCGAAGTACTTGCGGGCGAAGTTCTGCGTCATCCGGTAGCCGAGCCGGCTGGCCCGCACCGGGTGGCCGTTGTGCTCGAAGTCCTCGACCCGCTCCAGGTGACCCTCGGCGATCAGGTTCCGCGCCGAACGCTCCTCGTCGGTCATCCGGGAGAACAGCTCCGGCACCAGCATCGAGATGTCGTGATCGACCCGGACGTTCGGGCCGACGTACCCGGCACAGGAGACCCAGCCGTCGTAGCCGGTGAGCACGTAGGACAGCAGTGCCGCGTTCAGGTCGATGATCGCCGGCATCGCGTTGAACGGGCCCTTGGTCAGCGCCCCCTCCGAGCCGGCACCGGTGGTCGAGGGCGACTTGCCGGTCATCGAGCTGATGTACTCCATGAACAGCTCGGGCAGCTCCAGGTAGTGCAGCGGGTTGAACGAGCACAGCGGCGGCACCGGGCCGTCCGGCGGGTTGTTGCGGCGTCCGGCGGCCACCACGTCGACCGGGATCGGCAGCGGGGCTTCGGCGGGCAGCTTCGCCGCCAGGTGCATCGCCAGGTCGGCCGCGGCGGTGGCGGCCGCGTTCACCACGTCCGGACGCCGCTGCAGGTAGCGCGGGTTCTTCGACGGCTTGCCGCCGACCAGCCGCGGGTTCGCCGACGACACCACGTAGCCGGGGCTGGCCTCGTCCGGCTGGTCGGCGAAGCGGGCCAGCAGCCGCGCCATCGGAGGCGTGAAGGCGCTGAAGGCGACCGCGTCGTCGCGCATCTCGCGGGCGTCGAACCGGGTCAGTGGCTCGAAGTTGGACAGGAAGTTGTCGTCGCCCGAGATGTCCAGCTCGGTCTGCTTGTCGTAGCCGCGATGGATGGCGTCGTCGGGGCGCTGGAAGAGCAGGTTCTCGCAGTTCTGGACGTATTTGCGGGACAGCCCGATCGGCCCCGACGGGACCGCAGTCAGGTGCGCCGGCCCGACGATCGAGGCGGTGATGTCGTCCTCGGTCTGCACCTTCACCGCGGGGTTGAAGTCGTGCCGCAGGCCGAACAGCCGCCACGAGCCGTCGGTGTCGAAGCCGACCCGGAGCATGTTGACATTGATCCGCTCGCCGTCCAGGCGCAGCGCGTTGCCCTGCCGGCCGTTCATGATGCCGACCGTGAAGTGGCTGCGCCAGTCGTCGCCCCATTCGGGCCGATGGAACCGCTTGACCACGAAGACGAGCTCCTTGACGTGCTGCGGGATGCTCTCCAGCCAGGCGTTGTACTCGGGGGTGAAGTCCACCTCGGACGGGGTGAGCAGCTTGATCACGCTGCCGATCGAGCGCGCGTGGGACAGGATCGTGCGGGTGTCGGTGCCGCGCAGTTCCGGGTCGGCGAAGCGGTCGGAGTGGTCGCGGGCCAGGATGTCCTCGACCGCGTCCATGTCGTTGTCGAAGTCGGCCACGTAGGCGTTGCCGAAGATGAAGGCGTCGGTGATCGCCTTGGAGATCTCCGACTTCCCGCCGCCGGAGACGGTGCACGGCTTGTGGCAGGAGGTGACGGTGGCCACGGTGGCCTTCAGGTCCCAGTGCCTGGGGTCGGACGGCGACTGCGCCAACTGCACCCGGTACCCGTTGGGACCGAAGTAGACCCTGTCGGCGCGCAGCCGGATGGAACGCTCGCCGGCCGGGGTGTTCCAGGACACCGTCATGTTCCGCAGCGAATAGGTGGGCCGGGCCGGCACCAGCACGTGCTCGGGGTGCTCGGTGTCGATCGCGTACCCCTCGGGCTGGCGGACGAAGCGCTTCGGGTCGCGGGCCAGGACGTCGTCGAGCCGGTAGTCGTCGCCGGCGGATTCGTCGGTGTAGCCGCCGCCCAGGTTGTAGGAGGGAAAGACCAGCGCGCCGCCGGCGTGCTCCTCCTCGACGTTGCCGAACAGGTTCGCCGAGTAGGAGATCTGGGTCTTGACCTCCTTCTTGCAGTAGCCGAAGTAGTTGTCGGCGATCACCGTGACCATCACGCCGCGGGCGTCGCGGGCGCACACCTTGAAGGCCTGGCCGTTGTTGTACCGCTCGTCCGGGCTGGACCAGCACATGCCGTCCCGCTTCTGTCGCTCGGTGGCGAGGTCGACGTGCGGCAGGCCCAGATCCTTCTTGGTCAGCTTGGTCAGATGCGGGGCGAGGACGACGCAGCCGGTGGTGCCGGTCCAGGTGCCCGGGTCGAGCGAGGCGTCGTGTTCGGGCAGGTAGGGGTCGCCGCCGTTGCCGAAGATGCCCTCGACGAAGTCGAGATTGGCCACCAGCCCGCCCGGCACGATGAACCGGGTCTCCATCCTGCGTTCGGTGGCGTAGCCGGGCACCGCCGGCGAGACCAGCGGGCGCAGCAGCAACGAGACGAAGCAGGCCGCGGGGTCGTCGGTCCTGGACAGGTAGGGCAGCACCAGGTCGCTCTCGGGCGGACGGAACGCCTCGGTGAGCAGCCGGGCGAAGACCGACTTCGGAACGGCGATCTTGTCGTCCGGGATGGGCAGGCCGCCGTCTGAGATGTGGAAGACGCCGGCCGTCGTCCGCCGGTCGTTGGCGGGGTTGTGCAGGACGCCGTTGGCGAGCCGGTAGCTGGACAGCAGCGGGGAGGCGAAGGAGTCCCCGTGCACCGGCAGCGACAGCGCCCGGGCCAGGCCCGGCTCGTCCAGCACCAGCGTGCGCCGGGGCAGCTTCGGGCCCTCGCAGTCCGGGTCGCCGACCGGCAGGACGTCGGCCAGGTAGTCGTCCAGGAACGCCTGAATCCGCTGGTCGGCGGCGCACAACCGGTCGGACAGCCGCCGGCTGAGCTCGCGCTGACGGGCCAGGATGGGCGCCACCAGCTGGGCGCTGGTGGCCTCCTCGGCCTGCAGCGGAACGGACAGGCCGATCAGGGCGAGACGGAGGTTGACCGCGGCGGCAGTGACTTCGGTGGACATGGCTTCCAGTCTGGTTCACCCGGTCGGGCCTGTCAGCCGGTCTGCCGCACGTTCCAGGATTGTTACCCCGGCGTCCCAGCACTCAGACGCTCCAGCAGCATCCGCATCCGCGACACCAGGACAGCGCTGGGTGCGGCGTCTGCGACGAACGGTTCGCCGACCAGAATGCGGACGTCGGTGTCGTGATAGCGGCGGAAGATCACCTGCAGCGTGGCGGCCGTCCACTCCTGATCCGCCCGGGCGCCCGCGCCGCGCACCAGCGGCGTCCGCAGCGCCCGGGCGGAGAGCACGCCGCCGACGGCCAGCGGCACCAGCCGCAGGCCGGGCACGCCGCGGGCCAACAGGTCGGTGGAGCGTGACCAGCGCTGCAGCGAGGCGATCGCACCGTCGGTGACCATCGGGTCGGGTTCGATCGTCCCGGCCGGAAAGGTGAGCAGCGCGCCGCCGCTCCGCAGGTGCTCGCGAGCCGGCCGCAGGGTGGCCAGCGGATGCTCCGGGTCGACCCAGATCAGCCGCGACGACACCCCGGGCAGCGCCCGCAGAAAGGGCCGGTCGAGCGCCACCACCTTCAGGTCGGGGCGGGCCTCCAGCGTCAGCATCAGGCCGAGCGCATCGATCACCCCGGGATGGTTGGCGGCGGCCAGCACCGGGCCGGTGGCCGGTATCAGTTCGCGTCCGACGGTGGTCAGCGAGCGGGCGAAGGTGGGCACCTCGGCCCGGGCGCCGGCGGCCAGCCCGTGGGCGGCGACCAGGTCGTCGAAGGCGGCGACCCGGGCGGCGAACCGCCGGGCCGCCGGACGCAGCAGCCGCCGGATCGCGGCCGATCGCTCCGGCAGATGGAACCCCGCGGCCAGGTCGTCGACGGTGGCCTGGGTCAGGGCGTCGAGTCGCGTGAGTTCCGCGGGCATACCGCCGACCCTACGGGCAGGGTCGTGACGAACGGGTCGCGGAGTCTTGACGCACCGGTTCTGAGAGCGCTTTCATGGAGGAACCCATCCCCGTGTGTCAAAGGAGACACCACCATGAGAGCGTTCGTTCCCGGCCGCCTGGCCGCGCTGTCCGCGGCGGCCGTGCTGGCCGTCGGCACCAGCCTCACCGGGCCGACCCCTGCGCAGGCAGCACCCACCCCGTCCGGCTGGAGCACCGTCTGGTCCGACGATTTCGACGGACCGGCCGGCAGCCTGCCCGGCTCGGACTGGCAGATCGACGTGGGCACGTCCTACCCCGGCGGCCCACCCGCCTGGGGAACCTGGGAGGTGCAGACCTACACCGACTCGACCCAGAACCTGTACACCGACGGCAAGGGCAACCTGAACATCCGCCCGCTGCGGGACTCCGCCGGCAGGTGGACCTCGGCCCGGATCGAGACCAAGCGGTCCGACTTCAAGCCGGCCTCCGGCGCCGTGCTGGCCATCGAGGCGCGCATCCAGATGCCGAACGTCACCGGTGACAAGGCGCTCGGCTACTGGCCGGCGTTCTGGGCACTGGGCAGCCCGTACCGGGGCAACTACTGGAACTGGCCCGGCATCGGTGAGCTCGACCTGATGGAGAACGTCAACGGCCTCGACCGGGTCTGGGCCGTCCTGCACTGCGGCGTCAACCCGGGCGGGCCCTGCAACGAGAGCACCGGCATCGCCAACAGCCGGCCGTGTCCCGGGTCGTCCTGCCAGTCGGCGTTCCACACCTACCGCTTCGAGTGGGACCGTGCCGCCACCCCGAACCAGCTGCGCTGGTACGTCGACGGCCAGCAGTACCACGGGGTCAGCCAAGCCGACCTGCCGGCGGAGACCTGGGCCGCGATGACCGAGCACGCGGGCTACTACATCCTGCTCAACGTCGCGATGGGCGGCGCCTTCCCGAACGCGATCGCGCAGTTCGAGACACCGACCGCGGCGACCGAGCCCGGCCACCCGATGCTGATCGACTACGTCACCGTGCAGAGCAAGGGCGGCGGCCCGAACCCGACGCCGAGCCCCACGCCGAGCCAGTCGCCGACGGTGACCCCGACCCCGACGACCACACCGACCCCCACCCCCACCCCCACGCCGACGCCGTCGCCGACGCCGTCGTCGGGTGATCCGTCGGGTTCGGCGGCGAGGGCGCCAAGTACTGGCAGCGCCGGGTGATCGAGGCGGTCGCCGTCGTGGTGATCGGATGCCAGGATCGAGGCGGAGGATGCGTCGATCGGTTCGTCGTCGGTGACCGGGTTGGGCAACGGTGACTGGTTGAGGTTCTCCGGTCTTGATTTCGGTACGGGGGCGGCTGCGGATCAGTTCGTTGGTCGGGTGGCTTCTGGGGCGTCCGGTGGGGTGAGTGGTTTGGTGGAGGTGCGGTTGGACTCGCCGACGGCTCCGGTGATCGGGAGTTTCGCGGTGGCGAACACGGGTGGTTGGACGTCGTGGCGTTCGGTTCCGGCGAACATCGCTCCGACCCGTGGGGTGCACGATGTGTATGTGACGTTCACCTCGGGTCAGCCGGCCGATTTCGTGGCGATCGACAGCCTCACCTTCGGCCGTCCGGGCGGGGTCGTGCCCAGCCCGACATCCTCACCGACCCCCAGCCCGACGCCGACGCCGTCGTCGTCGCCGTCGGGTGATCCGTCGGGTTCGGCGTATCGGGTGATCGAGGCGGAGGATGCCTCGGATGCCAGGGGTGCGTCGATCGGTTCGTCGTCGGTGACCGGGTTGGGCAACGGTGACTGGTTGAAGTTCTCCGGTCTTGATTTCGGTACGGGGGCGGCTGCGGATCAGTTCGTTGGTCGGGTGGCTTCTGGGGCGTCCGGTGGGGTGAGTGGTCTTGTGGAGGTGCGGTTGGACTCGCCGACGGCTCCGGTGATCGGGAGTTTCGCGGTGGCGAACACGGGTGGTTGGACGTCGTGGCGTTCGGTTCCGGCGAACATCGCCCCGACCCGTGGGGTGCACGATGTGTATCTGACGTTCACCTCGGGTCAGCCGGCCGATTTCGTCGCCATCGACAGCCTCACCTTCGGACGCTGAGCCGACCTCGGGCGTCCGGCGTCACCCGGCGCCGGACGCCTCCGGTGCGGTCAGCCAGGCGTCCACCTCGGCGAGCCAGCGGGTCTTGTCGCACTCGGCGGCGAGGCTGGCGCGGATGCTGGACCGGGCCAGCTCGGCCAGTTCCGGGTCGCTGAAGCCCAGCTCCTCGCGGGCCAGCCGGTACTGGTCGGTGAGCCGGGACAGGAACAGCAGCGGGTCGTCCGCACCCAGCGCGACGGTCGCCCCGGCGTCCACCAGCCGGCGCAGCGGCACGTCCCGGGCCTCGCGGTAGACGCCGAGATGCACGTTGGACGCCGGGCACACCTCGAGCGCGATGCCGGCCTCGATCAGCTCGGCCAGCAGGGCCGGCTCCTCGGCGCTCCGGACGCCGTGGCCGATCCGCGCCGGCCGCAGGTGCTCGACCACCTGCCGCAGGTGCCCCGGTCCGAGCAGTTCGCCGCCGTGCGGCACCCCCGGCAGCCCGGCGTTACGGGCGATCCGGAACGCGGCCTCCCAGTCCGCGGTCCGCCCGGAGCGCTCGTTGTTGCTCAACCCGAAGGCGATCACGCCTCGCTCGCCGGCGTGGCGGGCGGCCAGCCGGGCGATGGTCCGGGCGTCCAGCGGATGCCGGACGCGGCTGGCCGCCACGATGATCGCCACCTGGACGCCCGTCTCGGCCGACGCGCGGCGCGCCTCGTCCAGGATGATCTCCAGTGCGGGCGCCAACCCGCCCACGTGCGGGGCGTAGCTGGACGGGTCGACCTGGAGTTCCAGCCGCCGCGACCCCTCCGCCGCGTCGTCCCGCGCGGCCTGGGCGACGATGAACCGGATCGCCTCCTCGCTGCGGACCACCTCGCGGGCCATGTCGTAGAGCCGCTGGAACCGGAACCAGCCGCGCTGATCGGGCGGGACCAGCAGCGCCTCGGCGTCCACCAGCGAGTCGTGCAGGGCGATGCCCGCCAGTCCGGCCAGGTGGCGCAGCGAGGCGATGCTCATCGATCCGGTGAAGTGCAGATGCAGGTGCGCCTTGGGCAGCGCATCCAGGTCTCGCACCATCGCTCGATGGTGTCACAGCCGTCCGGCCCGGAGGCCCTTCAGCGGCTCAGTCCTCGGACGTGCGCTGTTCGGAACCGGCGGTGCCGTCGTCGCGACGCCAGGCGACCACCAGCTCGTCGCGGGTGCCGAAACGCACCAGGTGGGTGCCGACGACGCGCTCCCAGCGGTCCAGCTCGGCAGCCTCGGCGGTCAGGGTGAGCAGCAGAGCCTCCGGTCCGCGCTCGAGGGTGAGCGCGCCGGTGGGGAATCTCACCCGTCCGGACGCGCTGTTCTCGTCCCACTCCGCCGGCACCTTGCGCGACATGTACGAGACCAGATCGCTCCGGTGGTCTTCACCGGCTACGCCGGCGGCGAGTGGCGGACCAACTTCCGCATCGTGGCCGCCGCGCTGGGCCGCGAGCAGCAGGGCGAGAAGGTGATCGCTGACTACGAGGCCAAGGTCGCGACCACCAGGGGCACCCTCGGCGCGGCCGGTGAGCAGACCTTCTCGATCGTGCGCTGGCAAGGGACGGCGCCGGCGTTGATCCTCAAGGAGCTACCGCCGGGGCAGGCGCTGGTCGACCTCGGGCTGCGGCGTCCGGCCGCGCAGGACACCTTCGGCCGCGGCCACTCCGAGCCGGTGTCGCTGGAGAACCTGCAGCGGATCGACGCCGACTACATCTTCTTCGGCACGCTGGGCGGTTCCAGCGTGAGCAACCCCAGGGCCGGCGGCACCGCCGGCCTGGAGGGGGCGCGAAAGGCGCTCGCGGCGGCCGAGCAGGTGCCGGGATTCACCCGGCTCGCCGCCTATCGCAACAACCGGATCATTCTCGTCGACGGCTCGGCCTGGACCTCCACCGGGGGACCGCTGCTGATGAACCGCCTGGTCGACGACGTTCGCAACGCGCTCGCATGAGCAGGAGGAAACTGATGCACACGCAGTCGAAGCCCGGCACCCGCCGGGCGCGGAGCTGGCTCGCGGGGACGCTGGCTCTGCTGTTGCTGGGCCTGGGGCAGTCGGTCGCGCCGCTGGCGCTCGCCGAGGAGACGCCCGAGCCCACACCGTCCACCGAGACCTCGGCGCCCGCCGCCAAGGACGAGCCGGAGCCGGCGGAGAAGGAATCGGCGAAGCCGAGCCAGAGCGCGGAACCGACCGGGTCGGCGAAGCCGAAGGCCGGCGCGTCGGCGACCGCGAGCGAAGCCGCCAAGGCGGGCTCCTCGGTCAAGGCAGCTGCCGTTCCCAACGCCGCGGCCGCCCGCGAGGGCACGCGCTACCAGTACGCGGCCGGAGTCGAGTACTGGGTGCCCGCGCAGTGGGTGGTCGGCCAGGACCTGGTGATCAGCGGCACCGGCTGGCTGAACACCGCGCGGGACGCCGGCTCGATCATCGCGGTCAAGCTGGACGCCGGCGGCGTCTCCACCAAGGAGTCCGTTCGTCACCCGGTGACCGGGGTCGAGCAGGCCAACAAGACCATCTACGCGGTCGTGCAGGCGGACGCCGGCGGCGAGTGGACGCTGAACCTGCCCTACCCGACGCCCGCGAACAGCACCGCCGACTGGTCGGTGGGCGGCGCGCACACGGTCAACCTGCTGACCGGTTCGATGCTGACCGGGGACGTCATCCGCTCCGCGTCCGCCGACGTGACGGTCGCGGCCGTTCCGACGCCCACACCGACGCCGACGCCGACCCCGACGCCGACGCCCACTCCGACGCCGACACCGACGCCCACGCCGACCCCGACGCCGCAGTGCGACCGGGAGGCGACCGCCTCGGTCGCCCTCACCCCGGCCACGGTCGACCTCGGTGGCGTGCTGCACGTCACGGGCTCCGGCTTCTGCCACCCCGTCGAGGGCGGCTCGACGGTCGGCATCAAGATCGACGCCGGAGCGGTCAGCCGCCTGGACACCTCCGTGCACACCAACAAGACCATCTGGGCGATCGTCGACGCCGCGGCCGACGGCAGCTTCGCCATCGACCTGCAGTTGCCGGACGGCACCGATGCGGGACAGAACGGATCGATGCCGGTCCTCGGCGGGGGCAGTCACACGCTGCAGTTCCTGACCGGGTCGCTGAAGAGCGGCGATCTCCGCCGGACCCTCGAATCGGACGCCTTCGTGGTGAACGGCGCGCCGACGCCCACGCCCACCCCCACCCCGACCCCGACCCCGACCCCGACGCCCACGCCGACACCGACGCCCACCCCGACCCCGACCCCCACGCCGACGCCGACCCCCACGCCGACACCGACCCCGACACCGACGCCCACGCCGACTGCGGCCCTCACCGTGCCCGCCACGGTGAAGGCGGGCGAGCCGATCGTGGTCTCGGGCACGGGCTGGGTTCATCCCAGCGGCACCGCCGGCAGCGTGATCGGCGTCCTCCTCGACGCGGCGGTTTCCGGTGACCCGAACACGGTCTACACCAAGCGTGACGTGACCAACCCGGTGACCAACCAAGTGAGCCCGGACAAGCGGCTGCAGGCGATCGTGCAGGCCGCGGCGGACGGCTCGTGGACCGCGACGATTCCCTACCCGACGGCCGACAACGCCCGGCTGTCCGACAACAGCTGGACGGAATGGGCGGTCGGCTCCAGCCATCAGATCCGGTTCCTCAGCGGCTCGCTGCTGACCGGCGACACGTCGCGCTCGCTGCCGGCCACCTTCACCATCACCGGCGATGACCCGGTCGATCCGGCCACCCAGCCGCCCAGCTGGGCGCACACCACGGTGACCGCCGGCGGCGCCACCGCCTGGGTGCAGAACGAGGTCGCCACGGCGTCCGGATCGACGATCAGGATCAAGGGCACCAACTGGACCAACCAGGCCGGCACCGGCGCCTCGACCGTGGCACTGAAGCTCAATCACGCCGGCGGCCAGTACGCCCGCACCGGTGCCGGCATCGTCGCACCCAGCGGGACGGCCGATCCGACCATCTGGAAGCTGCTCGCCCCGTCCGGGACGGACAGCCACCCCAACGTGATCACGATCCCGGCCAGCGGCAACTTCGAGATCGAGATCGACGCGCCGCAGGGCCTGCGGGCCGGCCAACTGCTGACCGCGCAGTTCCTCTCCGGCCGGTTCGGCGCGAACGACACGGTCCGCAACGTGACCTCCGCCGCGCTGGTCGTCGGCGGCGTCCCCCACACCGAGGAGCCGGACGAGGAGGACGTCACCTGCACGCCGACCTCCGCGACCCCGGTGGTCACCATCGCAGATCCGCAGACGTCGCTGGGCGGCACCCTGCACGTCTCGGGCAGCGGCTTCTGCCACCCCGGTGAGAAGCGCGGCGGCTCGACCATCGCGATCAAGATCGACGAGGGTGCGTTCAGTCGGCTGAACGACTCGGTGCACAGCAACCGGACGATCTGGACGATCATCCAGGCCAAGGCCGCCGACGGCACCTTCGACATCCAGCTGCAGCTGCCGGACGGCCGGACCAGCGGCGCCAACGGCTCCAGCCCGGCCTTCACCGAGGGCGCGCACACGCTGCGGCTGCTGACCGGTTCACTGAAGGACGGCGACGCCTCGCGCACCGTGCAGTCGTCCGAGTTCGTGGTCGGCAGCTACCGGCCCAGCGGGGTACCGGCACCGGTCGAGGCCACCGAGGACCTGACCGACGCCACCCGTAACGGTGTCACCGTCAGCACCACGTCGAAGGCTCTCACCGTGACGGTTCCGGGGGCCCGCGCCGGCGACTGGGTCTACCTCAACACCTACTCCGGCGGGTCGCCGACCGGGCCCTGGGGAGCGACCTGGTTCCGCACCGACGCCGACGGCCGAGCGGTGGCGAGCCTGACCGGGGTGACCCTGCCGACCGGCACCAGCAAGTTGTCGGTCCAGTCCGGCAACTCCGGCGAGTTCGGCAAGCTGCTCGGCTGGACGTCGCTGACGGTGGCCGGCGAGAAGGGAACCCGGACGCCGACCACGACCACCACGATCATCCGGAACATGACGACCACCACCACGACGACCACGACCGACAACTCGTCGGCGCCGACCACCGTGCCGCAGGCGCCGGTGCAGCGCGGCAGCCAGCTGACCGGCCTGAGCAACGGTGACGCCACCGCCACGGGGGAGGGGACCAAGGTCACCGTCACCCTGCCCAAGGGCACGGCCGGGCAGTGGGTCTACGTCTACCTGTACAGCGGGGCCAGCATCGCCAGGGCCGGGTGGGTGCAGCTGAGCAGCGCGAAGGCGTTCACCGTCGACCTGAAGGATCTCGCCGACGGACGGCACCGGATCGTCGCCGTGAACGCCGACGGCGCGATCGTCGGTTGGGCGGAGGCCACCAAGGGCGACGTCAGCACCGCCGCCCCGACCGCCGGTGTGCCGAACGCTCCGACCGGGTCGGGTGCCTACCCGTCCGGGCCGGCGGCGGACGCCGCGCCGCAGCCGGGCGGCGGATCGCTGGAGGCGGTGCTGATCGGAACCGCGATAGCCGTCCTCACCGCGGGCGGGCTCGGCCTGCGCCGACTGGCCGTGAAGCCGAAGGGAGTGGCGTGATGAAGAGCATCCGGATGATCGTGGCCATGCTGATCGGGCTGGCGGCACTCGCCCTGCCCGGTCAGCCGGCCGCCGAGGCCATCCCGCCCGGCGGTGCCGGACCCAACACGCCGGGCACCAGCTCGAGCGTCTCGCCGCGCAGCCTGCCGGCGGGCGGGGTGATCCGGTTCACCGTCCGCGGCTTCCCCAAGGGCGAGACCCTCTATATCAAGATCGACGACGGCAAGGCCTGCAGCAACACCTCGCACGGCGCCTGCGTCTACCACTCCCGGAAGATCCCCGGCTCGGGGGTGGTGAACGGCTCGTTCCGGGTGCCCGGCAACCTGAAGAAGGGCACCCACACGCTGCGCTTCCTGGCCTCGGCCTACATCGACCCGAAGAACCCGAACAAGGGCACCAAGGGCTACACCAACCGCAGCCCGGGCTTCACCATCACCGGTGGCTCGTCCGGCTCGAAGCAGACCGGCACCAACCGTGGCACCACGACCACGACCACGACCACGACCACGACGAGTTCGGGGAAGACCACCACCACGACGACCTGCTTTGGCACGGTGGCCAAGCCGAAGGCGGGCGCCAAGGCGAGCCAGCCGGCCACGGCGCCGAACGCTCCGGCGGTCGAGACGCTGGCCGCCGGGAAGGCCGGTACCGTGACGGCCGCGCTCAGCGGCGACCGGGCCGTGCTCACCGTGGGCGCGGACTACGCCGGCGAGTGGGCCTTCGTCTACGCCTACTCCGAGCCGACCCCGCTCGGCTGGCAGCAGGTCGCCGCCGACGGAACCGTGAACGTGGCCACCACCGGGCTCGCGGCCGGCGAGCACCGGTTCGCGGTGCTGGACGCCGACGGCAAGCTGCTCGGCTGGACGGCCGCGGCGATCGCCGCCTCGCCGGCGGCCACGCCGTCGGTCAGCCCGTCGGCGGTGCCGGCCGCCCCACCGGTCCCGGCCGGTCCGGGCGTCGGGGTCTGGGCGCTGTCCGGCGCGGTGCTGATCGTCGGTGCCGGCCTGGTCGTGGTGCTGCTCCGGCGACGCCGTGCGGCGGCTTCGGCGACGCCGTGCGGCGGCTTCGGCCGACTGATCCCTTGAGCAGCACCGTCCGCACCCGGGCGGCGACGGCACCCGCCGTCGCCGCCGGCATGCTGACCTCGCTGGCGGTCGGCTCCAACCCGATCCCGCTCGGCCGGGTCTGGCAGCTGCTGTGGCATCCGGACGCCGGCTTCGATGCCGTCGTCGTGCTCGAGCAGCGGCTGCCCCGCACTCTGGTGCTGGTGGTGGTCGGCGCGGCGCTCGGGGTGGCCGGCGCGCTGATGCAGTCGCTGACCCGCAACCCGCTGGCCGATCCCGGCATCCTCGGCATCAACGCGGGGGCGTCCCTGGCCGTGGTGCTCGCGGTCGCGCTGACCGGCATCAGCGGGATCGGCTTCTACCTGTGGTTCGCCTTCGCCGGTGCGGCGATCGCGGCCGTCGGGGTCTACCTGCTCGGGATGGCCGGGCACGCCTCGCCCTCGCCGGTGCGGTTGGCGCTGGCCGGGGTGGCGATCAGCATGACCGTCGCCTCGCTGGTGCAGACCGTCATCCTGGCCAACGCCAACGCCTTCAACGAGTTCCGGTTCTGGGCGGCCGGCTCGGTGGAGGGCCGCGGCTACCCGGTGCTGCTGTCCACGGCGGGGTTCATCGCGGTCGGCCTGGTGCTGGCCTGCTGTCTGGCGCCGGCCCTGAACGCGCTGGCGCTCGGTGAGGACGCCGGACGCGCCCTCGGCGTCCGGGTCGGGCTGGTCCGCGGGCTGGCCGTGGTCGCCGTCACGGTGCTGGCCGGTGCGGCCACCGCGGCCGCCGCGGCCGCCGGGCCGATCATGTTCGTCGGGCTGGGCGTGCCCTACCTGGCGCGGGCGGTGTTCGGCCCGGACCAGCGGCTCGTGCTGCCCGGCACCGCGCTGGCCGCGCCGGTGCTGTTGCTGGCCGCCGACGTGCTGGCCCGGCTCGTCGTGCTGCCCGGCGAGGTGCCGGTCGGGGTCGTCGCCGCGATCCTCGGCGGGCCGGCCTTCGTGCTGATCGTCCGGCGGCCCCGGATCGAGGCGCTGTGAGTGCCACCCGGGGGCTGGTCCGGCACGGGCGTCCCGGCTACCTGCGGCTGCACCTCGGCACCGGCACCGTGCTGGTCGAGCGCCGGACGGTCGCCGTCGCCCTGGGCGCCGTCGGTGCCCTGCTGGCGCTGGGGACGGTCGGGCTGCTGATCGGCGACTATCCGCTCAACCTGGGCCAGGCCGTCCGGGCGCTGTTCGGGGCGGGTGACCCGCTGGCCCAGTTCTTCGTCCGCGGCCAACGCGCGCCGCGGGTGCTGGCGGCGATGCTGGTCGGGGCCGCGCTGGCCGTCTCCGGCGCCATCTTCCAGTCGCTGTCCGACAATCCGCTGGGCAGCCCGGACGTGATCGGCTTCACCACCGGCTCGGCCACCGGTGCCCTGATCGCCATCATCGTGGTCGGCGCCGGGCCGGCCGAGACAGCGGTCGGTGCGCTGGCCGGCGGTGCCGTCACCGCCGCCGTGGTCTACCTGCTGGCCTGGCGGCGGGGGCTGACCGGCGGACGGCTGGTGCTGGTCGGCATCGGCATCGCGGCGGTGCTGCAGGGGGTGAACAGCCTGCTGCTGGTGCGCGCCTCGCTGACTTCGGCGCAGAGCGCCGGGCAGTGGCTGGCCGGGTCGTTCAACGCCACCGGCTGGCCGCGGGTGACGCTGGTCGGCGTCGCGCTGGCGGTGCTGCTGCCGTCGGCCGCGCTGCTCGCCCGGCCGCTGGGGGCGCTGGTGCTGGGCGACGACCTGGCGGCGGCCCTGGGCGTCCGGGTGGA
The DNA here is from genome assembly GCA_044224095.1 of Micropruina sp. Lineage (GTDB taxonomy): Bacteria > Actinomycetota > Actinomycetes > Propionibacteriales > Propionibacteriaceae > Micropruina. The sequence continues at coordinate 4,095 of JBGALC010000064.1, read as the reverse complement.
GCGCGTCCGCACCTTGCTGGTCGTGGTCGGCGTCACCCTGGTCGCGGTGGCCACCGCCGCCGCCGGCCCGATCAACTTCATCGCGCTGGCGGCGCCGCAGATCGCTCGCCGGTTGACCCGCACCTCGGGGATCGGCCTGGGCACGTCGGCACTGCTGGGCGCCGTGCTGGTGCTGGCGTCCGACCTGCTGGCGCAACGACTGTTCGCGCCCACCCAGCTGGCCGTCGGGGTGGTCACCGGCGTTCTCGGCGGCGGATACCTGATCTGGCTGTTGGCCAGCCAATGGCGAAAGGGAGCACGATGACCTCCGTGAGCATGGTCGAACCGGTGACGGCGCCGGCACCGCTGCGCGCCCGCAACCTGGGCGTCGGCTACGGCGAACGGCTGGTGCTCGACGGGCTCGACGTCGATCTGCCGGCGGGCGAGCTGACGGTGATCGTCGGCCCGAACGGCTGCGGCAAGTCGACCCTGCTGCGGGCCCTGGCCCGGATGGTGCCGGCCCGCGCCGGCACCGTCGAACTCGACGGCAGACCGATCGGCCACTACCCGACCCGCCAGGTGGCGCGCCGACTCGGGCTGCTGCCGCAGTCGCCGGTGACGCCGGACGGCATCACCGTCACCGACCTGGTGGCCCGCGGCCGCTACCCGCACCAGGGCATCTTCCGGCAGTGGAGCGACGCCGACGCGGACGCCGTGGACGAGGCGATGCGCCGGGCCGGGGTCACCGACCTCGCCGACCGGCAGGTCAGCCAGCTCTCCGGCGGGCAGCGGCAGCGGGTCTGGATCGCGATGGCGCTGGCCCAGCAGACCCCGATCCTGCTGCTGGACGAGCCCACCACCTACCTCGACGTGGCGCATCAGGTCGAGGTGCTGCGACTCACCCGCAGCCTGCAGCGCGACGGCTACACGGTGGTGGTGGTGCTGCACGACCTGCACCTGGCGTTCCGCTACGCCACCCGCCTACTGGTGATGAAGAACGGCCGGATCGTCGCCCAGGGCGACCCGACCGAGATCGTCACCGCGCAACTGATCGAGGACGTCTACGGGCTGCTCTGCCGGGTGCTGCCGGACCCCGAGACCGGCCGGCCGCTGGTGATCCCGGCGGGTGACGAATGAGCACCGGCGTGACCGCCTCCGGCGAGGTGCGCCGGACGCCGCCCAAGGTGCGGCGTCCCGAACCGGCGCCCCGGGTCGCCTCGCCGGCGATCGCGCGGCTTGCCGCCGACCTGCGGGCGGCGTCCGCGGATGCCGGCAGGCTGGAGGCGTTCTGGTCCGGCTGCCGGTCGCCGATCGTCGAACCCGACGGCGAGGAGTGGATCGTCACCTTCCTCTGGCGCGACTCCGAGGCCGAGGAGGTGCTGTTGTTCGTCAACCGGCTCACCGACGAGCGCGACCTCGACCGCAGCCTGATGGAGCGGCTGCCGGGCACCGACCTGTGGCATCTGGCCTACCGGATGCCGGGAGACTGGCGGGCGTCCTACGCGATGGTGCCGAAGCTGCCCGGGCGTCCGGCGTCGTGGCGCGACCTGCCCGAGCAGGCGTTCCTGCGGGCCGCGCTCGACCGCGGGCTGCCCGATCCGCTCAACCCGGACGCGATGCGCAACCGCGCGGGATTCCCGATCTCGGTGGTCGCGTTGCCGGACGCCCCCGTCCAGGCCTGGCTGGCGCCGCGGGGGCCGCTGCGCGGCACCCTCACCGAGGGCGAGGTCGGCGGACGCCGGCCGCGGGTGTACCGGCCGGCCGAGTTCGTCGCCGGCGGACCGGCGGTGGTGGCCCTGGACGGCGAGATGTGGCTGGGCGAGCAGAGCCTGCCGGCGATGGTGGACAACCTGATCGCCGACGGGCTGATCCGCGCGCCGTTGCTGCTGCTGGTGCCGGGCGGCGACCGGCTGCATCGCTGGGCGGAGCTGAACGGGTCCGGCGGGATGCCGGACTGGATCGCCGACCTGCTGCTGCCGTGGGCGGTGCGCAGCCATGCGATCGGCCCGGACGCCGCCGATCGGCTGGTCGCCGGGCAGAGTCTGGGTGGCGCGGTGGCGCTGCTCACCGCCGCCGAACGCCCGGACGCCGTGGGCGCCTTCCTGGCCCAGTCGGCGTCGCTGTGGCAGGACGGCCTGGCCGAACGGGTAGCCGACGCGATGCCGGCCTCGGCCGGCGGCCACCTCAAGGTCGGACGCCAGGAGTGGGTGCTGCTGGAGCCGAACCGGGAGCTGCACCGACGGCTGGCCGGCGCCGGCGTCCGGCACAGCTATGTGGAGTTCAACGGCGGTCACGACTACGCCTGCTGGCGGGGCGGCATCGCCGACGGGCTGGCCGGGCTGCTGGCGCCCGAGCACTGAGCTCAGAGCTGGCCGGCCGGCACCAGGTCACGGTCGACGTGGCTGGCCATGGCGTGCGCGGCCCCCGGCACGTCGCCCGCCTCCAGTGCGGCCAGCAGCTCCAGGTGGTCGTGCCGCATCGCGTCGCGATCGGCGGCGTGCACCACGGTGCCGGCGAGGATCGCCTGCCGCAAGGCGGTCATCACGCCGGCGTAGAGGCCGACCAGCAGGGTGTTGCCGCTGGCCTCCATGATCAGGAAGTGGAACTGCCCCGGGGCCTTGCGCCGGCCGGGGCCCAGCGGCTGTTCGGCCGGCGGGGGGTTGTCGAGGGCGCGGCGCATCGCCGCCAGCTGCTCGTCGGTGCGGTTGCGGGCGGCCTGCTGCGCCGCCTCCAGCTCCAGCGCGCGACGGTAGCCCAGCAGGTCGGACACGCTGAACTCGGCCATGTAGTCGACGAGCACCGAGCTGACCGGCATCCGCGACCGGACGAAGGTGCCGATGCCCGGCATCGGTTCCAGCATGCCGACGCTGGCCAGCGACCGGACCGCCTCCCGCACGGTGGTCTTCCCGACCCCGATCAGCTGCATCAGCTCGGGCTCGGTCGGGATCTTGGAGTTGATCGGCCACTCGCCCGAGGAGATCTTGTGTCGCAGGAACGCCAACGTCCGCCGGGCGCGATCAGAGCCGACCTGCACCATTGCCTCCTCGCTGCGGTGAGGGCCAGAGTCTACGACTCACTGCCGTCCGCGGCGGAATCGGCGCTTCAGCCGCAGATCGGCCGGCAGCGGCGGCGCATCCAGCCGGGGGACGGCGCCGCGGTAGCCGGCGACCCGTCCGAAGCGGTCCTCGCCGTCGGAGTTCCACTCCGCGCGCATCCGGACGATGTCCTCGTGACTACGGCCGATGAAGTTCCACCACATCACGATGCCCTCCTCGAACGGCTCGCCGCCGAGCAGCATCACCCGGGCCGGGGCGTCGGTAGCGTTGGTCAGCCGCAGGTGATCGAGCCCGGCGTCCCGGACGCCGAGCACCGTGTTGTCGAGCCGGACGCCGTCGAAGTCGACCCAGCCGGTGTCGACCAGCACGCCGTGTTCGAAGCTGGGATCGACGGCGGTCTCCCAGGTGGCGCCGGGAGCGATGGTGATCTCGGCGCCGAGCAGCGGCGTCTGGGTGTGCACCGGGGAGGTGGCGCCGGCCAGTGAGCCGATGAACACCCGCGCCTCGACCCCGCCGTCCGCGATCGGGTCGGGCTCGTGGTGCTGGAACTCGCGGACCAGGTCCTTCTCGGCCTCGGGCAGCGCCACCCAGAGCTGGACGCCGTGCAGCAGGTCCCGCTCGGGCGTGGACACCTCGGAGTGGGCGATGCCGTAGCCGGAGGTCATCAGGTTCACCTCGCCGGGTCGCACCATGGCGTGGACGCCGCCCGAGTCGCGGTGCTCGATCTCGCCCGAGAACAGCCAGCTGACCGTCTGCAGCCCGGTGTGCGGGTGCGGTGGGACGTCCATGCAGATGCCGGACTCGGGGCCGTAGTGGTCGGCGAAGCACCAGGCGCCGACGAACGAGCGTCGCAGCGACGGCAGGGTGCGGCGCACCTTCAGCGCGTCCGCCGGGCCGAGCTCGACGGTCTTGGGTTCGATGATCTGGATCTGCTCCGGATCGTGCGAGTCGGCCGCCAGGCAGTCGTGCCATTCGGCCCGGGTCTCGGTGTTGCTCATGTCTCAGGCTACGCCGACGCGACGTTTCCGGGCTTCAGCGTCGTTTCCGTGGTTCGAACCAC
>JBGALC010000063.1:0-19612 GCA_044224095.1 Micropruina sp. | reverse complement strand
GAACGACAGCTCACGGGTCTCCCCGTCGAAGGCCAGGGTCGGCAGCTCGGCCGCCGAGCCGGGGTCCGGCGGGGTCGGGTCGGCGTGTGCCTCGGCGGCGGACGCCGTCAGCAGCAAGGCCGCGAGCGCGACCACCGCGGCGCGCCTCATCGCTGGACCGGGATGTCCCGGAAGGTCGCCACCCGCGGGATGGTCACATCGACGGTGCCGACCCCGTCGGGCACGCCCTTGAAGACGTTGTTGAAGGACTGCGAGGCGCCCGGACGGATGAAGACACTGGACGGCGAGTAGGTGCAGACGCAGACGCCGTCGGAGTCGCGGGCCGGCAGGTAGCGCAGCTTGTTCGCCGTGTCGAGCAGATAGACCCCGTCGACGTAGTACTGATCGTCGGGAACGGGCTGGTCCGTTCCGGGCTTCCGGGCGGTCTGGCCGTCGCCGAAGAAGTCGGCCGTGGTCTGAATGCCCAGCCCCGAGGTGCCCGCCGGCTGAGCATTGGTCACCGTCCAGGTGAGGGTCGTGACGCCGTTGCGGACGACGAGCTCGTTCACGCTGACCACGGCGGGGGTGCCGCTGAAGGAGGCCTTCTTCGAGGCGAGCACGGGTAGGTCGGCGGAGCTGGCCGGGCCGGACGGGCTCGGTGCCGTCGTCGCCGGCGCGGTCGTCGCGTCCGGCGAGGGCGCCGCTGAACTGGGCGGGGTCGGGCCGGGCACCGTACAGCCGCTGATCACGACGGCGGACAACAGGGACAGCGCGGCGGCACCACGCACGACGACTCCTCACGACCGGGGGTTCGGTCACGCTAACAGGCCATGGTGGCGCGCCCGGGCGGGGCCCGGGCGCGTGTTGGGCCTCAGTCCTCCAGCGGGGCGGCGTCCACCACGCCGCGGCGCACCCGGTCGACGACCTCGCGGCAGGTGGTCCGCAGCCGGCCGGGACCGGCCGCCTGCGCCACCTGACCGGCGAAGTCGACCACCTGACGCGCCCAGCGGACGAAGTCGCCGGCGGTCAGGCCGGACTCGTCCAGCACGTCGCCGAGCGGTCGTCCGGACGCCCAGGCGTGGATCGGTTCGGCGAAGCCGATGTCGGGTTCCGGGCCGCGCTCCAGCCGGTGGTCGCGTTCGGTGAGCCCGACGTCGCGCCACACCCGGCGGAGCTCCTGCTGGGCCACCTCCGACGCCCGGTCGGGCATCCGCGGCGGCCGGCGGCGGTCCCCTCCGCGGGCCTCGAAGACCAACGACGACAGCACCGCCGCCAGCTGCGGTGCCGACAGTCCGTCGAAGACCCCGGCCCGGATGCATTCGGCGCTGACCAGGTCGAGCTCGGCGTAGATCCGGGCCAGGGTGCGGCCGGCGTCCGTCACCGCGGCGCCGCCCTCACTCAGGTAGCCGAGCGACTCCAGCACCGAGCAGATCCGGTCGAAGCGCACCGCGATGGTGTTGGTGCGCCGGTCGGCCTGGCGCTGCAGGCCGGCGCTCTCGCGTTCCAGCCGCAGCGCCTGCTCGGCCCAGCGGGCGTGGTTCTCCCGATCGGGACAGCCGTGGCACGGATGCGCCTTCAGCCGGGCGCGCAGCTCGGCGATCCGCTCGGCCACCTCGGCGTCCATGGCGGCCGGGGAGTAGCGCGGCTGGGACACCTCGATCTCGGCCAGCTTCGACCGGAACGCCGCCGACAGGTTGCGCCGGGACGCCGGCTGCCGCGGATCGAAGTGCTTCGGCACCCGCATCCGTCCGGCCACCACCGGCGGGGTCGGGAAGTCGACCAGCGACAGCCGCTTCAGTTGCCGCTGTTCGGTCATCACCATCGGGCTCGGGTCGCCCTTGGCCAGGCCGGGGTCGACCACCACGGCCCAGCCGGTGTGGCGTCCGGACGGCACCCGCAGGATGTCGCCGGGCCGCAGCTCGAGCAGCACGCCGAGCGACTCGGCCCGGCGGTCGGCCTTGCGGCTGCGTGCCGCCTCGGCCTCCAGGTTGGAGATCTCAGCCCGCAGCCGGGCGTACTCGGCGAAATCGCCGCGATCGCAGGCGGCCTGCGCCAGGTAGCCCTGAATCTGCTCGTTGGCACGGACGATGGAGCGGGCCAGTCCGACCACGCCGCGGTCGGACTGGTACTGCGCGAACGACTGCTCGAGCAGCACCCGGGCCCGCTCGCGCCCCACCGAGCCGACCAGGTTGACGGCCATGTTGTAGGTGGGCGCGAACGACGACCGCAGCGGATAGGTGCGCCGGGAGGCCAGCCCGGCGACCGAGCGGGGATCCATCCCGGTCTGCCAGAGCACGATGGCGTGGCCCTCGACGTCGATGCCGCGGCGTCCGGCCCGTCCGGTCAGCTGCGTGTACTCGCCGGGGGTGATCGGGGCGTGGCTCTCGCCGTTGTACTTGACCAACCTCTCCAGCACCACGCTGCGGGCCGGCATGTTGATGCCCAGCGCCAGGGTCTCGGTGGCGAAGACCACCTTGACCAGGCCGCGGACGAAGGCCTCTTCGACGCACTCCTTGAAGGCCGGCAGCAGCCCGGCGTGGTGGGCGGCGATGCCGTTGCGGAAGGCGGCCAGGAAGCTGCCGTAGTCGAGGGCGTCCAGGTCGGCGGGCGCCAGTCCCTCGATGTGGGTGGCCGCGATCGCCTCCAGTTCGCGCCGCTCGACGGCGTTGGTGAGCCGCAGCCCGGAGTGCATCAGTTGCCCGACCGCGGCGTCGCAGCCGGCCCGGCTGAAGATGAAGAAGATCGCCGGCAGCAGGCCCTCGGCGTCCAGCCGTTCGACGGTGGCGTCCCGGCGGGGCACCAGGGACGAGCGCGGGCTCCGTCGCTCGATCGCGTTGCGGGTGCGCCGGTTGCGCATCTTCCGGGAGTCGTCCCGGACGCCGCGCGACTCCTCCTTGGCGAGCCGGAGCAGTTCGGGGTTCACGTCCACCTGGCCGGCGGGCAGCTGCTTCGCCGTGGGCGCCTCGTCGGCGAACAGGTCGTAGAGCCGGCGTCCGGCCATCACGTGCTGGAACAGAGGCACCGGACGCCGTTCCGAGACGACGATCTTCACGTCGCCGCGCACCTCGTCGAGCCAGGCGCCGAACTCCTCGGCGTTGCTGACCGTGGCCGACAGCGACACCACCTGGACGGTCTCGGCCAGGCCGATGATCACCTCTTCCCAGACGGCGCCGCGGAACCGGTCGGCGAGGTAGTGTACCTCGTCCATCACCACGAAGCCCAGGGACCGCAGGGTCGGCGAGCCGGCGTAGATCATGTTGCGCAGCACCTCGGTGGTCATCACCACCACCGGCGCCTCCCCGTTGACCGTGACGTCACCGGTGAGCAGGCCGACGTTGTCGGCGCCGTACCGGTCGACCAGGTCGTGGTACTTCTGATTGCTCAGCGCCTTGATCGGGGTGGTGTAGAAGCATTTGACCCCACGGGCCAGGGCGAGGAAGACCGCGAACTCCCCCACCACCGTCTTGCCCGCCCCGGTCGGCGCCGCGACCAGCACGCCGGAACCCGACTCGACGTGGCGGCAGGCCTGAAGCTGGTAGGCGTCCAGGGGAAAGCCGTAGCCGGAGGCGAAAGCCGCCAACAGGGCAGCGGGTTCGGTGTTCATCGTCGCCAACCTACCCCGCGGGCCGCCGTTGCCCGGGCTCGCGACGCGGACGGTCCCGCACAGTCCGCGGGGCGATCACCGCACCCCGAACCCGGCCGGACCGCGTGCGGGCCCTCAGCCGAGGACGTGCAGCGCCTCGGCCACCGCGGTCACGGTCAGCGGCACGTCACCCAGCGTCTCGCCGTCGCCGCTGCCGATCAGCCCGTCGCCGTCCACCACCACCTCGGACGCCCGGAACCGTTCGATCGCGGGATGGGTGACGAAGCCGCCCGAGTACAGGCTGGGCAGCAGCCGCAGCAGCGTGGCCCGCGACACCGGGTGGATCACGGTCACGTCGAGCAGCCCGTCGGTCACGTCCGCCCCGGGCGCGGCCCGCATTCCGCCGCCGAAGAACTCGGCGTTCGCCACGAAGACCGCCATCGAATCCAGGTCACGACCGACGCCGTCCACGACCAACCGGTACCGCAGCGGGCGGAAGGTCCGCAGCTCGGCCAGGGCGCACAGGGCGTAGGCGACCGGCCCCAGCGGAACCCGCAGCGCGGCCGTCCGCAGCGCCACCCGGGAGTCGAAGCCGGTGGACACCACGCAGCCCACCCAACGCACCGAGTCGTCGGGCTTGGTCACCCGGGCCAGGTCGACGGCGCGGCGGCGGCCCCGGGTGAGCGCGGCGACGGCGTCCCGGATCCGCAGCGGCAGGCCGAGGCCCCGGCACAGGTCGTTGCCGGTGCCGGCCGGCAGCACGCCGAGCGGCACTCCGGTGCCGGCGCAGGCGTTGAGACCGAGGTGCGCCATCCCGTCCCCGCCCATCACCAGCAGCGCGTCCGCCTCGGCGACCGCCTCGCGGCAGGACGCCTCGGCGTGCTCGACGTCCCCGGCCTCGATCACCCGCAAGGCCGTCGCGGGCAGCGAGGCACGCAGCACCTCGGTGACCGTGGGCAGGATGCGGCGGGCGCGTCCGCGCCCGGCGGTGGGATTGACGACCAGATCGAAACGCCGGGCGTCGCCGCTCACGGCGCCGCGAGTTCCGCGGCCGCCCGGCGGGCCCTGCGCTTGTCGTTGAAGCGGCAGATCACCTCGGCCAGGACGAACAGCAACGACATCGGAATGGCCAGCGCCAGCATCGAGAACGGGTCCGTCGACGGGGTCGCGGCGGCCCCGAAGACGAAGGTGCCGAAGATCACGTAGGTGCGCGCCTTGGCCAGCTGGGTCGCCTTGAGCACGCCGACCAGGTTGGCGCCGACGACCACCACCGGCATCAGGAAGCCGAGGCCGAAGACCACCATCAGCTGGAGCATCAGCTCCAGGAATTTGTCGATCTCGATCAGGTTGGTGATCGGCACCGACTGCGGGGTGAAGGACATCAGCACCGAGATGCCCTGCGGCAGCACCAGATATCCGACGGTGACGCCGGCCAGGAACAGTGGCAGCGCCACACTGAGGAAGATCAGCGCCCAGCGCTTCTCCTTGGCCAGCAGCGCCGGCACGATGTACGCCCAGATCTGGTACAGCCAGATCGGCGACGCCAGCACCAGCCCGCCGACGCCGCAGATCTTCAGTGCCAGGGACAGCGGCGACGTCACGCCCGACAGCACCATCTGGGTGCTGAGTTCGGGGTTCGTCTGGCTCAGGATGTCGCGGGCCTGCAGCCACGGCTGGGCCAGGAACGTGTACGCCTGGTTGTAGAAGACCGCCACCACGATCATCCCCAGAACGATCCAGATCAGCGAGAACAGCACGCGATAGCGCAGTTCACGCAGATGATCGCCGAGTGACATCACCCCGTCCGGTGACGTGGCGGGCGGTTTGAGCCACCCGAGGCTGAAGCGCCGGGCCACTGCGGATCAGGCCTGCTGGCCCTTGTCCTTCTCGTCCGGGACGATCTCGGCCTCGTGCACGGTGCCCTCAGGCTCGGGGCGCGGGGCCGGCGGGACCGCCGGTGGGGCGTCCGACTTCTTCAGCGACGAGGTCTCTTCCTTGAACTCACGGATCGCCTTGCCGGCGTTCTTACCCGCGTTCGCGAGCCGGCTGCCGCCGAACACGAGCAGGGCGATGATCGCCAGGATGACCCATTCCATACCGCCGGGCAGGCCGAACATGCTCAGTGCGCTCCTTCATTGCGAGTAACTCGGTGAGTCTACTCAGTGCTGGGGATTCTGACCCGGGCGACCAGATCGGCGAGTTCCTCGGCGCGCTTGCCCAGCATCTGCAGTTCGCTGAACAGGTCGGACGCCTTGTGGGCCAGCCAGACGGCGTACGAGGCCATGGTGATCAGCCCGGCGAGACCGATGCCGAGGAAGATCCACACCCACATCATGGGCACGAGACTAACCGATCGCCCCGCTGCGGACCCATCGGACGCCACCGTCGGCACCCCGCGTCCGCGCGGGTCCGGCGCCGGCACGGGAAGGTCACGGGCCGGGGCCACGAGGCATCGGGCGCTCTGACCCGCCGCGTCCCTCAGCCGATCGGCAACCCCTGGTACAGGGCCAGGGCCTCGGCGGCTGCCGCGCGGGCCGACTCGGCGGCCTCGGCCGGTTCGACGGCCACCACGTCGGGGCCGAGCCGCAGCAGCAGCGTGCGCAACCAGGCCGGGTCGGCCACCAGCAGTTGGACGCGCCATCCGGCGTGGGTGGACTCCACCGAGCGCACCGGATAGTACTCGGCGATCCAGCGGGCCCGCTCACTGAGCGTGAGGGTGACCAGTGCGGCTTCGGGGCGTATCTCCAGCCAGCCGCCGTCGAACCTCGGCGGCTCGCCACGGTCCGCCACCCCGCCCTCGGCCGGCTCGACCGACGCGATCCGGTCGAGGCGGAAGGTGCGCCAGGCGTCCCGGTCGCGGCTCCAGCCCTCCAGGTACACGTAGCCGTCGCGCACGCTCAGCCGGTGCGGTTCGACCACCGGCGCGGTGGTCTCGGCCCTGGTCAGCCCGTCGTAGCTGAGCCGGACGGCCTCACCGGCGGCGATGGCGGCCGCCAGCCGTTCCCGCACCGGGCTCTCCGACGTCGCGACCGCGAAACCGACCCGCCGGCTCTCCTGTGCCCCGGCCACCTTCGACAGCTTCGCCAGCGCCGAGTCGACCGCCTCGCCGGCGGCTCCCCCGGTGACCTCCCGGACGGCCCGGAGCGCGACGATCAGGCTGGTCACCTCCTCGATGGTGAACCGCATCGGACGGGACAGGTAGTCGGCGTTGCTGAGGCTGATCCGGCCGTGCGCCTCCACCGCGTCCATGTCGATGTCGATCAGGTCCCCCGGCATCCCGCCCGGCAGGCCGACGAACCAGAGCACCTCCAGATCGGCCAGCAGCCGCCGCGGCGTGACCCCGAACCGCTCCGCGGTCTCCACCAGGTCGGCGTCCGGATGCGCCTGCAGGTAGGGCACCAGCGCCAGCAGCCGGGACACCTGCTCCAGTGACGTGCTCATCGGCCGGCCACCCGGGTCAGCCGCTCGACCACGCCGCGGCGCACCTCGGCCGGCTCGAGCACCAGCACCGCCGGGCCATGCCCGCACACCTCGGCGACGAAGTCGCGCTCGAGCGCGTAGGGCACCCGCCAGGCGGAGAAGCCGGGCGGCAGCGGCACCGGCGACTGTTCGGGCACGCCGCGTCGCCGCAGGTCGGGCGCGGACTCGCCGCGGATCGCGACCACCGCCTCGGCCGTCGTCGGGGAGGGTTCCAGCGAGCGCGTGAGGTCGGCCAGGTCCGCGTCGGGCAGCTGGTAGGACCCGGGCCGCCCGATCAGCTGCGGCGCGTCCTCGATCCTGGCCAGTTTGAACATCCGGGGCGCCTCCCTGGTGCGGTCGAGGCCGACCAGGTACCAGGAGCCCCGCCGGTAGGTGAGCACCCACGGCTCCACCTCCCGCCGGACGCCGCGATAGCCGAAGGCGACCGCTGTCCGGGTCATCGTGGCCTGCCAGAGCGGTTCGAACGCGGACTCCTTGGCGCCGATGCTGGGACTGATGCCGCTCAGCCGGGAGGCGTCCGGATCGATCCCGGCGGCCCGCAGCTTGGCCAGGGCGCTGACGGTGCGTTCGGCGAGCGCGGCGGTGCCCCACACCTGGCTGGCCAGGCCGAGCGCGGTGGCCTCGGCGACGGTGAAGTCGATCGGCGGCAGCTCGAAGTCCTGCCGGCGGATCCGGTAGCCGACCTCGTCGGGGAACAGCGGCGAGTTGCTCCCGGTCTCGATCGGGACGCCCATCGCCCGCAGGTCGTCCTTGTCCCGGTCGAAGGTGCGCTCGAAGGCGGCGTCGGACAGGCCGGAGTAGCCCTCGACGACCTCGCGGATGTGGTTCTTGTCCAGGAAACGGCGGGCCATCAGCAGGCAGATGGCGAGGTTCATGATCCGTTCGGACTTGCGGGGTGCCATCGGACCTCCTGCCGCCCCGGGGATGGTTGCCTGCGCCCGCGAGGCTATCAAGCGCCCGGCCCCGATCGTTGCTCGGCCCGCGGGTTCGCCAGGCATCCGCCCGTCATGCCGAGGTCCACGGTGCGGCCCGGTGCGAGAGAATTGCGCCATGGCCGGCCGGTTCGCCCCTTCCCCCACCTCGGATCTGCATCTGGGGAACCTGCGGACGGCGCTGATCGCCTGGTTGCTGGCCCGCGGCTCGGGTCGCGCGTTCCGGCTCCGGATCGAGGACCTGGACACCCAGCGGGTGGCCGCGGCGCCGGAGGTCGCCGCCCGGCAGATCGCCGACCTGGCCGCGATCGGGCTGGACTTCGACGGCGAGGAAGTCTGGCAGTCGCGACGGCTGCGGCACTACTGGGAGGCGGCGGCCCGGTTGGACACCTACGAGTGCTTCTGCACCCGCCGCGAGATCGCCGAGGCCGCGTCCGCACCGCACGCCGACGGCCATCGGCCCTATCCCGGCACCTGCCGGAGCCTCGGCGCGGCCGAACGGGCCCACCGTCGCCGGAGGCGTCCGCCGGCGATCCGGGTGCGGGCCGAGGGTGCCGTCCAGACCGTCACCGACCGGTGGGCGGGCGAGGTGACCGGGGTGGTGGACGACTTCGTCGTGCTGCGCAACGACGGCGTGCCCGCCTACAACCTCGCCGTCGTGGTCGACGACATCGCCCAGGGCGTCGACCAGGTGGTGCGCGGCGACGACCTGCTGTCCAGCTCGCCCCGGCAGGCCTGGCTGACCCGGCAGCTCGACGGCACGGTGCCCGGGTACGCCCACGTGCCGCTGGCGATCAACCCGGCCGGGAAGCGGCTGGCCAAGCGCGACGGTGCGGTCACCCTGGCCGAGCTCGGCCGGGCCGGGGTGACCCCGCCGCAGGTGCTCAGCCGGTTGGGCCGCTCGCTGGGTCTGGCCGAACCGGACGAGCCGGTCACCCCGGCGCTGCTGCTGGGGCGGTTCGATCAGGACGCCCTGCCGCGCGAGCCCTGGGTGGTCGGGTGAGGGTGGGCCAGGACCACGGACGCCCGGCTGGCCGGGTGGGCGTCCGGTCGCCCATCCGGCCGGGGAACGCACGATCGGCCCGGGCTGGGCCCGGGCCGATCGTCTGGTGAGTCGGGTCAGTCCGCACCCGTCACTTCAGCATCCACTCGTCGGTGGTGTAGTCGGTGCGGCCGTCGGCGGTGGTGAAGTCGGTGAACGTGTACACCCGGAGGTAGGTGCGTCCGCTGAACACGTAGGTCTTCACCCACACGTACTTGGTCGCCCAGCTGTGGGTGTAGGTGGCGCGCTGCCAGCCGTCGCCCATGGCGGTCGCCCGCTTGGTTCCCCAGTCGCAGTCGGTCGGTGAGCACTTGCCGAACGGCCGCAGGGTGAAGTAGCTCTCGCCGCCGGTGCAGTTGCCGTTGGTGTCGCAGAGCCGCACGTCGCCACAGACGAAGCCGACGTTCACCCTGGTCAGGGCGCGAGTGCTGGAGTCGATGTTGTGCCAGTTGCCGGTCATCGGCTGGGTGGCGCACAGTGCGGACGCCGGCGTCGCGGCAACCACGCTGGTACCGACCGCGCCGGCCAGGGCGATCACCAGGGCGACGAGCAGCCGGGTGACCTTGTGCGAAGTGGTGGTGGACATCGGGGTTCTCCTCGGTCGAGGACGCCGGGGTCGGGCGTCCGGTGACCACTAGGGGCACCGGGAGAGATCGCTCGATACCCCGCCGGGCTACGCACTGCTACCACCGCGGCGCTACGCCGGACCGCGGGTCTCCCGTTCGACGCAGGCTGCCCGCGGGCCCGGCGGCGGGTACGGCTCAGCCCTGGTTCCCGGCGTAGAGGATGTCGACGACGTAGACCACCGTGTCGCCGGCCGCGACGGGCGGGTTGTTGCTGCCCTTGGGGTAGCTGTCGGCCGGGGGCAGGACCAGCAGCACCCGCTGGCCGACCCGCTTGCCGACCAGGCCCTTCTGCCAGCCCGGGATGGTGCTGGAGAGCAGGCCTCCGTCGACGGCGCCGGTCTTGTCCTCGATCACCTTGCCGGTCTTCCACGACACCCCGAGGTAATGCACCGCGATGACATCCTTGGCGGCCACCTTGCGGCCGGTGCCGGTGGTGAGCGGCTGCGCCACCATCTTCGCCGGCGGGTCGGTGCTCGGGATGGTGATGACGGGTTTGCCGTCCTTCTCGGTCACGGTGGGCAGCCCGGCGGGCGGGGTGATCGCCTTCCCGGTGGGTCCGTTGAGGACGGTCTCGACGATGTCCACGACGAAGATCAGGGTGTCGCCGACCTTGACGTCGATCTGGGCGTTGCCGCCCTGCGAGTCGTAGCCGTCCGGCCCGGGCATGGCGACCAGGATGCGGCTGCCGACCTTCTTGCCCTCCAGTGCCTTCTTGAACCCGGGGACGACCTGGGCGAGGTCGAACATCGCCGTCTGCTTGCCGAAGTTGCCGTCGAACACCTTGCCGGTGCGCCCGTTGACGCCCAGGTAGTGGACGAACACGTACGACGGGTTGACCACCGCGCCCTTGCCCTCGGTCATCACCTTCACCCGGGTCTGGTCGATCGCCCACGGCGCCTTCACCGAGACCGTGGGCTTGTCGCCGAACGCGGGGTTCTTGACCGTGATCCCATTGAGACTGGTGGCCGGCTTGACCGTCGCGGTCGGCGAGGCGCTCGGCGACGGCGAGGCCGAGGTGGACGCCGACGGCGTGCCCTCCGACGGCGTGGCGGACGGCGCCGCGGACTGCCCGCAGGCGGTGACGGTCAACAGGGCTGCAGCGCACAGGGCGACGGCTGCGGTCTTGGCGGAGGCGAAAGGCACCCCCCGACTGTAGTCGACCCGACCCTTCGACACGGGTGACGCCCGCGACGGCCACGGCCGGCATACCCCGGCCGGCGCTGCTACCGCGACGACCCGCCGAGATCCGACAGCAGCGCCTCGACCGCCTCGTCGGCGACCGCGAGCGGGTCGGGAAGCCTCACCGCGCGATCCCCGGCCGATTCCGGGGCGTCCGGCAGGCCGTGGACGGTGAACTGGACCCAGTCCACGGTGTACGCCGCGCCGCACCCGCGTGCCGCCGCGATCAGCCGGCCGCGGAGCGTCGCCCGGGTGTCGGCCGGCGGCCTCCGGGTGGCGCGGGCGACGGCGTCCGGGCCGGTCAGCCGAGCCGCCGCTCCGCGAGCCTCCAGCAGCCGGAACAACCCGCGCGGCGCACCGCCGGCGTCCGTGGTCAGCTCGTGGAAGGCAAGGTCGACCTGGGCCAGCCGTCGGTCGTCCCAGGACAGCCCCCGAGCGTCGGCGTAGCGGCGCAGCAGGGCCCGCTTGGTCACCCACTCCAGTTCGCCGTCCAGGTCGTCCTCGCGTCCGGCCTCCACCAGGTCGAGGACCCGGGTCCAGCGCGCGGCCACCGGCGCCGACCCGACGGCCGCCAGGTATTCGCGCTGCACATCGGGCGCCGCGATGGTCCGGCCGGACGCCAGCCGCAGCACCGCGCGCGGGTCGCGGGCCACCGCCCGCAACGAGCCGGCGACATCGGCCAGCTCCAGGTCCGGCAACGACCGCGCGGCACCCGAGGCGGCGGCCTCGACCGCATCCAGCACGGCCAGCAGGGAGCCCACCTTCAGCGCGGCCGACGGCTCGGACAGGTTCGAGTCGCCCGAGATGACGTGCAGCCGGCGGAACCGGGCCGGGTCGGCCAGCGGCTCGTCGCGGGTGTTGATCAGCGGGCGGGTCCGGGTGGTCATCGACGACAACTCGTCGTGCAGCACCTCGGCCCGCTGGCTGATCGCGTAGCCGTCCGGGGTCCACCGCCCGGAGCCGCAGAGCAGCTGCCGGGTGACCAGGAACGGGGTCAGCGCGGCGGCCAGCCCCGGCAGGTCGAGCGACCGGGCGATGCAGTAGTTCTCGTGGCAGCCGTAGGAGTTGCCGTGCGGGTCCACGTTGTTCTTCAGCAGCCGGAACCGGATCGGCTCCCCGGAGGCCTCGCCCTCGGCCTCCACCCGCCGCGCCAGCCCGGCCAGCAGCTCGTCACCGGCCCGCTCGTGGGCCAGCAGGTCGTCGATGCCCGCGCATTCGGCGGTGGCGTACTCGGGGTGCGAGCCGACGTCCAGGTAGAGCCGGCCGCCGTTGGGCAGGAAGACGTTCGAGCTCGCATACTCGTGCTCGACCGGGGCGAACAGCCGCTGCGCCGCCTCGCCGCCGCTGATCCGGACGCCGCGGCCGCCGTCCGGCCGGCGCGCGGACAGGCCGTACTCGGTCTCGACCCCGACGATCCGGCGCGCGGCCGGGGTCACAGCCCCGCCAGGTCCATCAGGGCGCCGAGTTCGTCGGAGGTCAGCTCGCGCAGTTCGCCCACCTTGAGTCGTCCGATCCGCACCGGGCCGATCGCGATCCGGGTCAGCCGCCGGACGGGGTGGCCGACCGCGTCGAACATCCGCCGGACGATCCGGTTGCGGCCCTCGTGCAGCGTCACCTGGACGATGCTGCGGGTGCCGCCGCGCTGTATCAGCTTCACCTGGTCGGGGCGCACCGGCCCGTCCTCGAGGGTGACGCCGCGGCCCAGCTTGCGCAGGGTGACGTTCTCGATCACGCCCTCGATCTCGGCCACGTAGGTCTTGCTGATCTCGTGCGACGGGTGCGCCATCCGCTGGGCGAAGTCACCGTCGTTGGTGATCAGCAGCAGCCCCTCGGTGGGGGTGTCCAGCCGCCCGACGTGGAACAGGCCCTCCTTGGAGCGGCGCCCCAGGTAATCGGCGATGGTGGTCCGGCCCTGCGGGTCGTCCATCGTCGACACCACGCCGCGCGGCTTGTGGAAGACCAGGTAGAGGTGCCGGCGGGGCGGCGGGATGCGGGCGCCGTCCACCCGGATCACGTCGCGCAGCGGGTCCACGCGGACGCCCTGCTCGGCGATCACCCGGCCGTTCACCTCCACCAGCCCGCCGTCGATGAGTTCCTCGCAGTGCCGCCGGGAGCCCAGCCCGGCCCCCGCCAGCACCTTCTGCAGCCGGATCCCTTCGCTCATCGAGCACCTTCCTCGCCGGCAGTCCCGCCGGTCGTGTCATGGGTCGGGCGGTCAGCGCCGCCCTCGTGGATGTCCTCGGGCGCGGCCGGACCGGGATCGAACGGCTCCACCGAGGACGACGCGCGCAGTTCCGCCTCCAGCGCTGCGGCGTCCGGCAGCAGCGGGGCGATCGGCGGCAGGTCGTCCAGGCCGGCCAGCCCGAGCCGCTCCAGGAAGTGACCGGTGGTGCCGAACAGCATCACCCCGGTCTCGCCGTCGCGGTCCACCTCCTGCACCAGGTCGCGGGTGACCAGCGTGCGCAGCACACCGTCCACATTCACCCCGCGCACCGCCGACACCCGGCCGCGGGAGATCGGCTGCAGGTAGGCGATCACCGCCAGCGTCTCCAGGGCGGCCTGGGAGAGCCGGGACTGCTGCCCCTCGACCAGCCAGGCGCCGATCAACCCGGCGTGCCCGGCCCGCGTCCAGTACCGCCAGCCGCCGCCGACGGCGCGCAGCTCGAAGCCGCGCGACGTCTCGTCGTAGAACCGCGCCAGCCCCTCCAGCGCCTCCTCCACCACCCGCACCGGGGCCCGGACGGCCTGCGCCAGCTCGGCGGTCGGCACCGGCTCGGTGGCCATCAGCAGCAGCGCCTCCAGCGGAGCGGCGATCGCGTCGGCGGACGGCGGCTCGGGATCGCCCGCCGTCTCCATGCCGGGCAGCGGTTCGCGGGCGTCGGCGACCGGGGTCCGCTCGGCGCGCGGCCGCCCGGAGGGCTCAGTCATCGGTCGTCTCCTGCGTGGTCTCGGTGTCGAACTCGGCGGAGATCTCGATCGCGTCCGCCGCACCGGCGACCCACCGTACTCGCAGCTCACCCAGCGGCGTGAGCTGTTCGAAAGTCACGGCACGCTCCCGGAACAGTTCCAGCAGGGCCAGGAAGCGGGCCACCACGACCAGCCGCTCGCCGGCGTCCGCGACCAGCTCGCGGAAACTGGCCGCACCCCGCTGCCGCAGCGTCGCCATCACCAGCTCGGCCTGTTCCCGGACGCTGACCTGCGCCTGGTGCAGGTGGCTCAGCGAGACCCGCTCGGCCGGTTCGGGGGTGAGCGCCCGGGCCGCCAGCCCGGCCAGCTGATCGGCGGTGGCGGTGAACCGCAGCTCGGGCAGCAGGGCCTTGAACTGCTCCTCCAGACCGCCCGGACGGGCGAACCGGCGATCCTCGACCGCCAGGGTGTCCGCGATCCAGCGGCTGACCTGCTTGAACGCCCGGTACTGCAGCAACCGGGCGAAGAGCAGGTCGCGGGCCTCGAGAAGGGTCAGGTCCTCGGCGTCCTCCACCTCGCCCTGGGGCAGCAGCCGGGCCGCCTTGAGGTCGAGCAGGGTGGCGGCCACCACGATGAACTGGCTGATCTGCTCCAGGTCCCAGCGGCCGGGCCCCTGCCGCTCCTGACCGGCCTTCACGTGGGCGATGAACTCGTCGGTGACCACCGACAGGGCGACCTCGGTGATGTCCAGCCGGTGCCGCGAGATCAGCTGCAGCAGCAGGTCGAACGGGCCCTCGAAGTTGCTCAGGTGGACGGTGAAGCCCGGCACGGCCTCGATGGCGGCGGAGGTCACGACGCGTCGAGCTGCCGGATCAGGTCGCAGTCCTCGCCGTTGACGTCCAGGTCGGCGACGGCCAGCGCGACCGCCGCCCGGACGATCCGGCCGCGGTCGACCGCGATCCCGTGCCGGGCCCGCAGGGTGAGCCGCGCCTGTTCCAGCGCGAGCAGTTCCTCGGCACTCACGTAGACGGTGATCTTCTCGTCGTGTTTGACCCGGCCGGAGTGCCGAAGGCCCTGGTCGGTGGCCGGTTCGGTGGCCCGGAACAGCTCCTGGGCGCCGGGCAGCGCTACGCGCCGGGGCATCGCTGCAGCACCTCCCGGGCCAGCATCCGGTAGGCCTCGGCACCCGGGGAGTTGGTCGCGTAGGTGGTGATCGGCTCCCCCGCTACGGTGGTCTCGGGGAATTTGATGGTCCGCCGGATGACGGTGTGGAAGACCTTGTCCCCGAACGCCTGGACGACCCGCTCGAGCACCTCGCGGGAATGCACCGTGCGAGCGTCGTACATGGTGCCGAGAATGCCCAGGATCTCCAGCTCGGGGTTGAGCCGGTCCTGCACCTTGCCGATGGTGTCGTTGAGCAGCGCCAGGCCGCGGAGCGCGAAGAACTCGCACTCCAGCGGCATCAGCACCCGGTCGGCGGCGGTCAGCGCGTTCACCGTCAGCAGGCCGAGCGAGGGCGCACAGTCGATCAGCACGATGTCGTACTCGCCGCGCACCTGGGTCAGCACCCGTTTCAGGGTCTGCTCGCGGGCCACCTCGGAGACCAGCTGCACCTCGGCCGCGGACAGGTCGATGTTGGCGGGCAGGATGTCGAGGCCCTCGACGACGGACTCGGTGATGATGTCGTGGACGTCGTGGTCGCGGCTGAGCAGCAGGTTGTAGATGCTCGTCTCCAGCGTGTGCGGGTTGATCCCCAGCCCCACCGACAGCGAGCCCTGCGGGTCGAAGTCGACCAGCAGCACGCGGCGTCCGGTCTCGGCCAGCGCCGCGCCCAGGTTGATCGTGGTGGTGGTCTTGCCCACCCCGCCCTTCTGGTTGCACATCGCGATGATCAGGGCGCGCCGGTCACCCTGCGGGGGCGCGGACGGCTCGGGCAGGTCGGGCAGCGGGCGTCCGGTCGGGCCGAGTGTCGGGCCCGAATTCGTGCCGGCGGCCTCGGGTTCGGCGTCGAACAGGGCCGGGCTTTCGGTGGTGGTGTCGGTCACGGAAACCTCCAAGTGTCGACAAAGAGGCTAATACCTCGGCCGGCGTCCCTCGGCGGGCGCGCCGCCCGGGATCGAATTCACCGCCGAGCCCCGGCCTTCGCCGCCGAGCCGACGCGGGACGACGGCGGACGGGGTTCCGGTTACCCGAACCATCCGCGAGACATACCCACAGGGGGTATGTTCGAGGCATGCGCAGACTCACCGTCCTCGTCCTTCCCCTCGCCGCCGGCCTCGCCCTGGCCGGCTGTCAGTCCCCCGCGGCCGCGCCGAGCCCGGCGCCGTCGGCGTCCGCCAGTTCGTCGAGCGCGGCGAACTCCGCCGACGTGATGTTCGCCCAGATGATGATCCCGCACCACGAGCAGGCCGTGGTGATGAGTGACGCGATGCTCGCCAAGCAGGGCCTCTCGGCCGAGGTCGTCGCCCTCGCCACCCAGATCAAGAACGCCCAGCAGCCGGAGATCGACCAGATGAGGGGCTGGCTGAAGGCCTGGGGAGCGTCCGAGCAGGGCGACCATCACGGCCACACCGGGATGGACGGCATGCTCTCCGACCAGGAGCTCGACGCCCTCAAGTCCGCCCAGGGCACGGACGCCGAGAAGCTCTTCCTGACCGGCATGATCAGGCACCACGAGGGCGCGGTGGCGATGGCCGAGCAGGTGCGGGCCGACGGCACCGACCCGCAGGTGAAGAAGCTCGCCGACGCGATCATCACCGGCCAGCGGGCCGAGATCGACCAGATGAAGAAGCTGCTGAACGGCTGATCTGCGGCAGCCGACGTCCCGCCGGCCCCGTCCGTCCGCGCGCTCGGCTCCGGTCAGCGGGCGCGCGGGTGGGCGGTCAGGAAGACCTCGCGCAGGTGCTCCACGGTGACCAGCGTGTAGATCTGGGTGGTGGCGACGGACGCGTGCCCGAGCAGTTCCTGCACCACCCGGACATCAGCGCCGCCGTCGAGCAGATGGGTGGCGAAGGAGTGCCGCAGGGTGTGCGGCCCGATCTCGGCGGTGATGCCGGCACGGGCGGCGTGCTCGCGCAGTACCGCCCACGCCGACTGGCGGCTGAGCCGGGCGCCGCGGGTGTTCACGAAGACCGCCGGGGTGGTCCGTCGCGCGCCTTCCAGCAGCGCCGGACGCCCGCGCACCAGCCAGGCGTCCAGGGCCGCCCGGGCGTACGACCCGACCGGCACCAGGCGCTCCTTGCGGCCCTTGCCGAACAGCCGCAGCGCGGCGTCCGGGTCGTGGGTCAGCGGGAGCACGTCGTCGACGTCCAGGGTGACCAGCTCGGTGATCCGGGCGCCGGTGCCGTAGAGCAACTCCAGCAGGGCGGCGTCCCGCAGCCCGACCGGGGTGCCGGGGTCGGGGGCGGCCAGCAGTGCCTGCACCTGATCGAGCGCGAGCGCCTTGGGCAGCCGGCGTCCGGCCCTGGGCGGCGAGACGCCGGCGGCGGGGTTGTCGCCGGCGGCGCCGTCCTCGACCGCGAACCGGTGCAGCGACTTGACCGCGCTCAGCGCGCGGGCCACGCTGCTCGGCGCCAGGGCGGCGTGATCGGCGTCCCCGGTGTGCAGGACGGCGGCGAAGGCCGCCACCTCGGCCTGCCCGACCGCTCGCAGGTCGTCGATGCCTCGCGTCGCGAGGAAGGCACGGTAGCGGACGAGGTCACGGCGGTAGGCGGCGACGGTGTGGGCGGAGGAACCCCGCTCGACGGTCAGGTGGTCCAGGAACGCCCCGACCACCCGCGCGACGGGCCCTTCCGCGGACATCGGGACGCTCAGCCCAGTCCGGCGATCGCCTCGAGGTGCCGGGCCCGGGCGTCGCGGGCGGGCCAGGGACTCTCGGCGGGTCGCAGCGCGTCCAGCCGGCCGCCGAGGCGCGCCGCCTCCAACGCCAGGACGCCGGCGACGAGGGTGGGGCTCTGCACGTCGCCGGCGTAGATGCCGTTCAGCAGGTCGGCCAGCGGCACCAGGCAGATCTCCATGTCGAGCTCCTCGTGCTCGACCACGAAGCCGTCCGGACGCGGCGCGTCACGCAGCCCGCGGGCCAGGAAGAACCGGATCGACTCCGAATTGCAGCCCGGCGAGGTGAACATGTCGATCAGCAGCCGCCAGTCGTCGGCGGCCAGCATGGCCTCCTCGGCCAGCTCACGCTGGGCCGCGCCGAGCCACGACTCGCCGTCGGCGTCCAGCAGGCCGGCCGGCGGCTCGATCAGCTGGAAACCGACCGGATGCCGGTACTGCCGCACCACGACCACCCGGTCGGCCTCGTCCAGCGCGATCACCGCGACCGCTCCCGGGTGCAGCAGGTACTGCCGGTGCATCTCCTGGCCGTCCGGGGTGGCGACCACGTCGTCCACGTAGTCGGACACGGCGCCCGGGCCGAGGACCCGGTGCGACCGCGTCGGCCACTCGGTGGGAACGTCGACAGCCTCCCCCGGACCGAGCAACCGCGGCGCCATCAGGCGTCCCCGACGGGCAGCCGGGTGTCCAGCTTGCGGCGCAGCGCGGCGGCCACCAGGCCGCCGAACAGCGGGTGCGGCTTGGTCGGACGCGATTTCAGCTCGGGGTGCGCCTGGGTGGCGACGAAGAACGGGTGGCGCTCCGGGTCGAACTCGACGAACTCGACCAGCGTCGAGTCCGGCGAGGTGCCGACGATGCGCAGCCCGGCGGCCTCCAGCTGATCGCGGTAGGCGTTGTTCACCTCGTAGCGGTGCCGGTGCCGCTCGGCCACCCGGGTGCTCCCGTAGAGCCGGGCCACCAGGGAGCCTTTGACCAGGTCGGCCGGGTAGGAGCCCAGCCGCATGGTGGCGCCCATGTCTCCGTCGCCGGAGAGGATCGCCACCTGCTCGGCCATGGTGGCGATCACCGGGGCGTTGGTGTCGGGTTCGAACTCGGTGGACGCCGCGTCCTCCAGGCCGCACAGGTCGCGGGCCACCTCGATCACCATGCACTGCAGGCCCAGGCAAAGCCCGAGCGTCGGGATCTGGTTCTCCCGGGCGTACTTCAGCGCGCCCAGCTTGCCCTCGACGCCGCGGATCCCGAACCCGCCGGGCACCACGATCCCGTCCAGGTCGGCCAGCTGCGCGGCCGCTCCCGCGGGCGTCTCGCACGAGTCGGAGGCGATCCAGCGGACGTTGACCTTGGCGTGGTTGGCGAAACCGCCGGCCCGCAGCGCCTCGGAGACGCTCAGGTAGGCGTCCGGCAGGTCGATGTACTTGCCGACCAAGCCGATGGTGACATGCTCCTTGGGGTGGTGCACCCGCTCCAGCAGGTCGTCCCACTTGCGCCACTTGACGTCGCGGAAGCTGACCCCGAGCCGGCGGACGACGTAGGCGTCCAGGCCCTCGTTGTGCAGCACCCGCGGGATGTCGTAGATGGACGGGGCGTCCGGGCAGGAGACCACCGCCTCCTCGTCCACGTCGCACATCAGCGAGATCTTGCGCTTGACCCCGTCCGGGATCTCCCGGTTGGAGCGGCAGACGATGGCGTCGGGCTGGATGCCGACCTGCCGCAGCGCCGCCACCGAGTGCTGGGTCGGTTTGGTCTTGAGTTCGCCGGACGGGCCGAGATAGGGCACCAGCGAGACGTGCAGGAAGAAGACGTTCTCGCGTCCGACGTCGCGGCGCACCTGGCGGGCCGCTTCGAGGAAGGGCAGCGACTCGATGTCGCCCACGGTGCCGCCGATCTCGTGGATCACGATGTCCACCTCACGGGTGGCCATGGACAGCATCTCGTCCTTGATCTCGTTGGTGATGTGTGGGATCACCTGCACGGTGTCGCCGAGGAAGTCGCCCCGGCGCTCCTTCGCGATCACGTTGGAGTAGACCTTGCCGGTGGTCACGTTGGCGTC
>JBGALC010000005.1:0-100031 GCA_044224095.1 Micropruina sp. | reverse complement strand
TGCCCACCTCGGCGGTCATCCCCGCCGCCGGCACGGCCAGGCCGGCTATCAACAGTCCGCCCAGAACGCTGACCACCAAGAACATGACCAGCGAATAGAGCCTCTTCCCCAAGCGCATGGACAACAGAGTACGTGACACCGTGCTGGCGGCCCGAACCCTAGCGGATTGGCGCGTCCGATGCTCGCTCCCAGGGCCGCAGATTCACCGGCCGCGCCCGGGGTGGCGGCGCACTCCACCGCAGATTCGGTGGCGGTCGCGGACGCCCGCCTTGTCTTCTCCCGCCATGACAACTACGCTATGTAGTAGTAAGCACCCCGCTACCGATGGATGGTGAACCACCTTGTCGCTCATGGAGATGAACAGCTGGCCTATGTTGGCCAAGTGCCGGGGCATGCGGGACGACCTGTTTCCCGACGGTGCGGATCAGAAGCGCGCGCGGACCATCTGCTACGGCTGTGAGGTCCGGGCCGAATGTCTGGCCGAGGCGCTCGACAACCGCATCGAGTGGGGGGTCTGGGGCGGCATGACCGAGCGCGAGCGGCGGCGGTTGCTGCGGCAGCATTCAGAGGTCCGGTCCTGGCGCCGGTTCCTGGCCGACGTCAAGAAGGGCAACTAGCGACGCGAGGTCGTTGACCCCGGCGGGACGTCGCCCGATCAACTCCGTCGCCACGCCGGCAAGCTTCAGCGGAGCCACCGCCCGGCGCTCCTGCCGGGCCCGCGCGGACGCCACCTGATGCCGGCGCAACACCGCCCGCTGCGCCTGGTCCGCGGATCGCTCGGCGGCCGCCAGCAGCCCGGGATCGAGGGCGGTCGTGCCGGTCACCTGATTGACCAGCACCCGGCGCAGCGGCAGCCCTTCCTGCCGAAGCCGGCGGGCCAGCGCCAATGCCTCCGCAACCGGTCCCGGCCGCGGCGCGGCGACCACCAGGAAGCCCGCGGCATCGGAGGCCAGCAGCGTCCGGGTCTGCACCGCGCTCGACTCGAAAGAGAGCACCGCCCGCTCGAACACCCGGAGGAACGTCCGGAGGTCGCCGAACAGGCGTCCGCCGAGGATCGCGTCGAGAGCCCTGGTGGCGAGCGCCGCTCCGGCGTCCAGGAAACCCAGCGGCCCACGCGGCAGACCCAGCACCACCCGCAGCAGCGGGTTGTGGGCGAGCGCCTCCAGCCGGTTCGGGCCGTCCAGGAAGTCGAGGGCGGACGCGTTCGGCGGCGTGTCCACGACGATCAGGTCCCAGTCGCCGCCGACCCCGGACCGCCGGTGCAGTTCGCCGATCTTCTCCATTGCCACGTACTCCTGGGTGCCCGAGAACGTCTCCGCCAGCGCCTTGTAGAAGGGATTGGTGCGGATCCGGTCGGCCTCCGCGGCACCGACCTGCCCGGTGAGCGCCCGGTCGAAGGCATCCCGGACGTCGAGCATCATCGCCTGCAGGCCGCCGGCGGCGTCCGGCACCGCGACCGGGGTGGGGTCGTGCGCCAGGGCGTCCAGCCCCATCGCCTGGGCGAGCCGGCGGGCCGGGTCGATGGTGACCACGACGACCCGGCGTCCGAGCATCGCCGCCCGGACGCCGATTGCGGCCGACAAAGTGGTCTTGCCCACCCCGCCGGTGCCGACGCAGAGCAGCACGCGCAGGCGCTCGTCGCCCAGCAGCGCATCCAGTTCGGTGCTCACCGGAGGGCCACGCTCACGTCCCGCAGCGACGCGGCGAGCACGGACGGCAGCTGATCGGCGTCCAGTTCGGGGTCGAGTTCGGGCAGCCGGGTGACGTCCAGGCCGGTGCGATCGGCCAGCAGCGCCTCCCACGCGGTCTGCGCACGGGCCAGCTGGGCCTCGGCGGCCAGTTCGGCGGTCAGCACCCCCCAGGTGCCGGCGTCGATGCCCTCCGGCGGCGGTGGCAGCGGATCGGGCACCTCCGGCGTCTCCAGGCAGCGGTTGGCGATCAGGACGCCCGGCGCCAGGGCGAGCTCACGAATCACCCGGACCGTGTCGACGGCCTCGGTCACCGGCAGCTCCTCCAGCAGGGTGACCACGTGGACGCGGCAGCCGGGATCGCGCAGATCCTCCATCACCGATGCCGCCTGAGCCGCGATCGGGCTGCCGTCGGTCAGCTCCGCCAGCCCCTCGCCGGCACCCAGGAAGGAGCCGATCCGGCCCGACGGCGGGGCGTCCAGCACGACCACATCGACGCCCGGATGGGTCTCGGTGAGGTGGGTCACCTGCCCGATCAGCAGGATGTCGCGCAGCCCGGGAGCGATCCGGGTGGCGAAGTCGACCAGCGGGTCGAGCTGCAGCAGGTCGGCGGCGAAGCCGAGCCGGTAATAGCGCTGCAGGTAGCCGGCGAGTGCACGGCGGGCGTCGATCTGGACGCCCAGCACCTGCCCGCGTCCGGCGCGGAACAGGGCCGCGGGCGTGGGACCAACCGGCCGGCCGGTCGCCAGCGCGAGGCCGCCGCGCGCCTCCAGCTCGGCGACCGCGACCCGGGCGCCGTCGCCCGCCAGCCGATGCGCCAGCGCCAGCGCCACGGTGGTCTTCCCGACCCCGCCCTTGCCCGTCACGATGTGCAGCGGAGCGCGGGCGGCCATGCGGTCAGCTTAGGCGTCGCCATTCGCCGTTAGTGTTGGCCCCATGACCAAGTGGGAGTATGTGACGGTGCCCGTTCTGGTGCACGTGACGAAGCAGATTCTGGACCAGTGGGGCGCGGACGGCTGGGAGCTGGTGCAGGTGGTGCCCGGGCCGAACCCGCAGAACCTGGTGGCCTACCTGAAGCGGCCGCTGGAGGACGGGTGAACGAAGAGGTCGCCGGTCCGGAAGCCTCGGTGCGGCTGGCCGAGCTGGGCCTGACCCTGCCGCCGGTCGCCACCCCGCTGGCCGCCTACATTCCGGCGATCGTCTCGGCCGGGCAGGTGCTCACCTCGGGACAGCTGCCGACCGTTCAGGGCGAGCTGGTCGCCACCGGCAAGGTGGGCGCCGAGGTGACCGTCGAGCAGGCGGTGCAGGCCGCCCGGGTGGCCGTGCTGAACGCGCTGGCCGCGGCGGCGTCCGAGGTCGGCGGCATCGACAACATCCGCCGGATCGTGCGGATGGTCGTCTATGTCGCGGGCGTCCCGGAGTTCACCGGACAGCCACAGGTCGCCAACGGGGCCAGCGAACTGCTCGGCGACATCTTCGGCCCGCTCGGCCGGCACGTCCGCTCCGCGGTCGGGGTGGCGTCCCTGCCGCTGGACGCACCGGTGGAGCTGGAACTGGTCGTCGAGGCCAGCGCAGCCTCCTTCTGATGGCTGACGGCGGTGTGCTGATGGAGACCCGGACGGCGCTGGTGCGGCGGGCGCGGGCGATCAACCGCACCCTGGCCCTCACCTACCCGGACGCCCGCTGCGAACTCGACTTCGGCAACCCGCTGGAGTTGCTGGTGGCGACCATCCTGAGCGCCCAGTCGACCGATCGCCGGGTCAACCTGGTCACCCCGATCATCTTCGCCCGCTACCCGGACGCCGCCGCCTACGCGGCCGCCGACCGTGCCGAGCTGGAGGACCTGATCCATCCGACCGGATTCTTCCGGGCCAAGACCGATGCGCTGATCAAGCTGGGCGCGGCCCTGGTGGAGCGCTACGG
The DNA here is from genome assembly GCA_044224095.1 of Micropruina sp. Classification (GTDB taxonomy): domain Bacteria; phylum Actinomycetota; class Actinomycetes; order Propionibacteriales; family Propionibacteriaceae; genus Micropruina. The sequence goes on along the minus strand of JBGALC010000005.1, from coordinate 96,420 downwards.
GGGACGGGTGCCGGGCACCCTGAAGGAGCTGGTCACGCTGCCCGGGGTGGGCCGCAAGACCGCGAACGTGGTGCTCGGCAACGCCTTCGGGGTCCCGGGCATCACCACCGACACCCACTTCATGCGGCTGTCGGCCCGGTTCGGCTGGTCGGCCTCCGACAAGCCTGAGGTCGTCGAGGCCGAGGTCGGTGCGCTGTTCCCGCGCTCGGACTGGACGCAGCTCTCCCACAACGTGATCTGGCACGGACGCCGGCGCTGCCACGCCCGGCGTCCGGCCTGCGGAGCCTGCCCGGTGGCGAAGCTGTGCCCCTCCTACGGAACCGGTCCGACCGACCCGAAGGTCGCCGCGAAGCTGATCCGGGAGCCGCGCGGATGACCCGGCTCGGCGCGCTGCTGGCCGCCGTCGCGCTGCTGCTGGGCGGCTGCACCGCCCCGCCGTCCGGCCCGCCGACCCCGAGTTTCGCACCGGTCGATCCAGCCGCGGTGGTGGCCGCCCGGAAGCAGGCCGGCATCGCCGACTGCCCGGCGTCGTCGACGACGGTGCCGGCCCGCCGCGACGGGCTGCCCGACCTGGTCCTGGAGTGCCTGGGCGGGGACTCGACCGTCCGGCTCGCCGGTTTGCGCGGCACGCCGATGGTGATCAACCTGTGGGCGCAGTGGTGCCCGCCGTGCCGGGAGGAGTCGCCCTACCTGCGCCAGTACCAGAAGGCCGCCAAGGGCAAGGTGATGATGCTCGGGATCGACTACGACGATCCGCGGCCCGAACTGGCCGTCGAGTTCGCCTCGCTGGTGAAGTGGACCTACCCGCAGCTGCAGGACCCGGAACGCCGGCTGAGCTCGGTGATGCGGATCGGCGGACTGCCCACCACCCTGTTCGTCGACGCCGACGGCAAGCTGGTGTACCAGGTGTCCGGGAAGCTGCAGTCCTACGACGAACTGGTCCAGCTGACCCGCGACAAGCTCGGGATCAGGCTGTGACACCGGCCGAACTGGAACGGCTCCGGGCGGCGCTGGCCGGCCCCGAGGCGACCGCCCGGGTGGCCCGGCGGGCGGCGTCCGGCGGGCGTCCGGCGGCGGTGCTGATCGCGCTCGCCGACCACGGCCAGGGTCCCCGGATCGTGCTGGTCGAGAAGGACACCCGGCTGCGCAGCCACGCCGGGCAGGTCGCCTTCCCGGGTGGCGCGATCGAGACGTCCGACGCCTCGCCGGTCGCCGGGGCGCTGCGTGAGGCCGACGAGGAGGTCGGCTTGCCGCCCGCCGAGGTCGAGGTGCTGGGGGTGCTGCCACCGGCCTACGTGCGGGCCAGCGACTTCGCCGTGACCGCGGTGGTGGGGCATTGGCCGACGCCGCGTCCGCTGGTGCCGGTCGACGTCGACGAGATCGCCGCCGTGCATTCGGTGGCCGTCGACGTCCTGCTCGACCCGGCCAACCGGCTGACCTGGACCCATCCGGCCGGGTTCAGCGGGCCCGGCTTCGTCGTCGGTGAACTGTTCGTCTGGGGGTTCACCGCCTACCTGCTGGACGGCCTGTTCGACCTGGCCGGCTGGACGGTGCCCTGGGACGTCGACCGGACCGCGGACATTCCCGAACGGTTCCGGATCGGACGCCGGCGCTGAGCCGCGATCAGCCGCGGGGCGCCACGAAGGACGGGCCGGGGTCTCCGGTGGTGATGCTGGGCGCCGCCTTGCGGGCGGCCTTGCGGGCCTCTGCCTCGGCTTCGGCGTCCGACAGCCCGCGCTCGACCGCCTGCTGGACGGCCTCGACCGAACGCTGACCCTCGGCGACCGTGGCCTGCGGCCCCTTCACCGACACCTTGTTCTTCGCGATCAGGGCGAGGACGCCGGCGATCCCGAACATCGCCACCGCCACGATCGCCAGGCCGACGAACGCGGCCAGCAGCGGGTGCCAGCCGAGGCTGTTCGCGAAGAGCCAGCCGACCAGGGCGGACAGGCCGAGGAAGAGCAGCGAGATGCCGTTCATCGCGAAGTAGCCGGCGCCGCCGAGCAGGCCGGCGCCGATGCCCACCGATTTCGCCTGCGGCACCAGCTCGGCCTTCGCCAGCTCGATCTCGCCCCGGACGATGGTGGTCAGGTCGGCCTGGATCGCCTTGATGGTGTCCGCGATGTCTGCCTGGTTCGCCATGGTGGCTGCCCTTTCGTCGCCTGTCGCGTTCAGCCTAGTGCCCGGCTCGGACGCTGTCTGGACCCCTTAGGACCAAGGCGGGTCAGAGTGGGATGCGCAGCCCTTCGTCGGGCAGATCCAGCGGGGCGGTCAGTTCGGTGTGGTCCACCTCGGCCAGCCAGCAGCTGATCCGGTAGGGCAGCAGCAGCGGCTCGGGCGGGCGGGCCGAGTTGTCGTAGACCGCGCCGACCTCGGCCAGCAGGGCTGCCCGGGTGTCCTCGTCCAGCCGGCGGGCCGACGACGTCCGGGCCACCAGGTCGACCAGGCCCGGACGCGTGATCGGCACCCAGCGCCGGAACGACCGGGTCTCGATCTGCGGGAAGTACGCGCTGTCGGTCAGCGCCTGCAGCGAGTCGGTGCCGTAGGCGCCGGCCATCGCCTCCGGGTCGTAGCGGCGCACCAGGGTCACCAGGCGCTTCACCCACGGCACGGAGTCGTCGCGGACGGTGTAGGCGATGCCCAGCCGACCGCCCGGACGCAGCACCCGGGCGAACTCGGACAGGGCCAGCCCGGGCGCGAAGGTGTGGAAGTTCTGCGCCAGCAGCACCCGGTCGAACGAGCAGGGGGCCAGCGGCAGCGCCTCGGCGGCGGCCACCATCGGCAGTCCGGACGGCGCGCGGCGCAGCAGTTCGGAGACGGCGTCCCGGTCGCGGTCGACCAGGGTGAGCCGGTGCCGGCCGCGCAGCCCCGAGGCGAAGGCGGCGGAGGCGCGGCCCAGGATCAGGGTGGGCCCCTGCGAGCCGCCCGCCAGCCAGTCGACGGCGCCGGCCAGGGTCGAGTTGCTCACCAGGGCATCGTACGGGTCCGGACGCCGCGGCCACCGCCGGCGACGATTCTGAACACTTCCGCGTCGGCGGGCACACAGTGTGGTCATGGAGGCGACGGAGGTGGTCGTGGTGTCCGGCCGCGGCGAGGTGAGCGAACTGGTCACGACGGCGGCCGCCGGGCTGGGCTACGAGACGGTGGTCTGCGAACCCGAGGCACTGGCCGGCTGCTGGCAGACCGCCGGCACGGTGTTCATCGGCGTCGACCGTGCCGCCGAGGTGGCCGCCCAGGAGCTGGCCCGCCGCGAGCGGGTCTACCTGGTGGGCACCGACACCGGTGCCGCCGCGTTGTGGTCGGTGCCGCTCGGCGCGGAGGTGATCGTGCTTCCGCAGGGCCGCAACTGGCTGTCGTCGGTGTTGGCGGGGCGCACCGACGGGTCCGGTGAGCTGCTCGCGGTGCTCGGCGGCTCAGGCGGCGTCGGTGCGTCCACCCTGGCCGCCGCCCTGGCCTGGCGGGCGGCGGAGCTGGGCCGGTCGGTGGCGCTGGTCGACGCCGACAGGTTCGGTGGCGGCATCGACCTGCTGCTCGGCGCCGAGCGCGAGGCGGGCTGGCGGTGGCCCCGGTTCGCCGCCGCCGACGGGGTGCTGGGCGACCTGCGCGAGTTCCTGCCGACGGTGGACGGGGTCACGGTGGTGTCGATGGCTCGCGGGCACGAGTCCGAGCTGGGTCGTGAGCCGCTCGCCGCGGTGCTGGGCTCGCTGCAGCGGACCTTCGAGCTGGTGGTCGTCGACACCGGGCGCGGCGGGCACGCAGCCAGCCGTGAGGCGCTCCGGCTGGCTCGCAGGACGTTGCTGGTGGTGGCCGGCTGCGTCCGCGGCGTCGCGGCCGCCGGTCAGGTGGTCCGGGGAATGGCGCCGCCGGCGGTCGAGACGGTGGTGCGCGGACTGCCCGGCCTGCGGGTGCCCGGCGATGTCGTGGAGGAGTCGCTGGGCCTGCCGGTGCGGGCGCGGCTGCGGCACGATGCCGGCCTCGCGGTCGCGGCCGAACGCGGCGAGCGTCCCCGGCTGTCGCGGCGTCGGGGCGGTCTGGGCCGGGTCTGTGATCTGTTGCTGGAGGGTTGATGAGTGATTCGGACGCGCCGGCCGGCGTGCGCCTGGCCGACGTCCGCGCGGTGCTGGGCCGCGCGGGGGCGGTTCCGGGCCCGGTCGAGGTGGCCGCGGCGCTGCGCGGTCTGGGTGTCCTGGTCTCGGAGGGCACGGTCCGCGAGACGGTGGCCGCGTTGCGGCGCGAGAGCGCGGGTGCCGGGCCGCTGGAGCCGCTGCTGGCGCTGCGCGGGGTCACCGACGTGCTGGTCAACGGGCACCGGCAGGTGTTCCTCGACCGGGGCGCCGGCCTGGAGCCGGTCGACGGCGTCTTCGCCGACGAGGACGAGGTGCGCCGGCTCGCCGTCCGGCTGGCCGCGGCGGTCGGCCGCCGGCTCGACGAGAGCTCGCCGTTCGTCGACGCGCGCTTGCCCGACGGCACCCGGGTGCACGCCATCCTCGGGGTGCTCACCGACGTCGGCACCTGCCTGTCCCTGCGGGTGCCGACCCGCCGACCGTTGACGCTGGCCGACTGGGTCTGCGGCGGCACGCTGCACCCGCGGGCGGCGGAACTGCTGGGCCGGGTGGTCGAGCGCCGGGCGGCGTTCCTGATCTCCGGCGGCACCGGCTCGGGGAAGACCACCCTGCTGGCGAGCCTGCTCGGCATGGTCGACCCGGGTCACCGCATCGTGATCGTGGAGGACTCGCGCGAACTCGCGCCCGTGCATCCGCATCTGCTGCGGCTGGAGGCCCGCCCGGCCAACGCCGAGGGCGCCGGGGCGGTGCCGCTGGTCGCGCTGGTCCGCCAGGCGCTGCGGATGCGACCCGACCGGCTGGTGGTGGGCGAGGTGCGCGGCGCCGAGCTGACCGACCTGTTGACCGCGCTGAACACCGGCCACGAGGGCGGCTGCGGCACCCTGCACGCCAACTCGGCCGGCGACGTCCCGGCCCGGCTGGAGGCGTTGGGAGCCCTGGGTGGGCTGTCCCGGTCCGCGCTGCACGCCCAGGCCGCGGCGGCCCTCGACGTCCTGGTGCACATCGGACGCCGGCGTGACGGCACCCGCTGGGTGCAGGAGCTGCAGCTGGTCGCCTGGGACGAGGCGTCCGGTCGGTGCCGGCCGGTGCCGGCCTGGCGGTTCCCCGAGGCGGGTGACCCGATCGCCGGGGCGGCCGCCGCCGGGCTTGAGGAGCTGCTCCGATGACCGCCGCGGCGAGCGCCCTGATGACGTGCGCGGTCTGGCTCTGCTGCTCGTCGCCGGCGGTGCGCCGGCTGCGTCCGCCACGCCCCGACCGGGCCGTCGTGCGGGTTCGCGCGCCGGCCGCGCTCGTCCTGCTGGTGATCGGTGCCCCGATCCCCGGGTTGCTGCTCGACGGCGTCCGGGGTGCCGTTCTCGGCTGGGTGGCGGGGGTGACCGCCGCGGCGGCGGGTTGGACGGTGCTGCACGGCCGGGCGGCGCGACGACGATCCGCCGCGCGCGATCAGGTGGCGCACGGGTGCGGCGAGTTGGCGGGGCTGTTGCGCGCCGGCTACCCGCCGGTGCGCGCGCTGGAGCTGGTCGCCCGCGACGTTCCGCTGTTCGCCGAGCTGGCCGCGCACCATCGGGTGGGCGGTGACGTGGTCGCGGTGCTGCGAGCCGCGTCGCGGCGTCCGGGAGCCGACGGCTTGGCCGCGCTGGCGACGAGCTGGCAGATCGCGGAGCGGACCGGGGCGGCGATGACGACCGCCCTGGACGACGTGGCGGCGAACCTGGCGGCCGAGCGCGAGCTGACCCGCCTGGTCAGCACCGAACTGGCCGCGGCCCGGCTGACCGGGCGGCTGCTCGGCTTCCTTCCCGTCGTCGGCATCGGGCTGGGCTACGCGGTGGGCGGCGACCCGCTCGGCTATCTCACCGGCTCGCCGGCCGGCCTGGCCTGCCTCGCGATCGGTTCGGGTCTCGCCGCCGGCGGCCTGGTGTGGAGCGAGGCGCTCGCCGAGCGCGCCGGGCGGCTGCGATGACCGCCGATCTGCTGCTCGCGGTGGCGGTGGTCTGTGCCACCGCCACCGTGTACCTGACGGTGACGCCGTGCCGGCTGTCACCCACCCGGGCCGAGCCCGGCGCGTCGCCGCTGCGGCTGCTGGTCCCGCTGCCCGGCGCCCCGAGCGCCGGCGTCCGGCTGCTGCTCGGAGTCGCCGTCGGCTGGCTGGTCGGCCAGTTGAGGCTGCCGCCGGGGGTCCCAGGGCTGGCGCTCGGCCTGCTGGCCGGGGCGGGCGTGTTCGTCGCCGCCGGACGGCTGCGAGCCGGCGGCCCGGACGCCGGGGTCGAGCTGGCGTCCGCCCTGCCGCTGATCTGCAGCCAGCTGGCGGTGTGCCTGGAGGCGGGATTGCCGCTGCGCAACGCCGTGGCGGCGCTCGGCCAGGGGCTGGTGGGCGAGCCCGCCGCGGCGTTGCGCCGGTTGGACGCGGCGATCCGGCTCGGCGTGCCGGAGGACGAGGCGTGGGCCGAGCTGGGCGTCCGACACCCGGCGCTGAGCGGGTTGGCCCGTGAGCTGCGGCACGCCTCGGGCGGGGTCTCGCTCGCACCGGTGCTGCGTCAGCATGCCCGGGAGGCGCAGGCCGCCAACCGTTCCGCGGCCCAGGGCCGCGCCCGCCGTGCCGGGGTCAGCATCGTCCAGCCCCTGGTGGCCTGCTTCCTGCCCGCATTCCTGCTGGTCGGGGTGGTGCCGGTGGTCGGGGGGGTGCTCGGCCGCCTGTTCGGCTGAGGTTATCCACAGGCCGCGGCGGAAGTGAACACTTCGCTGCCGAGGTGCCCACAGTGAGGGTGAGCCCGGCGGCAGCCGGGCCGAGAGGAGAGAAGGACATGACCAAGCACCTGGTGGCCCGGACCCATGACGAGCGGGGGATGACCACGGCCGAGTACGCGTTGGGCACGATCGCCGTGATCGCGCTGATCGCGGCGTTCGTGGCCTACGCGTCCGGCGGCGCCTTCAACAACGAGATCGCCAGGGTCTTCAAGGAGATCGTCGACTGGATCCTGACCTTCGTCGGTACGAAGTGAGGTGGCCGGGATGGGTCGGGGCGCCCGTCGTCCCGCCCCATCCCGGACCAGGACGGAAGGAGGGCACGATGCGCGGCGAGCGGGGCATGGTGAGCGTCGAGGTGGCGTTCGGGGTGCTGCTGTCGGCGGTGGTCGCGTTGGGCCTGTGCTACCTGATCGCGATCGTGGTGCAGCTCGGCCAACTGCAGGCGCTCGCCGGCGAGGTGGCCCGGCAGCAGGCCCGCGGCGACGCCGCGGCGGCGCGGCGCGCCGAGCGTGACGCGCCCGCCGGAACCAGGGTGCGGGTGATCGGCAGCGGCGCCGACGTCGTGGTCGAGGTCGAGCTGCAGTCCCGGCCGTGGGGCGGGGTCATCCCCGCCGTCGGGCTCAGCGCCCGTGCCGTCGTCGCCAAGGAGCGCTGAGGTGAACCGGCAGCAGAGAGTGCCCGCCTGCGGTGAGGCCGGCGTGGCGACGCCGCTGGTCGTGCTGACGGTGATGGGTCTGGTCACCCTGGCGGCCGTCGGCGTCCTGGCGCTCAGCTACTCGGCCGCGGCACGGTCGGTGCGGGCCGCGGCCGACGTGGTCGCGGTGTCCGGCGCGCAGGCGTACGCGCGCGGCTCGGACGCCTGTGCCGAGGCCCGGCGGATAGCCGGGCGGAACGAGGTCGCGCTGGGAACCTGCGAAGTGACCGGCGACCTGATCGACTTCGTGGTCGAGGTGCGGGTGGCCCGCGGTGTCGGCTGGCGGTTGCCGGGCCTGCCCGAGCGGGTCGCCGCCACCGCCTACGCCGGCAATGTGACGGGCACGCCGTGACCGGCCAGCAGGCCGCGCAGCACGGCCAGCGCGGCGCGGCGATCGAGGGGCTGGTTGCCCGACCCGCAGCGCGGCGAGACGACACATCGCGGACAGCCCTGATCGCACCGGCACGCGTCGAGCAGCTCGACCGTCGCCGTCAGCCAGCGCTCGGCGAGAGCGTAGGCCTGATCGGCGAAGCCCGAGCCGCCGGGCAACCCGTCGTGCACGAACACGGTGGGTGCGCCGGTGTCGGTGTGGTGGGTGATCGACAGGCCGCCGACGTCGCCGGAGTCACACGCGGTGAAGCGGGGCAACAGCGCGATCGCGGCATGTTCGGCGGCGTGCAGGCCGCCGGCCAACTCCCGCTCGGCCAAGCCGGCGGCCGCGGGCAGCGTCCACCACAGGGCGCGGGTGCGGAAGGTCCGGGCCGGCAGGTCGAGCGGCGTGGAGTCCCACACGGTGCCGGTGGCGGCGTCGCGGCGCAGGTAGCCGGTGACCTGCGAGGTGAGCTCGACGGAGCCGGCGCACAGCGCACCGCCGGCGAGCTCGCGGCGGCGATCGGTGCCGAGAACGCGGACGGTCAGCTGCGTCGACGGCTGGGTGAACCATTCGGCCCGCACCTGGCGGCACAGCGCCACGCCGGCGTCCAAGTCGTAGTCGTCGACCAGCCACTGCTCGCCCTGGTGCAGGTAGATGGCACCGGCGTGGACGGTGCGGTCGGCCGCGGCGGTGTCCACCTGGCCGATCACCCGGCCGGTGGCGTCCTCGATGATCTCGACTCCGCTGCCGGCGATCGAGCGCAGGTCAATGCGGTCGACGGCGCGGGTGGGCGCCGTCCAGTACCAGGAGCCGCCGCGCCGGCGCAGCACCAGCCGGGCCACCAACCGGTCGAGCAGGCCGGTCATGGTGGAGCCGAAGAACTCGTCGTCGTCGGCGGTGACCGGGAGCTCCTGCGCGGCCGCAGCCAGGTGGGCGGCCAGCACCGCCGGCTGTTCGGGGTGCAACACGGTCGCCTCGACGGTCGCGTCGAACAGGGCATCCGGGTGCTCGCAGAGCCAGCTGTCCAGCGGGTCCGGCTTGGCGAGCAGCACCACCAGCGCGTCGCGTCCGTCGCGTCCGGCCCGTCCCGCCTGCTGCCACAGGGCGGCCAGCGAACCCGGGTAGCCCACGGTCAGCACGGCGTCCATGCCGGCGATGTCGACGCCCAGCTCGAGGGCGTTGGTGCAGGCCACGCCGCGCAGCCGGCCCGACGACAGGCCCGCCTCCAGCTCGCGACGATCGGCGGCCAGATAGCCGGCCCGGTACGAGGCGATCTCGTCGGGGGCCATGCAGTGGCGGCGGGCCTGTTCGGCGACCAGTTCGGCCTGCACCCGCGAGGTGGTGAAGGCCAGCGCCTGCGCCCCCGAGTCGACCAGCCTGGCCAGCATGCCGGCCGCCTCGCGATGGGGGTCGCCGTCACCCTGCCAGACGACGAAGTCGAGGGCCGGGCGACTGGAGCTGTCGGTGTCGACCGCCAGCACGTCGTCGAGCCCCGCCAGCCGCGCCAGATGACTCGCCGGCTCGGCGATCGTTCCCGACGCGGAGACGAAGACCGGGTCGGCACCGTAGTGCCGGCAGATCCGCCGGAGCCGGCGCAGCACGCCCGCCACCTGGGCGCCGAACATGCCGCGGTAGCGGTGGGCCTCGTCGATCACCACATAGCGCAGCGACCGCAGCAGGCCCTGCCAGCGCTCGTGGGCGGGCAGCACACTGCGGTGCAGCATGTCCGGGTTCGTCAGCACGAAGGTGGCGAACTCGCGGGCGAACCGGCGTTCGGCCGGCTCGGAGTCGCCGTCCAGCGTCGAGATGCGCCAGGACGCCCCGCCGAGTTCCGCCGCGCGGCGCGCCTGGTCATGGGCGAGGGCCTTGGTCGGCGCAAGGTAGAGCGCGGTGTGGGCGCGGTCGGGGCGCGCCCATCGATGCCGGCCGGTGTCGGTGCCGACGCGGCCGTCGGCGGTGGCGGCGATGATCGGCAGCAGATAGGCCAGCGACTTGCCCGATCCCGTGGACGTGCTGAGCGCGACATGCCGGCCGGTGAACGCCGCCTGGGCGGCCAGGTGCTGGTGCTGCCACAGGGCCGCCACGCCCTGCGCCGCGAGGATGCCGCGGACGGGCTGCGACACCCAGTCGGGTATCGGTGCCAGCACCCCGGGGCGGGCCGGACGCCGGTGCACGTGGCGCACCTGCGCCCCGCCCTCGATCCAGTCCGGCACCGCCATTGCTTCAGGGTGCCACGAGCCTGGGACAGAACCAGGAACTCGACACGTGCGTCGCCGTTCCGGCGCAGATCGTGGCCAGCACCTGCATGTGCCGCAGCGCGTACCTCGCCTCGGCCGTTGCCGCGGGGGCCAGCGGGTCGGTGCCCAGCAGGACGAGGTCGCCGGGCTCACCGGGCCGCAGGCGGCGTCCGTCGACCGAGGCTGCGAGGGCCTCCCGCGCAGTGAGGGCCTGTTCGGGGTGCCAGCCGGGCCGCTCATCACCGCTGCGGTGCACCGCGCAGGCGATCGCCAGCCAGGGGTCGAGTTCGGCGACCGGGGCGTCCGAGCCGAGCGCGAGCCGCACGCCGGCGTCCGCCAGCATCCGGAGCGGGAACGACCGCCCGGCGCGCTCGTCGCCCCAGATCCGGTCGGTGAGGTCACGGTCGTCGATCAGATGCGCCGGCTGCACGCTGGCCCGCAGGCCCAGGGAGGCCATTCGTTCGGCGTCCGCCCGGACGACCAGCTGCGCGTGCTCGACCGAGCCTCGGCCGCCGCCGCCGGCGCCGGCGGCGGCGGCGACGGCGTCCAGGACGGCCGCGTTGGCGCGGTCGCCGATGGCGTGCAGTGCCACCTCGAGGCCGTTGGCGGTGGCCCGGCGAACGAGCTCGGTCAACTCGGCGACCGAGTAGTTGGCCTGCCCGCACGGGTGGTCCGGGGTGGCCGGGCCGTCTGCGTAGGGCTCGTGGGTCCAGGCGGTACGGGTGCCCAGCGAGCCGTCGCTGATCACCTTGAGCGGACCCATGCTGGCCAGGCCGTCGGTCCCGGGCAGCGGGTCGCCGGTGCGCAGGCCGGACGCGATCGCCTGTTCGAGTTGGTGCGGGTAGACGGCGGTCCGGATCCGCAGCGGTCCGACCCCGGCGGCGAGCCGGAGCGGCCAGTCCACGAAGCTGTCGGCGAACTCGAAGTCGACCAGTCCGGTGATGCCCTTGGCGGCCAGGCCGGACACCGGGTCGCGGAAGTCCGCGGGCCGGGGAGCGGCGCCGGGCAGTTCGTCCAGCCGGCGCAGCAGGGCGAACCACTCGCCCTCGCTGATCGCGTGCTCACGGGGCGCCACGCCGAGCAGCGTCAAGGCGGCCGAGTTCAGCCAGCCGTTGTGCGCGTCGCCCGAGATCAGCACCACCGGCGTCCGGCCGCTGACGGCGTCCAGCTCGGCGACGGTGGGCGGCCGTGACCAGCCGGCCGAGCGGAAGCCGAACCCGAACAGGGTGCGGTCCGGGTGCCGGCCGGCCCGCTTCGCGAGCGGGCGGCGGAGCCGTTCGAGCACCTCCTCGGGCTCGGCCGCACCGCCCAGCTGCACCATGCGGGCGGTCCGTACCCACTGGGTGGCGTGCACGTGGGCGTCCCACAGCCCGGGGATAGCCCAGTGGCCGCCACCGTCGATCTCCACGACGCCCGCGACCGCTGCCAAGTCGGCGCCGACGGCGGCGATCACCCCGTCCGCGATCAGCACGTCGCGCAGCGGCCGCCCGGACGCCGGGGAGGGGCCGTCCAGGTCGACGATCCGTACCCGCCGCACCAGCACCGATCCGTTCACGCCAGCAGCGTAGGGCCCGCGAGCCGATGTGGCAGGCTGCCGCTGTGCTCGAGCCCTCCGTCGCCCACGACCTCGCCAATCGGCTGCGCGAAGCCGGCTACGGCTACGACGCCGTCGCCGAGCGTCTCGGACCCGAGGGCCTGGACGGGCTGGCCCGCAACGCCACCATCCCCGCCGACCGGGCGCTGGCCGGTGCGGCCGATCCGCAGGCCACCCTGATCCGGGCGTTCGCGCTGCAGCAGGAGGTCCGCGCCGTCGATCTCGGCGCCGCCCTGGGCGAACTCGACCCGCTCGCGCCGATCCTGAGCGGGGACACCCCGGACGCCGTCCGCGCGGCGATCGAGATCCGTCCCTACGCGTTCACCGACGACCACGGCGAGCATTCCGGCTGGCTCGCCTCCGACCTCACCCCGACCCTCGACGGGGGCCTGGGCGTGCCGCGGGACGACTTCGTCCTCGGACTCTCGCCGGCCTCGGTGACGCTCGCCCAGCTGACCATCCGAAGCCCGCGAACCCGCGCCCTCGACCTGGGCGCCGGCTGCGGCATCCAGTCGGTGCACCTGGCCACCCATACCGGGACCGTGGTGGCGACCGACCTCAACCCGCGGGCCTGCGCGCTGACCGCGCTGACCGCGGCGCTGAACGGAATCGAGCTCGACGTCCGGCAGGGGTCGCTCTACGAGCCCGTCGCCGACGAACGCTTCGACCTGATCGTCACCAACCCGCCCTACGTGATGGCGCCGCCGGACGCCTCCCGGCTGGTCTACCGGGAGGGCTCCTTCACCGCCGACGGCCTGGTCCGCGCGGTGGTCACCGGCGCCGCGCGGCACCTCAACCCGGGCGGTGCGCTGCAGGTGCTGGGCAACTGGGCGATCACCGCCGATCAGCCGTGGCAGGACCGGCTGGCGTCCTGGATCGCGCCGACCGGCTGTGACGCCCTGGTGCTGCAGCGGGAACGGCTCGACCCCTACGAGTACATCGAGATCTGGCTGGCCGACGCCGGGCTGACCGGCACCCCGGCGTACGCCGCCCGCTACGCCGAATGGGCCGACTACTTCGAGGCGCTCGGCATCGTCGGCGTCGGCATGGGCTGGCTCACCCTCTACCACACCGGCCACGGGGACCCCGAGCTGCGCTTCGACGACTGGCCGCACCAGGTGCACGCCGGCCTCGGCGACGCCTTCGCCGAGTTCCCGGACGCCGCCCGCGCCGCCGGGATCGGAGACGACCAGCTGCTCGCCACCACGCTCACCCTCGACCCGTCGGTCACCTCCGAGGCCCTCGGACGCCCCGGTGCGGCCGACCCCGAACACCTCGTGTTTCGCCGCAGCACCGGCTTCGGACGGGCCGTCGAAGTGGACACCGCGCTGGCCGGGGTGGTCGGCGCCTGTGACGGCGAACTGCCGCTGGGCGTCCTGATCGACGCGGTCGCCGACCTGCTCGACGCCGATGCCGCCGGCCTGCGGGCGGACCTGCTGCCGAGGCTGCGGCCGCTGATCGCCGACGGGTACCTGCGATAGGTTTCGGCCGAGCAGGTGCCGAGCGTTCGCGCTTTGTGGTTACCATTCCCCCCTGAGGCCGCCTTCGCGGCCGAGCAACCCCCGCATCCGAGGAAGATCCACGTGGCAACAGCAGGCAAGACCCGGCTGGTGATCGTCGAATCACCCGCCAAGGCGACCAAGATCGCCAGCTTCCTCGGCAGCGGCTACGTCGTCGAGTCCAGCCGCGGCCACGTCCGTGACCTGCCCACCGGTGCCGCCGAGGTGCCGGCCAAGTACAAGGGTGAGAAGTGGGCCCGCACCGGCGTCAACGTCGAGAAGGACTTCGAGCCGCTCTACGTGGTGGCGGCCGACAAGAAGGGCACCATCCGGGAGCTGAAGGCGAAGCTGGCCGGGGCCGACGAACTCCTGCTGGCCACCGATGAGGACCGCGAGGGCGAGGCCATCGCGTGGCACCTGCTGGCCGAGCTGAAGCCGAAGGTGCCGGTGCGCCGGATGGTCTTCCACGAGATCACCCCGCAGGCCATCGCCGAGGCGGTCGCCAACCCGCGTGAGCTGGACACCGACCTGGTCGACGCCCAGGAGACCCGCCGCATCCTCGACCGGCTGTACGGCTACGAGGTGTCCCCGGTGCTGTGGAAGAAGGTGATGCCGCGGCTGTCGGCGGGCCGCGTCCAGTCCGTCGCCACCCGGCTGGTGGTCGACCGGGAACGGCAGCGGATGGCCTTCCGCTCGGCCGGCTACGCCGGCATCGAGGCCCAGCTCAACGCCGGCGCCGAGGCCGAGCCGCCGGTGTTCGCCGCCTCCCTGCAGCAGATCAGCGACCTGCGGGTCGCCCAGGGCCGCGACTTCGACCCCCAGGGCAAGCTGACCGGCAAGGGCGTGTTCCACCTGTCCGCCGAGCAGGCCGAGACGCTCGCCGCGGCTCTTGAGAAGGCCGCGTTCGTGGTGGCGTCGGTGGAGGCCAAGCCGTACACCCGGCGTCCGTACGCCCCGTTCCGCACCACCACCCTGCAGCAGGACGCCGGCCGCAAGCTGGGCTTCACCGCCGAGCGCACCATGCGGGTGGCGCAGGACCTGTACGAGCGCGGCTTCATCACCTACATGCGTACCGACTCGGTCACCCTCTCGGCGACCGCCGTCAACGCCGCCCGGGCCCAGGTCAAGCAGCTGTTCGGCGGCCGCTACCTGCCGGAGAAGCCGCGGGTCTACACCTCGAAGGTGAAGAACGCGCAGGAGGCGCACGAGGCGATCCGGCCGGCCGGCGAGACCTTCGCCACCCCGTCCGAGACCGGGCTGAGCGGCGACGGGTTCCGGCTCTACGAGCTGATCTGGAAGCGCACCCTGGCCTCCCAGATGGCGGACGCCGTCGGCGAGACGGTCAGCGTCCGGATCGGCGCCACCCTGCCGCAGCGGATCGCGGTCACCGACGCCACCACCGGTGAGATCACCGAGACCGGCCGCTGCACCTTCGGCGCGTCCGGACGCACCATCACCTTCCCCGGCTTCCTGAAGGCCTACGTGGTCGGCGTCGAGGACGACGAGACCTCCGACGACGCCCAGGCCCGGCTGCCGCAGCTGATCGCGGGCGCGGCGCTGACCCCGGAGGAGGTGAAGGCGCTCAGCCACGAGACCCGTCCGCCGGCCCGCTACACCGAGCCGTCGCTGGTGGCGAAGCTGGAGGAGCTGGAGATCGGCCGGCCGTCCACCTACGCCTCGATCATCCGCACCATCACCAGCCGCGACTACGTGTTCAAGAAGGGGTCGGCGCTGGTGCCGACCTGGCTCGCCTTCGCGGTCACCCGGCTGCTCGAGGAGCATTTCCCGCGGCTGGTCGACTACACCTTCACCGCCGCGCTCGAGGACACCCTGGACGACATCGCCAGCGGCCAGGCCGCCCGGCTGCAGGTGCTGAACGACTTCTACTTCGGCGCCGACGGGGCCTCGCACGAGGGCCTGCACACCCTGGTCAACGAACTCGGCGAGATCGACGCCCGCGAGCTGTCCACCTACCCGCTGGGCGACTCCGGCGTCGTGGTCAGGGTCGGCCGCTACGGCACCTACGTCGAGGACGCCGAGGGCCGGCGGGCGAACGTGCCCGAGGACCTTCCACCCGACGAACTCACCGTCGAGGCCGCCAGGGAGCTGCTCGACCAGCCGCTCGGCGAGGAGCGCGAGCTGGGCGTCGACCCGGCCTCGGGACGCCAGGTCGTCGCCAGGTCCGGACGCTACGGGCCCTACGTCACCGAGGTGCTGGAGGAAGGCGCCCCGAAGTCGGCCAAGCCGCGGACCGGTTCGCTGTTCGCGTCGATGAGCCTGGAGACCATCGGCCTGGACGACGCGCTGCGGCTGCTCAGCCTGCCGCGGACGGTCGGCACGGCGTCCGACGGGGTCGAGATCACCGCCCAGAACGGACGCTACGGCCCGTACCTGAAGAAGGGCACCGATTCGCGCTCGCTGACATCCGAGGAGCAGATCTTCGAGATCACCCTGGAGCAGGCCGAGGAGATCTACGCCCAGCCGAAGACCCGGGGCCGCGCCCGGGCCGCCGCCGGACCGCTGAAGGAGCTGGGCGCCGATCCGGCCACCGGCAAGCCGATGGTGATCAAGGACGGCCGGTTCGGCGCCTACGTCACCGACGGCGAGGTGAACGCCACCCTGCGCAAGTCGGACTCGGTGGAGGCGATCACCGCCGAGCGGGCCGCCGAACTGCTCGCCGAGAAGCGGGCCAAGGGTCCCGCCCCGAAGCGCACCACCACCCGCCGGACGACCGCCAAGCGCGCCACCACGACCAAGCGGGCGCCGGCCAAGAAGAGCTGACCACGATGGGGCAGGGCGGTGAGGTGCTGCGGTTCGACCTGCCGTTGACCGCGGAGGTGACCGGCCTGACCGGGCCCACGACCGGCATCCTGCGGCTGGTCGGACGCCCGCCCGCGGAGTCCACCGCGACCGTCATCGACACCGCCGATCACCGGCTGCTGGCCTGGGGGGTGGAACTCACCCGGGTCGCCGAGACCGGCCGGTGGACGCTGCGGGCGCCCGGCTGGGAGCCGATGCTGGCCGCGGAGCGGACCTCCGCGCAGGCCGAGGACGAGATCCCGGCCGAGATGGCCGACCGGCTGGTGCCGTTCCGGCGCGGCGGCATCCTCGGCCCCACGCTGGAGGTGGCGACGGTGCGCCGGCGTTTCACGCTCACCGCCGGGCCGGGCCGCACCGTCGGGGAACTGCTCGACGAACGCGTCCGGATCGGCCACCATCCCGGCCGGCTCAGCGCCTTCCGCTGCGTCACCCTGACGACGTCCGAGCCGCTCGACGCCGGCGTCCGGACGGCGCTGACGGCCGCGTTCGAGGCCGCCGGCGGCAGCCCGGTCGACGAGTCAGCGGCGCTGGCGGCCCGGTTGGGCATCGCCCGGCTCGACGCGGACGGCGGCCGGCTCTCCGCCCGGACGCCGATCGAGGTCTTCGTCGGCGCCCACCTGCATGCCCGCTGGCGTGCGCTGTTGCGTGCCGACCTGACGGTACGCAACACCGACGGTGACGACGCCGAGCTGCGGGCCGGCGTCCGGCTGCTCGGCCAGGAGCTCGACTCCCTCGGGCCGCTGCTGGCAGCCGAGTGGCTGGTCGCCGGGAGGCGGCTGCTGGACGCCGCGCTCGCCGACCCCCGCCCCCTGCACCGCACCGAGCGGTGGCTGCGGATCCTCGACCTGCTCGCCGAGGGTGCCGTCGAGCCGCCGCTGCCGCACGTCACCGGCCGGATCACCGGGCCGGTGCTGGCCCAGGAACTGGAGGCCGTGGTGCGCACCATGCGCGACCAGTGCCGCACCCTCGACTCCTACAGCGACGACGTCCGCTGGGCCCGGGCGCATCGGGTGGCGAGTCGCGCCTGGGCGTTGAGCACGCTGTCGCGCGAGGCGCTCGGCAAGCCGGCCAAGCGGCTGCGCAAGCGGCTGGCCGCGATCGCCACCGCGCTGAGCGGCACCGTCCGGCCCGACCCCGGAGCGCTCACCCGCGATCTGCGCGACCTGACCAGCGCCGAGATCTTCGAGTCCGGACGGGCCTACGAGCGGGCGATGCTCTCCGTCGACTACGCCCGCGAGCAGTTCCTGCGTCACTGGCCGCTGCTGTGGGACAACCTGCGCAGTCGGGTGATCCGGCCGCGGGTGCCGCACCTGAGGGTGGCGGCGAGCGTGGAGGCGGTGCGGTGAGCGGGCTGTTCGTGGTGTTCGAGGGCGGCGACGGGGTCGGCAAGTCGACCCAGGCCGGGCTGCTCGCCGAGTGGGCGCGCGAACAGGGGGTGCCCGCCCGGGTGACCTTCGAACCGGGGGACACCGCCGCCGGGCGGTTGATCCGGCGGATCGTGCTCGATCCGGCCACCGGTGACCTCGATCCACGTGCCGAGGCCCTGCTCTACGCCGCCGACAAGGCCCATCACCTGCACGAGGTGGTCCGGCCGGCACTGGCGCGGGGCGAGCTGGTGGTCTGCGACCGCTACATCGACTCGATGCTGGCCTACCAGGGCGCCGGACGCGTGCTCGACCTGGCCGAGGTGGCCGAGATCGCCCGCTGGGCCACCGCCGGGCTGTTGCCCGACCTGACCGTGCTGCTCGACCTGGAACCGGAACGGGCCGTCGGCACCATCGCCGACCCGGACCGGCTCGAGGGCGCCGGCGCCGACTTCCACCAGCGGGCGCGGGTCCTGTTCCTGGAGCTGGCCGCGCGCGCCCCGGAGCGCTACCTGGTGCTGCCGGCGCGGGAGAGCGTCGAACGGATCGCCGGGCAGGTGCGGCGCCGGGTGGCGGCACTGCTGCCCGGGCCCATGTCGGAGCCGGCTGACAGGATCGGGCCATGACGGTGTGGGACGACCTGGTCGGGCAGGAGCGAGTCGTCGAGGTGCTGCGCCGCGCGGTCGCCGGCGAGGCCCACGCGATGACCCACGCCTGGCTGGTGACCGGCCCGCCCGGCTCCGGCCGGTCGAACGCCGTGCGCGCCTTCGCCGCCGCCCTGCAATGCGACCGGGGCGGGTGCGGCGAGTGCTCGGCGTGCCGGACGGCCTTGTCGGGCGCGCATCCCGACGTCACCCTGGTCCGCACCGAGCAGCTCTCGATCGGCGTCGACGAGGTGCGCGAACTGGTCCGCCGGGCGGCCATGTCACCGACCCTGGGCCGCTACCAGGTGCTGGTCGTCGAGGACGCCGACCGGGTCACCGAACGCGGCGCGGACGCGCTGCTGAAGAGCATCGAGGAGCCGGCCAGCAAGACGGTGTGGCTGCTCTGCGCACCCACCCCGGACGACGTGGTGGTGACCATCAGGTCCCGGTGCCGGCGGGTCGAGCTCGCCACCCCGGGTCCGGCGGCGGTGGCCGAGCTGCTGGTGCGGCGCGACGGCGCCGCGCCCGGACTTGCCGAGTTCGCCGCCCGGGCCGCGCAGGGGCACATCGGCCGGGCCCGGATGCTGGCCCGCGACGAGGCCGCGCGGATCCGTCGCGCCGAGCTCCTCACCCTGCCCGGACGTCTCACCTCGCTCGCCGACTGCCTGAACGCCGCCGCCGGGCTGGTCGACGCCGCCGCCCAGGAGGCGTCCGCGACCACCGCCGAGGTGGACGCCCGCGAGAAGGCGGAACTCTCCGAGGCGCTCGGCTTCGGCACCAAGGGTGCTCGGCCCCGCAACGCGCAGGCGGCGCTGCGGGAACTCGACGAGCAGCAGAAGGCCAGGGCCAAACGGCTACAGCGGGACGCGCTCGACCGGGTGCTGACCGAGCTCACCACCTACTACCGCGACGTGCTGCTGGTGCAGACCGCGTCCTCGGCCGCGTTGATCAACACCGAGCTGCGGTCCGAGATCGAGACGGTGGCCCGCCGCGACACCCCGGAGGCGACGCTGCGCAGGATCGACGCCATCCTGGCCTGCCGGGAGGCACTGGAGGGCAACGTGGCGCCGCTGCTGGCGATAGAGTCGCTGCTTGTCTCGGTGGCGTCCGATCGCTGACCGCCGGCGGCCGCCCGCCAACCATCAATCGCCGGCTGGGCGAGTGTCGGTCTGCCGGTCGGGCCGACCCACGGGAGACGATGGAGGCCATTGGAGTGGAGGAGGAACATGACCTACACGGTTCACGACGAGCAGACTTCCCCGTTCGCGCCCGACGCCGACGGCGACCAGTTCGCCCAGCGCCGCACGCCGACCCTGCCGGCACCGCCCAGCTACCGGTCCGACCCGGAGTCGGAGCGGACGCCCGACGACTCCATCTTCCGGGCGGGCGCTGCGGTCGCACCGACGGCCGTCCTTGAGACCGAGCAGGAGCCCTCGGCCGAGGAGCGCAAACTGGCCGCCGAGCGGGCCGCCCGGCGCGAGGCCCGCGAGGCCGCGCTGGCCGCACCCGACGTCCGTGCGGTGGCGGCCCCGGAGCCCGTGGTGATCACCCGGCGCACCACAGACCGCTTCCTGGGCGGCTTCGCGCTGTTCCTGCTGCGCCTGGTGGTGGCCGCGATCATGGCGGTCCGCGGCCTCGAGATCGTGATGAACCCGGCGGCCGCGGAACAGCTGTTCGCCACCACGATCATTCCCGAGCCGGCGATCATGGCCATGGTGACCGGCGTCGCGGCGCTGGCGATCGCGGTGGCCCTGGTGTTCGGGCTGCTCACCCGGGTGGCCGGGCTCGGCGTCACGCTGATCACCGGCGGCGCGCTGGCATTCGTGCTGTGGGGCAACTGGAGCCCGTTCGTGCCGGGTCGCTCCGGCTTCGTCGGCGAGTTCGAGCTGCTGCTGGCCGCGGTCGGCCTGGTGCTGCTGTGCGTGGGCGGCGGCGGGTTCAGCCTCGACCGCAGCTTCCGCAAGAGCCGCGAGCGCAACCGGTTGGTCGACCCCGCCGAGTGAGCGAGCGAGCCGGCGTCCGCATTGGGCCGGTTGGCTAGATTGTGCCCGTGCGCACTCCAACCCGCTGGGCCGTCGGTGCCGTCGCGCTGGCGTTGTTGGCCGGTTGCGTGCCCGGTGCCGGGCCGACCCAGCCGGCGCCCAGCCCGGCGGCGGCCACGCCGGCCGGTCCGATGATCGGCATCTCGCAGACTCCGGGATTCGAGATCGATCGGCCGCGGCTGCCGCCCTCCGACGCCCGCCCGGACGGTTTCGTCGACGCCCCCGGCGGGGACGGACTCACCGGCTACCTGAAGCAGGCGGTCCAGTGGCGGACCTGCGCCGAGCGGTACGACTGCGCGAGCATCGTGGCACCGCTCGACTACGCCAACCCGTCCGGCCAGGCGATCACCCTGGCGCTGGCCCGGAAGCGGGCCACCCGGACGCCGAAGCTGGGCACGCTCTTCGTCAACCCCGGCGGCCCCGGCGCGTCGGGCCGCAACCTTGTCACCTACTTCGCCTCGAAAGGGTTGGAGCAGTTCGACATCGTCGGCTGGGATCCGCGGGGCACCAACGGCTCCACCCCGGTGCGCTGCTTCGACGACGCGTCGACCGACGCGTTCAACCAGCTCGACTCCTCGCCCGACGACGCCGCCGAGACCGAGGCGCTGATCGTCGGCACCTACGGGTTCGCCAAGTCGTGCTGGGAGAACAGCGGCCAGCTGCTGGAGCACATCTCCACCATCGACACGGCCCGGGACCTCGACCTGATGCGTGCCCTGGTCGGCGACGACAAGCTGTCCTTCCTGGGCTACTCCTACGGCACCCAGATCGGCTCGGTCTACGCCGACCTGTTCCCGCAGCGGGTGGGTCGGCTGGTGCTCGACGCCGCCGTCGACATCACCGACGACGACTCGGTCATCCAGGCGATGGGTTTCGACCTCGCGCTGGGCAACTTCGCGTCCTGGTGCGCGCGGCAGTCCTGCGGTCTGGGCAGCACCAAGGAGGGCGTGCTGAAGACCATCACAGACTTCCTCGACCGGCTCGACGCGGCACCGCTGCGGGTGGAGGACCGCTCGCTCACCCAGAGCCTGGCGGCGACCGGCATCGCGGCCTACCTGTATGGCGGCATCCCGGCCTGGCGCGGGTTGACCGGCGATCTGAAGGCCGCCGTCGACGGGGACGGCGCCCGGCTGCTGCGGTCGTCCGACGGCCTCAACGACCGCGATCAGGACGGCAGCTACGGCTCGCTGTTCTACTCGTTCCCGGCGATCGGCTGCGCCGACTCCAAGGACTCCGGCGTGGTCGAGGCCGAGCAGCGCTGGATCGCCGACCAGCAGAAGGCGCCGATCTACGGCAAGTACTTCGGCCCCGGCTACACCTGTGCGCTGTGGCCGGTGCGCAGCGCGCCCCAGTTCCAGCCGACCGGCTCGGGCGCCGCACCGATCCTGGTGGTGGGAGCAACCGGCGATCCGGCGACGCCGTACCAGAACGCGGTGACGATGGCGAAGCAGCTCAGCTCGGGGGTGCTGCTCACCTACGAGGGCGAGGGCCAC
Organism: Micropruina sp.; assembly: GCA_044224095.1. Taxonomy (GTDB): domain Bacteria; phylum Actinomycetota; class Actinomycetes; order Propionibacteriales; family Propionibacteriaceae; genus Micropruina. The sequence continues at coordinate 74,851 of JBGALC010000005.1, read as the reverse complement.
GGCACCTTCGGCGGCAAGTCGGAGTGCATCGACCGCGCCGTGATCGGCTACCTGACCGAGGGCCAGGTGCCCACCGACGGCACCAGGTGCCAGTAGTAGCCGGCCCGAATCGCGGAGCGCGGGGTGGCTGTCCTATAGTGGGTCGTCGCCGGTACGCCCGGCAGGCCGCCTTAGCTCAGTCGGCAGAGCGATTCACTCGTAATGAATAGGTCTGGGGTTCGACTCCCCAAGGCGGCTCCATCCGTGGAGATCGGCCGGAAGAGATCCGGTCGATTTCATTTCAGCCTCGAGGCGAATGGCCATCGCTTCGCCGTCGACAACCTCGAAGGCGACATCGGGCTGGGCCAGGGGGTCGACATCGGTACCGCGGTCACCCTGGCGCTCGACCTGGACACCACGCGGGATCTGGTGGCAGTGTTCGCGGCGTTCACCGCGGACGGCGACTTCGTCCGGACCATCCCGCGGGTCGAGCTGGTGCATCACGGGTCGGAGTTCCTCAGCCGATCGCAGGCCAAGCGGTTCGCCCTGGGACTCGAACGGTTCAGGCAGGTGGTGCTCGACTTCACCGGTGTCGAGCTGGTCGGGCAGGGCTTCGCGGACGAGCTGTTCCGGGTGTGGCAGTCCGAGCATCCCGAGGTGGAGCTGACCGTGACCGGCGCCAACCGGGGCGTTGCTCTGATGATCGGCCGGGTCGCCAAGCCCTGAGCCGGCGGTTCAGGGACGGATGACGATCTTGCCGTCCAGGGTGCCCTCGGCCATTGCCCGGAAGCCCTCGGCGGCGTCCGGCAGGGCCAGCACCCGGTCGATGGTGGGCCGGACGCCGGTGCGGTCCATCAGCTCGAGCAGGCCCCGGAACTCGTCCAGGGTGCCCATGGTGGAGCCGATCACCCGCAACTGCTGGAAGAACACCCGGTTCAACTCCGCGGGCGGGTTCGCCCCGCTGGTGGCGCCCGAGCAGACGATGGTTCCACCCGGTCGCAGGCATCGCAACGAGTGCGCCCAGGTGGCCTCGCCGACCGTCTCGATCACGGCGTCCACCCGTTCGGGCAACCGGGCACCCGGCTCGAAGGCGGCGTCCGCGCCGCGGTCGAGCGCCGCGGCCCGCTTGGCCTCGGTGCGGCCGGTCACCCAGACCCGGCACCCGAGCGCCCCGGCCAGGGTGGTCGCCGCGGAGGCCACCCCACCCGAGGCGCCCTGCACCAGCACGGTGTCGCCGGCGTTCAAGCCGGACTCCCCGGTCAGCATCCGGTAGGCGGTCAACCAGGCGGTGGGCAGGCACGCCGCCTGCTCGGCGCTCAGCCAGGAGGGACGGTCGAGCAGGTTCCGCCGGGGCACGGCCACGAGCCGCGCCAGCGTGCCCTGATGGAGTTCCGACAGCAGGGTGCGCCTGGGGTCCAGGGTCTCGTCGCCGGCCCAGCCCGTCGACGCGATCACCGCATGCACGATCACCGGGCGGTCCTCCACCGTTCCGGCGGCGTCGGTGCCCAGGATCATCGGCATCCGGCCGGCGGGCAGCCCCACCCCAGCCAGCGACCACAGATCGTGCCGGTTCAGCGCGGCCGCCTCGACCCGGACCACCGCCCAGCCCTCGGCCGGCTCCGGCTCGGGGCGCTCGCCGATCCGCAGCGCGGCCAGCGGATCGGTGGGGTCGGCGGCGCTGACGAAGGCGGCGAGCATGACGCTAGTCGGCCTCGTGGAAGCTCAGGTCGGTCTCCGCCAGGTCCTCGGGGAACACGTGCGCCGGGTAGCTGACGGGACGAGCCGGCACCCCGGCGACGGTGGTGAACGGGGCGACGTCCTCCAGGACGACGGAGCCGGCGCCGATCTTGGCGCCCTCGCCGACCTCGATGTTGCCCAGCACCTTGGCGCCGGCGCCGATCATCACGCCGCGGCGGATCTTCGGGTGCCGGTCGCCGCCGACCTTGCCGGTGCCGCCGAGGGTCACCTCGTGCAGCATCGAGAAGTCGTCCTCGACGACCGCGGTCTCGCCGATCACGATCGAGGTCGCGTGGTCGAACAGGATGCCCTTGCCGATCCGCGCGCCGGGGTGGATGTCGACGGCGAACACCTCGGAGATCCGGCTCTGCAGGTACAGCGCGAGCGACTCCCGGCCGCTCACCCAGAAGTGGTGCGCCACCCGGTACGACTGCAGCGCGTGGAAGCCCTTGAAGTGGAGCAGCGGGATCGAGTACCCCCTGCAGGCCGGATCGCGGCTCAGCACGGCACGCAGGTCCTCGCGGAAGGCCAGCCCGATCCCCGCGTCGTGGGCGAACGCCTCGTCGATCAGCGAGCGCAGGCTCAGCGAGGTGATGGTGGCGCTGCCCAGCTTGGACGCCAACAGGTAGCTCAGCACGTCCTCGAGGCGGTCGTGGGCGAGGACGACGGTGTGCAGGTAGCTCGCCAGGGCGGGTTCGCTCTCGGCGGCGGCGGCTGCCTCGGAACGGATGCGGCGCCAGATCTCATCGTGCGGCATGGCATGCCTTTCAAGGGTGTGAGTGGTTGCGGTCGGAGGTGGGCGGAAGGTCGTTCAGCCGAGTCGACAACAGCAACACATGCACATCAGCGCGCGGGCGCCGGGCGCGGTGATCGTCGTCACGTTCGTGTGCATGCCGGCCAATCTAGCAGCGGAAACCCCGGAAGACCGAGGGTATTTCTACGCAGTGATCCGGTCCGGACCCTCCAGGTAGAGCCGGCCGCGGCGGGCGGACGCCTGGGCGAGCCAGGCGTCCTCGACCACCTCGGCGAGCTCGGTCCTGCTCAGCTCGCCCAGCCGGCTCAGTCGCAGCAGCACCGACGGGTGCCCGTCGAAGTGCGGGGTGGTGAAGAACGGCGTCGACTCGTCACGCACCAGGGCCTCCTTGGCGGCCAGGTCGGGCACCCAGAACACCACCACGTCGCTGTAGCGCTCACCGGTGTCGGGGTTGACGGCATCCGGCCGCGGCGTCCGGAAGAATACGAAGGACTTGCCGCCCACCTGGTAGACCGGGGTGCTGGAGCCGGGGTCGTAGACCGTCACGTGGGGCAGCGCGGCGGCGAACGAGTGGACGTCGGCCACCCGGGCGGGCGCCTTCCCGCGCCTCATCGGACGCCCGCCGCCGCGGCTGCCGGCTCGGCGAGGGCGGCCACCGCCGCGCCGACCCGCTCGGCGCCGCCGGCGACGAAGACGTATTCGGTGTTGCGGGTGTGCGAGACCCGGCCCACCTTCTCGCCGAGGTGGTTGTAGATGCCGATCCGCGAACCGATGTAGCGGCGCGAGTCGAAGGCCAGCAGCTCGACGCGCTGATGTCCGGCATCGGTCAGCCAGCCGACGATCTGCTCCGGGCTCACCCAGGCCTCGTCGTTGTAGGACACCATCACCACCTCGGCGCGGACCTCTCCGATCACCGCGGCGAGCGCCGCCGGCATCCGGCGCCGGGAGTTGAAGGCGCTGGCGTTGGCCTCGGCACGGGCGTCCTCGCGCTTGCAGGCGACGCCGTAGTGGGTGGGGGAATCCCAGCGGACCAGCGTCTCCCAGATGTGGTAGTAGCTGAAGTAGCGGTGCTGGTTGTACGGCGGATCGAGGTAGGCCAGGTCGACCGCCGGCAGCGAGCGGGCCAGCTCGAGGGCGTCGCCGCGGACCGCCGTCCCGGTGCCCGGCAGCAGCACCGGCGCCCGCAGCCGCAACTGATTGGACGCCCGTGGCGCCCAGGCCTTCAGGTAGGCCATGTGCTGACCGGTGGTGGAGTCCACCCGGTCGGCCGCCTCCATCAGGGCGGTGAGCAGCACCGGGTAGAGCGGGTGCCCGGTCAGTGCGTCCAGCCGCTCCCTGATGGCGTCGATCCGCTGGCCGTTGTGCGGCTGGAAGAACCGGGAGCTCTCGCAGAACGTCTCCGTCACGTAGCCGCGGCGTCCCGGAAGCGCGTTCAACTCGGTGAGCAGGGCGTCCAGTTCGGCGGCATCGACGGCGTCGGCGTCGGTGGCGATGTAGCAGCGGGCCAGCACCTCGCTGTAGCTGGCCAGGTCGGCGGCGGTGACCTGCAGGCCGCGGCGCTTGAACTCCTGGGCGACCCGGGTGGTTCCGGTGAACAGATCCACGGCCGTGCGGGCGCCGGAACCCTCCGCGAGGGCGCCCAGCACCCCGGCGAGGGCCCGCTTGGAGCCCAGGTACTTGATCACAGCCGAACCCTAGCCCGGCCGCTGGGGCGGAGGACGGCAGCGCCGGGAGCGGCGCCGACATTGCCAATCATCAAACTGAACCGTACAGTTTGATCCGTGGAGGAACTGAGCCCGCGAGCCCGGGCCAAGCGTCGGCAGATCACCGACGCCGGTCGCGCGCTGTTCCTCAGCCAGGGCTTCGCCCGCACCTCGATGGACGCCGTCACCGCCGAGGCGGGGGTCAGCAAGCAGACCGTCTACGCCTACTTCGCGAGCAAGGACGAGCTGCTGATCGCGATCGTGGGCGAGGCCCTGCAGGCCCTGGGCTCACAGCAGGGAATCCCGCCGGCGCGCACCCGCGGGGAGCTCCGGACCACCCTGGTCGGCTTCGGTGAGCGGCTGCTCGACACCATGCTGCGCGAGGAGTCGATCGCCATTCTGCGGCTGCTGCTCGGCGAGGCCGTGCACGTCCCCGAGCTGCGGAGCACCTTCCTGGAGGCGCTGCCCTACCAGCTGCTCGGACGCGTCGCCGCCATCCTGGCCGGGGCCGCGGCCAACGGGGTGATCGTGCTCGACCACCCCGAGATCAGCGTGCGGATGCTGCTGGGGCCGCTGATGAGCTACGTGGTATTCGGCGGGCTGATGAGCAACGACGCGCCGCAGCACCCCGGCGCCGAGACCATCGAATGGCTGGTCGACACCTACCTGCGCACGCTCGACTTCGGGCCCGGAGCCGAGGAGCCGGCATGACCCGCCGCGTTCTCGCCACTCTCGCCGCCACGGTGGGTGTCGCGCTGGCCTCGACCGGGTGCCAGTCCGCCGTGCCCACCACCCTCACCGCGACCGGGCGGGTGCTCGCCGACTCCGTCGCGGTCCAGGCGCCGACCCTGGCGGTGCCGCGGGTGAGCCTGGACGCCGGCTTCCAGGTCGCGCCCGGGGCGTCCGCCACCACCTCAGCGGTGCCGGCGCTGCTCTCCATGGGCAGCGTGCAGCGGGTCACCGCCGTCCGGGTGCGGCTCGGTGACCGGGTCGGGGCCGGCGACGTGCTGCTCCGCTTCGACGACGCCGCGCTGAGCGCCCAGGTGCGCGTCGCCAAGGCGGACCTAGCCGTCGCCAAGGCCCAGGTCGAAGTCATCGACGGCGCCCTCGACACGCTGGCCGACAAGGAGCAGGACCTGCGCGACAAGCGCCGCGAGATCGTCGACGGCATCGCCAAGGCGACGAAGGCACGCAAGGAGCTGGCCGCCAAGCTGGCCGACGCCCGCAAGGCGGCCGCCCAGCTGCCGAAGCAGCTGGCCACCGTCGAGAAGAACCTGCGCACGTTGAAACCGAAACTGGCGGAGGTTGAGCAGAACCTGCGCACGTTGACACCGAAACTTGCGGAGGTTGAAGAGCAGTTGGCCCAGGTCGACGCCGCCCTCGCCGCACTGCCCCCTGACGCTCCGCCCGAGGTGCGAGAGCCGCTGCTTCAGGCGAAGGCCGAGTTGACCGCGGCCAAGGCCCAACTCCGGGCCGGCATCGCCAAGCTCACCGCCGCCCGGACCCAGCTCCGCACCGGCATCGGCAAGCTGTCCGCCGCCCGCGGCAAGCTGACCGCCGCGCTCGCGCAACTGAGGAAAGGCATCCCGCTGCTGACCAAGGCGATCGCCACCATCGACGCGAACCTGGTCAAGGCCCGCGACGGTCTGAGGAAGATCGACAAGGGGCTGACCGAGCTCGCGGACGCCCGCGCCAGATTGAAGCGCAACCGCAAGCTGGCCGTCATCGCGGCCCGCAACACCACCGCGGTCGAGGTCGCCACCGTGGCGAGGAACCAGGCCGTCGTCCGTGCGCCGGCAGACGGCGTGGTGACCTCGCTGGCCCAGTTGGGTGACGTCGTGGCTCCCGGCGCCACCGTGGCCCGGATCGCCCGCCCGGCATTCGTCGTCACCACGTGGCTGGCGCCCGAGCAGGCCGTCCGGGTCTGCCCCGACGCCGCCGCCACCGTCCGGCTCGACTCGCTGAGCGCTCCGCTCGACGGGCACGTCAGCCGCATCCTGCCGCTGGCGGCCTACCCGCCGAGCTACCACACCACCGACCAGGTCCACCTGACCCGGGCGGTCCCGGTCGAGGTCACCGTCGCGTCCGCACTGCCCGCCGGCGTCCCCGCCGACCTCCAGCTCTCGTCCTGCTCAACCACGAGGTGAAACCATGAAGCACAGGCGTCCGCCGATCCCGGTGATCATCGTCGTCGTATTGCTGCTCGCCGGCCTGGGCGGCTGGTGGTGGTGGAGCGCGACCCGTCCGGCGCCGGTCGCCGGGCTCGCCCTGACCGGGCAGGTGGAGACCAGCGAGATCGCCGTCGCGCCGGCGATGGCCGGCCGGATCACCTCGGTGAAGGTGTCCGAGGGGGACCGGGTCACCAAGGGCCAGGTGCTCGTCCAGCTCGACACCGCCGCGCTGAAGTTGCAGGTCAGCCAGGCCAAGCAGGGCGTCACCGCCGCGAAGGCCGCCGTCAGCAATGCGCAGGACGACGACGATGCCACCAAGGCCGACGTGAGGGCCGCCAAGGCCAGGCTCGCCCAGGCGGAGGCTGCCGTGAAGCTCGCCGACGTGCAGCTCGGCTACGCCACCATCAAGGCGGCCGGTGCCGGCACCGTGGTCAACGTGGTCGGCAACGCGGGGGCCAACGCCGCCCCCGGACGCACCGTGTTGACCATGACCGACCCGAACGACCTGTTCGTCCGGGTGTTCGTGCCGGAGCCGCGGATCGGGCAGGTCACGGTCGGGCAGAAGGCGTCGATCACCACCAGCTCGAGCACGCAGACCTTCACCGGAACCGTCTCGTTCGTCTCGGACGCCGCCGAGTTCACCCCGAACACCATCGACACCGCCGACCAGCGCACGAAGCTCGTGTTCGCCGTCCGGGTCCGCGTCGAAGACCCGTCGGGCACCCTCAAGTCCGGCATGCCGGTGGACGTCCAGCTGTCATGACCACGCAGCCCGCGGTGGCGATCGAGGCGTCCGGCCTGCGCCGCACCTTCGGCGACGTCGTGGCCGTCGACGGCGTCGACCTCGACGTGCCCGCCGGTGCCGTGCTCGGCCTGCTCGGCCCGGACGGCGCCGGCAAGTCGACGCTGATCCGGATGCTCGCCACGGTGCTGCGACCGGACGCCGGGGACGCCCGGATCCAGGGCTTCTCGGTCACCCGGCAGGCCGGCAAGGTCACCCCGCGGATCGGCTACATGTCGCAGAAGTTCGCCCTCTACCCGGACCTGAGCGTGGCCGAGAACATCGAGTTCTTCGCCCGGCTGCGCGGCGTCCCCGCCAGTGAACGCAAGGAACGCTCGCACGAGTTGCTGGCCGGCATGGGGCTGGCCGACTTCCTCGGCCGGCAGGCCGGACGGCTCTCCGGTGGGATGAAGCAGAAGCTGTTCCTGGCCACCACGTTGATGCACCGGCCCGAGGTGCTGCTGCTCGACGAGCCGACCACCGGCGTCGACCCGGTCTCCCGGCGCGAGTTCTGGCGCATCCTCGCCGGCCTGCACCGGGCCGGCACCACCGTCCTGGTCGCCACCCCGTACATGGACGAGGCCGAGCGCTGTACCGATGTGATCTTCCTGGACGGCGGACGGGTCCGGCACCGCGGCAGCCCCGCCGAGATCAAGGCGCTGGTGCCGGGCAGATTGTTCGAGCTGCGCACCGAGGCGCCCCGGGTGGCGCTGGCGGCGGCCGAGCGGGTGCCGGGGGTGCTCGCCGCGCACCTGTACGGCGACGTCGTCCGGCTGCTGTTCGACGTCGAGGACGTCGCCGAGGTCGAGGTCCGGCTGGCCGCCGCCGGGGTGAGTGGTGGCGTCCGGGCGACGGCGGTGGACATGGAGACCGCCTTCGCCGTGCTCGCCGAACTGGGCCGGGAACGAGCAGCACGATGAACCCCTGGGACCGGATCGGCGCGCTGATCGCCAAGGAGTTCCGGCACCTGGGCCGGGACCGGCGCACCCTGGCGGTGGTGCTCGCCCTGCCGGTGCTGCAGATGATCCTGTTCGCCTACGCGATCAGCTTCGACGTCAAGAACGTCTCCACGATCGTCATCGACTCCGACCGGACGCCGGCCAGCGCCGCCTACCTGCGCAGCTACGCCAGCTCGGACTTCTTCCACGTCGTCGGCACCGCCGACGGTCTCGCCGACGTGGACCAGATCTTCGACCGGAACGAGGCCCGGATCGCGGTCGTGGTGCCGGCCGGTTTCGGACGCAGTCTGGCCGCCGGCGAGAAGGCCACCGTCGGGGTCTACCTGGACGGCAGCGAACCCACCGCCGCCCGGGTCGGGCAGGCCTTCGCCACCGCGCTCAACCAGTCCTACGGCCAGCGGGTGACCATCGAATGGGCCGACTCCCAGGGGCTGGACGTCACCGCCGCCGGCCAGCTCGAGCCGCGGGTGCGCACCTGGTACAACCCGGAACGCCGCAGCTCCGACTTCCTGATCCCCGGGCTGATGGTGGTGATCATCATGGTCGTCGCCGTGCAGCAGACCGCGGTCAGCCTGGTCCGCGAGCGTGAGCAGGGCACCGACGAGCAGCTGGCGATCAGCCCGCTGGCCGGCTGGGAGACGATGATCGGCAAGCTGGCGCCCTGGACGCTGCTGGCCTTCGCCGAACTGGCCGCGATCACCGCGGTCGGGGTGTGGTTCTTCGACCTGCCGCTGCGGGGGAGTCTCGGCGTCCTGGCGCTCGGCGCTGCGCTGTTCGTGTTCTGTTCGCTCGGCCTGGGGCTGGTCATCTCGGCGGTCGCGCCCACCCTGGAGAGCGCCAACATGCTGGGTCTGCTGCTGTCCATCCTGCCGGCGTTCATCCTGTCCGGCTTCGCCTTCCCGCTGGGCTCGATCCCGGTGGTGCTGCAGGGGGTGAGCTGGCTCTTCCCGGCCCGGTTCATGGTGAGCATCTCGCGCGGGGTGTTCCTCAAGGGCGCCGGGGTGGCCGAGCTGTGGCCCGAACTGGCGGCGCTGACCGGCTATGCGGTGATCGTGATCGCCGTCGCGGTGCTGCTGAGCGCGAGGAGGCGGCGATGACTACGTGGTGGCCGCCGACGTGAGGAACCTCAGCACCGCGGTCGTCGACCTGGACCGGACGCCCACCGCGCGCGCGTTGGAGGCGCACTTCGGGGCGTCCGACTACTTCCAGGTCGTCGCGCACCCGGCCGAGGCCGAGCTGCAGTCGCTGATGGACACCGGCCGGATCTCCATCGCGATCGTCATCCCCGAGGGCACCCAGGCGGCGCTGGACCGCGGCGAGACCGCCCCGATCGGCGTCGTGGTGGACGGCTCCGACAGCCAGGTGGCCTCGGTCGGCAGCGGCTACGCCGCCCAGATCATCGCCCGGTTCAACGCCGAACGGCTCGCCGCCCAGGGAGTCGAGCTCGCCGCGCCCGGCATCGACGCCCGCGTCCGGGTGATGTTCAACCCCACGCTGGCTACGGTGAACACCATGATCCCCGGGCTGGTGGCGGCGATCGTGATGCTGTCCATCATGGCGGTGATGGGCCAGGCGGTGGTCAAGGAGCGCGAGCGCGGCACCCTGGAGCAGATGTTCGTCACGCCGATCCGGCCGACCGAGTACCTGATCGGCAAGGTCACCCCGTACGCCCTGACGGCGACCGTGCAGCTGTGCCTGGTCGCCTTCGTCGGCATCTTCTGGTTCGGCGTCCCGTTCGCCGGCCAGATCTCGGTGGTGGCCGCCGGGCTGGCCCTGTTCATGCTCACCTCGATCGGGCTGGGGCTGCTCATCTCGCTGGTCTCGCACACCCGTCAGCAGGCGCAGCAGCTGATGATGCTGTTCCTGCTGCCCAGCTTCGTGCTGTCCGGTTTCATCTTTCCGATCGACTCGATGCCGGCCGCGATCGTGCCGCTGACCTGGTTCGTGCCGCTCACCTGGGCGATCGAGATCCTCCGCGGCGCCTTCATCAAGGGCAGCGGCTTCGAGGCGCTGGGCATGCAGTTCGGCGTGCTGGCGGCGTTCGCCGTGGTGATCTTCGGCGCCGCCGTGGCCGCGACCCGCAGGAGGCTGACCGAATGACCCTCGAGCTGCGCGGCACCCCGCCGAACCCGGACGCCGCCCTCTCGGTGCGCGGCCTGACCAAGCGGTTCGGCAGCTTCACCGCCGTCGACGGCATCGACTTCGACGTGCCGCGCGGCACCATCTTCGGCTTCCTCGGCCCGAACGGATCGGGCAAGACCACCACCATCCGGATGCTCACCGGCACCAGCGCCCCGGACGCCGGACGGGCGCTGGTGCTCGGCGAGGACGTGATCGCCCACCCCGAGCGGATCAAGCAACGGATCGGCTACATGTCGCAGAAGTTCGCCCTGTTCGAGGACATGACCGTGGATGAGAACCTGCGCTTCTACGCCGGCGTCTACAACCTGAGCCCGGACCGGTTCGCACAGCAGCGGGCCTACGTCCTGGAGATGGCCGACCTGCGCGGACGCGAGAACGAGCTGACCGCCAACCTGTCGGTGGGCTGGCGGCAACGGCTGGCACTGGGCACCGCGACCATCCACGACCCCGAGCTGCTGTTCCTCGACGAGCCGACCGGCGGCGTCGACCCGGTGGCCCGGCGGCAGTTCTGGGACCTGCTCTACGAGCTCGCCGGACGCGGCGTCACCCTGTTCGTGACCACCCACTACATGGACGAGGCCAGCCACTGCAATCGGCTGGCGTTCATCTACCGGGGCGGACTGATCGCCGAGGGATCGCCCGCCGACATCCGGCACGACCTGCTCACCGAACAGGTGATCGAGGTGCGGGTGGCCGACGTGGACGGCGCGCTGACCTGGCTGGAGCGAGCTCCGGACGTGGAGGAGGCGTACCTCTCCGGCGCCTCGCTGCACGCCGTGATCGACCCGGACGCCGTCGCCGGCCTCGCCGACCGGCTGCGAGCCGCCGGCTTCGCCGACGCCGAGGTCGGGCTGGTCGAACCGACCCTGGAGGACGTCTTCGTCAATCTGGTGGCGCGCGCCGAAGGATCGTGATGCCCAGATCCAGGATCGCGTTCGCCACGACCAGAAGCGGGCGTCCGGAGCTCATGGCGGTCGATCCGGCCACGGGAGCGGAGGAAACGCTCTTCGCGCAACCGAAGGGCGGGGTGAACCCGGCCTGGTCCGCCGACGGCACACAGATCGCATTCAACGAGGTGACATCTACCGGTTTCGACATCGCGGTCATCGGCTCCGACGGGTCGAACCAACGTACGGTCATCGCCGAGTCGGCGTCCGAGGAGCGTCCACGGTGGTCTCCCGACGGCAGGCAGCTGACGTACTACTCCGACGCCGGCGAGTCCTGGGAGGTCTACACCCTCGACCTCGCCAGCGGTGCCGCCCGCCCCCTCACCGACCATCCCGGTTTCGACGGCCAACCGGCGTGGCAGCCGGTCGCTCGCTGAGTCGGTCCTCGCTCGACGTGCACAGCAAGCACACAGAATGCGCACAGCCCGGGGTGGGTCGGGAGCGCGACGATGGGGTGAACAGCCAGTACCCGTCCAGATCGGAGCAGCCATGACCAGCCACCGCGCCGGCCCGCCCAGTTACCAGGGCCGTCCGCTCGCCCATCCCGACGAGGAACTGGTCGACCAGGGCCTCCCGTTCGACATCGGCACGCTGCTCAGCCGCCGACGGGTGTTCGGCCTGGCCGGTGTCGGTGCGGTCGGCCTGACCCTCGCCGCCTGCACCGCGGGCACCTCCGCGTCGTCGAGTGCCACCGCGACCGCGACCAGCTCCACCGGGCTCACCGAGATCCCGGACGAGACCAACGGCCCCTACCCGGCCGACGGCACCAACGGCCCCGACATCCTGGAGCAGAGCGGGGTCGTCCGCTCGGACATCACCAGCAGCTTCGGCACCAGCACCACCAGGGCCGAGGGCGTGCCGATGACGCTGACCCTGACGATCCTGGACATGGCCGGCGGTGGCGCGCCGTTCGCCGGCGTGGCCGTCTACGTCTGGCACTGCGACGCCGGCGGCAACTACTCGATGTACTCCCAAGGACTGGAGAGCGAGAACTACCTGCGCGGCGTGCAGATCACCGACTCCGCCGGCCAGGTCAGCTTCACCAGCATCTATCCGGCCTGCTACTCCGGACGCTGGCCGCACGTCCACTTCGAGGTGTATCCGGACGAGGCCAGCATCGTGGACGCCGACAAGGGCATCTGCACCTCGCAGCTGGCGTTCCCCAAGGACGTCTGCGACGCGGTCTATGCCACCGACCGGTACTCGGCCTCGCTGGCCAACTTCGCGGCGGTCAGCCTGTCCACCGACAACGTCTTCGGCGAGGACGGCGCTGCACATCAGCTGGCGACCGTCACCGGCAGCGTCGACGACGGCTACCGGGTGGCGCTGACGGTGCCCATCGACACCGCCACCACCCCGACCGCCGGCAGCGCTCCCGGCGGGGGACGCCGTTGACCGGGGGCGGCTGCCGGGTCAGCCCGGCGGCGCGGGCTGAGCGGTCCTGACGCCACCCAGCTCCACCCGCTCCCGGCTCCGGGGCAGCGGACGGCTGGCGTCCAGCAGCCTCAGCAGGGCGCCGAGCCCGCCCGCGGACACCCCGACCAGTGCGGCGATCCCGGCGGCGTAGGCGATCAGCCCGGTCACCCGATCGGCGCCGCCCGGGTCGCCGTCCCAGACCAGGAAGCCGGCCGCGGCCGCCAGCGCCAGGCCGCAGATGCCGAGCGCCACCAGCACCACCGAGGTCGCGCCCGGTGCATGCCGGACGTCGCGGTCCGGTCCGGTGTGTTCGGCCAGGCGGATCGCCACGACCGCGAGGTAGCCCCAGCCGCAGGCCACCAGGATGGCCGCGATCACGTCCGAGGGCCGGTGCCACTGGTTGACCAGCGTGGCCAGGCCGTACGCCGTGACCGCCAGCATGCCGACCGCCGTGGTCAGCGACCGGAGCATCGGCGGCACCACCAGGATCAGGCCGACCAGCGCCGCCGCGGCGACCGTGGTGTGGCCGGACGGCAGCGTGTTGGTGCCGTTCCAGCCGCCGAGCCCGAGCAGGTCGTCCCGGCCGAAGACCCAGTACTTGAGCAGTTGCGTGGTGACGTTGGCCCCGCCGACCGCGGCCGCCGCGGCCGCGCCGGCCACCCAGCGTCCGCGCACCACCCCGAGCACCAGCACCACCAGGATGATCGCGGCCACCATCGGCACCGAGACCGTCGCCAGCAATCGGTCGGCCTGGGCGTCCACCCGCCACGCGCCGACGTGCGAGCCCTCGAGCGCCAGCGCCTCGATGGACTGACCGCGGTGCGTGGTGACCATCGCCCACCAGGTCAGCCAGACCAGCACGCCGGCCAGCACGGCGGCCGCGAACGGCGAGCCGGCGCCGGGCAGCTCCTTGGGGATGGACGTGCGGGGTTGGGTCACCCTCCCATGGTTTCAGGCCGAGCAAACCGGCGCACCTCCTTGCGGCTGTACATACTAGTAGTTACAGTCGCAGCATGACCATAACCACGACGGCGGATTCCCGGGAGCGGCTGATCGCGGCGATGTCGGCGCTGCTCTGGGAGAAGGGCTATGCGGCCACCAGCCCGCGCGACGTGATGGCCGCCGCGGCGGTGGGGCAGGGGTCCTTCTACCACCACTTCACCGGCAAGCACGATCTCGCCATGGCGGCGCTGCGGCGCAACGTGGCGGACTCGGTGGCGGCGTCCAGCGCTGAGCCCGACCTGTCGCCGCTGGAGACCGTCGAGGCCGACCTGCTGCGTTCCCGCCCGGCGATGAAGGGCTGCCCGGTGGGCCGGATGACGCAGGACCCCCAGGTGATGGCGGACGCCGAACTGCTCGGCGTGGTCGGCGACGCGTTCGCCACCATGCTGCGGCGGCGCTCCGAACTGATCAGCGCCGCGATCGATGCCGGCGAACTCCCCGCCGGAACCGACCCCGACGATCTCGCCGCCGCGCTGGCCGCCGTGATCCAGGGTGGCTACGTGCTCTCCCGGGCCATGGGCTCACCGGCGTACATGGACGCCGCCACGCGCGGAGCGGTCGCGCTGCTCGAGGCGGTGGCCGTCCGAGGCAATCTACAGACCGACCACACAGGAACGGAGTGACCGTGACAACACGAATCGGAATCAACGGCTTCGGCCGGATCGGACGCAGCTACCTGCGGGCCGCGCTGGCCAACGACGCCGACGTCGAGGTGGTGGCGATCAATGACATCACCAGCGTCGACGTCCTGGCCACCCTGCTGGAGTGGGACTCGATCTCCGGGCAACTGGCCGGCGTGGGGGTCGAGGGTGGCCGGCTGAGGGTCGGCGAACGATCGATCGCCGTGTTCTCCGAGCGGGATCCCTCCCGGATCCCCTGGGCCGGGGCGGGCGCCGACATCGTCATCGAGTCCACCGGCTTCTTCACCAGCGCCGAGGCGGCCCGGACGCATCTCCAGGGCGGCGCCCGCAAGGTGATCGTGTCGGCGCCGGCCTCCGGCGACGTGCCGGCGCTGGTGCTCGGGGTCAACACCGACACCCTCGACGTCGCCGCATCGGACGTCTTCTCCAACGGGTCGTGCACCACGAACTGCCTGGCCCCGCTGGCCAAGGTGCTCCACGACGCCTTCGGCATCGAGTCCGGCCTGATGAACACCATCCACGCCTACACCAGCGACCAGCGGCTGCACGACGCCCCGCACAAGGACCTGCGGCGCGCCCGGGCGGCGGCGATGTCGACGATTCCGACCAGCTCCGGGGCGGCGCGCACCATCGGGAAGATCATCCCCGAGCTGAACGGGAAGCTGACCGGGTTCGCCCTGCGGGTGCCGGTGCCGGTCGGATCGATCACCGACCTCACCGCGGTGCTGTCGCGTCCGGTGACGGTCGCCGAGGTGAACGACGCCTTCCGGGCCGCGGCCTCGTCGCCGGAGCTGTCGCACTACCTGGCCTACTCCGAGGCGCCGATCGTGTCGGCCGACATCGTCGGCAACCCGCACTCGGTGATCTTCGACGCACCGCTCACCGAGGCCATCGGCAGCCAGGTGAAGGTGCTCGGCTGGTACGACAACGAGTGGGGCTTCTCCAACCGGCTGGTCGAGCTGTCCGAACTCATCGGGAAGCGGCTCTGAGAATCTGAGCGGCCCGGCCGCGGCGACGGTGGGCGTATGGTCACGTAGATGATCGACCACACGCGGGTGATCCGCACCGAGACCGAGCGCTTCGCCCAGGCGGTGGCGTCCGCCGACCCGGCCGCCACCGTTCCCACCTGTCCGGACTGGACGGCCGCCGACCTGCTCTGGCATCTCACCGAGGTGCACGCCTACTGGGCCAGGATCCTGGCCTCCGGCGCGCTGAGCGACGAGGACGCCGAGGCGGTCGAGAACGAGAAGCCGGCCCGTCCCGACGACACCGCCGCCACCGTCGCGCTGCTCGACGCCGAGACCGAGGCCCTGCTCGAACAGCTCGACAAGCGGGTGGACGAGCAGCCGGCGTGGTCGTGGTTCGCGACCGACCAGACCGTCGGGTTCACCCGCCGGATGCAACTGCACGAGGCGGTGATGCACCGGATCGACGCCGAGCTCGTCGCCGAGCGGACGCCCTCTCCGATCGATCCCGAGGTGGCCGTCGACGGCGTGCTGCACGCGATCGACGTGATGTACGCCTGGTGGGGCACGCTGCCCGGCTTCACCTTCGCGCCCGCCGACCCCGTGGTCGCGCTGACCCTCACCGACGCCGAACGCACCGTGCTGGTGCGACCCGGCCGGTGGCGCGGGGTCGGCGAATCGGGCACGAGCTACGACGAGCCGGGCCTGCTGCGGATCACCGACCTGCCGCCGGACGCGGGCTTCGCCGGCACCGCCGAGCAGGTCGACCGCTGGCTGTGGGGACGCGGTGACGAACCCGAGGCGGACGGCGACCCCGCGGCCCTGGATGCCGTCCGGGCCGTCCGGGCCCAGGGCATCCAGTAGCGCCCGGCGCGTCCGCGCTCAGCTGCGGGGCACCTGCCGGAGTTCGGCGGGCGGACGCGGCGCACCCTCCTGCAGCACCGCCGGCCTGGCCGTGCCGTTCCGGATCGGTTCCAGCAGCGATTCGAGCTCGTCGAAGAAGTCGGTGGCGTCGGGACGGTACCAGTCGACCGCGGGGTCCGGGCCGTCCGCGGCGGCCACCGGCGGGTTCGGGTCGGCCTGGCCGGCCAGCCGGCCGGGCAGGGCGTCCAACTCGGCCCACGGGTCGCCGGTGCCCTGCTGCGGGATCAGCCAGGCGTAGGCCGGCTCGCGCAGCGAGACCCGCAGCCGCTCGGACAGGCCGACCAGGCTCTCGGCCGCGACCCGCAGCCGCAGCCACTGCTGGCGCTGCCACTGGGCGTCGCTGGCGAACCGGCGGCGCAGCCGCATCCCGGCGACCACCCCGCGCAGGGCCAGCGAGGCGATGCCGTCCCGCGTCATGAACAGGTTGTTGCCGCCCTCGTAGCCGCGCTGCCGGACCACCGCGATCCTGGCCTGGAACGCCGGCATCCACAGCTGGGCGGTATCGCGCCACTGCAGGCCGGTGCCCAGGACGGCCCCGACGAAGCTGCTCATCGCCCGGCCCAGCGGCGTCCCCAGCTCCTTGGCGGCGCCGGCGTCACCGAGCAGGTAGACGTCCTGATGCCCGGCGCCGGCCGGGTGGCTGCCGAGGTCGATGCCGACGGTCGGCCACAGCGGCAGCGGCGAGTCGAACATGTGGATCGGGAAATTGGACGTCACCCCGCCGTCGGTCAGCCACAGCTCCTGGGCGACCTGCGCGGCCCCGGCATGCCCAGGGAAGCGCAGTTCCTCGCCGCCGCGGGCCAGCCGGGCGCCGAACTCCGTGCGCACCGGCGCCGACCCCTCACGCAGCTCGTAGAGCCGGACGGCCTGGAACAGCGCCGGCAGCGCCAGCGCGCCGGTGGCCAGGGCGCGCACCCGAACCGGCGTCCCGCCCGCGGTCATCGCGGAGACGACGGCCGCCGGCAGCACCCCGGCGAGGTCGTCGGGATCGAACCACAGCTGCTCCTGGGCGGACTCGGCGGGCGGCAGCGGGAACCGGTACGGGGCCCGGCGGATCAGCTCGGTGCTCATCAGCTCGAGGTTGATCGAGCGCAGCCGGGGGTTCGCGGCGGCCCGCCGCGCGCGTCCGTCGGGGTCGCCGGGGAGGTAGTCGCCGCCCAGCCAGAGGTGGCCGAAGCGGAGCACCTCGTCGCTGCCGAGCCCGCCGAGGTCGGCCAGCGCGGTGGTCAGCCAGTCGGTCAGGTTCGCGCCTACCGTGGTGGGCGGCATTATGCCGGCCGCGCTGTCGAACAGCCGGGCCAGCCGGCCCCGCCAGGTGCCGCCGTCGGCGGCCGCGCCCGAGCCGCCGATCAGGCCGAAGCGGTGGTCCTTCGCGGTGGTGGAGAACAGCACGATGCCGATGCCGAAACCGACCAGCACGAACGCCACCTCGGCCACCAGGAACACCACGGTCAGCAGCAGCCCGACCCAGCCCAACGCGTAGAGCGCGGCCAGCACCCAGGCAACGGCCGCCGCCACCACGAAGACGAGCGTGCGCAGCCAGGGCCGCGACTCGAGGGGCGGCGGTGGCACCGGGATCGGCTCCTCGAAGCCGCTGGGCGGCCGCACCGGCGTCCGCCGGGGACGGGTCAGCCACAGTGCCGCCAGGGGGATCAGCCAGCCGAACGCCAGCCAGAGCAGCAGCACCGACCAGCCGTAGTTGCCGGCGCTCAGCCAGCCGCCGCCCCAGCGCCAGTCGGCCGCCGCCGACAGCCCGAGCGGGGCCAGCGCGAACGGCACCAGGGTCAGCGCCAGCGCCTTGGCGTCGAGGCTGACCAGCAACAGCAGGGCGCCGCGCACGTACTGATGCCGCATCGCGGCGGCCAGCACCCGGAACAGCGGCAGCCCGGCCAGGGTGGGCTTGAACAGCTGCACCAGCCGGAACTCCTCCGCGGCCCGCGGCCGGTCGCGCTGGGTGAGCCAGGCGATCACGTCGGCCAGACCGGCGAAGCCCTGCCGCAGCCGGCCCTGGGCGACCTGCTCGGCGTCCCGGGTGTCGGTGGCGATCTGCCCGGCGGCCCGCCGGCTGCGACCCAGTTCGGCCGCGGCGGCCAGCGAGGCGGCGATCGCGCCGGCGGAGGCGCCGCCGAGGTTGCGGAACCGGAAGCGCCGGGCCAGCTCGCACAGCGCGAGCGGGTAGATCACACCGCTGGTGGTGCCGCCCTTCATCGTGACGTCCAGGCTACGGCGGCAGTACTCCTGCTGCTCGGCGGTGAACGGCGCGGTGCCCCCGGCGGCGTCCAGGGCCACGCCAGGCGACTCGTGCAGCCGTGCCCCGGGCAGCGCATCGGCCAGGTCGTAGGCGTCGGGCTGCTGCAGCGGCGGCTGGGACTGCGGCTCCTGCCAGAGCCAGCCGTCCGGCTCGTGGACGTCGTAGCCGGGGTACTCGACCAGCTCGTCGGGGCGGTCGTGGTGGCCCTGGCTGAGCACGGTGGACAGGACGTCGATCGCGGCGTCGTCGCGGGGAACGGGCATGGCTCCTCCTGCCGTCGGGCGGACACGGTCAAGAGTGCGTGCTCGCTGGGGAAATACTCGCCCCTGCGGTGCCTGCCGTAGTAGAGGGCTAGCTAGCCGCCTTCCGTCGCCCCCCAGCGCAGGGTGGCGGCGGCGCTGCGCAGGTGCTCCTCGACGGCGTCCGCCGCGCGCTGCTGGTCGTGGGCGGCGATCGCGTCGTAGATGGCGCGGTGCTGGACGCGCAGGCCGTCGGACAGCGTCGGCCAGTCACCGTGCTCGCGGAACGAGGCCAGCACCATCGGCCGCATCGAGTGCCGGATGGCCGTGGTCATCTCGGTGATCAGGGTGTTGTGCGCCGCCTCGGCCATCGCGACGTGGAACTCGGTGTCGAGTTCGTTGAACGCGCGCATGTCGGTGCGCTGGGCGTCCATGGCGTCGAGCAGGCGGGCCATCGTGGCCAGGTCGTCGGCGGACGCCTGGCGCGCGGCCAGCCGGGCGCTCCAGCGTTCCAGCATGATCCGGGTCTCGACGACGTCGTCGACCGGGAAGTTGGCCAGCGCCATGTGCAGCCGCAGGAACTGGGTCAGCGCCTTGCTCGGCATCGAGGTGAGGAAGGTGCCGCTGTCCGGGCCGACACCCACGCCCGAGCGGACGACGCCCTGGGCCTCCATCGCGCGCAGGCCTGCCCGGTGCGGATCGACACCGGGGTGTTCATGAAGCAGCATCGGCGCGAGGCGCAGCCGGCCGCGGCGCAGCGGGTCGGCGTCGGCCTGGCGGACCACTGGAAGCCGACGCTGACCGCGCTGCGGGCCGGACTGACCATCGCCGACAAGGTGCCCGGCCGGCTGCTGGAGACGGTGACCGACGCCGTCCGCACAGTGCTGCCCACCGACCTGGTGCCGCGGGCGGGCAGCGACCTGCCTGGCCCGGGCCGCTCGCGGGCGAAGCTGCCGGCCGGCGCCGAGCCGGCCGAGGTGGTCTTCTTCGCCTCCTGCATGGGCGAGCTGTTCGAACCCTCCGAGGGGCAGGCGGCGCCCGGCCCGGCGCAGGCGTTCCTGGCCCTCTGCGAGCGGGCCGGCGTCGGCGTCCGGCTGCCCGACGACCTGTCCGGGCTGTGCTGCGGAACGGTGTGGCGCTCCAAGGGACTGGTCGACGGGGCGACCGCGATGGCCGTCCGGACGGGAACCTCGCTGCTGCGGGCGAGCGAGAACGGACGCCTCCCCGTGGTCTGCGAGGCCAGCTCCTGCACGCACGGACTGCACAACCTGGCCCACGACCTGGAACTGGGAGGGCACTCGGCGCTGGCCGACCAGGTGGCCGCGCTGACGGTGGTCGACTCGAACCGGTTCGTCGCCGAACGGCTGCTGCCGGCACTGCCGGTGACCAGCCGGGTCGGCCGGGTGGCGCTGCATCCGACCTGCTCCGACCGGCACGCCGGCGATGTCGAGCACCTGCGCAGCGTCGCCGCCGCCTGTGCCGACGAGGTGGTGATCCCGGTGGACGCCGGCTGCTGCGGTTTCGCGGGCGATCGCGGGCTGCTGCACCCGGAACTCACGGCGTCCGCCACCGCGCTGGAGGCCGCCGAGGTGCGGGCCGGCAGCTACGACGCGTACCTGTCCTCGAACCGGACCTGCGAGCTCGGCCTGACCCGGGCCACCGGTCGCCGCTATCGCCACGCCATTGAACTTCTCGAAGAACTCACCCGACCCAACAGGAGTACCCGATGAATTACACGCCCCAGATATCGCCCTTGGGTCCGCTCTGGCTGTCCGCTCTGGTCGGCCTGCTGCCCCTGGTCACCATCTTCATCACGCTGGGCTGGCTGCGCTGGAAGGCGCACTGGGCCGGCCTGACCGCGCTCGCCGTGGCCGTCGTGGTGGCGATCGCGGCCTGGCAGATGCCGCCCGTGCTCGCCCTGCTGTCCGCAACCCAGGGCGGCGTGTTCGGCCTGTTCCCGATCATGTGGATCGTCTTCACCGCGATCGTGCTCTACCAGATCACCGTCGTCAGCGGCCGGTTCGAGGACCTTCGGGCGGTGTTCGCCCTGGTCAGCGACGACCCGCGGGTGCAGGCGATGCTGATCGCCTTCTGCTTCGGCGGCCTGCTCGAGGCGCTGGCCGGCTTCGGCGCGCCGGTGGCGATCACCGGCGTGATGCTGATGGCGATCGGCTTCTCGGCGCTGCGCGCCGCCGTCGTCGTCCTGGTGGCGAACACCGCCCCGGTCGCGTTCGGCGCGATCGCCATCCCGATCATCACCGCCGGCAACCTGACCAAGATCCCCTACCAGCAGATCGGTGCCTACGTCGGTCATCAGACCCCGCTGCTGGCGGCGTTCGTGCCACTGATCCTGGTGCTGCTGGCCGACGGCAAGCGCGGCTTCCGGCAGCTGTGGCCGGTCGCCCTGATCACCGGTCTCGCCTTCGCCGTGGCCCAGTGGGTGTCGGCGACCTGGCTGTCGGTCGAGCTGACCGACATCATCGCCTCGCTGGTCGGCCTGGCCGCCGCGGTGGTCTTCCTGCGGTTCTGGAAGCCGGCCGGCGGCGCCGACGCCCTGGCCACCCTGCATGCCGACCGCGACGCCGAACTGGCCTCGATGACCGCCAAGGAGCGGGCGGCGCTGCCCCGGTTGCACGAGGACCGTGCCGCCGTGCAGCTCGACGGCGGCCGGATCTTCATGGCGCTGTTCCCGTACCTGCTGGTGATCGTGGTGTTCTCGGTGACCAAGCTGATCGACCCGGTGAAGAACTGGATGGCCTCCACCGACATCAAGATTCCCTGGCCGGGCCTGGACGGGCACGTCCTGACCGCCTCCGGGCAGCCCAGCGGCTCGACGATCTACAACTTCCAGTGGTTCTCCTCACCCGGCACCAGCCTGCTGATCTCGATGGTGATCGTCGCGATCGTCTACCGGGTCGCCGCCGGGAAGGTGGTCGGCGAGATCTGGGCGACCCTGGTCAAGCTGCGCTACTCGATCCTCACCGTGGCGTCCGTGCTGGCGCTCGCCTACGTGATGAACCTGTCCGGGCAGACCATCACCATCGGCACCTGGATCGCCGGCACCGGCGCGGCGTTCGCGTTCTTCTCGCCGATCCTGGGCTGGATCGGCACCGCGGTGACCGGCTCGGACACCTCCGCCAACGCCCTGTTCAGCACCCTGCAGCAGACCGCCGGCAACCAGGCCGGGATCGATCCGACGCTGCTGGTCGCGGCCAACACCTCGGGCGGCGTGGTCGGCAAGATGATCAGCCCGCAGAACCTGACCATCGCCGCCACCGCGGTCGGGCTGCTCGGACGCGAGTCGGACATCCTGCGCAAGGTGCTGTGGTGGAGCATCGGCATGCTGATCCTGCTCTGCCTGCTGGTCGGGCTGCAGTCGACGCCGGTGCTCAGCTGGATGCTGCCGGTGTTCTGAGCGTCCGCCGCCCGGACGGCAACGTCGGGCAGGATGGGGACATGACCTCCGTCCTGCCCGAGGGCGCGCAGCGCGTCTCCACCCGACTGGCCGAGCTCGGCCACCCCCATGCCCCGGTGATGCTGGCCGATTCGGCACGAACCGCGCAGGACGCCGCGGACGCGCTCGGCGTCCAGCTCGGCCAGATCGTGAAGAGCATCATCTTCCGGCGTCGGGCCGATGACGCCGCCGTGCTGGTGATGACCTCCGGCGACCGCCGGGTCGACGAGACCAAGGTGGCCATGAAGGTGGGCGAACTGGGCCGGGCGGACGCCGCCTTCGTGAAGACGGCGACCGGGTTCTCGATCGGGGGCGTGTCACCGGTGGCGCACGCGAACCCGAGCGTGGAGCTGATCGACACCGAGCTGTTCCGGTTCGACGTGATCTGGGCCGCCGCGGGTCATCCGCACGCCGTCTTCCAGCTCACCCCGGACGACCTGATCCGGCTGACCGGTGCCCCGGTCGCCGACGTCACCGCCTGACGCTCAACTGCTCAGCCCTCCACCCACAGGCAGAACGGGTGCCCGGCGGGATCGATGCAGACCCGGACGTCGGACTGCGGCTGGTAGCGGGCCATCCGGGCGCCGCACTGCAGGGCGTGCCGCAGACCGCTCTGCAGGTCGTCGACCTGGATCTCCAGGTGGACCTGCATCTGCTGGTCGCCGGGCGCTCCCGGCCAGGTCGGCCGGACATGATGTTTCTCCAGTTGGCAGGCCAGCCCGATGCCGCCGTCCGGGTTCCGCACCGTCACCCAGGTCGGGTCGTCGGTCGGCCCCAGCGTCCAGCCCAGCAGCCGGGCGTAGAACCGCGCCAGCGACACCGGGTCGGACGCGCCCAGCGTGACGGTGCTCAGACGAATCCCCTGCATGGACCAACTGTCCCACGGCTCACACGTGGATCAGTAGTTCCCCGTGCAGGATGCTGAACCAGCCGTCGTCCTGCCCGGCCCAGTCGCGCCAGGCGTCCGCGATCTCCTCCAGGTCGGACGGGGTGGCCAGGCCCGATGCGACGGCTCGCTCGGTCATCGTCGAGGTGAGGATCCGGTCTGCCCAGCCGAGCCCCCAGACCGTGCGGGAGTCGGCGTCCGCGTAACACCAGGTGCTCGCGGTGGCGGTCACGTTGCGGCAGCCGGCGGCGTGGGCCCAGCTGAGCAGGCGTCGCCCGGCGTCGGGTTCTCCGCCGGCTGCGCGGGCGATGGCCCGGTACAACGCGAGCCAGCGATCGAGGCCGGGGCTGGCGGGGAACCAGGTGAAGGCTTCGTAGTCGCCGTCCCGGACGGCCACCACGCCGCCGGGCCGGCAGACCCGCACCATCTCGCGCAGGGCCTGTACCGGGTCGGCGACGTACTGCAGCACCTGATGGGCGTGCACGACATCGAAGGAGTCGTCGGGCAGGTCGAGGTCGTGCACGTCGCCGACCAGGTATTCCACGTCCGGGCCACCGGCCGCCGCGACGCCGGCGCGGGTCAGGGCGGCGATCTCCTCCGAAGTCTCCAGCGCGACGACCCGTCCGGGCGCGACGAGGCGGGCCAGGTCGGCGGTGATCGAGCCCGGCCCGCTGCCGATGTCGAGCAACGACTGGCCGGGACGCAGGTGCGCCAGCAGGTAGGCCGCCGAGTTCTCGGCGGTGCGGGTGCGGTGGGAACGCAGGACGCTCTCGGTGTGTCCGTGGATGTAGGCCCCTGTCATGAGGCGCGACGCTATCACCCTGCAATTCCAAGCTATAACCCATGCCGGGGCTTGCCGCAAGACCCCCGGGCGGGGGCAGAATCGTCCGCCATGTCCCCTGTGCGCAGTGCTTTCAACCTTCCCGGACGCCTCGCAGCCAAGGCCGATCCACGCCTGATCGCCGACGACGAACGGCACCTGGCCGGCATCGCGGACTGCATCGCCGACCAGGTTGCAGCCTTCTCGAACCAACTCGACGAACTCCGCCTGGCCCCCGGACGCCGCGGCCGCCAGGCGCTCGACCGCGACCTGGAGATCCACCGGCTGGGCAACCGGCTGCGGTTGCTGCGCCGCTTCGCGTGGGAGGCATGCCTGGGCCGGATGACCTTCGCCGACGGCAGCGAGCCTGTCTACCTCGGACGCCTCGGGCTGACCGACCGGTCCGGACGCCAGTTGCTGGTCGACTGGCGCACCCCGGCCGCCGAGCGGTTCTTCGCCGCCACCCGGGCCCACCCGCTGGGGCTGGCCGGACGCCGCCGCTACCGCTGGACAGACGGCCGGGTCACCGACTACTGGGACGAGTCTTTCGTCACCCGCGACGACGTGCCGAGCGCGGCGCTGGACGACCAGTCGGCCTTCCTGGCCAGCCTCGGCGAATCCCGGACGGCCCGAATGCGGGACGTGCTCGGCACCCTGCAGGCCGATCAGGACGCCGTGATCCGGGCCGGCTCGGCCGGTGCGCTGGTGGTGGACGGCGGCCCCGGCACCGGCAAGACGGTGGTGGCGCTGCACCGCGCCGCCTACCTGGCCTACGCCGATCCACGGCTGGCTGGCGCCCGCGGCCGCCTGCTGTTCATCGGTCCGCATCCGGCCTACCTGGCCTACGTGGCCGACATCCTGCCCGGCCTGGGCGAGGAGGGCGTCCGGACCTGCACTTTGCGCGACCTGCTGCCCGAGGGTGCGGACGCGGTCGCCGAGACCGACCCGGAGGTCGCCCGGCTGAAGTCGTCGGCCCGGATGGCCGAGGCGGTCGACCCGGCCGTCGCGCTCTACGAGGAGCCGCCGACCCAGACGCTGGTGGTGGAGACGCCGTGGGTCGACCTGCGGATCCGGGCCGCCGACTGGCGGGAGGCCTTCGGGTCGGTGGACGCCGGGGCGCCGCACAACGAGGCGCAGGAGCAGGTCTGGGACGTGCTGCTGGAGATCCTGCTCGACGCCTGCTCGGGGGTGATGGACGAGGAGGTGACGGCCGACGACGTCCGGCGGGCACTGGAGGGCAACGCGGCGCTGCGCCGGGCCGTCCGACGGGCCTGGCCGGTGCTGGAGCCGACCGACCTGGTCGCCGACCTGTGGGCGGTGCCGGCCTATCTGCGGCGCTGCGCGCCCTGGCTGAGCCCGGACGAGGTGCGCGCCCTGAGGCGTCCCGAGGGGTCGCCGTGGACGGTGGCCGACCTGCCGCTGCTGGACGCCATGCGGCAGCGGCTCGGCGACCCGGAGGCGCCGGAACGCAACCGGCGCCGCCGAGTGCAGGAGGCCGCCGACCGGGCCTACATGGACGACGTGGTGGAGGACATCCTGGCCGCCGACGACGACCCCGAGTCCGGGCTGAAGCTGCTCAACCGGGCGAGCATCCGCGACTCGCTGGTGCACGATGACGCCCTGCCGTCCGCGGACGCCGACCCGCTGGCCGGTCCGTTCGCGCACGTGATCGTCGACGAGGCGCAGGAGCTGACCGACGCCGAGTGGCAGCTGCTGCTGCGGCGCTGCCCCTCCCGCAGCTTCACCGTCGTCGGTGACCGGGCGCAGGCCCGGCGCGGGTTCACCGAGTCGTGGGCCGAGCGGTTGGCCCGGGTCGGCTTCGCCGACGTCCGGGTGGCGACGCTCACCGTCAACTACCGGACGCCCGAGGAGGTGATGGCGGAGGCCGAACCGGTGATCACCGCCGCGCTCCCGGACGTCGTGGTGCCCACCTCGATCCGCAGCACCGGAGTCCCGGTGCGGCACGCGTCCCTCGCCGAACGGGACGCGATCCTGGCCGACCGGAGCGGTGGGGCAATGGCATCACCGTCGCCGTGGACACCTACGTGGCGATGACCCGCGCCACCCAGGAACTGGTGGTGCTCAGCCCGTAGCTTCGCCACCCCGGTCACTTTCGATCTCTCGCAGGCATGGGTGACCCGGTCAGGCTGCCCTGGGCTTCCCGCGAGGTTGGGGCCCGTTGAGCAGGGTGGTGCCACTGTCGGTGCGGAGGAGTCGCTGTCCGGTGGGTGAGGTCCACAGGTACTCGCCGTGCCCGATCATGTCGTAGCGCCAAGAGGTGTGGGTCTTCAGCAGATGGTGCGATCGGCAGAGGCAGGCAAGGTTGTCGGTCGAGGTCTGCCCGCCAGCCTGGTAGGGAACGACGTGGTCAGCGTCGTGACCGTACTCGCCGGTGGATCGTCGCCGGACCGGGTGGGCGGTGCGTGTGCAGTGCGGGAAGACGCAGGTCCGGTCACGCAGGGCGAGGTGCTCCCGCATCACCTCGGTCGGCTGATACGAACGGGTGGCGCGGCTGTGGTTGAGGTCGATGACCGGCCGAATCGTGATGGTGCCGGCGGTGCCGCACCAGGCGCGAAGCTGGTCGCTGGTGACCAACTGGCCGGTGTTGCCCAGTTCGCCCAGACCGCCGCAGTCGTCGGTGAGTTGGGCGGCGTCGAAGTGCATGTAGATGCTGACCGGACGCCCGCCACGGGTGGTGTTGCGGAGCCGCCCCCTCGGATCGGGGCTACCGATCGGGCCGGGGTCGAGCCCCGTGACTGTGTCATCCGTACGGCCCGCTTGCCCGGCCTGGACGGCATTCGGGCTGGTCGGGTCGTGCTGATCCCGTGGTTCGGACTCGTCCTGACCGGTCCCATCGGCGGCCGACGCCGCAGCGTCTGTTGGCAGATCGGGTTGCCCGAGCATCCGGCGGGCCATCACTCCCAACGCCTGCGCCCGGCGGACGTCCAGGTCGGCATCGACCCCGTCGGCGGACAGGTCGGCCGCGATCAACCGCAACGCCGCATCCAGATCGAGGGCATCCGGGGTGTCGAGCCGGCCATCGAGCCAGGCCGCACCGTCGCTGTCGCCGGTGTCGGGATTGATCCGGACCCAGCGGTGCTGGTTCGGGTCGGTCAACGAGTCGGGTTCGAACCGGGCTCGCGCCAGCAACGCCAACCGTCGGATGGTCCGCACCCCGAGCTTGGCGCCCAACACCGCCGCCTGGTTGTCGAGCCAGGCGACCGCGGCATCGCCGAGGCTGTGGGCGGCTTGGGCGAGCAGTCGTGCCTTCCACGCCGGCAGCTGTAACGCGTTCATGTGTTGCCAGCAGCGGGGCAGCCGGTCATGCAGTGCGACCGCGTCGGCGATCAGTTGCCGGCCCGCGTTCGTGGAGATGCCGTGCACGGCGGCGAACTCGGCGATCGCCGCGACCGCCACCCCGGTGGTCTCGTCGACCAGGGAATCGGTCACTGCGTCGTAGGGCTGATCGGCGATACCGGGATGCATCCCTGCCCAGGTGACGGCGAGTTCCAGACGGAGCGCCGCGGCGGCGCGTTCGGTGTGGTCGCAGACGGCGAGTTCGGCCAACACCGCCATCGGTGTCAGCTCTTCTGTCGCCTGGACTCCCATAGCCACAACGTAGTGGGCGCCACCGACAGAAACCGTTCGGGAAAGTGGTGGACAACACACCGGCACACCTACGGATCCGTTCCGAGACCCCGGCATCCGAACCTCATCAACCCGGCGCGCGGCGGCGGTCGAACTGGAGGGTTCGGCGTGAGCGCGATGGATGTCGCGCTCCGGCCGGACGCCGCCCGCGCCGGCCACGGCCAGGGTCTCGGCCCTGGCGGGACGATTGGCCGCATTCTGGTGCTGACGCGGCTGCGGCTGATACCCGCCGTCCGGTGGCAATTCTGCGCTCTGCCTTCAGGTATCGCCAGCGCCTAACGTCTGCCTCGACCCAGGGGAGGGAACCATGGCGGAGCCGCAGGTGTGGGCCGACGGAACAGCGGGGACGGTCATCGGAGCAGCGATCTGGAACGAACGGACGGTGCTGGCCACCGACTGGTCGGGCGGACGGCTGCTTGGCTCGGCGAGCACCCCGAGGGCATCGCCTGCGTGATTGGCGACCCCGCCTTCGCCGGCGCCGACCGGATCCGGTCGCTGAGCGCTGAGGGCGCCAAGGGCCTCGAGTTCGACCTGGTGGTGCTGGTCGATCCGGAGCGGTGGGGCAATGGCATCACCGTCGCCGTGGACACCTACGTGGCGATGACCCGCGCCACCCAGGAACTGGTGGTGCTCAGCCCGTAGCTTCGCCACCCCGGTCACTTTCGATCTCTCGCAGGCATGGGTGACCCGGTCAGGCTGCCCTGGGCTTCCCGCGAGGTTGGGGCCCGTTGAGCAGGGTGGTGCCACTGTCGGTGCGGAGGAGTCGCTGTCCGGTGGGTGAGGTCCACAGGTACTCGCCGTGCCCGATCATGTCGTAGCGCCAAGAGGTGTGGGTCTTCAGCAGATGGTGCGATCGGCAGAGGCAGGCAAGGTTGTCGGTCGAGGTCTGCCCGCCAGCCTGGTAGGGAACGACGTGGTCAGCGTCGTGACCGTACTCGCCGGTGGATCGTCGCCGGACCGGGTGGGCGGTGCGTGTGCAGTGCGGGAAGACGCAGGTCCGGTCACGCAGGGCGAGGTGCTCCCGCATCACCTCGGTCGGCTGATACGAACGGGTGGCGCGGCTGTGGTTGAGGTCGATGACCGGCCGACCGTGATGGTGCCGGCGGTGCCGCACCAGGCGCGAAGCTGGTCGCTGGTGACCAACTGGCCGGTGTTGCCCAGTTCGCCCAGACCGCCGCAGTCGTCGGTGAGTTGGGCGGCGTCGAAGTGCATGTAGATGCTGACCGGACGCCCGCCACGGGTGGTGTTGCGGAGCCGCCCCTCGGATCGGGGCTACCGATCAGGCCGGGGTCGAGCCCCGTGACTGTGTCATCCGTACGGCCCGCTTGCCCGGCCTGGACGGCATTCGGGCTGGTCGGGTCGTGCTGATCCCGTGGTTCGGACTCGTCCTGACCGGTCCCATCGGCGGCCGACGCCGCAGCGTCTGTTGGCAGATCGGGTTGCCCGAGCATCCGGCGGGCCATCACTCCCAACGCCTGCGCCCGGCGGACGTCCAGGTCGGCATCGACCCCGTCGGCGGACAGGTCGGCCGCGATCAACCGCAACGCCGCATCCAGATCGAGGGCATCCGGGGTGTCGAGCCGGCCATCGAGCCAGGCCGCACCGTCGCTGTCGCCGGTGTCGGGATTGATCCGGACCCAGCGGTGCTGGTTCGGGTCGGTCAACGAGTCGGGTTCGAACCGGGCTCGCGCCAGCAACGCCAACCGTCGGATGGTCCGCACCCCGAGCTTGGCGCCCAACACCGCCGCCTGGTTGTCGAGCCAGGCGACCGCGGCATCGCCGAGGCTGTGGGCGGCTTGGGCGAGCAGTCGCCTTCCACGCCGGCAGCTGTAACGCGTTCATGTGTTGCCAGCAGCGGGGCAGCCGGTCATGCAGTGCGACCGCGTCGGCGATCAGTTGCCGGCCCGCGTTCGTGGAGATGCCGTGCACGGCGGCGAACTCGGCGATCGCCGCGACCGCCACCCCGGTGGTCTCGTCGACCAGGGAATCGGTCACTGCGTCGTAGGGCTGATCGGCGATACCGGGATGCATCCCTGCCCAGGTGACGGCGAGTTCCAGACGGAGCGCCGCGGCGCGCGTTCGGTGTGGTCGCAGACGGCGAGTTCGGCCAACACCGCCATCGGTGTCAGCTCTTCTGTCGCCTGGACTCCCATAGCCACAACGTAGTGGGCGCAACCGACAGAAACCGTTCGGGAAAGTGGTGGACAACACACCGGCACACCTACGGATCCGTTCCGAGACCCCGGCATCCGAACCTCATCAACCCGGCGCGCGGCGGCGGTCGAACTGGAGGGTTCGGCGTGAGCGCGATGGATGTCGCGCTCCGGCCGGACGCCGCCCGCGCCGGCCACGGCCAAGGTCTCGCCCTGGCGGGACGGTTGGCCGCATTCTGGTGCTGACGCGGCTGCGGCTGATACCCGCCGTCCGGTGGCAATTCTGCGCTCTGCCTTCAGGTATCGCCAGCGCCTAACGTCTGCCTCGACCCAGGGGAGGGAACCATGGCGGAGCCGCAGGTGTGGGCCGACGGAACAGCGGGGACGGTCATCGGAGCAGCGATCTGGAACGAACGGACGGTGCTGGCCACCGACTGGTCGGGCGGACGGCTGCACGCCTTCGCCGTCGAGAACGGCGCGCTGACGCCCTGGGGTGACGGCTACAACCGTCCCGAGGGGATCGCGGTGCGCGGCGACGAGGCGCTGATCGCCGAACAGGGCGGCGTGCTGCTGCGGCAGGATCTGCTGAACCCGGGACGGGCCGGCGCGGTCGAGGTCGCCACCGGGCTGGGGGCGCTGCACGCGGTGGTGTGGTCCGACGACGGGGCGTCCGCGCAGCTCACCGACCGGAACGGACGGCTGCTCAGCGTCGACCTCGGCACCGGCGCCGTGCAGGTCGTGGCCGCCGGGCTCGCCGCCCCGCTGGGGTTGGCCGTCGGCGCCGCCGGTGAGGCCTATCTGACCGAGCAGGGCAGCGGTGCCCTGACCCGGATCGATCCGGACGGCACCCGGACGCCGCTGCTCGGCGGGCTGGCCGGGCCGTTCCTGCTGGCCTGGGCCGACGACGCCCGCACCCAGCTGCTGGTCACCGAGCGGGCACCCGTCCATCGCGTCGGCCTGGTCGACGTCACCGATCCCGCGCCGAGCCTGCGACGGCTGGTCGGCAGGGGCATCACCCAGCCGTCCCAGGCGATCGTCTGCCGCGACCGGCTGGTCGTCGCCGGCCAGAACCGGCTGCTCAGCCTGGACGCCGCCGCCGGGCTCGAGCCTGGCGTCCGGCTGCTGGTGCCCGACCAGCCGCTGTGGCCGGGCGGCTGGGTCGACGTCACCATCGACACCGGCGTCACCGGCTGGACCCGGGCCGACCTCACCCTGGCGCTCGAGCCGCCCGGAGTCGTCCAGCTGAGCCCGCACCCGAACGCGGACGCCGACCCCACCCGTCCGACCATCCGGGTGCTGGCCGGCGCGCTCACCGGGACCACCCGGCTGGTCGCCCGGGACACCGTGACCGCCGAGGAGCTCGGCGACGTCGAGCTCCGGGTCGAGATCGGCACCGAGCCGCTGGTCGACGGGCCCTCGTTGTGGCTCGACCAGGCCACCGAGCCGGCGCCGCCGGCGATGCTGCTGAACGCCGTCCGCGGGGTCGGCGACGCCGGCTCGCTGCGACCGCGGGACCGGGCCGGGAGGGCGCTGAGAACCTGGCGGGTGCTGGCCGTGCTGGTCGACACCGGCGACGCCACCTGGCCCACCACGGCGACCGCGACCAACCCGGCACCCACCGTCGCCACCGCCCAGGCGCAGTGGCGCAACGTGTTCGTCGGCGCCGGCGGGCTGGACGCCTACTACCGCGAGGTGTCGGGCAACCGGCTCGGCATCACGCTGGTCTCCGGTGGCGTGCTCGGACCGGTCAACCTGGGCGGGAAGTGGGCCGACTGGCACGTGATGACCGCGGCGGGCTGGGACATCAAGGACGAGGTGGTCACCCGCGCGGTGAGCGCCCTGCAGGGAACGGCGGGGGTGGACTGGACGCAGGTCGACGCCGTCTTCGTGATCATGCGCTCGGCGGGCGCGAACTTCGCCTGGCCCTACGCCAAGGAGCGGGTGATCAACGCCAAGGTGAAGGCGCCCGACGGCAAGGACCACGACATCAAGCTGGCCCGGGTCGGCATGCCGCACGACCAGGTGACGTCGGTCGGCTTCACCGACGTCGAGGTCAGCGCGCACGAACTCGGCCACACCATCGAGCTCGACGACCAGTACATGAGCTCGGGCTTCTCGGCCGCGATGATGGCGCGGGCGCTGGGGCGGCGCGAGCTGATGGCCAACGAGGGCGGCCTGCCGCACCTGTCGGCCCGGCACAAGCTGCTGTTGGGCTTCCTCGACCCGGGACACGTCCGCTCGTTCACCCTCGGTCTCGCCGAGGCCAATGTGCCGGTTGACCTGGTGCCGGTGTCCTCCGGCCTGCCGCCGACGAACCGGTTCTCGGCGGTCGAGCTGCGGATCGCCCCCGGGCTGTCCTGGTTCTTCGAGTTGCGGCAACCCGACCCGGCCCGGCTGGGCGACAACGATGCCACCACGTTCGCCGCCGGCGGCGAGATCATCGGCTACGACACCGTGGCCTACCGCAAGCCGCCGGTGGTGGCCGAGAAGCGGCGCCAGATCATCCTGCTGCTCGACGACGGCGACGGGCAGGGCCCGATCCTCACCGTCGCCGAGGACTACGAGAGCCTGGACGCCGTCGACCCGGCGAACATCCAACGCTTCTCGCTCGAGGTGGTCTCGATCACCCCGGGGCTGGCGCAGGTGCGGGTCAACGTCGGCCGGGTCGACCAGCCCGACCCCGCCCTGGTCAACAACAACGGCGCCAAGGGCTACTACAAGAGCCCCGACATCGAGATCCGGACGCCGCTCAGCGACGTTAACTCGCTGTTCCTCAACATGCCGATCCTCGACCTGCCCAACCGGGTGGTGGCCAAGGTGCGCAACCACGGCGGCCTGCCCGCCCCGGACGTCAGCGTCCGCTTCGCCGTCCTGCCGGTCAGCACCGACGACGCCGAATCAGCCCGCTGGCAGCCGCTGGCGGGGGTGGACGCCGCCGGTGCCGCCGTGCCGAACGTCGTGCACGACGTGCCCGCCGGCGGCGCGCCGGTGGAGTTCCAGGTGGAGTGGACGCCGACCGAGAACCGACACCACTGCGTCCAGGCCCGGATCGACCGCTACGTCCGGGTGCCCGGCGCCGCCGCCGACGAGCCGGACGTGGACAACAACCTGGCCCAGTCGAACTACTTCTGGTTCTTCTCCAAGCCGGCCTCGCCGGCCAGCCGGGAGTCGTCGCTGATCGACGTGCACAACCCGACCGACCGCGAGGTGGACGCCTGGATCGAGCTGGTGCAGGACTCCGCGCGGTACCGCTCCTACGTCGACCACCGCTGGCTGCGGCTGGCGCCCGGTCAGACCCGCAGCGTCCGGCTCGAGGTGGAGTCCAAGGCCACCTCGATCTGGGACGCGATCGAGTCGCACTGGCCGGACGGACGCACCTGGCTGCGCTCCTGGCTGCCCGGCGAGGGCTGCACCGCGAAGACCGGCACCGGCGTCACCGTGGCCACGGCGACGGCGGTGGCCAGCCGGCTGCGGGTGCTGGAGCAGGGACCGGGCTTCACCCTGCTGCGGGTCGAGGGCCCAGACGGCGCGCCCCCGCCGTCGCAGGGCGCGGTGGCCGCCCTGGTGGAGTATGAGGACGGCAGCACCGAGACCCTGTCCGCCGACCTGGACGCCTACGGCAACGCCCAGCTGTACCCGCAGCCGCAGTGGGGCCGGGCGCTGGCCTACTACTCTGGCGCGCCGGCGTACGCGCCGGTCGAGCGCTGGGAGTTCGAGGTCAGGGGCGACTGAGCGGCGGCCCCCGCCCCCAGCAGGGACATGCCGACGCCCTGCACGAACTCGACGTAGCCGGGGTGCGCCCATTCGGGAGCCGTCGCGGACAGCAGCACCACCAGGCCGACGGCGGGAAGCACGCCCAGCAGCACCCGCCCGCCGATGCCCAGCGGGTTGGTGCGCAGCAGCGCGAGACCCAGCAGGCAGGAGCCGAGCAGCATCACCATGAACACGACGGTGCCGACGAGTTCCCAGCCGGCCGCCAGCCCTTCGGACTCCTCCGTGCTCTTCGGTCGCCAGGTTTCGACGGCCAGCATGGACAGGGCCATGAAGCCGAACGCCACCAGCAGGATCGGACGCAGCACGCGGGCGAACCGGTTGGCCGCCCGGAAAGCGGCGGCCTCGCGCCACAGCACCACGACGATGCCGAGGTAGGCCAGGCCGTGCACGACCGTGCTCACCGCGATCGCCGCGGTGTTGCCGGAGGTGCCTGAGGCCAACGAGTACTGGCCGGTCAGGGCGTGGGTGACGGCGTCATTGAGGGCGATGGCGGCGAGCCCGAGATTGGCGGCCAGGGCGGCCCAGTGCCAGGGGCGGAGGGAGCGTCTCATGGGTTCAGCGTGCGCCGCCGGCGGCGTCCGCCGCGTCGCCCGGACGGTAGCGCGCGGGGTCATCAATTCGGAGGACGACACCCGGCCGGCGGCTTCGTATCCTGACCGCATGTCGTGGCCGCGTCCGCTGTCCGCGGCCCTGGTCGCCGGGGCCGGTCTGGGCGGTGCCGCGCTCGGCGCAGCGCTCGGTGGTCCCGGCGAGACCTTCTTCCTCGGCGTCGTCGGCGCCATCCTGGGTGGGACGGGGCTGCTCGCCGCGCGGTCGGTCGCTCGCGCCGCGGCGGCCAGGGCGGCGATCCGGGACACCCGTCGGGCCTCCGCGGAGGAGTTCGCACACCGGCTGATCGCTGCCGAACGCGAACGGCTCGGCGCGGACGTGGAGGGCGAGCTGCGCGCACGACTCGCCGAGATCCTCCGGCTGGCCAGCAACCCGGGAGCAGATCTCGGCGCAGCGGCGGCCCAGGTGCACGCGGCGACCCGAGCCGCCACCACCGAGCTGCGCCGGCAGTTGGGGCTGCTCCGGCAGGCCGATCCGACGATGGAGGACGCCGGTCCCGCACCGGTGCCGAGACTGCCGCGGGCGGACCTGTGGCTCGGCCTCGGGGCGGCGTCCCTGGCGCTGGCCGAGACCCTGGCCTACCCGGCGCTGGAGGGCGGCGCGCCCGCGCCGGGCAGGGTGCTGATCACGGTCGCGCTCGCGCTGACCGTGCTGGCACGACGCGTGGCACCCGGTGTGGCGGCGGCGCTGTTCGGCGGGCTGTGGCTCGCCGCCGCCCTGCTGGCGGTGCCGGCCCAGGGCGGCTTCTGGATGCTGCTGACCGTCTGCCCGATCGCCTTCGCGCTCGGTCGCCGCGGTCGGTGGGCCGGCCTCGCCTGCTGGCTGTTCCTGGTCGGCGCGATGGCGGGCGGCGCGCAGCTCACCGATCCGGAGAACCTGCCGGTCGACACCGCCGCGCCGCTGCTGGCGGGCTTGATCGGCCTCGTCGCCGGGCACGCCGATCGGGCGGCGGTGCGCGCCCGAAGCGCCGAGCTGTCCCGGCGGGACGAGCTGAGGGAACCGCTGCAGCGGGCGTTCGCCGTCACGCGTGACCAGCTGGCCCGCGACGTCCACGACACGGTGTCGCACGCGGTCGGGGTGATCGCCGTGCACGCCGGCGCGGCCGAACTCTCCTGGCCCGGGCGTCCCGAGGTGGCCCGCCGGTCGCTGGACGTGATCGTGACGACCGCACGGGCGGCGTTGGCCGGGCTGCCCCAGGCCGGTGTGCGAGCCGCGCCGGAGGAGCCCATCGCGCTGGTCGAACGGTTCCGCGAGGCCGGCCTCGCGGTGGTGGTGCGGGCCGATCCGGTGCCGCCCGAGCACGCCGCGCTGGTCTCCCGGATGGTCCAGGAGTGCCTGACCAATGTGCTGCGCCATGCCGGCGCAGCCCGCGCCGACGTCCGGATCGGCGTGACGACTGACGAGCTGACCGTCTCGGTCCGCGACGACGGCACCGGTGCGGGGACGTCCTCCGACGGGTTCGGCCTGGTCGGCATCCGGGAGCGGGTGGCGTTCGCGGGCGGCTCGGTGAGCGCCGGTCCGGCCGACGGCGCCCCCGGATTCCAGGTGCGGGCGCGCATCCCCTTGTCAGTGAGGCGACCATGACCATCCGGGTGCTGATCGTCGATGACAACGCGCTGCTCCGCACCGGCCTGGCCGCGGTGATCGCCAGCGACCCGGAGTTCGCGGTGGTCGGCGAGGCCGCCAGCGGACCCGAGGCGGTCGCGTCCGCCGCGGAGCACCGTCCCGACCTGGTGCTGATGGACGTGGAGATGCCCGGCGGGAACGGCATCGCCGCGATCGCCGAGCTCGCCACCAGCCAGCCGCAGCTGCGCTGCCTGGTGCTGACCATGTTCGACCTGGACGAGTACGTCGCCGAGGCGCTGCGGGCCGGCGCCGCCGGCTTCCTGCTCAAGACCACCGAGCCGCGGGCCCTGCTGCAGGCCCTGCGGGACTGCGCCGACGGACGCACCGCGCTCAGCCCGGCGGTGCTGGACCGGCTGGTGGCCAGCTTCGTGAACCGGCCCGAGCCGGTCGAACGCCCGGCCTGGCTGTCCGAGCTCACGCCGCGCGAACGCGAGGTGCTGTGCTCGCTGGCCGGCGGCCGCTCCAACGCCGAGATCGCCCGCCACCTGCACCTGGCCGAGACGACCGTGAAAACCCATGTGGCCAGGGTGTTCGCCAAGCTGCAGGTGCGCGATCGGGTGCAGGCCACGGTGCTGGCGCACCGGTTCTCGCTGGTGCCCGACTTGAATTGAGGGCCGCGCGCGCAAGGCTGGAGCGATGAACGCACCCATGATGGCCCTCGGCACGATGTACTTCGGCACCACGGTGGACGAGCCAACGGCGTTCGCCATCCTGGACCGGTACGCCGACCTCGGCGGAGCCTGGGTCGACACCTCCGACAACTACAGCTTCTGGACCGCCGACACCGGCTTCGGCGGTCAGAGCGAGGCGCTGCTCGGCCGCTGGCTGGCGGCGAACCCGGGCGTGCCCGTCCGGCTGAGCACCAAGGTGGGCGCCCAGCCGACGCGGATCGGCGGGTTCCCCGATCACGTCGAAGGGTTGGGCGAGGACGCCGTCCGCGCGGCCCTGGCGGGCAGCCTCGAACGCCTCGGCCGGGACGCCGTCGACCTGTACTGGGCCCACGTCGAGGATCCGTCCGTCCCCCTGGACGAGCTGGTCGCGACGTTCGGCGGCCTGGTCGGCGAGGGCCTGACGGCGCGCTGGGGCCTGTCCAACCACCCGTCCTGGCTGGCGGAACGGATCCGCGCCGCCGCCGAACGTGGCGGCCACGCCCAGCCGAGCGCCTACCAGCAGCGCTACTCCTACTTCCAGCCGGCCGGCGGCATGGACGTGGAGGGCCAGCCGATCCCGCTGGGCATGCTGTCGCCGGACGGGCTGGACTTCCTGCGACGCAACCCCGCGATCGACGGCTGGGTCTACACCGCCACGCTCCGCGGCCGCTACGACCGGGACGACCGCCCGCTCGAGCCGGAGTACCGGCACCTCGGCACCGACCGGCGCCGGACGGCGCTGGCCCGGGTGGCCGAGGCGCGCGGCCTCCGGCCCGGGCAGGTGGTGCTGGCCTGGCTGGCGTCCGGCAGCCCCGCGCTGACCCCGATCGTGGGGGTCAGCAGCGTCGAACAGCTGGAGCAGGCGGTGGCCGGCGCGTCCACTGCGCTCACCGACCAGGAACTGGCGGTGCTGGAGGCGGCGTAGCAACGGCCCGGCCCGCGCCGGCCTCACAGCTCGTCGGTCGGCTCATAGCTCTCCGGGTCGGGCGGGCACTGGGGCTCCAACGCCGTCACCCGCAGGTGCCGCCGCCACATCAGGTAGCCGATCGCGGTGAGCACCAGCGTGGTCCCGGCCAGCATCGGCAGCGAGAACGCCACCGCCGGCGCCAGGGCGCCCGCGATCAGCGCGTTCGACACCAGCGAGACGAAGGTCTGCACCGAGGACGCCGCGCCGCGGTTGGCCGGGAACAGGTCGAGCATGGCCAGGGTGAGGATCGGGAACGCCAGCGCGATGCCGAAGGTGTACACCGGCAGCAGCAGCACCGCCCACGGCAGGGTCTGCGCCGCGGGCACCAGCATCAGGGCCAGGTTGGCCGCGCCGGCGGCCAGGCTGATCCAGTACCCGGCGGTGGCCAACCGGCGGCCGCTGATCCGGCCGGCCAGGCGTCCGGAGAACCACGAGCCGGCCACCATGCCCGAGATCAGCGGCACGAAGAGCACCCAGAAGTCCTGCTCGCCCTTGCCGAGCAGGCCGACCACGATCATCGGTGCCGCCGAGATGTAGACGAACATGCCGGCGAAGTTGATCATCGCGGTCAGTGCCAGCCGGCGTCCGTTGCGGTCGTGCCAGACCGCCCACAGCGAACGGAACAGGGGCCCGACGCGCAGCGGCGTCCGGTCCGAGGCGGGATGGGTCTCGGGCAGGAACAGCCCGACCAACACCAGCAGCAGCACGCCGAGCCCGGTCAGGAACCAGAAGATGCCGCGCCAGTTGCCGTGGGTCAGCAGCCAGCCGCCGACGATCGGGGCCAGGGCGGGTGCCAGGCCGAAGATCATCGCGATCTGCGACATCACCCGCTGGGCGCGCTCGCCGGCGAAGATGTCGCGCACCATCGCCCTGCTGATGATCTGCCCGGCCCCGGCGCTGAGTCCCTGCGCGGCGCGTCCGGCCAGCAGCCAGCCCAGGTCGGGGGCCAGCGCGCAGGCCAGGGAGGACAGCACGAACAGCGCGCTGCCGACCAGGATCACCGGCCGGCGGCCGAGGGCGTCCGAGAGCGGGCCGTGGAACAGGCTCATCACCGCGAACGAGAGCAGATAGACGCTGATCAGCTGCTGCAGCGCCAGCGGCGTGGTGTCCAGGTCGACCGCCATCTGCGCGAAGGCCGGGAACATCGTGTCGATCGAGAACGGCCCCACCATGCCGAGCCCCGCCAGGATGGTCAGCAGCAGCCATTGCGGCGGCAGCGAACGCGCGGACGTCTTCAGCACCGGGTCATTGTGGCAGCCGGACCCCGGTGCGCAGCTGCAGCGGCTCCCGCTGCCCGCCGGAGTGGATGACGTCGCGCCCGTCCACGGTGAACTGGGAGGCGTGCGCCCGCA
Organism: Micropruina sp.; assembly: GCA_044224095.1. GTDB lineage: Bacteria > Actinomycetota > Actinomycetes > Propionibacteriales > Propionibacteriaceae > Micropruina. The sequence goes on along the minus strand of JBGALC010000005.1, from coordinate 36,301 downwards.
GCGCCGGCAGCAGGGCGTCCAGCCGGTCGCTCCGGTCGTACCAGGTCACGCCCTCAGACTCGGGGGGAGCGCCGTCCCGCGGGATCGAGATCACCTCGGCGAACGGGACGCCGGTCGACTCCGCGGCGGCCACCGCCACGTGATGCATCCGGACGTGGTCGGGGTGCCCGTAGCCGCCGTCGGCCTGATAGCTGACCACCAGCTGCGCCCGCCAGGCGGTGAGGAACGCCGCCAGGTCGGCGACCGGCTCGGCGATGCTCGCCGAGGTGAAGGCCTCCGGCCCGGCGTCCTCGCTGGGGCCGGCCAGGGTCGGCGTCACCCAGCGCATCCCGGAATCACGGTAACGACGAGGCGGCACACCGGACGCCCGGGCGGGCGGCTCGCCCAGGAAGAACGGCCCCTCGGCGCCCAGTGCGCGCAGCGCGGCTGCGAGTTCCGCCTCGCGGTGGGCGTCCAGCTCGGCGGTGCCGGCCAGGTGGCTCAGCGGCCCGGGCACCACCTCGCCGCGCTCGCCGCGGGTCGCCGTCAGCACCGCGACCGCCACGCCGGCCTCGGTGAGGTGCTGGATCAGCGCACCCGTGGCCAGCGTCTCGTCGTCGGGGTGGGCGTGGGCGAACACCGCCCGGGTGGTCGCCCGGAACGGATCGGTCACCGCAACCCCCGGTAGTGCAGTTCCAGCAGCCGCGCCGTCCAGTCCCAGTCGAACCGGCGGGCATGGATCTGCGCCACCACGCCCATCCGGGCCAGCCGCTGCGGGCGGGCCAGCAGCCGGGTGATCGCGGTACCCCAGTCCTCGGGCTGCCGGGAGTCCATCAGCTGTCCGGTCTCGCCGTGCACCACCGCCTCGCGGAGCCCGCCGGCCGCGGACGCGATCACCGGCGTCCCGCACGACTCGGCCTCCAGGGCGATCAGGCCGAAGGTCTCCGAGTGCGAGGGCACCAGCACGATCCGGGCGCCGCGCATCAACGCGGCCAGCCGCTCCCGCGGCTGCGGACCGATGAAGTGCACGGCTCCGGTCAGCTCATGGGCCTCGACCCGGGCGTGCAGCTCAGCCTCGTAGGCCGCGAAGTCGGCCGACACGTCACCCGCGATCAGCAGGTCGGGGCGCAACTCGGCCGGCACCTCGGCCAGCGCGCCGATGGCCAGGTCGGGTCCCTTCAGCGGCTGCAGCCGGGCCGCGTACAGCAGGTAGCCACGCGGGTTGGCGACGGCCGCGTTGGTGGCACCTTCCGACGCCCGCGCGTGGAAGATCGTCCGGTCGACGCCGGGCGGCACGATCACCACCCGGTCCGGGTCGGCACCGCAGCGCTCGACCACGGTCCGGGCCTCGGCCGCGCTGATGGCGATCACCGCGTCGGACTCGGTGGCCACCAGGCGCTCGCCCGGCACCCGCGCCGGCGACTCGGGTGGCTCACCCTCGGACAGCGCCGATCCGGGCAGCGCCGCCACCGAATGGAAGCTCTGCACGTGCGGGACGCCCCAGTCGTGGGCCACCGGCAACGCGGCCACCCCCGACATCCAGTGGTGCGAGTGCAGCACGTGGTAACCGCCGCCGAGCGCGGCCAGGCCCGCGGAGAACTCCTCGATGTGGGCGTCGATCAGGCTCTTCGCCAGCCTGGCCGGAGGCCCGGCCGGCAGGTGCCGCAGCCGGACGGCGTCCGAGAGTTCGACGACGTCGGGCTGGCCGGGGTCGCTGCGCCGGGTGATCAGGTCGACCCGATGACCGAGGCCGGCCAGCGCGAACGCCTGGTGGTACTCGACCACGTTCATCCCGCCGGCATCGCCGGAGCCCGGTAGGTCGGCGGGGGAGGTGTGCATCGACACGAAGGCGATGTGCAGCGGATCGGTCACCCCGCTGAGACTAGTGGGCTGCGTCGTCCAGCAGCTGCCGGTGGAAGACCGTTTCTCCGGTGAGCTCGGGGTGGAAGGACAACCCGGTCATCGTCCCCTGCCGGACGGCGACCACCTGGTCGTCGCGTCTGGCCAGGACCTCGACGCCGGAGCCGACCCGGGTGACCACCGGTGCCCGGATGAACGCGACCCGGATCGGGCCCAGGGTGCTCGCCAGCTCGGTCTCGGCCGAATCGACCTGGGAGCCGAGAGCGTTCCGCCGGACGGTGACGTCCATCAGCCCGAGCGATCGCTGGCCCGGCGCCCGGTCGTCCACGTCGGTGGCCAGCAGCACCAGCCCGGCGCAGGTGCCCAGCACCGGCAACCCGGCCCCGATCGCGGCACGCAACGGTTCGAACAGGTCGAACGTCCGCAGCAGCTTGTCGATCGTGGACGACTCGCCCCCCGGCAGCAGGACGGCGTCGACCCGCGGACCGTCGGGCCCGATCAGGTCGTCGCCGCCGCGCAGTGGCAGCACCCGGGCACCGAGACCCTCCAGCACCAGCCGGTGCTCGCGCACCCCACCCTGCAGGGCGACCAGCCCGACGGTGGGAGTCACCAGCCCCGCTCGGCCAGCCGGTGCGGCGCGGGCACGTCGGCCACCGAGATGCCCACCATCGCCTCGCCCAGCCCACGGGACGCCTCGGTGATCACCGCGGGGTCGTCGAACCGGGCGGTCGCCTTGACGATCGCCGCCGCGCGCGCCGCCGGGTCGCCAGACTTGAAGATGCCCGAGCCGACGAAGACGCCGTCGGCGCCCAGCTGCATCATCAACGCGGCGTCCGCCGGGGTCGCCACGCCGCCGGCGGTGAACAGCACCACCGGGAGGGCGCCGGTCTCGGCCACCTCGCGGACGATCTCGTACGGCGCCTGCAGCTCCTTGGCCGCCACGTACAGCTCGTCCGGGTTCGACTCGTAGGTGGCCCTGAGCACGGCGATCTCGTGCCGGATGGTCCGGATGTGCTTGGTGGCCTCGGAGACGTCGCCGGTGCCGGCTTCGCCCTTGGAGCGGATCATCGCGGCACCCTCGGCGATCCGGCGCAGCGCCTCGCCCAGGTTGGTGGCGCCGCAGACGAACGGCACGGTGAAGCGGTGCTTGTCGATGTGGTGGCTGTAGTCGGCGGGGGAGAGCACCTCGGACTCGTCGATGTAGTCGACCTTGAGGTGCTCCAGCACCTGGGCCTCCACGAAGTGCCCGATCCGGGCCTTCGCCATCACCGGGATCGAGACGGTGTCGATGATGGCGGCGATCAGGTCGGGGTCGCTCATCCGGGCCACGCCGCCCTGGGCCCTGATGTCGGCCGGCACCCGCTCCAGCGCCATCACCGCGACGGCGCCGGCGTCCTCGGCGATCCGGGCCTGGTCGGGCGTGACGACGTCCATGATGACGCCGCCTTTGAGCATGTCAGCCAGGCCGCGCTTGACCAACGGGGAACCGATCACTGTCGTCATGCGCCAATGGTGACGAGCCGAGCGTCGGCCACCGGCGCCCGTCTAAGGGGCAAGACGGTTCGGGGAGTAACCCACGATCGTGGTCTCCAGCACGAAACCGAGCCCGCGGTAGAGCGCCACCGCGGGCGCCCGGTGGTCCTGCACCGTCAGGTTCACGTTCCGCTGCGGCGCCGCCGCCAGGATCCGCCGGCTGACGGTGACCAGCAGGCCCAGCCCCGCCCCGGTGCCACGGGCCCGCGGGACGATCGCGATGAAGTCGAGATAGCCGGCGCCGTCGGGCTGGACCCGCCCGGCCGCATAGCCGAGCACCTCGCCGCCGGACGCGCTGACCACGGTGATCCGGTCACCGGCGATGCCCTCGTCGATCATCTGAGAGGTGCTGAGGTAGGTGTCGGGGAACTCGGCGGCGTGCAGCGGGTCGATGGCGGCGAAGTCGTCCGGCCGTGGCGCCCGCACCCGCGGATCGTCCGGCGGCCAGCCGATGGCGGCGTCCGCGGTCGCCACGAAGACGTGATTGGGCACCGACGCCGTCCAGCCGAGTTGTTCGGCCAGCGTCGCCATCCCTCGGTTGGCCACGTCGCCGGAGAACTCGTGGTGCGTCACTCCCGCCGGGCACAACCCGATCGCCGCCTCGAGCAGCGGCCGGGCGACGGCGTCCCAGTGCTCGTCGGCGACCCACGGCCCGTGGATCCAGCTGCGGCCCAGTTCGGCGTCCACCTCGGTGACGGTCGCGCCGACGATCCGGCCGTCGTCGCCGGTGACGACCAGCGCCGAGCGCGGCCAGTCGGCGTCCACCTCGTCCAGCTCCAGCCGGATCGACTCGCGCTCGGTGCCGAGGTAGCAGGTGCCGGTCGCCGGGCTCGCCTGCCGGGAGGCGATGAAGTCCAGCAACCCGTCCAGTTCGTCGGCCGCGATCGGTCTGGGCTGGGTCATGCGGTCAGTCTGGCAGCTCCACCAGGCTGCCGCCGGTCTCCCACGCGACGGCCCGGGCGACCTCGACGGCGAGCGTGGTCTGCTCGTCGATGACGGTCAGCTCGGTGTGCCAGATCGGCCCGTCGCCGGCGTCGCGGCGAACCGAGACCGAGGCCTGCAGGAGCGGCCGGTCGCAGTGCGTGACGGCCAGCCGGTCGCCGTTGTCGGTCACCGCCCAGGGTCGGCCCTGGTGGACCGCCGAGACGCCGGCGGCCAGGTCTGAGGCTGTGAGCGCGCGCTCACTCACGATCAGCAGATCGCGTGTCATGAAGTCCCCCCGTTGCTTCAGATCACCCGAAAGTAGTGCTGCACCCATTCTGCCAATCTGACAGGTCAGAGGGAAGCACCCGTCCATCGGCCGGCGGGCCGGTGACACAATGACCCGATGGCAGACCGGGACATCGCCTGCGCGATCATCGAGGGACGGCTCGAGGCCGAGGTGGTGCTGCGGACCGACCGGGTGATCGCCTTCCTCGATCACCGGCCGGTGTTCAAGGGTCACGTGCTGGTCTGCCCCGTCCGGCACGTCGACACGCTGCTCGACCTGCCCGACGACCTGGTGCTGCCGCTGATCGGCGGCTGCCGGCGGATCGCCGCCGCGATGGGCCCGGCGCTGGGCGCGCAGGGCACCTTCGTGGCGATCAACAACGTGGTCAGCCAGTCGGTGCCGCACCTGCACGTGCACGTGGTGCCGCGCTCCAAGGGGGACGGCCTGCGCGGGTTCTTCTGGCCCCGGACGAAGTACGCCGCCGACGAGCAGGCCGCCTACGCGACCCTGCTGCGCGAGGCGCTCGAGGTCAGTTGACCGCGTCGGTGACCTCCGCTGCAGCCGCCCGGGCAGCGGCGGCCGCGGCGTCGTCCGGCTGGGTCGCCGCGTCACGCTCGGCCTCGACCCGGGCCGTGTAGGCGGCGATCTCGGCATCGGCGCGTTCCCGGCTCCAGCCCAGCTTGTCGGCCGCCAGGGCGGCGACCTCGGGCAGCGCGGCCAGCCCTGAGTCGGCGATCTCGTAGGTCAGCCGGGTGCGGTTGACCAGCAGGTCCTCCAGGTGCAGCGCGCCCTCGTGGGTGCAGCCGTAGGCGAACTCGGCCCGCAGGTAGTCGGGGGCGTGCTCCACCGGCTTCGCCAGATCCTCCTGCTCGCGGCACTGCGCGATCAGGGTGTTGATCTCGCTGCCGTAGCGGTCGAGCAGGTGCCGCACCCGGGTGGCGTCCCAGCCGAACTCGCGGCCGAGGGTGTCGGCCTGCGCGGACAGCACCGAGTAGCCGGCGGCGCCGAGCAGCGGGGTCTTCCTGGTCTGCGACGGACGCGCCTTGGCGCCGGCCTCGCCGAGCGCGAAGTCGACGGCGTCCTGCGCCATCACCCGGTAGGTGGTCAGCTTGCCGCCGGCGATGGTGACCAGGCCGGGCGCCGCCTCGGTCACGGTGTGCTCCCGCGACACCTTGGTGGACGCCGTCCCGTCGCCCTTGGTGGCGGGCTGCAGCAGCGGCCGCAGCCCGGCCCAGGTGCCGATCACGTCGTCGCGGCTGATCGGCTTGGACAGCACCACGTTGGCGTGGTCGATCACGTAGTCGATGTCGGCGGCCGAGGCGACCGGATGGGTGAAGTCCTGTTGATAGGGCGTGTCGGTGGTGCCGATCACCCAGTAGCGCTCCCAGGGAATGATGAACAGCACCGATTTCTCGGTCTGCAGAATGAACCCGACCTCGCCGTTCAGCCGTTCCTTCGGCACCACGATGTGAATGCCCTTGGACGCCAGCACCTTCAGCCCGCCCTCGGCTTCGGCCAGGTCCTGGGTGGCCTCGGTCCAGACGCCGGCCGCGGCGATCACGTGCTTGGCCCTGATGGTGAGGCTGTCGCCGGTCTCCAGGTCGGTCGCCCGGGCGCCGCTGACCCGTCCGTCGGTCTTCACGAAGTCGGTCACCCGGACGCGGTTCGCGGCCAGCGCGCCGTACTCGACCGCGGTGCGGACCAGGGTCAGGGTCAGCCGGGAGTCGTCGACCCGGCCGTCCCAGTACTGGATGGCGCCGACCATCACGTCGGGCCGCACGTCGGGGAACAGCCGCTGGACGCCGGCGAGGGTGTGGTGCCGGTGGAACGGCGACGTGGCCTTGGCGCCCAGCCGCGCCATCACGTCGTAGAGAGTGATGCCGGCGGCGACGTAGGGCCGCTCGACGAAGCGCTTGGTCAGCGGGTACAGGAACGACACCGGCTTGGCCAGGTGCGGCGCCAGGGTGTCGAGCAGCAGCTCGCGTTCGTGCAGGGCCTCGTTGACCAGCTTGAAGTCGAGCGCCTGCAGGTAGCGCAGGCCGCCGTGGATCAGCTTGCTGGAGCGCGACGAGGTGCCGCTGGCCCAGTCCTGGCCCTCCACGATGCCGACCCGCAGGCCGCGGGTGACGGCGTCCAGGGCGATGCCGGCCCCGGTGACCCCGCCACCGACCACCAGCACGTCCAGTTCCTCCTCGGCCAGCCGGCGCAGTGCGGCGGCGCGGGAGGCCGGGTTCATCGCGGTTGCGGACATGCTTCTCCTCGGACGCGGGACGCTGGATATCGGCGATCCAATCGAACCCGTTGTGATTTCGCAAGGGCTCCGTTCATATAATCCCCTTGGGGTGGAGTATCACCGGGTTGGGTGTCGTTCGGCTGAGTTGACCAATAGACTCCCCGAATCTCCCGACCCCAGGGAGCCGAGGTAAGACCGCCATGCCGTCCGCCGGCGGTCTAGGAGGACGCATGCTCGAGTTGGGCCCGACGAGCCTGGCCATTGTCTGGACGATCGCCGGAATCGCTGCGATCAGCCTGCTCTACGGGGTGTGGCTACGCCGCCAGGTGCTCGCCGAGGACGAGGGCACCACCCGGATGCGAGAGATCGCCCGCGCCGTCCAGGAGGGCGCGGCGGCCTACCTGAGCCGCCAGTTCCGGACCCTCGGCATCTTCGCGGCGGTCGCCTTCGGCCTGCTCCTGCTGCTGCCCGGTGACCTTCCGGTGCGACTCGGACGCTCGGCGTTCTTCCTGGTCGGGGCCGGCTTCTCGGCGGCGATCGGCTACCTCGGCATGTGGCTGGCGGTGCGCGCCAACGTCCGCGTCGCGGCCGCCGCGATGCGCGCCAACGGCCGCGTCGAGGGCGCCAAGATCGCCTTCCGCACCGGCGGCGTGGTCGGCATGAGCGTGGTCGGCCTCGGCCTGCTCGGAGCCGCCGCCGTGGTGCTGCTGTACCGCGAGCAGGCGCCGTCGGTGCTCGAGGGCTTCGGCTTCGGGGCGGCGCTGCTGGCCATGTTCATGCGGGTCGGCGGCGGCATCTTCACCAAGGCCGCGGACGTCGGCGCCGACCTGGTCGGCAAGGTCGAGCAGTCGATCCCCGAGGACGACCCGCGCAACGCGGCCACCATCGCCGACAACGTGGGCGACAACGTCGGCGACTGCGCCGGCATGGCCGCCGACCTCTTCGAGTCCTATGCGGTGACCCTGGTGGCCGCGCTGATCCTGGGCAAGGCCGCCTTCGGCGAGCAGGGCCTGGTGTTCCCCCTGCTGGTGCCGGCGATCGGTGCACTGACCGCGGTGCTCGGCATCGCGATCACCCGGATCCGCGGCGAGGAGTCCGGCCTGACCGCGATCAACCGCGGCTTCTACACCTCGGCGGCCGCCGGCGCCGTGCTGGCCGCGGTGGCGGCCTTCGTCTACCTGCCGGCCCGCTTCGCCGACCTGCCCGCCGTCCCCGACCTGGTCCGCACCCTGCCCGGCGACCCGCGGGTGATGGCGGCGTCCGCGGTGGCCATCGGCATCGTGCTCGCCGGCGTCATCCTCTGGCTGACCGGCTACTTCACCGGCACCGAGTCCAACCCGACCATCCACGTCGCCCGCACCTCGCTGACCGGGCCGGCGACCGTGGTGCTGGCCGGCATCGGCGTGGGTTTCGAATCCGCCGTCTACACCGCCGGCATCATCGCGGCGGCGATCTGCGGCGTCTTCCTGATCTCCGGCGGCTCGATCATCCTGTCGCTGTTCATGATCGCCCTGGCCGGCTGCGGCCTGCTCACCACGGTGGGCGTGATCGTCGCCATGGACACCTTCGGACCGGTCTCCGACAACGCCCAGGGCATCGCCGTGATGAGCAAGGACGTCGACGAGCAGGGCGAGGCGATCCTGACCGCGCTGGACGCCGACGGCAACACCACCAAGGCGATCACCAAGGGCATCGCGATCGCCACCGCGGTTCTCCGGGCTGGCCATCGACGCGGTCACCCGGGCGGCCGGCGCGATCGTGTTCGAGGTGCGCCGGCAGTTCGCCGAGATCCCGGGCATCATGACCGGCCAGGGACGCCCCGAGTACGGCCGGGTGGTCGACATCTGCACCAGGGACTCGCTGCGCGAGCTGGCCACCCCGGGGCTGCTGGCGGCGTCCGCGCCGATCGCGGTCGGGTTCGGCCTCGGTGTCGGTCCGCTGGCCGGCTTCCTGGGCGGCGCGATCGTCGCCGGCGTGCTGATGGCGGTGTTCCTGGCCAACTCCGGCGGCTCCTGGGACAACGCGAAGAAGCTGGTCGAGGACGGCCGCTACGGCGGCAAGAACTCCGACGCGCACGCCGCGACCGTGATCGGCGACACCGTCGGCGACCCGTTCAAGGACACCGCCGGGCCGGCGATCAACCCGCTGATCAAGGTGATGAACCTGGTCGCGCTGCTGATCGCGCCGGCGGTGGTCGCGCTGTCGGTGGGCGAGGGAGCGAATCCGGTGATCCGGATCGCGATCGCGCTGGCCGCCGGTCTGGTGGCCATGGGTGGCGTGGTGCTGTCCCGGGTGAGGGCGCACAAGGTGGACCTGGAGGGACGGCTCGAGCACGAGCTGCACCTGGTCGACGACACCGATCCGGCGACCGAGGTAACAAACAGATAACTCCTCATTTCGCGCAGGTACGAAACGGCCCATTCGTGGTTTCCTACTGGTGAACATCGACCAGGGGGGAAACATGTTCACCGAAGATTCCGCCGCCGTCACCGCGGCCATCCGGGCAGGAAACATCCAGCAGATCCAGGCCGAGCCGACTCGACGGCACTCGGCCGGCGCGTCCGGTTCCGCGCCGCGCGTCCTCGTCGCCGCCCGGGTGGGCGGCCCGAGCGCGCAGCGTTAGCCGGTCCGCGGTCAGCCAGTCCGGTCCGCTTTCTGCGGGCCCGCCAGGCGTCCAGCTTGGCCTCTTCTCGCGCTTCAGCTTGGCCTTGATCCACCAGTCCTCGTCGGGGTCAGCTGCGGCTGCCGGCCTGCTCCGGGGAGGCTGTCGAACTCTGGAAGGTCACGGCCCGGTCTCAATCGGCGCTCGGCATTGCCGCCGTAACAAAGCTGCGCAAGTATGCGGCCAAGTTGTTCGCTCAATCGAGGAGAGATCGTGTTTTCGAGTCACAAGCGCGTTCGCGCCGCCCTGGCGGGTGTCGCGGCGCTCAGCCTGACCGGCCTGGCGGCATGCGCCAACTACAGCACTCCGGCAGCGCCCAGCTCGGCGCCGACAGGTGAATCCAGCAGCTCCGCGGCGTCGGTGGCACTGGTCACCCCGGGCAAGCTGAGCATGTGCACGCACCTGTCGTACCAGCCCTTCGAGTTCAAGGACGACTCCGGCAACGTGGTGGGCTTCGATGTGGACCTGGTCGACCTGATCGCCAAGAAGCTGGGCGTCACCACCGAGGTCGTCGACATCGAGTTCGAGCAGATCACCGCTGGCACCGTGTTCACCACCAAGAAGTGCGACCTCGGGGCCGCGGCCACCACGATCACCGAGAAGCGCCAGGAGGCCACCCTCTACTCCGACAGCTATTTCGCCGCCACCCAGGCGCTACTGGTCAAAGCCGACTCGGGCATCACCGGCCTGGACGGGCTCAAGGGCAAGCTGCTGGCGGTCCAGACCGGCACCACCGGAATGCTGTACGCCGACAAGAACGCGAGCACCTACGGCTACACCACCAAGGAGTTCGACGACATGCCGAAGGGCGCCAACGCCGTCCTCGGCGGGACGGTCGCCGGAGCCATCAACGACAACGGCGTGCTCTACGACTTCGCCAAGGACAATCCGACCACCAAGGTGGTGGCCGAGTTCGCCACCAACGAGCACTACGGAATCAACGTGGCCAAGGACAACACGGCACTGATGACGGTGATCAACGAGGTCATCGCCACGGCGAAGTCCGACGGTAGCTACAACGACATCTACAAGAAGTGGTTCGGGGTCGACGCCCCCAAGTGATCCCTGCCCGCAGTCGGTGAGTCCGCTTCCGGCCCGCCCGCGTGGGCCGGGGGCGGACTCGCATCGCCGAGTCCCGAGGAGCCATCATGTCCGCCACGACCGCCGACCCACCCGTCCGCAAGAAACTGTCACCGCGCAAGCGGGCGCAGCGCATCCGGATCGCCCAGTACATCGTGCTGGGGCTGGTCGTGCTCGCCCTCGTCCTGTTCGCCGACGGAGGCCAGATCCAGCGTGCCTTCTTCCGTCCGGACATCATCGCGCTGACCCTGGGCCCCCAGCTGCTCTACGCCTTCCTGAACACGCTCGCCTACACCGCCGGCGCCTTCGTGGTCGGGCTGCTGCTGGGCACCGTGCTGGCGCTCATGAGGTTGTCCCAGGTCGCCCCGTACCGCTGGCTGGCCAGCATCTACATCGAATTCTTCCGGGGCGTCCCGGCGATCATCGTGTTCATCGCCTTCGGTTCCCTCGCGCTCGCCTTCCCCGGCCTGCTGTTCCCGTTCGACCCCTACGGAACGGTGTGGGCCGCGCTCGGCCTGGTCGCCGCCGCCTACATGGCCGAGACCATCCGGGCCGGCGTCCAGGCGGTCCCGAAGGGGCAGGTCGAGGCGGCCCGGTCGCTCGGCATGCCGTCCGGGATGGCGCTGAGCCGGATCGTGCTGCCGCAGGCGTTCCGGATCGTCACGCCCCCGCTGACCAACGAGCTGATCCTGCTCACCAAGGACTCCTCGCTGGTCTATGTGCTGGGGCTGACCAAGTCCGCCTTCGAGCTGACGAAGTACGGACGCGACCTCGCCACCACCCATTCCAATCTGACCCCGCTGGTGATCGCCGGCCTGTGCTACCTGGTGATCACCCTGCCGCTGACCTTCGTCGTCCGACGGATGGAAGCCAACGCCCGGAAGGCCCGGTGATCGACATGACCGCGACCGCGATTCCCACCGGCGCACGCGAGGACGAGATCCAGATCTACGACCTGCACAAGAGCTTCGGGCCGATCGAGGTGCTGAAGGGCATCTCGACGATCATCCGGCGCGGCGAGGTGGTCTGCGTGATCGGGCCGTCCGGATCGGGCAAGTCGACCCTGCTGCGCTGCGTCAACCTGCTCGAGCAGCCGACCGCCGGCCGAGTGTTCATCCTCAACGAGGAGATCACCGATCCGGACGCCGACGTCGACGCCCTGCGCACCCGGATGGGCATGGTCTTCCAGCAGTTCAACCTGTTCCCGCACCTGACCGTGCTGGACAACTGCACCATCGCCCCGATCAACGTGCTGAAGAAGGACAAGTCGACGGCCGAGGCCACCGCCCGGGAGAACCTGGAGAAGGTGGGCCTGGGTGACCGCGGCGACGCCTATCCGGCCCAGCTGTCCGGCGGCCAGCAGCAGCGGGTCGCGATCGCCAGGGCGCTGTCGATGAATCCTGAGCTGATGCTGTTCGACGAGCCCACCTCGGCGCTCGACCCCGAGCTGGTCGGCGACGTGCTCTCGGTGATGCGCGACCTGGCCAACACCGGTATGACGATGATGGTGGTCACCCACGAGATGGCGTTCGCCCGTGAGGTGGCCGACCGGGTGATCTTCATGGACGGCGGGGTGATCGTCGAGGAGGGGCCGCCCGAGGAGGTGATCGGGAATCCCCAGCAGGAACGCACCCGGACCTTCCTGCGCCGGGTGCTCGACCCGACGCATGTCAACACCGGTGCCGAGGACGACGCCTACGCGCAGCGGCACCGCGCGGACGCCGCCAAGGAGCAGGCCGTCGACCTGCCGGGAGGTGGCTGAGCCGGTATCGTGCGGGGGGACGAAGGGTCGTCGCCATCGCGAGGAGAGACATGCCGGGCGTTCCAGCTGCGCGCAAGCGGGTGTTGTTCCTGTTCTCCGACACCGGCGGCGGCCATCGGTCGGCGACCCTGGCGCTGATCGAGGCGCTGGGTCTGGAGTTCCCCGACACCTTCGACTGCAAGATGGTGGACGTCTTCCGCGACTACCTGCCGGCGCCGCTGCGCTACGCCCCCGAGATGTACCCGCCGATGACGAAGTTCCCCGAGACCTGGGCGATCTCGTACAAGGCGACCGACGGCAAGCGCCGCTCCCGGGCGTTCATCCGGGTGATGTTCCCCTATGTCGCCCGGGCGATCCGCCGGCTCTACCGGGAGAATCCCGCCGACATCATCGTCTCGGTCCATCCGCTGGTGAACACCGGGGTGCTGCGCACGATGAAGTCCAACCCGACGCCGTTCATGACGGTGGTCACCGACATGGTCACCACCCACGCATTCTGGTTCGACCGGCGCGCCGACCTGGTGGTGGTGCCCACCGACGAGGCCCGTGAGGTGGCCGTCGAGTACGGCATTCCCGAGGGCAACGTCCGGGTGGTCGGCCTGCCGGTCGCCGAGCGCTTCCGGGTGCCGCCCGCCGACCCGATGGCGCTGCGGGACGCCGAGGGCTGGCGGCGCGACCTGCCGGTGATCCTGGTGGTCGGCGGAGGCGACGGCATGGGCCCGATGGAGGCCGTCGTGCGGGCTGTCAACGAGGCCCGGTTGAACGCCACCCTGGTCGCCGTCTGCGGTCGCAACGAGGGCCTGCAGGAGCGGCTGCGCGGGCTGGCCTGGACGATGCCGCACCACATCTACGGGTTCACCACCCAGATGCCCGAGTTCATGGCGGCCGCCGACATGCTGGTCACCAAGGCCGGCCCGGGCACGATCAGCGAGGGCTTCATCGCCGGGCTGCCGCTGGTGCTGTACTCCCGGCTGCCCGGCCAGGAGGACGGCAACGTCGCCTATGTGGTGAAGAAGAAGGCGGGGGTGTGGGCTCCGCGTCCGCACCAGGTGGTGGACGCCGTCCGGCGCTGGGTGGACGACCCCGAGACCCTGCGGGCCGCCTCGAAGGCCAGCCGCCGGGTGGCCAAGCCGGACGCCGCCCGCCAGATCGCCCGGATCATCGCCGACCGGGCCGGGGTCTACTCCCCGAAGCTGTTCACCATGAAGCCGGCCGCCCGGATCAGGTAGTCGCGCATCTCGGCGTCCGCCTCGGGTTCGAGCCGGAGGCCGTCCAGTGCGCCCAGCATGTGGTGCAGCCAGCGATCGCGCTGGGCCGGCGTCACCGCGAAGGGGGCGTGCCGCATCCGCAGCCGCGGGTGTCCGCGCTGCTCGCCGTAGGTCTTCGGACCGCCCCAGTACTGCTCGAGGAACATCAGCAGCCGTTCGGCGGCCGGTCCCAGATCCTCCTCGGGATAGAGCGCCCGCAGCGGCGGGTCGTCGGCCACGCCGGCGTAGAAGGCGTCCACCAGGGCGACGAAGGTGGGGTGTCCGCCGACCCGGTCGTACATGGTCTGCGCGGCCGTCTCCATGCGCTCACCCTACCGGCCCGACACGCCAGGCTTTGGGAATATTGGTCGCAGTGACTAACCTGGACGAGGTTTGAACGAACCGCAGATTGCAGACGATGACAGTGACTGAGACGAAGACACCCGAGAAGACCGAACTGACCAAACTGGCCGCGGCGGCGGCCGAAACCGAAGACAAGCCGAAGCTCTTCAACGTGACCCAGATCGTCGGGGGCGCACTGGCCGCGGTCACCACCGCGGCGGTCGGCTCCCGCCTGGGCTACGCCGGCACGCTGGTCGGCGCCGGCATCGCCAGCGTCCTGGCCGCTTTCGCCAGCACCCTCTACACCAAGGGCCTCGAACGCACCCGGGACGGTGTGCGGAAGATCGTCCTGCGGGACGCCGACGGCCACACCAAGGTGCTGACCGTTCCCGACGAGGACCAGACCGAGACTCGCCCGAAGAAGTCGGGCTGGCGACGTCCGCTGGCCGTGTTCGGCGGAATCGCGGCCACCGCGGCCGTCACCTTCGTGGTCGCCATGGGGGTGGTGACCGGCTGGGAGTTCGGCACCGGCCAGACCCTGGACGGCCGCACCGGCACCACGATCGGCCAGGTGAGCAACCGGCAGCCGTCGACCAAGCCGACGCCCTCGGCCAGCGCCACCGCGTCGCCGACGGCCACGCCCACCGCGACCGAGACCGCCACGCCGACGGCGACCCCCACCGCGACCGACACCCCTTCGCCGACGCCTACCCCGAGCGTGACCGCCGCGCCCAGCCAGACGCCCACGGACGCCTCCGGCATCCCGGTGGGAGACTGACACACTGGGCCGGGTGACCATTCACGACACCCATCCGTTCGCGGCGGGCCAACCGCGGCGTCCGTTGCGGCGGTTCCGTGGACGGCTCCCGGCCCCGGTCACCGTGTGGGCGGCGGAGACGCCGGCCGGGCCGGCCGGGCTCACGGTCTCGTCGATGCTGGTCGCCGACGGCGAACCCGGTGAGGTGGTCGGGCTGATCGATCCGGCGTCCGAACTGTTCCAGGCGCTGCTCGGCGCCCGCCGCTGGGCGGTCAGCCTGCTCTCCCACGGCGACCGGCAACTCTCCGACGCCATGGCCGGCCTCGCCCCCGCACCGGGCGGCCCGTTCCGGCTGGCCCGCTGGCGGGACACCCAATGGGGGCCGGTGCTGGCCACCTCGCCCGGTTGGCTGGGTGCCCGGCTGCTCGGCGAACCGGTCGAGGCGGGCTGGTCGATGCTGGTGCGCGGGGTGGTCGAATCCATCGAGATCGACGAGGCCGTGGCCCCCGTCGCCTACGTCCGGGGCAATTACCGCCAGTTGTGAGACCACGGTGTGGGCGCAGGCCCCGTGGGGGCTCGGCAATTGCCGGTGATGCTGGTTTACTGGGCGTTCATCGGATGCGGCCGGCGGCGGAAGGAGCGTGATGAATCCCCTCTGGATGATTCTCGCCTCGTTGGCCGGCGTGGCCGCGCTCGGCGGGATCTTCGCCGCCCAGGCCGCCCTCCGCGGGCGTCGGGCGGCACGCCGCAGGCTGCTGCGGCAGAGCGGTCGGCTCGGCCCGATCGAGGTGGTGCCCAGCGAGGGCCGGGTGCTCAGCAGGGAGAGCCTGCTGCACCCGAACCGCACCCTGAACGTGCGCGGCTGGGACGACAGTCCCGACTCCGGCTCCGGTGTCGATGACATCGCCGACGGCGCGCCGGAGTCGTCCGATCCCTTCGTCGCCGATCCGCTGGTCGTCGATCGCGAGTTCCTGTCCAGGCGCGGTTCCCGCGACTGATCACGGCCGGCGGCGATCTCCGTCCACCGTGTTGACCGGGCCGTCGCCGGCCGGCGAGAACGCATCCGGCAGCCACAGCAGGTACAGCACCGCGACCGTGACCAGGGCGACCAGCCCCACCGGTGGTCCGGCCAGCGCGATCAGCAACGGCAGGACGCCGTCCCGGCGCACCGGGGACCGGGCCAGATAGCCCGAGCCGGCCAGGAAGGCGGCAAGCCCCAGGACGGCCAGGAAGCCCGGCAGTCCCACGCCGAACAGCCCGGCGAGGGGCAGCGCCGTCCAGGCCGCCGCCACCAGCAACAGGATCGCCCCGGCGGCCAGGGCTCGGACCACCCAGATGTCGCTGGCGCGGCCCACCGGACGCTGCCCGTCCGGCAGGAACGAGGTGGCGGCCTGCAGCCGG
The DNA here is from genome assembly GCA_044224095.1 of Micropruina sp. Taxonomy (GTDB): domain Bacteria; phylum Actinomycetota; class Actinomycetes; order Propionibacteriales; family Propionibacteriaceae; genus Micropruina. Next base: position 20,235 of record JBGALC010000005.1, on the reverse strand, counting down.
GTCGGTGCGACCGACGGATGCGCCGGCGTCGGGGCGACGCCGTGCGGCCGCAGCCGGTTCAGCCGGGCGGCGAAACCGCCGGCGACGCCCAGCACGGCCAGCCCCATCAGCAGCAGGATCCAGCCGGCCACCGGCAGCGGCTGCCCGCCGACGTTCTCGGCCAGCCACCACAGCGACAGCCAGGCGCCCGCGGTTGCGGCGGCGAGGGCCAGGAAGCCGGATCGGCGATGCCGGTAGTAGCGGGTCGCCGAGACGCCGGTCCACAGCACCAGGGAGCGGAACCAGGGCGCCCGGTACTGCCCCGCCTCCGGGTCGCGCAGCGCAGCGTAGAGCACCTCGTCGGCGGCGCTGGCGCGGTCGAAGCGCTCGGCCTCGGGGGCGGCATCGGCCAGCGACGCCACGTGGTCGTGGACCACGACGGCCAGCGTGTGGCGTCCGTAACTGGCGACCAGGCCCCACAGCACTCCGGGCACGCTGGCCAGGTCCGTCGAGCCGGAGGGGATCAGCAGCCACCGGTGGTCGGCGTCCGGCGGTTGCGCCGCCGCCGGCAGCAGGGCGTCCAGTCGCGGCGGCAGCGGATGGAACGGCGCGTACCAGAACGGCGTCATCAGGGTGAAGCGGCGCGGGGTGTCGATCCGCAGCTGGACGCCGGTGGTGCCGGGCCCGGCGCCGGCGGGGAGTGCGTACGGCATCCCCGACTATCGACCGGCGCGACCGCCGGTGGCAAGTGGTTGGATGGAGCCACCGAGAGGAGTTCGTGTGCGGGCGCTGGCGAAGACGACGGCGGGCCCGGGCCTGGAACTGGTCGAGCGGCCCGAGCCGTCCTGCGGCCCGTGGCAGGTGAAGATCCGGGTGCTGCGGGCCGGGCTGTGCGGCACCGACCTGCACCTGCAGCAGTGGGACGACTGGGCGGCGAGCCAGGTGCGGGTGCCGCAGACCATCGGGCACGAGTTCTTCGGCGAGATCGTCGAGATCGGCAGCGAGGTCAAGGAACTCCAACCGGGCGACACCTGCTCGGCCGAGGGGCACATCGTCTGCGGCTACTGCCGCAACTGCCGGGCCGGACGCCGGCACCAGTGCGTTCGCACCGTCGGGCTGGGGGTGAACACCGACGGCGCCTTCGCCGACTACGTGGTGGTGCCGGTGGAGAACGTCTGGAGGCACCCCGGCTGGGTCGACCCCGACCTGGGGCCGATCTTCGACCCGCTGGGCAACGCCACGCATACCGCGCTGCAGTGGCCGCTGGTCGGCGAGGACGTGCTGATCACCGGCGCCGGCCCGATCGGGGTGATGGCGGCGGCGATCGCCCGGCACGCCGGCGCGCGGCACGTGGTGGTGACCGACCTGGCCGACGTGCGGCTGGAGCTGGCCCGCCGGGCCGGCGCCGACCTGGTGGTGAACGTGGGCACCACCCGGATCGCGGACGCCCAGCGCGAACTGGGCATGCGCGAGGGCTTCGACGTGGCTGGGCGGAGGCGTTCGACGTGGCACGGTCCGGACGCTGCGGCAAGGTGATCCTGGACTGGAGCGAGTAGGTTCACGCCATGTACACGCTGCGCGACGAACTCACCGCCACCCTGGACGAGATCCGCGCGGCCGGCCTGTACAAGACCGAACGCGAGCTGAGCACCCCGCAGGCGGCGCACATCGCCACCGGCGGCGGGCCGGCGCTGAACTTCTGCGCCAACAACTACCTTGGCCTGGCCGACCACCCCGACGTGGTCGCAGCCGCCCGCGCCGGCCTCGACGCGTGGGGCTTCGGGATGGCGTCGGTGCGGTTCATCTGCGGCACCCAGACGCAGCACCGCGAGCTGGAGCGTGGCCTGGCGCGGTTCCTCGGCACCGACGACGCGATCCTGTACTCGTCCTGCTTCGACGCCAACGGCGGGGTCTTCGAGACGCTGTTCGGCGCTGAGGATGCGATCATCTCCGACGAGCTGAACCACGCCTCGATCATCGACGGCGTCCGGCTCAGCAAGGCCGCCCGGTACCGCTACCGCAATGCCGACCTGGACGACCTGGAGGCGCAGCTGAAGGCGGCGTCCGGTGCCCGGCGAACGGTGATCGTCACCGACGGGGTGTTCTCGATGGACGGCAGCTACGCCCCGCTACCCGGGATCTGCGATCTGGCCGACGCCACGGCGCCCTGGTCTTCGTCGACGACTCGCACGCGGTCGGCTTCGTCGGCGAGGCCGGACGCGGAACGCCCGAGCTGTTCGGCGTGATGGACCGGTGGACATCATCTCCGGCACCCTCGGCAAGGCGCTCGGCGGGGCGTCCGGGGGCTACATCGCCGCCCACGCCGAGGTCGTCGAGCTGCTGCGGCAGCGCTCCCGGCCCTACCTGTTCAGCAACTCGGTGGCGCCGGCGGTGGTCGCCGGTTCGCTGAAGGCGCTGGAGCTGGTGGCCGGCTCGGCGGAGGCGCGGCAGCGGCTGGCCGCGAACGCGGCGCTGTTCCGCGAGCTGATGGAGGAGAATTCCTTCGAGCTGCTGCCGGGCAGCCACCCGATCGTGCCGGTGATGTTCCCCGGGGACGACGGCGCCCGGCTGGCCGGACGGATCGCCGATCACATGCTGGCGGCCGGCGTCTACGTGATCGCGTTCAGCTTCCCGGTGGTCCCGCGCGGGAAGGCGCGGATCAGGGTGCAGCTGTCGGCGGCACACAGCGGCGACGACGTGGAGGCCTGTGTGGCGGCCTTCGTCAGCGCGCGACTAGCCTGCGCGTGAGCAGGGTGCCGGCGGCGGTCGCGATCGGGAAGACCAGCAGCGACAGCGCCGGCACCGACAGCAGCAGGAAGGTGGGCACGCCGAAGCCCAGCACCAGCCACGGGTCACGGCAGAGCAGCCGGTGGCGCTGCGCCAGGGCGTCGATGCCGCGACGTCCGGCCGCCGAGCCGGTCATCTCCAGGGTGATCATCCAGCCGCCGAACAATGCCGAGCCGACCGCGGCCAGCACCCCGCCGACGACGGGAATCAGCCCGATCAGCAGGATCAGCGCACCGATCGGCAGGCTGATCGCCACCACCTTCAGCAGGTGGGTGAGCGTCGACCACAGCGCCCGCAGCGGTCCCGGCTGGGCCGCCGCCGGGTAGCTGCCGGCGTGGGCGTCGATCTGCTCCGAGATCCGGTCGTAGAGCGGCGCGCCGAGCGCCAGGGTGGTGGCGGTGAACAGCAGCACGAGCAGGACGCCGCTGATCGCGATCACCAGGATCGACACGACGCCGCGGAGCGCCTCGACCCCCGGCCAGCCGTCGGCGAACGGGGTCAGCCAGACGGCGATCCGCTGCGACAGGAAGCTGGCGGTCGCGAACAGCACCAGGAACAGCACGGTGGTGATCAACGGCGGGATCAGTCCGAGGCCGAACAGCCGGGCTCGGCGCAGCACGAGACCCGCGCCGGTGACCAGGAGTCCCAGGCCGGACAAAAGTCCGCGCAGAGGTCTCGTCCGAGCGCGCGCAGCAGCCGATGGATCGCCCACGGCCTTCCTCCCCTTAGGCCGAATGCTGCCTGCCACTGTAGGGCACCTGAGCCGGTAGTTGTGCGGTCAACCAGATCTCACAGGGCATTCACAAGGTCGGTCAGGGTTTCCGAGCAGCCGGTGTCCAGTCGGACGGACGCCATCTCGTCGCCCCGGGTGGCGCCGCGGTTGACGATCGCCACCGGTGTGCCGCTACGGGCCGCGTGCCGGACGAACCGCAGCCCCGACATCACCGTGAGCGACGAGCCGGCCACCAGCAGCGCCTCGGCGGCGTCCACCGCGGCGAAGGCGTCGGCCACCCGCGGACGCGGCACGGATTCGCCGAAGAACACCACGTCGGGCTTCAGCACGCCGCCGCAGTCCGCACAGGGCAGCACGACGAAGTCGCCCCAGTTCTCCACCACCGCGTCCCCGTCGGGTCGCAGCCGGCCGTCGTCCATCTCGGCGCGGCCGGCCGCCAGGCTGCCGTCCAGGTCGGGATTGGCGCTCTCCAGGCGGCGCTGCAACGCCGTCCGGGACGACACGGCACCGCAGTCGAGGCAGATCACCCGGTCGATCCGGCCGTGCAGCTCGAGGACGTCGGGGCTGCCGCCTGCGGTGTGCAACCCGTCCACGTTCTGGGTGATCACCGTGCTCAGGCCGCGATCGGCGAGCGCGGCCAGCGCGCGGTGGCCGGCGTTGGGTCGGGCCCGGCCGAAGCTGCGGAAACCGAGCAGCGAGCGAGCCCAGTACCGGCGCCGGACGTCGGGCGAGCGCAGGAAGTCGTCGTACTGGATGGGGCTGGTCGGTCGCGAACCCGCCCCGCGATAGTCGGGGATGCCCGAGTCGGTGCTGATCCCGGCGCCGGTCAGCGCCACCCACCGCCGGCCGCGCAGCAGCCGGGCCAGCTCGCCGGTAGTCACCGAAGCATTATGGCGCGCCAGGCCAGGGCCACGATCAGCAGCGCGGTCAGTGCCGCGAGGGCGGTCAGCTGACCGGCCGCACGCCGTTCGCGTGGCGGCAGCACCAGTCCGGCGGCCACCGCCAGCCCGGCGACCAGGCCGCCCAGGTGACCCTGCCAGGAGATGTAGGCGCCGCCGACGACGGTGATCACGATGTTGATCAGCAGGAAGCCGGCGATCAGCTGGTAGTTGCCGCCGAAGCGCCGGGCCAGCACCAGCAGCGCGCCCAGCATGCCGAAGATCGCGCCGGACGCGCCGAGCGCCACCGAGTCGGGGGCGCTCAGCCACATCACGGCGGCCGACCCGCCCAGGGCGCTGATGCCGTAGAGGGCCAGGAAGCGGACCCTGCCCAGCACCCTTTCCAGGGCGGGGCCGAGGAACCACAGCGCGAGCAGGTTGCTGCCCAGGTGGAACAGCTCGGCGTGGGCGAAGGCGCTGGTCAGGGGCTGCCACCAGGCGCCGTCCGCAACCCCGTCGACCCAGATCGTGCCGGGCAGGAACGTGCAGCCGGCGGCGTCCGTGCCCGGGTAGAAGCGTCCGCTGCCGTCGTCCAACAGGCACATGCCGAGCGGGCTGATGCCGAGCCGGTTCACCCACAGGCTGGTCCAGCCGCCGGTGGCCAGGATGACCAGGAAGACGGCGATGTTGATCCCGATCAGCACCAGCGAGGTGATCCGCGGATCTGCGGAGCGGCGCCCGCCCAGCGGGCCGACGTCGCTGCGGGTGGCGCGGATGCCCTCGCGGACGCATTCCGGGCACTGCACGCCGACCGGCGCGGTGACCATGCAGGCGGGACAGATCGGACGCCGGCAGCGCTGGCAGCCGATCAGCGTCTGGCGGTCGGGGTGCCGGTAACACACCGACAGCTGGGGCGGCTGGGCCATCGCTCCAGCTTATCGACGGGCCGGCGTCCGCCGCGGCGCTAAGCTCGCCGGGTGCCGGTACCCGACTTCATCCTCGACCTGCGCGCCAAGGTCGGCCACGCGATGCTGTGGCTCTCCGGCGCCACCGCCGTGATCCTGCGCGAGGGCGCCGCGGGCACCGAGGTGTTGCTGGTGCGGCGCAGCGACGACGGCGAATGGTCCCCGGTCTGCGGCATCGTCGATCCCGGCGAGGACCCGCATCTGGCCGCCATCCGCGAGGCGGCCGAAGAGGCCAGTGTGCAGGTCGAGGTGGAGCGGCTGGCCTGGCTGAACGTGACCGAGCCGGTGGTCTACGCCAACGGTGACGTCACCCAGTACATCGACCACACCTTCCGCTGCCGCTGGGTCGCCGGGGATCCGGTCCCCGGCGACGGCGAGGCGTCCGAGGCCCGCTTCTTCCCGATCGACGAGATGCCGGTGATGCAGCGCAGCTATGCCGAGCGGATCGAGGTGGTGCTGGCCGACCCGGCCGAGGCGGTGCTCGGCCGCGACTGGCTGCGGGACCGCGGGGCATGACCGGCTTCCAGCCGCAGACCCAGCTGGAACAGCTCCTGGTGCGGGCCTTCGACCACCCGACCGACGCCGCGGCCTACCAGGCGTTCAGCCGCGAGCTGACCGGGGTCGTCCTCGGGGTGCTCGGACGCCGTGAGCCGCACGGCTTCCAGCCGCTGGTGCTGTCGCCGTTGGGCGCGCCCGGTGTCTGTGTGTTCAGTCACCCCGCGCGGTTCGAGACGTTCACCAACGACCTGATGCTGCCGGCACCGGGCTGGGAGGTGCGGGCCGAACCGGCTCGGCCGCTGTTCGAGTGGGCCGTCGCCAACGAGCTGAGCGTGCTGCTGAATCCCGGCAGCGGCTACGGCAAGGACTTCCCGGCCTTCGAGCTGCACCGATTCCTGCGCGGACAGTGGGTCTGACCGGTCGCGGCGCAGTCAGCGGCCGGGCCGGGTGATCTCCCAGCGAAACCCGACGACGGTGCGTTCCAGGGTCGGGTAACTCCGGTGAACGGCCTTGTCGGCGTCCAGTTCGACGGTCTCGGAGCGGTGTGGGGGCGCGTCCAGCGTCGGCCACTCGCTGCACCAGACCCGTCGCGGCAGGCGGAGGTGATGGAACTGCACCCGAAGATCGACGTTGGCGAGCCGGTCGACCGCGGCACGGCGGAACTCCGGTGGCGGCGGCGTGCGGTACCAGAACGTGGTCTCGTACTCGACGGCGGTCGAACAGCCCGGCCCTAGTGGCTCGGTGAGCAGGATGTCGATCGCGAACAGGCCGTCGCCCAGCGCGTACGGCTCGCCGCAGCGGCCGCCGCGGACCACCCGGAAGCTGGCTGCGTCGGTGTCGAAGACGCACGGGTAGCGGTCGAGCTCGTCGTCGGCGCGGATCACCTGAACGGTGCGATGGGACTCGGGCAGGCCGTCCGGACCGACCCGGTGGCAGTCCTGCAGCGACACCGTCCGGTGCCTGCGCGGCGGCAGGACGCCCGGGCGCACCACCGCACGACCGCCGATCAACGTGTCCCCGGCCTCGCTGGAACCGGCCAGGCGCAGCAGGGTCGCGGTGTCGTCCGGGGTCATCTCGAACGCCTCGATGAACCAGCGCAGGGTGGCCAGGCTCAGCGAACTCCCGGCCAGCGCGCGGTAGACGCGGTCCTTCAGCTTGCGGGGCAGCGCCTCGTCGTCGACCGGTTGCAGTCCGTTCGCCCAGAGGTACTCGGCGATCACCTTGCAGATCCCGCTCTGGTGCAGTGCGTGCGCTTGGCGGCGGCCGACCTGGGCCTGCCAAAGGCATGCATAATCCGGATCGAGTAGCAGCTCACGGAGTTTCCGGGAGGTGTCCTCGAGGGCTTTCCTGTCCAACGGGTCCTTCTTCGGGGGTGGTTCTGACCGAATGTTAGTGACGGACGGTTGGCTCAACCAAGCTATCGCGGGTCGTTCGGGCAGGCCTGCCCGAACGGTTGACGGGACACGCCCGGGCTCACCCGCACGGGGGTGGCGATGCGTCCGCGGGCCTCGGACAATCGAATTCAGGACGATCGAAGGAGGCACATCATGACCACGCAGCCCCCCATTCCGCCCCGTGAAGGCCTGTACATCTCGCCGGATTCTCCGCCAAGCGCCGACTCCAGTGACGAGGAAGGCCTCGTGATCCAGGACACCCCCGTGATCGACGCCACCAAGCTCGAGGATACCCCGGCCGAAGAAGGCTGAGCGCCCTCAGGCAGGCCAGGCGTCGGTGCCCAGGCCGTCAGGCTGAGCCACGGCATTTCGCCTGATGCCGTCGAGGATGACCACGATCCCGTCGACCTCGGGGTCGGTGAACAGGTGGTCGGGACCGGTCGGCGCGCGATCGGTGAACGGTGACTCGTACAGCCGGGCAGCTTCCATGGTTCCGTTGGCGGTGAGGTGCTCGACTATCAGATCGAGGAAGTCGAGTTGGCTCGCGTTGTAGGTGGTGTTCTGCAGGTAGCTCGCGAACGCCTCCATGGCGGCCGCCCGGTCGAGGCCGATCAGGGACCGGACGAACAATCCGAGCCCGTGCGCCTCGACGGTGGCGCGCTCGAGTTCGCTGGTGGTGCCGACGCCGGCACCCAGCAGCATGCTGTGCAGCGAGTCCAGGTCGGTGGGCGTCAGTTGCTTGTTGCGTCGCAGCTTCTGCAGTGCGACCAGGTCGTCGTGCTCGGTCAGCCAGGCTCGGGCCTTGGCCCTGAAGCGTTCCAGATTGGTGCCGACGGTGACACCCGGGAGCATCACCTCGACCGCCTCGCCGAGTTCGTCGGTGAAGTCGGAGTAGACCGCCTTGTGCTGGGCGATGTCGACCAACGCGACCACGGACCGGATCCTGCGCCGGGCCTGTTCGAGCATCGGCAGCGTGACATCGGCCCACCAGTCGTCGGACTCGACATCGCCGAGGATGGCCAGTTCCGCCGCGACCGCGGGGATCGCCGTCTTGCCGAGCAGGTTGGCGGCGATGGCCTGCACCCGGCCGCGTAGGCGATCTACGGTCGACCGATCGTCGTCCAGGACGGCGAGCTGGAGGTTGAGCAGCAGCAGGTCGAACCGTTTCGCGGCCTCGTCATCGTCGGTGACGGACGACGGCAGGTCGGCCAACTGCACCGCCGCCTCCGCGGCGGACTCGTTGGTCAGGTGCTGCCAGGGTTGTGCCGCCGACCACTTCTGAACCCATTCCCGCCGGGCCCGGACCAGGAAGTTGTTGGGGTTCATCCCGGCGACGATCGCGCGCAGTCCGGCGGTGAGGTCGTCCCGCAGCGCGCGCTCGGCGTGCTGGGCGTCCAGGCCGGTGACCAGCGCCAGCCGCGTCTCGAAGAGCCGCTGGGACAAGGACTTCTGCAGTGATCCGGGGACGCCGGCGTCCGGCGCCGAAAAGTACTCGAGGTTGCCGCAGAAGTCGAAGACCAGGAAGTCCTTCTTGGGCTCGCCGGGGCCGAACAGGTCGGGCCGCAGCCGGGTGCCGCGTCCGATCATCTGCCAGAACTTGGTCCGCGAGTAGACCGGCTTGAAGAAGACCAGGTTGCAGACCTCGGGCACGTCGACGCCGGTGTCCAGCATGTCCACCGAGATGGCGATGTCGGGCTGCTTCTCGGGCGTGCTGAAATCGTCGATCAGGGTCTGCACATGGCTGACGCCGTGGACGATCACCCGGGCGGCGGTGCCGCCCTGCCACGGATAGTTGAGGTCGTAGCGTTCCTTGATGAACTCGGCGTGCTTGGCGTTGCGGGCGAAGACGATCGTCTTGCCGAGTCGGTCACCGCCGGCGACCCGGTAGCCGCGGGTGACGAGCACCTCCAGCACCTTGTCGACGGTGTCGGCGTTGAACAGGTACCTGTTGATCTCGCTGGGAGGAATGTGGTCGGGGATGACGCCGTCGTCGTTCCACTCGGCGGAGTCCCAGTCGTCCTTCTCGTGTTCGCTGAGTTCGTCGTAGCGGACGCCGCGGGTGAGGAACTTCATCGGCACTGCCACCGACCGGGGCGGCACCAGGAATCCTTCGTTGACCGCCTCGTCGAGGGAGTACGCGTCGGTCGGGACGCCGTCCTCGAGGCCGAACAGGCTGTAGGTGTTGTGGTCGACCTCATCCTTCGGCGTCGCGGTGAGGCCGACCAGCAGCGAGTCGAACCAGTCGAAGATGCCGCGGTACTTGGCGTAGACGGAACGGTGCGCCTCGTCGATCACCACCAGGTCGAAGTAGCCGGGGCCGAAGACCCGGCGGTCGTCGGCGTCCAGGGTGTCGATCAGGCCCGTCATGGTCGGATAGGTGGAGACGTAGACCCGGCCGTCGGTGATCTTGTCGGTGACCAGGTTCACCGTGGTGGCGGACGGCAGGTGTGCCTTGAACGCGCCGACCGCCTGGTTGACCAGGGCGAGCCGGTCGGCCAGGAAGAGTACCCGCTTCACCCAGCCGGCCTTCATCAGCTGCTCCACCAGTGCGATGACGGTGCGGGTCTTGCCCGATCCGGTGGCCATCACCAGCAGGGCACGCCGCCGCTTCTTGGTGAACTCCTCACCGACTCTGCGGAGGGCGCGGTGCTGGTAGTGCCGCTCGACGATGGTGTCACTGACCGGGCGATCGGCGAGCGGCAGCCGCGAGGTGCGCCGCTGGATGAGCAGTTCCAGTTCGTCGCGGGTGTAGTAGCCCTGCACCCTGCGGGGCGGGTAGCCAGCGGCGTCGTCCCACAACCAGGTCTCGAAGCCGTTGGTGTAGAAGATCACCGGACGCCGTCCGGTCATCGTTTCCAGGCAGTCGGCGTACAGGCTGGCCTGGTGCTGGCCGAGCCCGGCGCTCTTGCTGGTGCGTTTGGCCTCGATGACGGCGAGTGGGAGCCCGTCAGCGCCCCAGAGCACGTAGTCGGCGTAGCCGCTGGTTGAGCTTGTCGAGACCGAGCCTGTCGAAACCGGCATGCCCGTCACCGGGTACTCGCGGACACCGGGCTCGTCGGGCTCCCAGCCGGCTTCACGCAGGTCGGCGTCGATGAACGCGGTGCGGGTCTCCGCCTCGGAGTAGTCGTGGGTGTCGACGGTGATCGTCTTGGCGGCCTGGGCGGCGGCGACCTGCACGCGCAAGGCGTCCAACTCGGCCTGCAGGTCGTCCCTGGCGGCGCGTTCGGCAGCGATGACGGCGTCCCGAGCCTCGAGCTCAATGGCCAGGGCGGCGAGTTCGTCGAGGCTGCGCTGGGCAACACCGGCCGGGTCGGGTACCAGTGCCGGGTCGAAGGTGGCGCTGAGCGGCGTGGAGTCCGGGTGGGTCGAGAACCGGAAGAACGTCCAGATGACCAGGTCGAACAGCTCTTTGAGGACGGCGAGCGCCAGCGCCTGGTTGATCGGTTGGGCCCGGTGGACGGCGGCGTTGCCGGCCTTGCGCACCAGGGTCGCCTTGCGGACGAACTCGGGTCCGGTCGCGCGGAGGAAGGCACTCTCGCCCAGCCGGGCGGCCAGGTCGTCGCGGTAGGGCGTCGGCAGGCTGCGGAGGTCGTAGATCAGTTCAACCAGTTGCTCCACCACGCGGCGCGAATAGAACACCGCGGTGCGCGGATCGGAGCGTCCGTAGGATTCGGCGCGGACGCAGTCTTCGGCCAGCGCGGGCCATACCGGGCGCGCGAAGTCGAAATTGCTGGCCACGGGGTCAGTATTCCGGCTCGCGCCGACATCAGGCGTCGGGCGTGTCCGGTCTGTGGTCGCGCTCCCAGAGGTATTGGTCGAGGGCGCGTTGGTAGCGGTCGCCGTGGCCGAGGATGCGGCTTCCGTGCTGGGTGACGCGATACCTGTACCCGGCAGGCGACTTCCAGTAGAAGACGCCCGGTTTGGGTTGGTCGAGTCGCCAACTGCCGTGGGTCTTGCCGCGATGCGCTTTGGTGGACAGTGGTCCGAGGTTCGCGGCCCGGGTCTGGCCTGGAGGACCGTCTTTGGTGTAGGGAATCGTGTGGTCCAACTGGCAGGTGCGGGCGGTCCGGGCCGAGAATGGGAAGATCTCGATGCTGTCGCGCAGCATGATTCGTTCCCGCAGCCCGGCGGGAATCTCGTACTGGTCGACGCCGTAGCTGTCGTATGGCCGGATCACCGGGGTTGCCTTGATCCGGCAGTGCCCGACCAGGTGGCTGAGCATGGTGACGTTCAGCGGCCCGATCCCTTCCACCCGGCACATGCCGCGTCCGGTCATGACGGCTTCCTCCGACAGGTGAATGTAGAAGCGGGCCGTGGGCAGCAGGCGTGGGTCATCGGCCTTCACATCGCCATCGGTGTATCCGGCGGCTTCGGCGAGCATCAGTGCCGCTCGGGCAGGGGTGGCCAGAATGCCGAGCGCCTTCGCCCGCCGGTGGTCCTTGGAATCGGTGTCGCCCTGGCTGGCGAGGATGTCGGCGATCCGGTCGACCATGGCGTCGAAGAAGATGCCGTCGGCGGTGTCGATGCGGGCGGCGAGTTGGCGAATGCTGGTGTCGTCGGTGGGGAAGAGCCGCACATACCGGTCTTCGCGAGCCTTCTTGGTCGCGGCTTCGGCTTTGCCGGGCGCGATCTGCGCGATCAGGCCGCGGCTCAGGTGCAGTAGTCGCCGCCAGGACACGGCGCCGAGCTTGGATCGGAGTTGGGTGTCGAGTTCGCGGGCCTCATCGAAGGACAGGTCGTGGCTGGCGATCTCGTCGGCGAGCGCGCGGGCACGGAAGACGGGGATTGTGCCGTCGAGGGTTTTCGCCCACAGCATGGGGTGCCGGGCTTGCAGATTGACGATGTCGCGGATCAGCCAGGTCGCGGCGGTCACCGACATGGATTTCAGCGCGGCCACTTCGAGGGCGAGAAACTCGTTGACCATTCGGGTGCCGTCGGCGCCGATGCGGACCAGCCGGGTGCCGACCATGTCGTACTCGGCATCGGCCGTCCAGGATTGTTCGGCGGCCAGGTCGGCGATCGCGACCGCTTCATCGATCTCGGCCTGGACCCGGGCCGCCGCCGCGCACCGCAACCGTTCGGCTGCTGCGGAGAGCGTCGGCGACATCGTGTCCATATGTACGATTATAGATCGTCGAACCGACATGGCAAGCATCGACGACACATCTGTGGATAACTAAATCGAATGTTTGCCGAGGTTGCCCTGGGACCTCCCGGCAGCAGCGCAAGCACGGTTCCCACGTCCTCCCCGGACCCCACGTCGTGCGGGCCCACGCGTCGTCGGGACTCTCCACGTCCGGCCGAATCGCCACGTCGTCGGGACCTTCCGCGTACCCGGGCCCCGTCATCCCGGCGGATGCCGGGATCTCAGTCAGGACGCCGACAGGGTGAGTTCGCCCGAGAACGCCCGGGATTGGAGGGACGCGAAGAGCTCGTCGAGGACCTCCAACGAACGCATTGCCCTGGCGCGTTGTAGGTCGATGTGCTCGGCTCGTTCGGCGAAGGCCCGCTGGAGGTGGAGGGGCGGCAACGGTAGCGGTGCGGAGCGAACTGTTGACGCGCTGATGGTGTTGAGCCCCGACGTGGTCTTGCCGCCACGCTGGAAGTGCGCGGCCCCCTTCGGCGAGTTCAGCCAATGGCAGGCGTAGATGGGCAGGCAACGGGTCTGATCAAGACGGGCCCTAATGAGGTGGTTCTGGTGAGTGCAGTCCTCGATCGACCCATCCCACCGCGCGACTCGCCCCACTTCGAGCGGGTTGGCGTGGCCTTCCACGAAGAGGAGATCGTCGGCTTGAAGTCTGGTCCGGGCGAGTTCGGCCTCACTGAGCCCTATTGTCTTGATCTCGTCGAGTTGGAGACGGCCGCGGTGGACGTTCGCCACGCGGAGATACGGGGCTGTGAGGGACAGTGCAGCTCGGGTTCGAGTGACCTGGAGCCCACCTTGGATGACTGCGGTGTCGCCGATGGTCGTGCTTCCCGTCCAGAGATCGCCGAAGGTCGCTGCGAATGCAGACTGGATGAGGTCATCAAGGAGCGCGAGCGACCGGCGGCGCTTGGCTCGCAGGGCGTCGGCCTGGTCCAGGGTTGTGGCGATGCGGCGCTGAACTTCAATGGACGGCAGTCTGATGGTGAGATCGGCGATGTCCGACCGGCTAACTTGCGGAAAGGTTGCTCCCCGGCCTTTGGCTGCCAGCACGCGCTCGTGGTAAGTGAGCCAGTGCCACAGATACTCGGCGAGGATGCCCTCAGACGCGCGAAGACCGGCCACGCCTCGTCCCAGGCAGTACTTGCCGTTCGCCCACACCTTCGAGCCAATCGATGCCCGGATGCTCAGGATGATGTCGCCCGGTTCGGACAGTTTCGTCGCGGAGGTTGTGTATTTGGTCGGCTTGAGTCGTCCTCGGGAAAAATCTCCGGCTCCCGCTATCAGCGGCGTTCCGACTCCTTCATCGTTGTAGCTGCTGCCGGGCGGAGCCTGCCCCATTATGATGCTGGCGACCTCGCCGAGCGCAACCGTCCTCACGACAGCATCGCCTTCAACTCACTGAGCCCTTGCCGAATCTCGTCCTCGATCGCCTCCAGCTCGGCGATGATCTCGGCGGGAGACCGGTGCTCGACCTCTTCGTGCACGACCTCCTTGTAGCGGTTCAGCGAGAGGTCGTAACCCTGGGCGACGATGTCGGCCTTGGGGACGCAGAAGCTCTGCTCGGTGCGGGCACGATCCAGTTCACTGGCGTCGCTGGGCTTCGACAGGCTCAGAGGTTTCGACAAGCTCAACCAACGGGTGCGGACGTCGTCCAGGTCGTTGGCGTCGATGGGATTGCGCTTGTCATCGAGGGAGAAACCGTCGGCCTGGACGTCGTAGAACCACACCTGCTCGGTGCCGCCGGAGTTGGTCTTGGTGAACAACAGGATCGCGGTGGACACCCCGGCGTAGGGCCGGAACACGCCGGAGGGCAGCTTGATCACGGCGTCCAGTTTCTGGTCCTCGACCAGCAGCCGGCGCAGATCCTTATGCGCTTTCGATGAGCCGAACAGCACACCGTCCGGCACGATCACCGCGGCGCGTCCGCCGGTCTTCAGCATCCGCACGAAGTGGGCCAGGAACAACAGTTCGGTCTTCCGGGTCTTGACCGTCTTCTGCAACTCCTTCGAGGTGGCCTCGTAGTCGAGTGAGCCGGCGAACGGGGGATTCGCCAGGACGAGCGAGAACTTCCCCGTGTCGGCGTTGCCGGCAGCGGAGAGCGAGTCCTTGTAGCGGATGTCCGGGCCCTCCACGCCGTGCAGCAGCATGTTCATGCTCCCGATCCGCAGCATGGTGGAGTCGAAGTCGTAGCCGTGGAACATCGAGTGGTGGAAGTGGGTGCGCTGGGCGGCGTCCGTCAGCACCGAGGGGTGGTGTGCGCGCAGGTACTCGGACGCCGCGACAAGGAAGCCCGCGGTGCCGCAGGCCGGATCGCAGATCTCGTCGGTGGGCTTGGGTCCCATCAGGTCGACCATCAGCTGGATGATGTGCCGCGGCGTCCGGAACTGGCCGTTCTGACCCGAGGTGGAGATCTTGGACAGCATGTACTCGTACAGGTCGCCGTTGGTGTCGCGGTCGTCCAGCGGGATCTCGTCGATCAGGTCGACCACCCGCGACAGCAGCTGTGCGGTCGGGATGGTGAAGCGGGCGTCCCGCATGTGGTGCGAGTAGGTGGAGCCGTCGCCGCCCAGCCGACGCAGGAACGGGAACACCTGGTGGGTGACCACCGCGAGCATCGTGTCGGGGTCGAGGTCCTTGAACTTCGACCAGCGCAGCTGCTGCTCGTCCGGACTGTAGATCGGGTTCTCGATCGGCCTGCCGATGCGGTTCGCCTTCTTCTCGGCCAACGTCTGCAGGTCGTCCAGCCGACGCAGAAAGAGCAGGTAGGTGATCTGCTCGATCACCTCCAGAGGGTTGGAGATGCCGCCCGACCAGAACGCGTTCCAGACCTGGTCGACCTTGCTGCGGAGCGTCCCGGTGATCACCGTTCGAAGCGTATGGGATCCGCCGCAGCGCCGTGAGGGTGCCGCGCCCTACCACGAGGACGAGGACGCATGATGAACATCTACACGGACTCGATGCTCAACGTCGCCGATGCTGCGCCGTACATCGCTATGCCGTCATCGACCCTGGTGGCCTGGCGCAAGGACGCGGATCAGCCGCTCGTTTCGCCGCGAATGAGTCGAAGTCGGGTCTTGACCCGCGGGTCGTCAGGTAGTCGGTCCCAAGGGGTGGTGTCAATAAGCCTGGGAAGCTCGTCTGCCGGCAGATTGTTGGTGAACAAGGCCAAGGTCTCGCCGAGCTGAGTTGCAGCTGGGGCCACCAGGCCGTGAAAGCCGTGCTGGTGTGCTGCCGCGGCGACCTCCTGGCATGCCCCGTAAGCGGCGCGGTCGTCGGTGGGAGACTGAATCTGGCCGAGGGTGAGGCCGAGTTCCATGCGGGCTCGCGGAGTGCGGAGATCCAGAATCTCGGTGACCCGGACCTCTGCGGTGGCCAACACCCTCGGAGCCAGGTGATCCAGGATGTTTGGGTCATCTTCCACAGGGTCGACCAGGTGCCGGTACGCCTCAACCGTGATCGATTCAGTCGGACGGCCGAGGTAGAGCAGCGGAAAACCTGGGTTTCGGCCCCAGCGGGAGTAGGCAGAGCGTCCCTCAAGGGGACGGTCCTGATGTCGAGCCGGCAAGTGCCGCTGCCAGGCCCCCGTCACCGTCTGGGCGACGTGGGCCAGGCCGGCGATCGCGTTCGCAAGCGAATTCATGGGACGATCACATGCCTCCGGAGATGCGGTCGGCTTCTTCGAGGACGGCGTCGATGTTGCCTTCTTCCAGAAGGTCGATGGGGCGCCTCATCGACAAGTTCCGGTTCCGGGAGTTGAGCCAGATGCGAATGCCTTCGCGCGTGTAGGTGTCGCTCAGCAGCCGCACAATCATCTGGACGTCCAGAAGTCGCTGCGCCCGCAGCCCTGTGGGCTTGCTGGTGCCTGCGGCCCAGGTTTGGACCGTTCGCTCGGCAGCCCCGACTGCTTTGCTGAGTTCAGTCCGCGTGATGCCGGAGTCGGCGACCTCCTCCAAAATCCGCAGGTAGGTCATCGTGCCGGTGTCACGCGTGTCCTGTGCGCCGCGTGCCCGGCCCCCAGCTGTCGCCCTCTTGTGCGTGTGCGTTGTCATAGGTCTCCTTCGCCGACTCTCGGCCTCATGTATACACCTTCAAGTGCACCCGGGGGTGCCGTTGCGATGCATCTATTCTTGCATATCATTTTGCAGGTCATGATGCGCCCGTGCTGCTAGGATCACATCGACGATGGGAGGTCGCCAGATGTCTACCCGCCACGCCGGCCATGCCGAGCTGACCACTCGGGTGAGCGCCAGTGATGAGTCGTTCGTGCGTCGGCTCTACGGTCTCGTGCCCGGAGTGCCGCCAGCGCCACACCGGCCCGCCCGGCTGGTGGTCGACTCCCACGTTCCACTCAGCAGCGGCGCCGACGCTATTGCGGACGTGGCACGACAAGCCGGCGTGCCGTTTCTCATCGATCCCGAGACCATCTACCTGCAGGACGACCTGCATGCTGGCTCCCCGTGGGCCAAAGTCCCCTTTGCCCAGCTAGCCGCTGTAACCCCGGTCGACCTGACGAAGACGGCCGCCCAGGAGCGCCTGGTGAGAACGGTGGTCGACTACCAACTCGTCCACGGCGCGACCCAGATCATCGCGCCATACGTGCACATCGAAAGGCCCTCGTCCGTCTGGGCTCAGGTGCAAGCCGGCCTGTGGCGACGCACCGCCGCCTACGTCAGCGAGGCTCAGATCCACCTCCCGGTGATTGCACTTCTCGCCGTCGGATGGCGATGTCTGCACCCGATTCGCGGGATTCCGGTGCTGGCTGACGTATGGGCAGCCTTAGCCACGCTCGACCCGGCTGAGGTTGCTGTAGCGGCCTCCAAAGTCCACATGGGGGCCGTGCCGTTCGACCGGATCGTCGAGTTGTTGATGCTGGTTCAAGAGCTCGCAAGGAATTACCGAACCACGATGTGGCAACAGGGCATCCTCGGGGAGGCCTGCGTGATCGAGGGCGCGGCAGGATACGAGTGCGGGATCGGCTGGCGCGAGAAGTGCGACCTGCAAACCCGGATGGGACAACAACGCCGACCCAACGGCGGCCACCCCGGCGCCCGCCCGGTCTATGTTAGCGAGCTGGGTCGTGGTGTCTCCAAGCGCCGGCTGGAGCTGGCTCGCACCCGAAGGGCACTCTGGTCTCGGCTGATCTGCCCATTCCCAGATTGCTGCGCACCGGGTGGAGGCGATCTCTTAGGCGACGCCCGGCGTCATAGCGTGATCGCCCGGGGTCGCGAACTGAGTCAACTGGGCGCGACGCGTGCTACCCGGTGGAGGTGGAATCGGCTCACGCAGCGCTACGCCGACGGCCTAGACCTGGCCGCCCGGCTAAATGCGCTCGCCCCGTCATCGAACAGAGTCCCCCGGGTTGAGACGGCTAGTCTTCAAGCCCTCCACGACATCGCTAATGCCCGCCGGTCTCGCCCGGGCATCATCCGGCGGTCCGCCTAGCGGGCTGCACCTCGGACCGCCGAGACCGCCAGCTGAGCGGAGTGTGCAGGCCAAACGGCAATGGCGCCCAGGTTGGCCATTGGCGGGCGGTCGGATCGAGCGTCGGATCCAGAGCCTATCTCTGCGGCGTCAGCCGCTCGAAGAACCGCACCGACTCGTCGAAGATCAGCTCGGCATCGTTGTCCAGTGTCGCCACGTGGTAGGAGTTCTCCAGGACGACGTGGGTGATGTCGTCCGAGCCGACCCGCTTCAGGAAGGTTTGCCAGGAGATCGGGGGGACGATGTGGTCCTCGCGCGAGGTCATCAGCAGCACCGGCAGGCGCAGGTGCGGCAGGTCCTCGACCACGATCCGCCACAGCCGGGTCTGGCTGTACATGGACCGCAACGGGTTCCGGTCGTAGGCCAACTCGACCACGTCGGACTTCTTGATGTCGCCGGCGATGCCGCCGAGCGACGGCAGCAGGTACTGCAGCAGCGGCAGGACCTTCAGGGCCGGGTTGGTGTGGGCGTAGATCGGGTTCACCACGACCAGGCCGGCCAGCGCCGGCTTCTCCTCGGCGAGCTTGGTGGCCAGCAGTCCGCCCATCGACAGTCCGGCGGCGAAGACCGTCGAACAGCGCCGCGCCAGCTGCTGGTAGGCGAGGTCGATCGCGCCGTACCAGTCCTGCCAACC
Organism: Micropruina sp.; assembly: GCA_044224095.1. Classification (GTDB taxonomy): domain Bacteria; phylum Actinomycetota; class Actinomycetes; order Propionibacteriales; family Propionibacteriaceae; genus Micropruina. The sequence continues at coordinate 1,740 of JBGALC010000005.1, read as the reverse complement.
GGTGGCGTTGAGATCCTTCCAGTGGGTGCCCATGCCGGGCAGCAGCGGCACCCGCACCGAGTAGCCGGCCGCCGTCAGGTGCTCGGCCCAGCCGCGCATCGACTGCGGCGTCGAGGGATAGCCGTGGCACAGCACCACCCCGACCTCGGAGCCGTCGACGCTGATCGGCTCCGCCCCGGGCATCATCGTCATGGCGTCATCATGGCGCACCCGGAGCGGAAGCCGGCTCAGCGTCGGTTCAGGAGACGAACGTGGCGGTCAGGGTGATCGGGATGCTGGCCAACGCGCCCGACACCGGGCAGCCGGTCTTGGCGTCCTGGGCGAATTTGAGGAACTCCTCCTCGGTGAGCCCCGGCACCTTGGCAACCACGGTCAGGTCGCTGCCGGTGATGCCGACGCCGGGCTGGAAGCCGACGACCGCCTTGGTGTCCACCGACTCGGGCGGCGTGCCGTTGCCGGCCAGTGCGTGCGACAGGGCCATCGAGTAGCAGGCAGCGTGCGCCGCCGCGATCAGCTCTTCGGGGTTCGTGGTGCCGGCACCGGCCTCGGCCCGCTTCGCCCACTTCAGGTCGAAGTGGGCGACGCCGGAGGTGACCAGGTCGACACTGCCGGCGCCCTCGGTCAGGCTGCCCTCCCAGTGGGCCTGCGCAGTGCTCTGCGTTGCCATGAAGCTGCTCCTTCTGTCGGAATACGGCGGACGGGCGTCCGCCTGTCGTCCCCAGGCTAGGCGGTGGGGACGACGGGGGCGACCGCCCGTCCGCGCTCAGGCCGCGCTCAGGCAGCCAGCAGGTCGTCGATCTGGCCGATGGCCGAGGTGGCGCCCTCGATCATCCCCATGGCGAGCACCTGCTGGAGCGCCTCCGCGCTCGGGTAGGTCGCGAGGAAGGTGGCCCGGGTGCCGCCGTCGTGCGCGGCGAACGAGTAGACGTTCTGCGACTCCGGCAGGTCGGTGTTCGGGTTGAAGTCCTCGTCGGCGAAGCCGTCGGCGAAGGTGAACGAGTCGGGCTCGGACACGCTGGTCACCCGCCAGTAGCCGCAGTACTTGTCGCCCTCGGGGCTGGTCATGTAGTAGTTCATCCGACCGCCCGGGCGCAGCTCGTGGTCCACGAACGTGGCCGGGTACTCCGGCGGCCCCCACACCCTCTCCAGCTGGCGCGGGTCGGCGTAGATCTGCCAGACCCGCTCCACCGGGGCGGCGAAGTCCGCGACGATGGTGAGGGCGAAGGCGTCGAGGTCCTTCTTGACGTCGACAACAGGCATGGTTCACTCCTTCAGTTGGTTGATCAGGTCGTCGATCCGGGAGATCCGGCCGCGCCAGATCTCTTCGAACTCGGAGAGCAACGAGGCGGCCGATCGCACCACCTGCACATCTCCACTGGCCAGTGCCTCGCGGCCCTGCCGGCGCTTGGTCAGCAGGCCCGCGCGCTCGAGCACCGCCACGTGCTTCTGCACGGCGGCGAAGCTCATGTCGTAGAAGCCGGCCAGCGTGCTGATCGAGTGTTCGCCGGCCAGGACCCGCCGCAGGATGTCGCGCCGGGTGCGGTCGGCGAGCGCGTGGAACAGGGCGTCCGCCCGGTCGTCCTCGCTCGCGATCACTTCTCCAATATACAACCAAATGGTTGTAGGTTGTCAACCCGGACGCCGTTTACCAGTCGTTTATGGCCTGTCAGCACCCTGGTCTCAATCTCGAAGCGCAGCAGAACGCGGTGGGGAGGGCGCGAGTCGGGGGGCTTGCAGTCG
>JBGALC010000062.1:0-20187 GCA_044224095.1 Micropruina sp. | reverse complement strand
CACTCCTGGTCGATGCCGGGCAGGAAGCCGGGCACGTCGACGAAGGTGAGCACGGGCACGTTGAACGCGTCGCAGGTGCGGACGAACCGGGCCGCCTTCTCGGAGGCGTCGATGTCGAGGCAGCCGGCGTACACCATCGGCTGGTTGGCGACGACGCCGACCGGGCGTCCCTCGACCCGGCCGAAGCCGCAGATCACGTTGGCGGCGAACCGGGCGTGCACCTCGCAGAACTCGCCGTCGTCCAGCACCCGGGTGAGCACCTCGTGCATGTCGTAGGGCTGGTTCGGCGCGTCCGGGATGAGCGCGTCCAGATCGGCGCCGTCGGGTTCGGCGTCCGGGTCGGGCTCCAGCGCCGGTGGCTCGTCGAGGTTGTTGGCGGGCAGGAAGCTCAGCAGGTGCCGGACGAACTCCAGCGCGTCGTGCTCGTCGGCGGCCAGGTAGTGGGCGTTGCCGGAGCGGGTGTTGTGGGTGCGGGCGCCGCCGAGTTCCTCCATCGTCACCTCCTCGCCGGTGACGGTGCGGATGACGTCCGGGCCGGTGATGAACATCTGCGAGGTCTGGTCGACCATCACCACGAAGTCGGTCAGCGCGGGGGAGTAGACGTGCCCGCCGGCGGCCGCGCCGAGGATCACCGAGACCTGTGGGATCACCCCCGAGGCATGGGTGTTGCGCTTGAAGATCTCGGCGTAGAGGCCGAGGCTGACCACGCCCTCCTGGATGCGGGCGCCGCCGCCCTCGACCAGGCCGACGATCGGGACGCCGGTGCGCAGCGCCAGGTCCATCACCTTGCAGATCTTCTCGCCGTACACCTCGCCGAGCGCGCCGCCGAAGATGGTCACGTCCTGGGAGAAGACGGCGACGTCGCGGCCGTCGATGGTGCCGAAGCCGGTGATCACGCCGTCGGTGTAGGGGCGTTTGGCGTCCATCCCGAAGGCGGTGGTGCGGTGCCGGGCGAACTCGTCCAGCTCGGTGAAGCTGCCCTCGTCGAGCAGCGCCAGCACCCGCTCGCGGGCGGTCATCTTGCCCTTCGCGTGCAGCTTCTCCACCGCCGCCTCGGACGCCGGATGCTTCGCCTGCCGATCACGACGCTCCAGGTCGGCGAGCTTGCCGGAGGTCGTGTGCAGGTCGGACTCCATGGGCGGCACCTTAGTCCGTGCGGCCCGGCCCGGCATGCCCCCGGGGCGTCCGCGATCCATAGCAAAGTTCGATGCTGTCATAGCGTCACGGCGCCGCCGGTGCGTGGCGAGCCGCCGGACGCCGGTCACGATCTGCTCGCCGCCGGCGGCGCAGGACAGCCGGAGTCGATGGCGCTTCCCCATCGGTCGCCGCGCGTGATCGGCCGGCGGAGATCCCGGCGTTCGCCGGCATGACGGAAGCCCCGTCCTCCCGGGCCCGACCCGGGATCTCGTAGGCAGCGCTATAAGCCGGGCTTATGACAGCACCCGCAATCGGTCTTAGCGCCGGGCCGTCGCGCGCTCGTACGATCGAAGGGAATCCCAAGCCACCGAGGACCAGCCATACCCCTAGAAGCCGCCCGGATGACCCGGGTCCACCCCTCTCCGAGCTCCGTCGCGGCGGCGAAGGCCCGCGAGCTTCGCGAGTCGGGCGTCCGGGTCCTCGACCTGACCGTCGGCGAGCCCGACTTCGACACTCCGGACAACGTCAAGCGGGCCGGCATCGCCGCGATCGAGCGCGGCGACACCAAGTACACCGCTGTCAACGGCACCGCGGCCCTGCGCCGGGCGATCATCGACCGGCTCCGCCGGGTCACCGGCATCGAGTACACCGAGGCGGAGATCTCGGTCGGCTCGGGTGCCAAGCACGTCATCTTCACCGCGCTGATGGCCACCCTGAGCCCCGGCGACGAGGTGCTGATCCCGGCGCCGTACTGGGTGTCCTACCCCGACATGGTGACCCTCAACGACGGCACCCCGGTGATCGTCCGCTGCCCGATCGCCGACGACTTCAAGCTCACCCCGGCCCGGCTCCGGGAAGCGCTGACCGGGCGCACCCGGTGGCTGATCCTGAACGCGCCGTCCAACCCGACCGGGGTGGTCTACACTGCCGACGAGCTGGCCGCGCTGGCCGCGGTGCTGGAGGACTTCCCGGGCGTCCTGGTACTCACCGACGAGATCTACGACGAGGTGTTCCTCGGCGAGGGACGCTGCACCAGCCTGCTCGAGGCGGCGCCGCAGCTGCGCGACCGGGTGCTGATCGTCAACGGCGTCTCCAAGACCTACGCGATGACCGGCTGGCGGCTGGGCTACTGCGCCGGCCCGAAGGCGGTCGTCGCGGCCATCAACAAGCTGCAGTCGCACATGTCGTCCTGCCCCTCCTCGATCTCCCAGGCCGCCGCCGAGGCGCTGAGCGGTGACCAGTCGTTCGTCGCGGCCGCGGCCGAGCAGTACCAGGCCCGCCGCGACCTGGTGGTGCAGCGGGCGAACGCCATCGACGGGCTGCGCGCGCTGGCCGGCGACGGCGCCTTCTACGTGTTCATCGACTGCTCCGGGGTGATCGGACGCCGCACCCCGTCCGGCACCGTGATCGACTCCGACGACGCCTTCGTCGGCTACCTGCTGGAGCAGGCCGGCGTCGCCACCATCACCGGCAGCGCCTATGGGCTGTCGCCGTTCTTCCGGGTCTCCTTCGCCACCGACGAGGCGACCCTGGCCGCCGCGATGGACGCCATCGCCGACGCCGTCCACCAACTCAACTGAAGAGGATCACCCAACCCATGATTCACGTCCGGACCAAGGTCCAGCGCCCCTCCGCCGAACTCGTCGCGCAGCTCGGCGCGTTCTCCAGCGCCACCATTCACGAGGCGCAGGGACGCCGCGGCGCGATCGACTCGGTGATCAAGCCGATCGACCGGTCGATGTCGTTCTGCGGGCCGGCGGTGACCGTGGTCTGTGCCCCCCAGGACAACCTGATGCTGCAGGTGGGCATCCACTACGCGCAGTCCGGCGACGTGCTGGTCGTGTCGGCCGGCGAGTTCACCGAGGCCGGCACCTTCGGCGACGTGCTGGGCACCGCGATGCACTCCAAGGGGCTGGCCGCGCTGGTCACCGACTCGGGCGTCCGGGACACCGCGGACCTGATCGCGCTGGGCCTGCCGGTGTTCTCCCGCAGCGTCTGCATCAAGGGCACCGTCAAGGAGACCCTCGGCCCGGTCAACCATCCGATCGTGTTCGGCGGTCAACTGGTCGAGGCCGTGTGCAAGGCGCCAGGCGGCGTCCGGCTCGCCGGCCTCGACCGCCACCCGGACCGCGGAGTCCCCGCAGTCGAGCACCTGAACCGTGCAGCCACCCGACGCGAGGCCCTTCATGTCAGCCCTTGTCCGCGAGGACGTCGGCCATCGGTGCGATGGCGACGCCCGCCTCTGTGAGGCCCTCGCGGATGGCGCGGGCGGTGGCCACCGCGCCGGCGTTGTCGCCGTGCGGCAGCAGCGAGTCGGCGCGCACGTCGAGGACGGTGCCGTCGACGGCTTCCAGCGTCGATTCGGTGGCGATCCGGATCGCCCGGGCCACCAGGGTGTCGAGGTCGTGGATCACGGCGCCGGGCTGCGAGCGCGGCACCAGGCTGCCGTCGGCCTGATAGGCGCGGTCGACGATGCCGACGATGCCGACCCGCAGCCCGCGGCGCCGCGCCTCGTCGGCGAGTTCGCCGTCCTGGGCGACGACGATCAGCGAGTCGTCCAGCGCGCAGACCGCGTCACAGACCGCCCTGGCGTAGTCGGCGCGGACGGCGACCAGGTTGCCCAGCCGTCCGTGCGGCGCGACGTGCTTGACCTTGGTGCCGTTGGCCAGGGCGAACGCCGACAGCGCACCCACCTGGTACAGGACGTCGGTGCGCACCTCGTCGGCGGTGAGGTCCATCGCCCGGCGGCCGAACCCGACCAGGTCGGGAAAGCTGGGGTGGGCGCCGATCTGGATGCCGCGCTCGGCGCAGGCCCGGGCGGTGGCGTCCATCGTCCGTGGATCGCCGCCGTGGAAACCGCAGGCCACATTGGCCGACGAGACGATCTCGAGCAACGACGCGTCGTCGCCCATCCTCCAGTCGCCGAAGCTCTCGCCCAGGTCGGCGACCAGGTCGATCCGTGCCCGCATGACCCTCCCTTTCGATCGGATGACCTGACCGTAGGGATTCCGCGCGGCACTGTGGTAAGACGGATTTTCGCTGATGTGATAGCGCGTCGTGATGGTTGAGCCCCGGGGAGGCGGCATGGAGACCAGGCGTCTGGCGACCTTCGTCAGGATCGTCGACGTAGGCAGTCTTACCCGTGCCGCCGATGTCCTGCACATAGCGCAGCCGGCTTTGAGCCAGCAGATCAACGCGCTGGAGGCCGACCTGGGCCAGCGGCTGCTGATCCGCAGCAAACAGGGCGTCGAGCCAACCGAGGCCGGCGCGGCGCTCTACCGCCACGCCCAGGTCATCCTGAAGCAGCTGGACGACGCGGTCGCCGAGGTCGGCCTGCTCGGCCGCGAGGTGGCCGGCCAGGTCTTCGTCGGCCTCGCGCCCTACAGCACCGCCAACCTGATCGCGCTCTCGCTGGTCAAGGCCGTCCGGGCCCGGTACCCGCACATCCTGCTGCGGGTCACCGACAATTTCGGCCTGGTGCTTAGCGAGGCGATGATGACCGGACGCCTGCACCTGGCGATCCTGTACGACTCGGGCCCGGTCAAGGGGCTGGTCTTCGAGCGGCTGATCACCGAGGAGCTCGTGCTGGTCTGCGGGCCCGGCGCCGCGGCGCCCGGCGACGAGGTGCCGGTCGAGGCGCTGGCCGAACTGCCGCTGATGCTGCCCAGCCCGCTGCACACCATCCGCAAGGCGGTGAACCTGGCCTGCGACGCGGCCGGCGTCCAGCCCCTGGTGCTCGCCGAACTGGAGTCGGTCGGGCTGATGGGGCAGGCGGTGACGGCGGGGCTGGCCGCCACCGTGCTGCCGCGCTCGGTCGCCGAGCGGCTCACCGACGGCTCGGACCTGCGGCTGGTGCGGATCGCGCCCGGGATCGAGGTGCACCTGTCGCTCGGCACGCCGTCCAGCCTGCCGCTGTCGCGGGCCGCCGAATGCGTGCGCGACCTGCTCCGCCATGTGGTGGCGGCCACGCTGCTGGCCCGCCAGTGACCGCGGCGACGCGGCTCCGCGGGCGGGTCTGGCGCTCCGGCCGGGTCGTCGCCAGCGACTTCCCGCTGGCCGACCTGGACGCCCACCTGGCCGACCCGGAGGCGCTCACCTGGCTCGACCTGTGCGACCCCGGGGCCGAGGTGCTGGCCCAGCTGGCCGCCGAGCTGCAGCTCGATCGGCACGCCGTCGAGGACGCCGTGGCGCCGCGGGAGCGGCCCAAGGCGACCCGGCACGCCAGCCACACCTTCCTCACCTGTTACACCGCGAGCCTGGTCGACGGCGGCCGGGGCCTGCCGACGCTGGCCATCGGCAGGATCTCGGCGTTCGTGGTGCCGCGCGGGCTGATCACCGTCCGGGTCGCGCGCGGGGCGGCGGTCGACATGGACGAGGTGGTCGACCGCTGGGAGGGTGCCGGACTGCTCCGGCACGGGGTCGGCGCGCTGGTGCACGGGCTCCTGGACGTCCTCGTCGACGGCCACTTCGAGGCCGTGCAGGCGATGGACGACCGGCTCGAGGAACTCGAGGACCTGCTGTTCGGCGACGCCGTCCGCACCCGCGAGATCCAGGTCCGGGTGTTCGCGCTGCGCAAGGCGCTGACCTCGCTGCGCCGGGTGGTGCTGCCGATGCGCGAGGTGGTGGCCGGGGTGATGCGCCATCGGCTGCTCGACGAGTCGGACGGCTCCCGGGCCCTGGACGGCGAGTTCGCCGATCTCTACGACCACGTGCTCCGGGCGGCGGAATGGACCGAGTCGCTGCGCGACATGGTGGCGTCGGTGTTCGAGACCAACCTGTCGCTGCAGGACGCCCGGCTCAACACGATCATGAAGAAGCTCGCCTCCTGGGGCGCGATCATCGCGGTGCCCACCGCGGTCACCGGCTGGTTCGGCCAGAACCTGCCGTACTGGGGGTTCTCCAGCGCCTGGGGTCTGTGGCAGAGCGTCGTGCTGATCGTGGTCGGCACGGTCGGCCTGTACTGGCTGTTCCGCCGCAACGACTGGCTGTAGCGGGGGAGCCCGGCCTCGTTGGTCGAGGGGTCGGACGGCCTCTCGGGAGTGTCTCCCGTCGGTTCGGCGCATCGCGCCGGCGAACGGGCCGATCCGCGAAACCCCGTCGGGAGTTCCTGCCCCGACCGCCGGCTCGAGCCGGTCGAAACCTCCGCCGGTCGCTCGTCGGACTGCCGTCAGCGGGCCGTGATCCGGTCCAGCAGCTTCGCCACCGCCGGCGATGGCACCCACTGCCGCTCGCCGGCGTCCGAGCCGGTGGCGTAGAGGAACCGTCCCGCGCAGGACGGTTCCAGCAGCACGGCGTCCCCGTCGGGGTTGCCGAGCGCCAGCCGCCACGCGTGCGGCTCGGTGCCGGGTGGCGGCGTCGGACACGGCAGCCGGACGGGGTCGGTGGAACGGGCGGCGATGTCGGCCAGCACGGTGCGCGCATCGGCGGCGCGCAGCGGGTGCATCGAGTCGGGTCGTCCATCGGCCGCGTAGCGGCAGAGCGTCACCGTCGTCAGCGTGTCGATCGGGGCGGGGATCACCGACCGCGGGGTGGCGTCGATGCCGCGGCAGAGCGTCACCGGCGTCCAGGCCGGCCGGGGCCGGACGCCGAGCGCCCGCTGGCCACGGACCTGCTCGAGGAACTCGGCCAGCACGGCGGGTGCGTCGGTGCGGAGGTCGTCGCCGGTGCCGACCACCCGGCAGCCGTACAGCTGAAGCCTCAGCACCACGGGCGGGGCGCCGGCTGTCTCCGCGACCAGCAGGAAGTCGGGGCCGTACTCCTCGGTGCAGGCATCGGCGGTGAGCCGGGGCCGGGTCGCCAGCGTCCGCAGCACGGCCTCGGCGCGCGGGCCGTCCAGCACGGTCAGTGGCGGGTAGACGGTCTCGGCGTAGGAGCCGGTCGGGCACAGCCGCAGCCGCTGGGCGGTGCCGGGCAGCCGGCCCGGCGAGGGGCGCAGCCCACGGCAGGCGGCCGGCAGCAGGGCGGCCGCGTCCGTCGCGGGTGGCCCGGTGGCGCCCGGGGGAGTGGTGCCGGTGGCCGGTCCGGCGGTGGGACTGGCGGCCGGCACCGCCCGGCCGCCGGTCAGGGTCGGCCACAGGAACGCGCAGGTCACGGCCAGCACCGCAACCGCGACGCCGGCGGCGATCAGCCGCCGCCACCCGGCGGCGTTCGGTTGCCCGGGCCTGCGCGAGCGAGTGGCGCGGGCCCGATCTCCGGACCCGCCGGGGCCAGGAGGGCCGTCCAGATCCCCGGACCCGCCGGGGCGATTGGGACGGCCGGCATCTCCCGGAGTCCCGGCATCGGCCGGCGAGCGCGGATGGTCGTTCACGGCGTCCTCACGGGTGCTGGCATCGGATCCTCCTCGAACCTGACAACGCTCCCGCGACCCGGATCGTTGCGGCGTCCGTGAACGACGCGGTCATCCGTCCGACCGGGAATGCGAGGAGGCGGCGTCCGGGCGTGGGCCGGTGCGGACACCGCTGCGCGGAACGCGAAGCGCCGTCAGTACCGCCGCACGACCTTCCAGGTGGTGTGCGAGTTGACGTTGGGGTCGAGGTTCACGTCGTCGGTCTCGATCACCTCGCCCTTCTCGTTCTGCCAGGTCACCGCCGTGCTGCCCGAGACGTACTTCACGTTGCCCTCGCGGCTGTTCGGGTCCTCGATCGCCTCGACGCCGCCGAGCGTGTTGCGCCAGGCCTCCTGGGCGGAGACACCCGGCGTGCCGGGCATCGGCGGTGGCTGCATCATCTGGTTGAACTGCGCCTGCGCGTTCGCCGACTGGGTGGCGCGCAGGTCGGCGGCGGCCGCGCCGACCGCCGCGATGCCGGCCTGCTCGGCCTGGAACGCCGCCCAGCGGGCAGCGGCGGCGCGGGCCGCGAAGGCGTCCGTGTTCTGCTGGCCGACCTGGTTGACCGCCGCCGTCCAGCCCGGGTTCGGCAGGGTCCCGTCGAGGATGGCGTGCAGGGTGGGCCGCAGCTCGTCGAAGCGGTCGGCGGCGGCAGTCAGCACCGTCAGGAACAGCCCGTGGTTGGTGATCGTGGAGAACACCGCCTGGTTGGTCACCGAATAGTGGAACCCGAGGATCTCCAGTCGTCGCGGCTGCCCGCCGACGGACGCCTCGGCGAGCGCGTGCAGGCCCGTGTAGGCGACGCCCGGCGTGATCTGATCGGCCGCGATGTGGAACCGCTGCGCCCAGTCCGGCAACGGATGCACCTCGAACCGGGTGGGCTGCTGCGCGCCCTGTCCGAGCAGCTGCGGCAGCACGGCGCCGAGCAGCCGGTCGGGCGGGTCGGGGGGCAGATAGGTGCGGCCGTACCCGTTCGGCTGCCACGGTGCGCCACCGGGCCAGGTGAAGTCGAGGCGGGGCCAGCCCTGCACCATCGCCAGCCGGTCGGGGTGCGTCACCTGGTACCAGTGGTGTTCGGGTGACTCGTTGTGCTCCGGCACCCAGGTCACCTGTCCCTGCGCCGCCCAGCCCGGCGGATGTCGCAGCCCGAGCACCGGCATGCCCAGCCGCGGATCGGGCAGCGCCCAGGTGGTCCAGCCTGTCGTTTCCATGTGCGTCCCCCTCCACTACTCCAGGGCAAGTGTGGGGTGCGGCGGCCGATCTGACCAGGGTGGAAGCTCGAGCTCGCCGGTGCCTGGTTCCCTGGCGCCCCCCGCGCCGAGCCGCCGAACCAGGCGAAACCGCGGTGGGTGATCCGCCGGGCAGCGGCTGCCGCCGGGTCAGTGCACGAAGATGCCGATGCCGAGCGGGATCAGCCACAGCACCGCCAGCGCCTGCAGCACCCGGTCGTTGAGCACGACGTCCTCGGGCTCGCCGGCGTTGCCGGCGTCGATGTCCATCGCGTAGCGGAGCAGGGCAAGGGTGAACGGCACGATCGAGATCGTCGTCCACGGCACGCCCCACGGCTCGTTCTCGCGGTGCTCGAAGGTCCACAGGCTGTAGGACATGATCACGATCGAGCACGAGATCGCCCAGACGAAGCGCAGGTAACTCAGCGAGTAGCGCTCCAGCGAGGCGCGGGTGCCGGCCTCGGAGCCGAGCTCCTTCATCTCCGAGTAGCGCTTGCCGGCGACCATGTACAGCGAGCCGAAGCAGGCCACCAGCAGGAACCATTGCGACAGCTCGATGCCGGACGCCACGCCGCCGGCGACCGCGCGCAACAGGAACCCCGACGACACCATCGCCAGGTCGATGATCGGCTGGTGCTTGAGGAACATCGAGTAGCCGACCTGCAGCACCCAGTAAATGGCCAGCGTGACGCCCAGCATCGGGGCCACCGAGAAGCCGATGCCCAGGCTGGCCGCCATGGTCACCGCGGCGAGCACGGTGGCCGGGCCCTTGCCCAGCTCGCCGGCGGCGATCGGCCGGAACCGCTTCTTCGGGTGCAGCCGGTCGGCGTCGACGTCGCGGACGTCGTTGATCAGGTAGATGGAGGCGCTGATCAGCGAGAAGGCGGCGAACGCCCACAGCGTGTTGACCAGCACGCGGGGGTGGAACAGCGCCCCGGCGGCCACCGGGGCGGCGAACACCAGGATGTTCTTGACCCACTGCTTGGGCCGCATCGCCCGCAGCCAGGCCGGCAGGGCGGAGCGCTTGACTTCCACGACAGAGTTCTGCGACATCGCCGGACAGGCTATCGCAGGAGCCCGGCCGGTCCGGGCACGCCGCACGCACTCCTGGCGCAGGGCGCTTCCGCCCGTCCACCGAACCGGCGCTTCTGCCGGTCCACCGACCGGCGCGTCCGGTCCACCCGAACCGGCGATCTCGACATCGTCGTCGGATGGGGGGAAGCCTCGCCGATGTCGTGTCGTGACTCGAAAGTGGGTGGGCATCGCGTCATCGATCGGCGATCTCGACATCGTCGTCGGATGGGGGGAAGCCTCGCCGATGTGGTGTCGTGACTCGAAAGTGGGTGGGCCATCCCGTCATCGATCGGCGATCTCGACATCGCCGTCGGATGGGGGGAAGCCTCGCCGATGTGGTGTCGTGACTCGAAAGTGGGTGGGCCATCCCGTCATCGATCGGCGATCTCGACATCGCCGGAGGGTCCTGGTCACCGAGGGTCGTGTGGCCGAAGGCGTCGAGCGGGGGCCGTGCTCGGTCGACACGAGATGTCTGGGCTCAGGAGCCGGGCGACCACAGGGTGGGCCAGGCGACGCCGAGCTCCAGCAGCAGCGTGCGCAGCAGTGGCAGGGACAGCCCGACCACGTTGTGGTGATCGCCCTCGATGCCGGAGACGAACGGTCCGCCCAGGCCGTCGACGGTGAACGCGCCGGCCACCCACAACGGCTCGCCGGTGCCGACGTAGGCGTCGATCTCGGTGTCGTCGAGGTCGGCGAAGTGCACCACGGTGGAGGCCACCGCCTCGGCCGCCCGATCGGTGCCGTCCTCGGTGACGACCACCCGGTGCCCCGTGTGCAGAACGCCCGAGCGGCCGCGCATGGCCCGCCAGCGGACGATCGCCTCGGCGGCGTCGCTCGGCTTGCCCTGTGCCTCGCCGTCGAACTCCAGCAGCGAGTCGCAGCCGATCAGCACCCGCCGCTCGCCGGCCTCGGCGGGCAGCCTGTCGGCCACCGCGGACGCCTTCATCCGGGCCAGGGTGAGCGCCAGCGCGGCCGGGTCGGAGACCCGCACCGCCTCCTCGTCGACTCCGGAGACGATCACCTCGGCGTCGACGCCGGCGCGGCGCAGCACCTCCAGCCGGGCCGGGCTCGCCGAGGCGAGCACCACCCGGATTCGCGGCTCCGCCGCGGTGGCTGTCGGGTGGGCCTCGGCCATGGCGCAACTCCCTGGTGGTCGTGGTGTCGGCCGGGCGGCCTGCCGACCCATTCTTGCGTGCCGTGCCGATCGGCGGGAACCGGGCCTAGGCTGCCGGCATGACCCAGCCAGCCCCCGTGGACGCCGACGCCCTGACTGCGCAGCTCACCGGTCCCGGACGCCTGTGGACCACCATCAACCGGGTGCCGACCACCGGCTCCACCAACGCCGACCTGGCCGCCGCAGCGCAGGCCGGGGCGGCGTCCGGATCGGTCCTGGTCGCGGAGCATCAGAGTGCCGGACGGGGGCGCTTCGCCCGCCGCTGGGAGGCGGCCCCCGGGACGTCCGTGGCGATCTCGCTGCTGCTGCGCCCCGCCGGGGTGGCGCCCGAACGCTGGCCGTGGCTGCCGCTGATCAGCGGCGTCGCGGTCGCGGAGGCGCTGACCACGCTCGGCGTCCGGGCTGGGGTGAAGTGGCCCAACGACGTCGTGATCGACGGACGGAAGCTGTGCGGCATCCTGTCCGAGCGGGTCGGGGACGCCGCCGTCATCGGCATCGGGATCAACACCACCCTGGGCGCCGACCAGCTGCCCGTGCCCACGGCCACCTCGCTGCGGCTGGAGGGCTGCGAGGCGTCCGCGACGGCCGTGGTCGCGGAGGTGCTCGCCGCCTTCGAACCCGCCTACCGGCGCTGGGCCGCGGGTGCCGAACTGCGGCACTGGTACGGGGAACGCTGCACCACCGTCGGTCGCGACGTCCGGGTGCTCGAATCGGAGACCCGATCCGTCGAGGGGCACGCGGTCGGCGTGGACGCCCTCGGCCGGCTGCTGGTCCGCACCCCGACCGGGGAGCGGGCCTTCGCAGCCGGTGACGTCCATCACCTGCGCTGAGCCTCCGACGACCAAGGTGGCCGCGGAATCGGGCCGGGATCTGCCGGCAGGTCGTCGGCCGACGATCGAGATCCCGGGCATTCACCCGGGTGACGAATCCCCGGATGCCTTGCCGTTGACCGGGACCCCGGCGGCGTTAGGCTGAGCCGTTCGATTCCGAGCCGACCTGAGGTGGTGAGCGGTGAGCGGAGGATTCTTCGCCCTGCTGGACGACATCGTCGCGATGGCCAAACTCGCCGCCGCCTCGCTGGACGACGTGGGCGCCGCCGCCGGGCGGGCCAGCGCCAAGGCGGCCGGGGTGGTGATCGACGACACCGCGGTCACCCCCCGCTACGTGCACGGCTTCAGCCCCGACCGGGAGCTCCCGGTGATCAGGAAGATCGCCGTCGGCTCGCTGCGCAACAAGCTGCTGATCATCCTGCCGGCCGCCCTGCTGCTCAGTCAGTTCCTGCCCTGGCTGCTCACCCCGATCCTGATGTGCGGCGGCACCTACCTGTGTTACGAGGGCGCCGAGAAGCTCTGGGAGAAGCTCGGCGGGCACGGCCACCACGAGCCGGCGCCGGTGGTGGGCGGCCCCGACGAGAAGGCGATGGTGGCCGGCGCCATCCGCACCGACCTGATCCTGTCCGCCGAGATCATGGTGATCGCGCTCAACGAGGTGGCGGCCGAACCGCTGGTGTCCCGCGCCGTGACCCTGCTGGTGGTGGCGCTGGCGATGACCGTGCTGGTCTACGGCGTGGTCGCGGTCATCGTGAAGATGGACGACGTCGGCCTGCACCTGGCCACCGAGCGTTCCGGCGCCCTGGCGTCGCTGGGTCGCGGGCTGGTCGCCGCCATGCCGATGGTGCTGGCCACGCTCTCCAACGTCGGCATCGTCGCGATGCTCTGGGTGGGCGGGCACATCCTGCTGGTCGGGTTGGACGACCTCGGCTGGCACCCGCCCTACGAACTGGTCCACCACGCCGAGGAGGCGATCCTGCACGCCTTCCCGGGCTTCGCCGGCGAGGCCCTGGCCTGGCTCACGAACACCGCTGCCTCGGCGGTGCTCGGCGTGATCGTCGGTGCCATCGTGGTGGCCGTCCTGCAGCTGATCGGACGCCTGCGCGACCGCGGAGCCGGCGCCGAGCACGCGGAGTAGCGTCGGCCGCATGGAGACCGTGCGCACCACCGACCTGCTGCTCGACGCCTTCGGCCGGATCCCGCCGCTGCTGACCGAGGCCGTGCGGGGCCTGGACCGCCCGGCCCTGCTGTGGCGTCCGGACGTCGCCGGTGTCCGCGGCAACTCGATCGGCTGGATCGCCTGGCACCTGGCCCGGCAGGAGGACGCCCAGATCGCCGGCCTGGCCGATGGCGACCAGGTGTGGCGCACGGGCGGCTGGCACGGCCGCACCGGCGTCCCCTACGACGAGGGCGCCATGGGCTACGGGATGGACGAGCGGGACGTCGCCCGGTTCGACGTGACGAGCGCCGAGGCGCTGATCGACTACTACGCCGCCGTCCACGCCCGCACCGTCGAGGTCGTCGACGCGCTGGACGACGCCGGGCTCGCCCGGATCATCGACCGCTCCTGGGACCCGCCGGTGACGGTCGCCGTCCGGCTGGTCAGCATCGTGGACGACGCCGCGCAGCACGTCGGCCAGGCGGCCTACCTGCGCGGGCTGCTGGCGGGCTGAGCGGACGCTCGGCGCAGCGCGCCCCGTCCGCTGAACGCGATCAGCGCCGCCAGGACGCCGAAGCAGGCGACGGTGGCCAGGCCGCCGGGGTAGTCGAAGCGGTCGATCACCTGGCCGGAGACGCTGGAGCCGATGGCCACGCCGATGCCGATCCCGGTGCCCATCCAGGACAGTCCCTCGGTCAGCCGGTCGCGGGTGACCAGGCGTCCGATCAGGGTGTTGCCGTTGATCAGCGTGGGTGCGACCGTCACTCCGACCAGCAGCCCGCCGAGGCACAGCAGCAGCACCGAATGCGCGCCGAGCAGGGCCACGCAGGCGGCGCAGAGCGCGGCGACCCCGATCAGGAACCGCGAGATCACCGGCGAGTGCCACTTCCGGGCGCCGTAGTAGAAGCCGGCCAGACCCGACGCGAGCGAGAACACGGCCAGCACCAGGCCGGACGCCTCGCGCACGCCCCAGTCGGTCGCCGCGGCGACCACCGACACGTCGATCGAGCCGAACACGCACCCGATCAGCAGGTTCACCGCCACCACCGCGGCGACACCGGGCACCAGCAGCACCAGCCGCTGGCCGAACCG
Source organism: Micropruina sp. (assembly GCA_044224095.1). Taxonomy (GTDB): domain Bacteria; phylum Actinomycetota; class Actinomycetes; order Propionibacteriales; family Propionibacteriaceae; genus Micropruina. The sequence continues at coordinate 6,167 of JBGALC010000062.1, read as the reverse complement.
GCGGCGCCGCTGCGGGGTCCGCGGTGCGACCGGCGGCTCGGTGGCCCGCTGCCCGTACAGCAGGTGGGCGCCGGACAGCGCCAGCACCACCGGCGCGATCAGCCCGGCGGCCGGGTGGACCCCGGTGGAGAGCGCCGTGGCCACCACCGGACCGACGATGAAGGTGACCTCGTCGAGCGTCGACTCCAGCGAGAACGCGGTGTGCAGCTGGTCGGGGTCGGCGACCAGGTGGGTCCACCGGGCCCGGACCAGGGCGCCCGGCGCGCCGCCGGTGGCGCCGCAGACGATGGACGGCCCGAACAGCGTCCAGGCCGGCAGTTGCAGCATGGCGAGCACGATCAGCAGCGAGAGGGTTGCGGCGGACACGATCGCGGCCGGGTACATCACCCGGCGCTGGCCGTACCGGTCGACCAGGTTCGACAGCGCCGCCGTGCCGAGCGCCCAGGCCACCGCGTTGGAGGCCGCCAGCGCCCCGGCCAGGCCGTAGCTGCCGTACAGCGCGGAGACCATCAGCACCAGGCCGATGCCCATCATCGCCCCGCCGGAGCGGGCCAGCAGGCCGGCCGCGCTGAACTGCCAGGCGCCGGGAAGAGTCAGGATCTCCCGGTAGGCGCGCATCGGGCCATTCTCGCTCAGGTGGACGCGAACCCGGAAGTCGGCGACTGACGACATAGGGGCGGCGCAGTGGTGCGGAGATCCGGGGGTCCGCCGGGATCAGGTGGACGACTGCCGGACGTCGCCGTCGGGGACTCCGTGATCCCGGGTTCGCCCCGGACCGGGCTGGGCGGACGGCTGCGCAACGGCTAGACCTGTTCGGCGAGTGCGAGTGCGAGTGCGAGTGCGAGTGCGAGTGCGAGTGCGAGGGCGACGGCCGCGCGGTCGTGCTGCGGCTGTCGGGATCCCTCGACGCCGGCCCCTCAGCCGGCGAGGAAGTCGTAGAGCAGCCGGTTGTACTGCTCGGTGGCCTCGGTGGGCACCGGCGCCGCCGCATCAGGGACCACCTCGACCCGTGCCTCGCCCAGTCCCGCGGCGAGTTCGCGGGCGGCGGTGCTGCCCGCGGCGTCCAGGCTGCCGGCGATCAGCAGCGCCGGGGCCGTGACCGCGCCGAGCCAGGGTCGCAGGTCGATGCCGGACGCCGCCTTCAGCAGCCGCAGCATCCGGGGCCGGTCCAGACCCGCGTCCGCCAGCCGTCCGGCCGGCATGGCCCGCACGGCGAGCCGCTGGGCCAGCCCGGCCAGCTTGGTGGCGCGCGGCTGCAGGTCGGAGAGCACCAGGTGCGAAACGGCGTCCGGCGACCGCCCGGCGGCCGCCACCGCGACGGCGGCACCCAGGCCGGTGCCGGCGAGCGCCACCCGGTCGACCCCGAACCGGTTCAGCTGGGCCAGCACGGCGTCCGCCGCCCGTTCCAGGTGGAAATCTCCGGGACGCCCCGGACGCAGGCCCTCCAGCCAGGGCGCGACGGCCTTGGTGCCGTCCGGGAGTGCGGTGACCTGGTCCTGCCAGAACGGCGGGGTCTGGCCCAGGCCGTGCAGGAACACGAGAAGCGGGACGGACATGCCCCCATCGAACCACGGACATAATGGGGGCCATGGGATTGCCCGCCAAGCTGCTCGGAACCGGTGAGCAGGAACTGCTGCATCTGCGCTCGCACGGCAAGACCATGATCAAGCCCGCGATCTGGCTGGTGCTGGTGGCGGCGTTCTTCGGCGCGGTGTTCGCGCTGCTGCCGCTGTCCTGGCGTCCGGCGTCGGGCTGGGTGGTGACGGTGCTGGCGTTGGTGCTGGCCGTGCCGGTGTACCTGGTCCCGCTGCTGCGCTGGCGGACCACCACCTACACGCTCACCAACCATCGGCTGATCACCCGTTCGGGGATCATCCACAAGATCGGTCACGACGTGCCGGTGGCGCGGATCACCAACGTCGCCTACGAGCGCAGCCTGACCGACCGGATGTTCGGCTGCGGCTCGCTGGTGTTCACCACCTCGGCCGAGGCGCCGGTGGTGCTGAACGACATCCCCAAGGTCGAGGAGGTAGGGGTGGCGATCTCCAACCTGCTGTTCGGGGTCCGCGCGTGACCGAGGCCGTCACGCCGCAGCTGGGGCTGCGCACCCAGCTGGTCCGGTTCGTGCTGACCGGCGGACTGTCGGCGATCGTCGACTACGGGCTGCTGGTGGTGCTGATGGCGTTCGGCCTCGACCACACCCCGGCCAAGATCCTGTCGTTCATCGCCGGCACCACCACCGCGTACCTGATCAACCGGCGCTGGACCTTCAACTCGGACGGCTCGCGCCGAAAGTTCGCCGCGGTGATGGCGCTGTACGCCCTCACCTTCGTGCTGCAGGTCGGCATCTTCACCCCGCTCTACCCGTGGCTGGTCTCCCTCGGCCTGGGCGCCGAGTTCATGCCGAAGATGAACTGGGCGCAGCTGTTCGGTTTCGTGGTCGCCCAGGGGGTGGCGACGGCGGTGAACTTCGTCGTGCAGCGGTCGGTGATCTTCAAGCACTGAGGTCCCGCCCGCATCCGCGGATCGGTTAGTCACTGTGGTGCCGCCGCCGCTTCTGCGCCTTCGGCGTCCCGACGGTGACGTTTCCGGGTTTTGGGGTCCTTTCCGTGGTTCAAACCGCGGAAAGGACGCCGAAACCCGGAAAGGTGGGATCGGGTGGCGGGGACGCCGGTGTCAGGACGGGAGGACGGTCATCTGCTGCGGCTCCCGGATCACCGCCGGGCCGGGGATGTCGTTCGGCAGCACCCGGTAGACGGTCTGCCCGGTCCGCTCGGCGATGAAGTGGGCGGGGACGCCGTCCACGTAGTGCACGCCTGCTCCGTCCTCGGCCGCATAGCCGCCCGGCAGCTCGCCGGACGCCACCGCGGCGGTGTAGATCGGGTCGCGCTCGGGCTCGCCGTCCAGGTGCGGGCAGAAGCTGCCGCGGACCAGGCCCAGCCCGCCCGTCCAGGGCCGCAGATCGCCGAACGAGTCGGTGACGCAGCCGGTGTACCAGCAGGCGGCGCCGGCCGAGATGCCGGCCAGCACCAGGGACCCCTCGGCGTAGCGCTGCCGGACGACGTCGGCGACCCCGTGCGCCTCCCACAGCGCGACCAGGTTGACCGTGCTGCCGCCGCCGACGAACAGCAGGTCGGCCTCGGCGATCCGGTCCACCGCCGGGGCGGCGCCCGACCACAGGGTCAGCACCGACGTCCGGACGCCGAGCGCGCCGTAGGCGGTCAGGAACCGGTGGATGTAGCCGGCGTCGTCGCCGGAGGCGGTCGGGGCGAAGCAGACCTGCGGGTGCTCGGAGCCGGTCAGCCGGATCAGGTAGCGATCCAGGGCGGTGGGCTCGCCGAACTGCGACATGGAGAAGCCGCCGCCGCCCATGGCTACGAGATGCCTGGTCACACTCCAGATACTAAGGTTCGTCCGGTGACCGTGCGTACGATCGGCATCATCGGCGGCGGCCAGTTGGCCCGGATGATGCACGCCGCCAGCATTCCCCTCGGCGTCCGCGTCGCGCTGCTCGCCGAGGGCCCGGACGTCTCCGCTGCCCAGGTGGTGGCCGACACCAGCGTCGGCGACTACACCGACCCCGACACCGTCTACGCCTTCGCCGAGCGCTGCGACGTGGTCACCTTCGACCACGAGCACGTGCCGCCGCCGATCCTGCGCGAGCTGCAGGCCCGCGGCAAGCAGGTCCATCCCGGCCCGGACGCCCTGCTGCACGCCCAGGACAAGGTGGTGATGCGCGAGCGGCTGACCGCGCTCGGCGCGCCCTGCCCGGCCTTCGCGGTGGTCGCCGACGCCGACCAGCTGCGCGCCTTCGGCGAACGGACGGGCTGGCCGGTGATCGCCAAGACCTCCCGCGGCGGCTACGACGGCAAGGGGGTCTGGAAGCTCGACGGCCCCGAGCAGGCCGGCGAGCCGTTCGCCAACCTGAGGCCCGGCGTCCGGATCCTGGCCGAGGAGTTCATCGACTTCACCCGCGAGCTGAGCGTGCTGGTCGCCCGGCGCCCCTCGGGCGAGGAGCGGGTCTACCCGGTCAGCGAGACCGTGCAGACCGACGGCATCTGCACCCACACCTTCACGCCCGCACCCGGGCTGGGCGACGAACAGAGCGCGGCGATCGAGGAGCTGGCGCTGCGGATCGCCGCCGAACTGGACGTCACCGGCATCCTGGCCGTCGAGTTGATGCAGCGCGCCGACGGTTCGGTGGTGGTGAACGAGCTGGCGATGCGGCCGCACAACACCGGCCACTGGAGCATCGACGCGGCGCGGACGTCCCAGTTCGAGAACCACCTGCGCGCGGTGGCCGACCTGCCGCTGGGTCCCACCGGGAACCGCGAGCCGCACGCCGCGATGGTGAACGTGCTCGGCGGCGCCCGCGCCGACCTGTTGGAGGCGCAGGCGGAGGTGCTGGCGTCCGAGCCGGGCGCCCGCGTCCAGCTCTACGGCAAGGACGTCGTCCCGGGCCGCAAGGTGGGCCACGTCACGGTCGTCGGCGACGATCCGGACGATGTCGCGACCCGGGCGCAGGCGGCCGCGGATCACCTGATGGGAGTGCAGCGATGAGTGAGAAACCCCTGGTCGGGATCGTGATGGGATCGGATTCGGATTGGCCGGTGATGCAGGCGGCGGCGCAGGCCTGCGAGGAGTTCGGCGTCGGCTACGAGGCCGATGTGGTGTCGGCGCACCGGATGCCCGAGGACATGGTGGCCTGGGGACGCGCCGCGCACACCCGCGGGCTGAAGGTGATCATCGCCGGGGCCGGGGGAGCGGCCCACCTGCCCGGCATGCTGGCCGCGCTCACCCCGCTGCCGGTGATCGGCGTCCCGGTGCCCTTGAAGTACCTCGACGGCATGGACTCGCTGCTCTCCATCGTGCAGATGCCGGCCGGCGTCCCGGTCGCCACCGTGGCCATCGGCAACGCCCGCAACGCCGGCCTGCTCGCCGTCCGCATCCTCGCCGCCGCCGACGATGCCCTCCAGGCCAGGATGATCGCCTTCCAGGAGGACCTCCGGAACGCCGCCCGCGCGAAGGGCGCCGTCGTCCGCGGCGAGTGACCAGTTCGGGGACGGTTCCTTTCTAGTTCAGGGGACGGTTCCTTTCCGGTTCAGGGGACGGTTCCTTTCCGGTTCAGGGGACGGTTCCTCCGGTTCACGCCGGCACCGGGGACGGTTCTTCTCGTGCGAACTTCGAACGCCCCGGGACGGTTCTCGGCGTGCGAACTCCGAACGCCCGGGACGGTTCTACGGATCGAAGATGCGTCCCCACGGTGCGAAATTCGAACGCCGAGAACCGTCCCCGGTGCGCCGTCCCGGGTTCGACGAGCCAACCGGCTGATCGGCGGGTCCGGCGAGCCGGAGCCGGGGCCTTCGGGACCGCCAGCCATACTGGATCGGTGACCGCCCTCGCGACTTCCCCGCTTCCGGACGCGCAGACCCGCAGCCAGGGCATCGCCCTGCGCCGCGGCTTGGCGCTGCTCGGTATGACCCTGGTGGTGCCGGGCTCCGCTCAGCTCGCCGGCGGCAACGAGCGGCTCGGGCGCATCGCCATCCGCATCTGGCTGACCCTGATCGCGCTCGCGGTGCTGTTCGGCGTCCTGTTCCTCACCTTCCGCGCCTTCGCCATCGGGCTGTACGCCAACCCGATCACGCTGCAGGCCCTGCGCTGGGCGACCCTCGTGCTCGGCTTCGGCTGGGCGGCGCTGTTCGTCAACGCCTGGCGAATCGCGAACCCGGCCGCGCTGGGTCCCCGGGGCAGGGTGGTGATCCCCGGAATCGCCTTCGTGATGGCGCTCGTCATCGGCTTCGGCTCCTGGTCGCTGGCCGCGGCCTTCGACGCGCAGAGCCGGCTGTTCGGCAACGTGTTCACCGGCGGCGGCAAATCCGAGACGAGCGACGGCCGCTACAACGTGCTGCTGCTCGGCGGGGACGCCGGCGCGGACCGCGACGGGCTGCGCCCGGACACCATGATCGTCGCCAGCATCGACGCCGACACCGGACGGACGGTGCTGTTCAGCCTGCCCCGCAACATGCAATGGGCGCCATTCCCCGACTCGTCGCCGCTGAAGAAGCTCTACCCCAACGGCTACTGGTGCAAAGACCAGTCCTGCCTGCTCAACGCCGTCTACACCCTCGGCACGAACAACAAGAAGCTGTACCCGGGGGTGAAGAACC
>JBGALC010000061.1:0-20449 GCA_044224095.1 Micropruina sp. | reverse complement strand
GGGTCTGGGTGCACACCTGCACTCTGGACGGCCCCGCTGCGTTGACCAACTACCAGGCTCGCGGGCTCGTGCTCTACCGGACCGACGAGACCGACGAAGACGTCCCCGACACTCGCCCAGGCGCCTGGGTAGCCACCGGAGGGCCGGCGGGAGCCTGAGCTGAGGAAGCGCTGACCTCTCGCTGGTCGAGCTTGTCGAGACCCCACTGGCAAGGGGTTTCGACGAGCTCAACCAGCGATACGCCTCACCAGCGCGTTTGGAGTCCAGGCAGGGTGCGGAGGATCGGGTCATTGGTCACCAATGGCGTTCCCTCGACCATGGATTGCGCCGCTAGAAGGCGGTCGAACGGATCCCGATGGGGCCGCAAAACGGCGAGTTCGTGATCGCAAAACGGCGAGTTGCGCGTTGGGTGTGGCTGCGTGGAGACCCTGCTCGAACGCCACGCCGCACCGCGCGCAGCTGAGTACTTGCGGCACTTCCCGTTCTGATCATCGAAGGCGCACGCCAGGCCGACAAGAGCACGCCGGCGACGAGGCTCGCCGGGGAACACGCGGTCGTGGTCAACCTCGACGACGAACAGACCCGCCTGGCAGCCGTCGCCAATCAGGTCGGTTTCGTGGCTCAGGCCGGGCCCTGGCGTGCCTCCCGTTGGTAGTCGGCGGCCCAGGCCGCTCGATGGAACGTCCTCACCGGGCAGTTGCGCGGCGAGCTTCACCGGCCGTTGGTAGCCGGCAGCCCAGGCAGCTCGATGGGACCGTAATTCGACCCTGGCTCCTGCACCTCGGGTGACTGGGTCACGGGAGTCGGGTGCAGATCATGACGCCCGTCGCGTCGTCGATCCTGACCGTCGTCCACCCGCCGAGTTCACCGAGTTCGTTCGTCAAGACATCGACTCTGGCCTGATGGTCGGGTGGCCACGACGGCTGGGGTACCAGGTCGTCAACGACGTACAACCCGCCCGGCGCGACCAGTGCCAGCGCCTTGTCGCGGTCGCTGAACTTGCCGGGCCAGGTGTCGGCGAACACGAGGTCGAACGACTCGCCGGCTCGCGCCGGAGCGGCCAGCCACTCGCCGCCGTCCGCGACGACGAACTCGACCCTTGGATCGTCGATCTCGCCCTGGGCGATACCCGAAAGAACCGGATCCAGTTCGACTGTAACCAGTGTGGCCGTCGCGGACATGCCGCGAAGCAGATACACGACACCCAGGCCCAGACCGGTGCCCAGCTCGAGCATTCGCCCGCCGGGCTTGCTCGCAGCGAGAACGCTCAGCAACCGACCGACAGCCAGCGTCGAGGATTGTTCGAAGCCCACCTCCCGAGCCCGAGCCGCCAGCCCGGCTGTGCGGTCGTCGGTGGTGCCCACGCGCCTATTCAAACACGGACGCCTGGTCGCGTCCCGGCAGGAGAATCGCGGCCGAAGGCCGATGGACGGCGGACGCTGAGTCAGTGGGGGAACCGGGCGATCCCATCTGACATGCTGAACCTGGCCCGGACGCGAGAAGGAGCGGAATGGACTTCCACAATCTGTACGCCCACGGTTTCGCCCGGGTGGCGGCCGTCACACTGCCGATCGCGATGGTGCAGCCGGAGGTCAACGCATCCGCGATCCTCGAGCAGGCCCACGCGTTGGATGCCGAAGGCGTCGCGCTGGCCGTCTTCCCCGAGCTGTGCCTGGTCGGCTACTCGATCGAGGACCTGCTGCTGCAGGACGCGGTGCTGGACGCCGCGGAGGCCGCCGTCGCGTCCGTGGTGGAGGGATCCAAGGACCTCGGCACCGTGCTGGTCGTCGGGGCTCCCCTGCGCAGCCTGCACCGCGTCTACAACTGCGCGGTGGTCATCCACCGCGCCACGATCCTGGGCGTGGTGCCGAAGTCCTACCTGCCCACCTACCGGGAGTTCTACGAACGCCGGCAGATCGCTCCGGGCGATGACGTCACCGGTGAGATCCGGGTGGCCGGGGTGGACGTCCCGTTCGGACCGGACCTGCTGTTCGCCGCCGACGACGTCCCGCATTTCGTGCTGCACGTGGAGATCTGCGAGGACATGTGGGTGCCGATCCCGCCCAGCGCCGAGGCCGCGCTGGCCGGGGCGACCGTGCTGGCCAACCTGTCCGGCTCGCCGATCACCGTCGCCAAGTCGGTGGAGCGGCACCAGCTGTGCTCGGCCAACTCGTCGCGCTGCCTGGCCGCCTACGTGTACGCGGCGGCCGGCGAGGGCGAGTCGTCCACCGACCTGTCCTGGGACGGCCAGACGATGATCTACGAGAACGGCGCCCTGCTGGCCGAGTCGGAGCGGTTCCCGAACGGCCCGCGGGCGTCCATCGCCGACGTCCACATCGGCCGGCTGCATCAGGAGCGGCTGCGGATGGGCACCTTCGACGACAACCGCCGGGCCCACGCCGACCGGGTGGACGGCTTCCGCTGGATACCGTTCACGCTCGACCCGCCGTCCGGCGACCTGGGGTTGAGAAGGGACGTCGCCCGCTTCCCGTTCGTGCCGTCCGACCCGGCCCGGCTCGCCCAGGACTGCTACGAGGCGTACAACATCCAGGTCAGCGGGCTGGAACAGCGGCTGCGGGCGATCGGCCAGCCGAAGATCGTGATCGGGGTGTCCGGCGGCCTGGACTCCACCCACGCGCTGATCGTGGCCGCCAAGGCGATGGACCGGCTGGGACGCCCGCGCACCGACATCCTGGCCTTCACGATGCCCGGCTTCGCGACGTCCGACCACACCAGGAACAACGCCACCCGGCTCGCCGAGTCGCTCGGTGTCAGCTTCGCCACCCTCGACATCACCGGCACCGCCCGCACCATGCTGGCCGAGATGGAGCACCCGTTCGCCGACGGCGAGCCGGTCTACGACATCACCTTCGAGAACGTGCAGGCCGGGCTGCGCACCGACTACCTGTTCCGGCTGGCCAACCAGCGCGGCGGGATCGTGCTCGGCACCGGCGACCTGTCCGAGCTGGCGCTGGGCTGGTGCACCTACGGGGTCGGCGACCAGATGAGCCACTACAACGTCAACGGCGGGGTGCCCAAGACGCTGATGCAGCACCTGATCCGCTGGGTGATCGCCTCCGGCCAGTTCACCGGCCAGGTCGGCGAGGTGCTGCAGGCGATCCTGGACACCGAGATCACTCCGGAACTGGTGCCCACCACGCCGGGCGAGAAGCCGCAGTCGACCGAGGCGTCCATCGGCCCCTACAACCTGCAGGACTTCACCCTCTACCAGGTGCTGCGGCACGGCACGACACCGTCGACGATCGCGTTCCTGGCCATGCACGCCTGGTCGGACGCCGCCCGCGGCGACTGGCCCGAGGGCTTCCCCGCCGACAAGCGGGTCGCCTACGACCTGCCGACGATCAAGAAGTGGCTGGAGGTGTTCCTGCGCCGGTTCTTCGGCTTCGCCCAGTTCAAGCGCTCGGCGATGCCGAACGGCCCCAAGGTGGTGCGGGGCGGCTCGCTGTCGCCGCGCGGGGACTGGCGGATGCCGTCCGACAGCTCGGCGGGGCTGTGGCTGGACGAGCTGAATCGCAACGTGCCGTGAGCACCGACGCCCCCCGGGTGGCCGCGCCACGGCTGCCGCCGCTGATCGGACGAGAGGTCGGCCCCGATGCCGACGGCGAGGCCTTCACCGAGTCGCTGCTCAGCTTCACCGGTGAGGCGGCCTCGGCGATCGGGCTGGAGATCGGCGACTCCCGACTTGCCCGGCTGCCGGACCGGACGTTCGCCGCCCGGCGGCTGAGGCTGACCGAGGTGGAGGTCGTCGACCCGGTCACCGTCACCTGGGATGCGCCGCGCTCGGCGTGGCGCGGCGTCGTCCTCACCGGGGGCAGCGTCGGCGTGCTGGATGTCTCCGGCTCGCGCTGGGAGAACGTGATCCTGCGGAACGTGCGGATCGGCTACCTGAACCTGCGCGAGGCGGTGCTGTCGGACGTCGAGGTCATCGGCTGCCGGATCGGCACCCTGGACCTGCTGGGGGCGACCACCACCCGGATGGCGCTGTCCGACTGCCGGGTCGACGACCTCGATCTGCGCGACCGCAAGGGGGAACACCTTGACCTCCGCGGCCTGGACGTGATGCGGTTGAACCGGATGGACGGCGCCGCCGCACTGGCCGGAGCGACCGTCACCGACGAGCAGGCCCGCTGGCTGGGACCCGTCCTGGCCCGGGCGCTGGGGATCACCGTCGCCGAGGAGGAGTTGTGACCACCGCCGTCATCTTCGATGTCGCCAACGTCATCGTCGACTGGGACCCGATCCGTGCCCTGGAGGGCGTGGTGGACGACGAACGGGTCGAGGCGTTCCTGGCCTCGGAGGCGTTCTGGGAGGTCAACGCCCGCACCGACGCCGGGATGCCGCTGCGCGACGGGCTGGTCGAGCTCGATGACCAGGCGCCGCACCTGGCCGATGTCTACCGGGTGTACCTGGAGCGCTTCCCGCTGACCGTGAGCGGACCGGTACCCGGCACCGCGGAGGTGATCGGTGAGCTGCTGGCGGCCGGCGTCCGCTGTTACGGACTGTCCAACTGGGCGAAGGAGACCTTCAACGTGGCCCGGCGGGCCAGCCCGGTGATCGACCGGTTGGACGACGTGATCGTCTCGGGAGAGGTCGGCCTGGCCAAGCCCGACCCGGAGATCTTCCGGTACGCGCTGGAGCGGTTCGGCCTGGAGGCCGGATCGACCCTGATGATCGACGACACCCAGCTCAACCTGGACTCCGCGTCGACGGTCGGAATGGGCACCGTCCTGTTCACCGGTGCCGACGACCTGCGGGCCGAACTGCGGGCGCGGCAGCTGCTCTGACTCCGCCCCGGTCGCGGTCCGGGCGTCCGTTCGCCGACGGGCCGCCGCGGATCAGCGCCGCGGCGCTCCCGCCGTGGAATCCTGGGGCCGTGACCCTGACGCTGACCGCCGCGGACGTGGAGCGGGCGTCCCGGCTCCGCCGGATGAAGCTGGTCGCCCTCGCGCTGCTGGTGGTCGCCGCCGCCGTCTACCTGGCCACGCTGCGGGTGGCCGGCGACGGGGTCTGGGGGTTCGTCAACGCCGGGGCCGAGGCGGCCATGGTCGGCGCGCTCGCCGACTGGTTCGCGGTGACCGCGCTGTTCCGGCACCCGCTCGGCCTGCCGATCCCGCACACCGCGATCATCCCCCGCCGCAAGGACGACATCGCCCGCAATCTGCAGGCCTTCTTCACCGAGAACTTCCTCACCGAGGCGATCATCCGCGAGCGGGTGGGCGCCACCCGGGTCGGCACCCGGCTCGGGGAATGGCTGCAGGTCGACGCCAACGCCACCCGGGTGGTCGCCGAGGGTTCACGGCTGGCGCGAGTGGCGCTCAACCACGTCAAGCAGGACGACGTGACCCACCTGGTCGCCGAGGTGATCGTGCCGCGGCTGAAGGCCGAACCGCTGGCCGGCGCGATGGGCGACCTGCTGGACGCGATCGTGCGCGACGGCGCGCACCACGGGCTGGTCGACCTGGTGGTCGGCGAGGTGCACGACTGGCTGCGCCGGCACCCGGACACGTTCAACGGCATAGTCGGCGAGCGGACGCCGCGCTGGGCTCCGGGGTTCGTCAACCGGCGCATCGTCCGCTGGACCTACGACCAGGCGATGGACTGGCTGTGGGCCATCCGCCGGGACCGGAATCACCCCACCCGCGGCGCGTTGGACGACCTGCTCCGCCAGGTGGCGGACGACCTGCAGCACAATCCGGTGGTCGCCGAGCGTGCCGAGAAGCTCAAGAAGCGGCTGCTCGGCCACCCGCAGACCGCCGAGACCATCGTCAGCCTCTGGACGACGGTGCGCGCCTCCCTCGACGCGGCGCTGGCCGCCGAGACGTCCGGGGTCAAGCGTCGCACGGTCCGGGCGGTGCAACGGTTCGGCGACTCGCTGCTCGACGACGACGCGCTGCGTGGCCGGCTGGAGGCCCGGCTCGAGGATGCCGCCGCGTTCGTCGTCCGGACCTACGGGGCGGAGCTGTCCACCGTGATCAGCCACACCATCGAGCGCTGGGACGGCCACCAGGCGGCGCGGCGGATCGAACTGCACGTCGGACGCGACCTGCAGTTCATCCGGATCAACGGCACCGTGGTCGGATGCCTGGCCGGGCTGGCGATCCACGCGGTGAGCCTGCTGGTGAGCTGAGCCCGCCTGATGCCGCGACCGCCGGTCAGGCGTCCGGGCAGGCGGCCTCGCCGTCGGCGTCGTCCGGGGCGGACTCGGCCGCCGACGGCGCCACCGCGCGGGCGCTCGCCTTCTCGATCCCCCTCAGCGCGCGGGCGTCCGGGCCGCGCCGTGCACTCGCACGGTACGAGGCACGCACCTCGCGGGTCACCAGGTCGGTCAGCTGTCCCCACGGGTCGGCGGTGACCATCAGCCAGGTCCCCCGCTTCCCCCACAGCTCGTTCTCGAGCACGTCGAGTGCCGCGCGGGCGATCCCGACGGCGTCGGTGACGGCACCGACGTCGGCCAGGATCCGCCGCTGCACCTCGGGCGCGAGGCGCCTGCGGGCCTGCCGCACGAAGGAGTCACGGTCGGTGTCGTCCGGGCCGTCGGAGCACAGGCCGCACCTGCGCAGTGCGGCGAGGAAGGAGCGGAACTCGTCGTCGCTCCAGCTTGCGTCGTTCATGGTCGTGTCAGTTCTGTCCGAAGGGTCGGTGGACGGTGCGCGGCCGGCCGGGGCCGGGCCTGCACGAGCTACGCCTCGACGGAGGCACGACTCCCCAGGAACGGCGACCGCGTCACCGACGCACGCCTGCCGGCGCCCCGAGGGGCGCTGGCTGGGTGACAGGTGACAGACACGAGGAGCAACGTAGCGGCACGGCAGGCGGACGGCAACTGTCGCGACCGCCACGTCCGCTCGTCGACCGGGCGGAACGCCGGCGCCCTGTTACGGCCCCGCCGCCTTCGTGCCGGCCAGCGCCAGGAACTCGTCGTCGTCGAAGGAAGCCAGTTCGTAGTCGGTGTCCTTGGTCTCCCGGCTGAGCGCCAACGCGATCAGGGTCAACACACCGGCTCCGGCCAGGTAGAGCCCGACCGGCCAGGTGCTGCCGCCCGCCCAGGTCCACAGCGCGACGGCGATGATCGGTGCCAGCGCCGCGCCCAGGATGCTCGACACGTTGTAGGCGATCGCCGATCCCGTGTAGCGCACGTTGGTCGGGAACAGCTCGGGCAGCAGCGCACCCATCGGTCCGAAGGTGGCTCCCATCAGCGTGAAGCCGAGGAACAGTCCGGCCTGCACCATGGCCCCGGTGAACACCGGATCGCTCTGCGGGGCGAACCACAGCGGGAAACCGGCACCGAAGACGATGATCGCCGCGGTCACGCCGAGCAGCAGTTTGCGGCGTCCGATCGAGTCGGCGAGCGGCCCGGACAGCAGCGTGAACACGCCGAAGAACACCACCCCCAGGATCTGCATCAGCACGAACTGGGTGTAGCCGATGCCCAGCCCGCCGGCGGCTGTCTTGGCGGTGCCGTAGGTGAGGGTGAAGCTGCTCATCAGGTAGAACAGCACGTAGGTGGCGAGCATGATGAAGGTGCCCAGCAGCACCTCGCGCCAGTGGAACCGGAAGGTGGTGCTCAGCGGCAGTTTGCGGATCGCGCCGCGCTTCTCCGCGGTGGCGAAGGCCGCCGATTCGACCAGCTTCAGCCGGACCCACAGGCCGACGATCACCATCACCGCCGAGAACAGGAACGGCACCCGCCAGCCCCAGCTCAGGAATGCCTCGGACTGCAGCGCGCCGGCGCCGGGCGGCAGCGCCGCGTTGATCGACAGGAACACGCCGTTGGCGATGATGAACCCGAGCGGTGCACCCACCTGCGGGAAGGTGCCGTACCAGGCCCGCTTGCCGGCAGGGGCGTTCTCGGTGGCCACCAGGGCGGCACCCGACCATTCGCCACCCAGCGCGAAGCCCTGCGCCAGCCGCAGCACCAGCAACAACAGCGGGGCGAGCAGGCCCACCGAGTGGAAGGTCGGCAGCAGGCCGATCAGGAACGTGGCGACGCCCATGGTGAGCAGGCTGAGCACCAGGGTCGTCTTGCGTCCCCGCTTGTCACCGAGGTGCCCGAAGACGATCGCCCCGATCGGGCGGGCGACCATCGCCGCCCCGAAGACCCCGAACGAGGCGATCAGCGCGGTGGTCGGGTTGCCGGTCGGGAAGAACAGCTGCGGGAACACCAGCACCGCGGCGGTGGCGTAGACGTAGAAGTCGTAGAACTCGATCGTGGTGCCGATCAGGCTGGCGGTGATGACCCGGGCCGGCGAGTTCAGCGGAGCCGATGTGGTGGCGGTAGCAGTCATGGGGGTGTCTCCTTCCAACCCCAGACCCTACGACCAGACCCGACGACCGGACCGGACGCCGAGCGCCACCGGCCCGTGTCGCGAGGATCCACGCCCCGGCGCCCGCGCCGCCGCTCGACGTCGCGCGGCGTCACGCACGGACGAACCCGCGCGACGTGCGTCTGCAACATCGCCGGGGGCGTCCGGACGAAGCCGCCGGAGGGACTTCTCCGACGCCACTCCTGATGCGCCAGGGGGCCGGGGCTCAGTGCCGGCGGCGGCGTCCGTGCTCGCGCTCGCCGCCGTCGGCGGGAGCCTGGGAGTCGACCGGGGTGTCGTGCCGGTGGTAGCCGCGGCCGTGGCAGGTCTCACAGGTGACGGTGAACGCCTCGGCCAGGCCGGTGCCGATCCGCTTGCGGGTCATCTGCACCAGGCCGAGCGAGGTGACCTCGGCCACCTGGTGCCGGGTCCGGTCGCGGCCCAGGCACTCGACCAGCCGGCGCAGCAGCAGCTCGCGGTTGGCCGGCAGCACCATGTCGATGAAGTCGATCACGATGATGCCGCCGATGTCGCGCAGCCGGAGCTGGCGGACGATCTCTTCGGCCGCCTCCAGGTTGTTCGAGGTGACCGTCGCCTCGAGGTTGCCCGAGGTGCCGGTGAACTTGCCGGTGTTCACGTCGATCACGGTCATCGCCTCGGTGCGGTCGATGATCAGCGAACCGCCCGAGGGCAGGAACACCTTGCGCTCCAGCGCCTTGGCGATCTGCTCGTCGATCCGGTTCGCCTGGAACAGGTCGCCGGCCTCGGCGCGGTTCCAGTGCTCCAGGCGCTCCTTCAGGTGCGGAGCGACATGGCTGACGTAGGCGTCGACGGTGTCCCAGGCGTCCTCACCCTTGCCGTTGCCGTCCACGACCAGCCGGCCGAAGTCCTCGGTGAACAGATCGCGGACGATCCGCACGGTCAGGTCGGGCTCGGCGTACAGCTGGGTCGGCGACTTGCCCGCCTTGACCTTCTTCTCGATGACCTCCCACTGCGCCTTCAGCCGGTTGACATCGCGGACCAGCTCTTCCTCGGACGCCCCCTCGGCGGCGGTCCGGACGATCACCGAGGCGGTGTCGCCGACCAGCTCGTCGAGGATGCCCTTGAGCCGGCTGCGCTCGCCCTCCGGCAGCTTGCGGGAGATGCCGGACAGCTGACCGCCCGGTGAGTAGACCACGTAGCGGCCGGGAATCGAGACGTGCGCGGTGAGCCGCGCCCCCTTCGCCCCGACCGGGTCCTTGCTGACCTGGACCAGCACGCTCTGGCCCGACTTGAAGACCTTCTCCATCTTGCGGTCGCCGCCGGTCACGCCGAAGGCGTCCCAGTCCACCTCGCCCGCGTACAGCACGGCGTTGCGACCGCGTCCGATGTCGATGAACGCCGCCTCCATCGAGGGCAGCACGTTCTGCACCTTGCCCAGGTACACGTTGCCGATCATCGAGGTGGCGGACGCCCGGTCGACGTAATGCTCGACCAGGACGCCGTCCTCCAGGACCGCGATCTGGGTGTAGTCGTCGGCCTGCCGGATCAGCATCCTGCGGTCGACCGACTCCCGGCGGGCCAGGAACTCGGCCTCGGACAGGATCGGCGCGCGCCGGCGTCCGGCGGCACGGCCCTCGCGACGCCGCTGCCGCTTGGCCTCCATCCGGGTGGACCCGTCGATGCCGGTGACCTCGTCGCTGGACTTCGCCCGCCGCGGCTGCCGCACCCGGACCACCACGTCGGTCGGGTCGTCCTCGGAGCCCGTGGTGTCCTCGCCGCGTCGCCGCCGGCGCCGGCGCCGCCGGCTCGACGTCGTGCTGTCGGCGCCTGCCGTGTCGGCCTCGCCGTCGGTCTCGGACGCCTCCGGCTCGCCGTCGGCGTCGGGCTCGTCCTCGTCGGTGGCGTCCTCACCGTCGTCGTCGGTGGTCTCGACGGTGCCGCCACGGCGACGCCGACGTCCGCCCCGGCGCCGACGGCGACGGCGCGGGCCCTCGTCGGAGTCGTCGTCTGCGGCGTCGCCCTGGTCGTCGACGTCGCCCTCGGACTCTTCGGGATCGTCCAGGATGGTGCCCTCATCAAGGGCGACCTCGGCGTCCTCCGGCGCCACGGACGGCTCGGCGGCGTCTCCGTCGCCGGTCGCCTCCACCAGCTGACCACCGATCGCGGCGGCCAGCTCGTCCAGCGCCGCGGCGGCGTCGCCCTCGCTCTTCCTGGTCCGCCTCCGACCGCGGCTGCGGCTCAGCTGGACCAGGCTCTCCGCCACCGGGTCGGCCTCGGCCGCGTCGTCGGTGGCCACGATCGGCTCGGACGCCCGGCGCCGGCCGTTTCCGCGCTGCCCGGCGGGGCGGGGTGCCAGTTCATCCAGAGTGGGCAGTTCGTCCAGGCTGAGCGGTTCGGCCTCGGGCTCGGAGGGCGGCTCATCGACGGCGACCTCGGTGATCGGTGCCCGGGCGCGCCGCCGCGACCGCGGTGCGTCCGTGGTCTGCTGCTCGGCGGCCCCGTCGGCGGGCGGCTGCTCAGCGGACTCGTCGACGAGCGGCTCCTGGCCGGTGACCGGCTCCTGCTCGGCGGCGATCAGCCCTTCGTCGGCAACCGGCTCGCCGGCCTCCTCCTCCGCGCCGGGGTGGACGACGTCGGGTTCGTCGGCGGCCGGCTCGTCGGGGGCCGGCTCCTCGGCGTCCGGCTCGTCGGCGGCAGGAGGCGCAGCGGCGCCGGGCTCGTCGGCGGCGGGCTCCTCGTCGGCGTCCGGCTCCTCGACGGCAACAGCCTCCTCGGCCTCGTCTGCTGCGTCCACGGTCTCGGCGGTCTCCGCGGGCTGGGTCGCCCCGGCCTCGTCGGGCGCGACGTCCAGGTCGGGCGTGGTCACGGCCGCCTCGGCGTCCGCACCGGTCGGCTCGTCGCCGGCGTCCACGGCCTCGGCCGGAAGCGGACGCTGGGCGGGCGGACCGGCGGGACGGCTGGCGGAGCGGCGGCGCCGCGGCGCGGGCGACTCCGCAGCCGCGTCGGTGGCCTCGAATGTGGGCGGATCGTTGTCGAGCATGTTGCTCCCCTTCATCGGCGTGGGGGCGCCGGGTGATGTGCCACCGAAGTGGCAAAGCCTGTGGACTGGGATCCGTCAGCCCGCAACCCCCGCGGTCGTCGCCGTCGCGGTCGGGTCGGCCGGGTTCATCGAGCTGTCACCTCGACGATGCCGGATCGAGTGAGCCCGCTGCGCGGGCTCGTCCTGATGGTGATTATGCCACACGGCCGTCCGGTCGCCGTCGCACCCGCCCGGCGTCCCACTCGGCGACCGGGTTCGCGGGGGGACAAGAAGGCGTTCCCGGGACGACGAAACGGGTCCCCGGGGAATGACGAAGGGATTCGCCGGGCAGGACCGCCTAGCCCGCCGGGGGCACCGGCGGTGGCAGCGGGATGCCGGGCAACTCCTCACCCGTCTCGGCGCGGTACCACTCGGCGTAGCCGGCGACCGCGGTCGGCAGCGTCGCGAAGATCCGTTGCGCGCCCACCTTCTGCGCGAAGCCGGCGGCCTGGAGCTGCTCCAGGAGCTCGAACTTCACCCGGGCGAGGGCGAACGTGATGCCCCGCGCGGTCAGCTGCTCGCGCAGCGTCTCCAGCGCGTCCACGCTGGTCAGGTCGACCTCGATGTTCGCCTCGGCGTTCAGCACGAACCACCGGCAGGGCGGTCTCGCCTCGTCCACCGCAGCGGTGGCCCGGGCCAGGAAATCCTCCGCGTTGGCGAAGAACAGCGGCGAGTCGTACCGGTAGACGACCAGCCCGGGCAGTTGCGCCGCCGTCGGATGGTCGTCCACGTCGTGCATTCCGGCCAGACCCGGGACGTAGCCGAGGACGCCGTCGTGCGGGTTGGCGATCCGCCGGATCAGATCGAGCACCGACAGCCCGACCGCGAGCCCGATGCCGCCCAGCACGTCGAAGGTGAGCACCCCGAGCGTCGCCGCGAACGCCAGGTACAGCTCGCTGCGCCGGAACTGCGCGATCCGCCGGAGCTCGGCCACGTCGATCAGCCGGAGCGCCGCGTAGATCACCAGCGCACCCAGCGCGGCCGTCGGGAAGGTGGCCAGCACCGGCCCGAGCACCAGCAGTCCGGCCAGCACCAACGCGAGGCAGACCAGCGAGTACAGCTGGGTGCGGCTGCCGATGGCGTCCCCGATCGCCGTCCGACTGCCCGACGAACTCACCGGGAAGCCGTTGACCAGGCCGTTCACCACGTTCGCGGTGCCCAGCGCGAGCAGCTCCTGGTTGCTGTCGATCCGCTGCTTGCGGCGGGCCGCGAACGCCCGGGCGGTCAGCACGTTGTCGGTGTAGCCGACCACGGCGATGCCGAGTGCGTAGGGCAGCAGGGTGAGCAGCGCCAGGTCGTCCAGCCGCGGCACCCGCGGTGCCGGAAGGCCCTGCGGCACGGTGCCGATGACCTGGACGCCGAGCGCCTCCAGGCCGAAGAGCCGCACGCAGCCGGCCGCCAGCAGCATGCAGATCAGCGGCCCGGGCCAGGTCGGCAGCCAGCGCCCGAAGGCGAACAGCGCGAGGCCCACGGCAGCGGCCAGCAGCACGGTCGGCAGATGCACCGAGCCCAGCTGGGTGAGCAGCGAGAACAGCTGCGCCCAGGGCTGGTCGCCGGCGACGCTCAGCTGGGTGACGGTGCGGAACTGACTGGTGATCATCAGGATCGCGATGCCGGCCATGTAGCCCACCAGCACCGGACGGGACAGCAGGTTCGCCAGGAACCCGAGCCGGAAAACCCAGCCGGCCAGGCACATCAGGCCGACGGCGATCGCCATCAGCGCGGCCACCTCCGACCACCGATCGGTGCCTCCCGCGGCACCGAGCAACGCACCGAGGCCGGCGGCGGTCATCAGTGCCGTGGTGGACTCCGGCCCGATCGACAGCTGCCGCGACGAGCCGAGCAGCGCGTACACCGCGAGCGGCGCCAGAATCGCCCACAGCCCGGCGATCGGCGGCAGCCCGGCGATCTCGGCGTAGGCCATCACCTGCGGAATCAGGTAGGCCGCCACGGTGACTCCGGCGAGCACATCGCCGCGCAGCCAGGACCGATCGTAGTGCAGCAGCGTGTGCACACCGGGCGCGAACCGGGCCCAGCGCGGCACCGCGCCGTCAGTCATGCCGGAACGCTACTGGGCGCGCCTCCGTCACGCCACGGACGCCGCCCTGCCGCCCGCCCGCGACCGAGGATCCGGACCCGTCCCGGGCGGACCCCGACGGGGATCAGAGCGGGCCGGAGCGTTCCCGATGACGTTCGGAGAACAGGCTGAGGGCGACCGTCTGAGCCGCCTCACGGGCCGCGGAGACCGCGCCGAGGGAGACGACGTCACCACCGAACCGGGACGCGACGATCTCGGGCGGGGGCAGCTCGGACTCGCTGCGGACCTGGCGGCGGGCGATCTCGATGACGTCGCCGAGAGCGCCGGCCAGGGCGCCGCACAGGACGATCAGCCCGGGATCGTAGAAGCGTGAGACGACGTTGCAGATCCGGCCCAGTTTGCTGCCGAGCTCCTCCAGCAGAGGCCGGCTGACCGGGTCGTCGAGGCTGGCCGCGGCCAGGGCCGCCTCGGCGGTGACGCCCGGCCCGGACAACCCGGCCCAGGGATGACCGGCCGGCACCTCGCCCCGCTCGTGCGCCTCGCGCAGCCAGTTCTCGATGCGCAGGCCGATGCCGAAGGTGTTTCCGATGCCCGAGACGTAGGTGAAACCCTCGAGCTCCCCCACTCCCCCGTGCGCGCCCCTGACCAGCCGGCCGTCCAGGAAGACGCCCGAGCCGAGCCGGCGTCCGACCAGGATCGCCATGAAGTCGTCATGGCCGCGGGCCTCGCCCAGGCTGCCCTCGGCGACCGCGGCCAGGGCGGCGTCGTTCTCCACCCGCACGGCGGGGAACTCGACGGCCAGGGCGTCCTGGAGGCCGCTGTTCATGTGTTGCCAGAACCCGCTGGGATGCTCGGGCGAGCGACCGTCGGCGTCGACCGGCGCGGGAATCCCCACCCCCACGCCGACCACATCGGCCCGGGTCCGGCCGGCGGCGGCGAGCACCGCGTCGATCGCCCGGAAGGCGGCGGTCGGCCGGTCCGGGGAGTCCAGGACGCCCGGGTCGGCCATCGCGGCCGCGAAGAAGCTGCGCATCTCGATCTGCTCGCGCGCCAGGATCTGGCCGGCGAGGTCGGTCGCGGTGGCCGTAAACCGACGATCGCCGGCATCGATGCCGATCACCACCCCGGCGTCGGCCCGCAACTCGAAGCGGCGGGCGGGCCGGCCCAGCCGGTACCCCTCGTCGGGTCCGGCGCTGGGCAGCTCGCTGATCAGCCCCAGCTCGATCAGTGTGTCGAGGGCCGCCAGCGCCGTCGAGCGGGTCAGCCCGAGCGCGGCGATCACATGGTCGGCCCGGAAGGCCCCGGCGTCCCAGGCGAAGTCGAGGACGGCGGACGTGCTGGCCCGGTGACGCAACTGACCGTCGGTGACGTTCATGCGTCCATTCCCCCTTGACCCTCGCTGCGAGCTTGCGGCATCCTACCCGGAGTCAATTTCCTGTGATAATTCTATTTAGTCAGCGCAGGAACCAGCGCAGTCACTGACGACCGAAGGACATCGACGTGCCTCACGCTTCTACAGGCGTTCCCGACCCGAACGCCAGCCCCCTCAGAACCTGGTCCCCCTCGCGACGCACCTTCCTCACCACGCTCGGCGCAGCCGGCGCCGCCGCGACCGTGCCCTGGCTCAGCGGCTGCTCGGCCGGCGCCCAGCAGACCATCACCTTCTACCAGTCCAAGCCTGAGGCGGTGCCCTACTTCCGCCAGCTCGCCGCCGACTTCACCGCGTCGCAGGGCAGGTACCGCATCCTGCACGACATCTCGACCAACCTGTCGGCCAGCTTCGTGCGGAACAACCCGCCCGATCTGGGGCTGCTGAACTACAACCTGGAGATGGCCCGGTTCATGGAGCGCGGGGGCCTGTCCGACCTCGCCGACCTGCCCGAGGCGGCCACCATCCGCCCCGACATCGTCGAGCTGACCAAGGCCTACCCGCAGTACGAGGGCCGGACCAGCGTGCTGCCGTACTCGGCGATGGCGGCATCGGTGATCTACAACAAGCGGATCTTCTCCGACAACGGCGTCGAGGTGCCGACCACCTGGAACCAGCTGCTCAGCGTCTGCGAGACCCTGAAGGGCAAGGGCGTCACCCCGTTCTACGCCACCTTCATGGATCCGTGGACGATCATGCAGGGCTGGTTCGACTACCCGGCCGGCGGCATGGTCGACATCGCCGACTTCTTCAAGAAGATGAACGAACTGGGCGTCGACGTCGGACCCAACTCCGAGGTGTCGTTCCAGAAGACGATGCTCGAGCCGGTCAAGAAGATGGTCGAGCTGACCAAGTACATCAACGCGGACGCCGCCAGCCGCGGCTACGGCGACGGCAACACCGCCTTCGCCAACGGGGCGGCGGCGATGATCTTCCAGGGTCCGTGGGCGTTCGGCGAGTTCGACAAGGTCGGCAAGGACCTCGACCTGGGCACGTTCCCGTTCCCCGCCACCGACGATGCGGCCGATCTCAAGGTGCGGGTCAACATCGACCTGTCGCTGTGGGTGCCCGAGGTCGCGGACGGCCGCGAGGGTGCCCGGGCGTTCCTGCAGTACCTGATGCAGCCGAAGATCCAGGACCCGTACAACGCGGAGTTCCTCGGCTTCGGCACCACCAAGAGCGCTCCCCCGGCGACCGATCCGCGGATCACCGGCATGCAGCCGTACTACGACTCGGGCAAGTTCTACATGGGCCCCTCGCAGTTCATCCCGAACAACATTCCGGCGGCCAACTACTTCCAGTCCATCGCTCTGGGCGAAGCGCCCGAGCCGATCCTCGCGCAGCTGGACCGCGACTGGTCCCGACTCGCCTTCCGGTCCTGACGAAGGAGTCAACTGATGTCAACCACCACCACGCAACGGGCCTCCACCGCTGCGCAACCGGAGCTGCGTCGCCGGCGGGGCGTCGAGCCGATCTACTGGTTCCTGCTCTTCCCCGCCGTCGCGGTGTTCACCCTGCTGATCATCTACCCCGCGATCACCGGCTTCACCATGAGCTTCACCAACTCGATCGGCTTCGGCGACTTCGACTGGATCGGCTCCCGCAACTACATCGCCCTGTTCCGCGACGAGAACATCCTGTCGTCCTACGCCTTCACCTTCCTGTTCGCCTTCGTCACGGTGATCCTGGTGAACGCCATCGCGTTCTTCCTGGCGCTCGGTCTCACCTCGAAGATCAAATTCACCAATCCGCTGCGGGCCATCTTCGTGATCCCCATGGTGATCTCGGCGATCATCTACTCCTACGTGTTCAAGTTCCTGTTCAACAACTCGCTGCCGCTGCTGGGCGAGATGTTCGGGTCGGAGACGTTCTCCACCAGCCTGCTGGCCAATGAGAGCTGGGCGTGGTTCGCCATCGTCATCGTGACCACCTGGGGCTCCATCCCGTCGGCCATGCTGATCTACATCGCCGGCTTCATGACCGTCCCCGGCGAGGTCTACGAGGCCAGCTCGATCGACGGCGCGACGCCGTGGAAGAACCTCGTCCACATCACCCTGCCGCTGGTAGCGGGCTACGTCGGGATCAACGTGATCATCGGCTTCAAGGACTACCTGGGCGTCTACGACCAGATCGTCGCCCTCACCGACGGCGGGCCGGGCACCGCCACCCGGAGCGTCGCGTTCACCATCCTGCGCGGTTTCCAGGGCGGTGACTACGCCTATCAGATGGCCAACGCCGCCGTCTTCTTCATCATCACGATCATCATCGCGCTGTTGCAGCTGCGTCTCACCCAAGGAAGGTCCGCAGAATGAGCACCCCTGCAGCAATCGCCACTCCGGCGGCAAAGACCTCGACCCGCGGCAAGGTCGGCCAGGAACGGACCAACTGGGCCGCGACCGCGCTGCTGATCCTCGCCTCGCTGACGGTGCTCGTGCCGTTGTACGTAACCGTGGCGATGGCGTTCAAGACCACCCAGCAGGCCACCGACCTGAACGCCTTCAGCCTGCCCAACCCGTTCAGCGTCAGCGGCTTCACCGAGGCCTGGGCGCTGACCAACTTCCCCCGGGCGTTCTTCGTCTCGGCGGTGGTCACCGTGATCACCGTGGTCGGCGCGATCATCGTCTCGGCGATGGGCTCGTACGCCATCGTCCGCAACTGGGACCGGAAGATCTTCCGCTACTCCTTCTTCTACCTGCTGGCCGCGATGTTCATCCCGTTCCCGGTGGTGGCGCTGCCGCAGGTGCAGCTGACCGGCATCCTCGGCATGGACAACTACATCGGTGTGGCGATCCTGCACATCGTGTTCAGCCTGGCGTTCAACACGCTCCTGTTCACCACCTTCCTGCGCTCGATCCCGCTGGAGTTGGAGGAGTCGATGCGGATGGACGGTGCCACCACCTGGCAGACGTTCTGGCGGCTGATCTTCCCGCTGCTGTCCCCGATGGCGGCAACGGTGGGCATCTTCGCCTTCCTGCGGTCGTGGAACGACTTCATGATGCCGTCGCTGATCATCTCGCAGCCGGAGTGGCAGACCATCCCGGTGGTGAACAGCATCTTCCAGACCCAGTTCAGCAACAACTACAACGTGAGCTTCGCGTCGTACCTGATGGCGATGGCGCCGGCGATCATCGTCTATGTGTTCTCGCAGCGCTGGGTGATGTCCGGGCTGACCCAGGGCGCCATCAAGTAGCCGACCGCAGCGGGCAGGCGGTTCCACCGGGCACCGGTCTCTGTCGCGGCAGCCCCTCGCAGGCCACTAACCTGCAGCGGGGGCGCGGTCAGAGATGGCGGTCGGCGGTGGTCTATCAGATCTACCCGCGATCGTTCCAGGACTCCGACGGCGACGGGGTCGGCGACATCCCCGGCATCATCGGCCGGCTGGACTACCTGGCCGAGCTCGGCGTGGACGTGATCTGGCTGTCGCCCGTGTATCGGTCGCCGCAGGTGGACAACGGCTACGACATCAGCGACTACACCGACATCGATCCGCTGTTCGGCACCCTGGCCGACCTGGACGAGCTGATCGCGCAGGCGCATCGCCGCGGCATCAAGCTGGTGATGGACCTGGTGGTCAACCACACCTCCGACCAGCACCCCTGGTTCGTCGAATCCCGCGATCCCTCCTCGGCGAAGCGGGACTGGTACTTCTGGCGGCCGGCCCGCCCGGGTCACGAGCCCGGGACGCCGGGTGCCGAACCCGACGACAGCCAGGCCGCCTTCGCACCCTCGGTCTGGACCTATGACCCGCGCAGCGGCGAGTACTACCTCGGCATCTTCAGCCCGGGCCAGCCCGACCTCAACTGGGAGAACCCGGACGTCCGCCAGGCGGTCTACACCATGATGCGCTGGTGGATCGACCGCGGAGTGGACGGCTTCCGGATGGACGTCATCAACCTGATCTCCAAGCCCGCCGTGCTGACCTCGCGTGGACCGATCGCGGCCGCACCCAGCGGCATGTGGCAGATCGCGAACGGCCCGAGGCTGGACGAGTTCCTCGCCGAGATGAACCGGGAGGTCGGCCTGGACGCCAACAATCTGCTCACCGTCGGTGAGATGCCGGGCGCCACCGTCGAGGTCGCCCAGCGGGTCACCGATCCCGCCCGACACGAGCTGAACATGGTGTTCACCTTCGAGCACGTGAGCCTGGACCAGGTCGGCTGGAACAAGTGGGATCTGGCTGAGCTGCCCCTGCCGGTGCTGAAGGCCAACCTCGCGCGGTGGCAGGAGGGCCTGGCCGAGGCCGGCTGGAACTCGCTCTACTACGACAATCACGACCAGCCGCGGGCGGTGTCCCGGTTCGGCGACGACTCGCCCGAACACCGGGTGAACTCGGCCAAGACCCTGGCCACCGTGCTGCACCTGCACAAGGGCACGCCCTACATCTACCAGGGCGAAGAGTTCGGCATGACCAACGCCCCGCTGACCCAGATCGAGCACTACCTCGACGTCGAGTCGCTCAACTACCACGCCCTCGCGGTGGCCTCCGGCGTCAGCGAGCAGCAGGTGCTGCGCTCCCTCGCCCGCAAGAGCCGCGACCACGCCCGCACCCCCGTCCAATGGGACGACAGTCCCTACGCCGGCTTCACCACCGGGATCTCGTGGATGCCGGTCAACCCCAACTACCGCGAGATCAACGCCGAGCTCGCCCGCCGCGACCCCGACTCGGTCTTCGCCCACTTCCAGCAGCTCATCCGGCTCCGGCATGACAGCGAAGTGGTCCGCGAGGGTCGTTTCGAGCTGCTCCTTCCCGACCACGAACAGCTCTGGGCCTTCACCCGCAGCCTCGGCGACGAGACCCTGCTGGTTCTGGCGAACTGGTCCTCGGGCCCCGCGGACGTCCCCGCCGCGTCGCTGCCGGATCTCACCGGCGCCGAGCTGCTGATCGGCACCCACGCCGACGCCGCGGCGTCCGCGCTGGCCGCGTGGGAGTCGCGCATCGTGCGCCTGAAGAACTGACGGTCGAGCTCGCCCACCGCCCCTGCGGACGCCTGGCGCGACGCAGGTGAAAGGAAGTCCCGTGTCCCTCCCCGTCGATCACGAGACCGTCGTCTCCGCCTCCAGCGCCGAATGGTGGCGGCAGGCGGTGGTCTACCAGATCTATCCGCGGAGCTTCGCCGACGGCAACGGGGACGGGATCGGCGACTTCCGCGGCATCGCGTCGCGGATCGACTACCTGGCCGCGCTGGGCATCGATGCGGTCTGGCTGAACCCGTTCTACCCGTCGGAGCTCGCCGACGGCGGCTACGACGTGATCGACTACCGTGACGTCGACCCGCGGATCGGCACGCTCGACGACTTCGACGCCCTGGTCGCGGCGCTGCACGCGCACGGCATCCGGGTGCTGATCGACATCGTGCCCAACCACAGCTCGAACCTGCATCGCTGGTTCGTCGAGGCGGCGGCCGCGGAGCCGGGCTCGTCGGCCCGTGAACGGTACCTCTTCCGCGACGGCACCGGTCCGGACGGCGCGGAGCCGCCGACCGACTGGCGCTCGCTGTTCGGTGGCCCGGCCTGGACCCGGGTGGCCGACGGCCAGTGGTACCTGCACACCTTCGCCCGCGAACAGCCCGACCTGAACTGGGCCAACCCGGAGGTGCACG
>JBGALC010000060.1:0-20291 GCA_044224095.1 Micropruina sp. | reverse complement strand
CCGGCGTCCTGATCTCGCCGATCGCGGGGGCCGTGGCCGACCGGTTCGGCAAACGCCGGATCATGATGGCCACCCAGTCCGGCACCGCGGTGGTGTTCGCCATCCTGACCGCGCTGGTGGCCACGGGCAGCGTCGAGCTGTGGCACGTCTACGCCAGCGCCACCATCGCCGGCGTGCTGTGGGGATTCGACGCGCCCGCCCGGCAGGCCTTCGTCTCGGAGGTCGTGCCCGATCACCTGCTGGGCAACGCCGTGGGCCTGAACAGCGCCTCGTTCAACGGCGCCCGGCTGCTCGGCCCGGCGATCGCCGGGCTGATGATCGCCTGGGTCGGCATCTGGCCGGTGTTCGCGGTCAACACGATCAGCTTCGTCGCGGTGCTGCTCGGACTCTTCCTGATGCGCACCGATCAACTCCACCCGGCACCGGTGCGCCGCGGACGCGGGGCCATCCGGGAGGGCATGGCCTACGTGGCCCACCGCCCCGACCTGCAGCTGGTGATGTTCTGCATCTTCATGCTGGGCACCTTCGGCCTGAACTTCCAGATCACCAACGCCCTGATGGCCACCAAGGTGTTCGGCGTCGGCCCCGAGGGCTACGGGCTGCTCGGCTCGGTGATGGCCTCCGGCACGCTGGCCGCGGCGTTGCTGGCGGCGCGCCGGCGGCGTCCGCGCCTGCGGCTGCTGGTCGGAGCCCTGGCCGCGTTCGCCGTCGTGACCACGGCGCTCGCGCTGGCCCCGGGCTACTGGATCTACACCGCGCTGCTGGTGCCGACCGGGCTGGCGTCACTGACCGTGATGACCGCCGCCAACACCACCGTGCAACTCACCACCGCTCCCGAGATGCGGGGCCGGGTGATGAGCCTGTACATGGCGATCTTCACCGGCGGGACGCCGCTGGGCGCCCCGCTGATCGGCTGGGTCGGCGACGCCTGGGGACCGCGCTGGACGCTGCTGGTCGGCGCCATCGCCACCGGACTGGCCGCGCTGGTGGCCGCCGGCTACCTGTGGAACCGGCTCGGACGCCCCACCCGGCTGCCGGCCTGAGCCGGTTTACGCGCGGTTTATCGCCGCCGTGGAACCTCCAGTCAGGGATTGATCAGGAGGTGCACGTGGCGAGCGTTCTGTGGCTAGGGTGCTGGCTAGGCTCTTACACCCCCTGGAGGCCCGATGGCAGCGGTCGACTTCCGCGTGCTGGGCCCGGTCGGCGTGACGGTGGACGCCGAACCGCAGCGCCTGCGCCCGATGGAGGCGACCGTCCTCGCGGTCCTGTTGGCCGATCACAACCGGCCGGTGACCCTCGACACGCTGATCGATCGGGTCTGGCGCGGCCGTCCGCCGCGGACGGCGACCACCGCGATCCGGGTGCACATCGACCGGCTCCGGGTGGCGATGCGACGCCAGGAGGTCTCCCGGCTGGTCTCCGCGGCCGGCGGCTACCGGCTGATCGTCGAGCCCGACGAGCTGGACGCCCAACGCTTCGACGACGCCCTGAGGCGTGGCCGGGAGACGGCCGAGCGCGACCCGCGGACGGCGGGCGCCCTGCTGCGCGAGGCGCTGGCCGAGTGGCGCGGGACGCCGTTCGGCGCGATCGACGGAATCGAGTCGATCGACATGACCCGTAGCTATCTGCAAAGCCGGCGGGCCGAGCTGCTGGTCGAACTCGCCCAGGTCGAACTGGCCGCGGGCCGGCACCCCGCGGTGATCGCCGACCTGCGGCGCTGGTGCGCCGAGTTCCCCGAGTCGGAGGCGCTGGCGTCCAGCCTGGTGCTCGCGCTCTACCGCAACGGCGACCAGGTCGCGGCGCTGGAGGAGTGCCGCGCCTTCATCGAGCGCTTCTCCGCCGACTACGGCCTGGACGCCGGCCGCGCCTTCCGGCGGCTGGAGAACGACCTGCTCAACCAGGATCGCCGGCTCGATCCGCCGGTCGACCTCTCGGTCGCCTCCCCGCCGGCACCGATCGGACGCCAGCACCTGGTCGACGCCCTGACAAGGCTGCTCGCCGCCCCGCGACCGCCCGCCCTGATCGCGCTCGGCGGGCGTCCGGGGATCGGGGTGAGCACGGTGCTGAACCATCTCGCCCGGGCGATACCCGACGCCGTGCTGGTGCCGTCCGGGGCGGCCGCGCTGACCGGCCTGGCGGAGGCCCTCGGGGTTGGCCTGACCGGTCGCTCGGCCGGTGACCATGCCGCCGCACTGGCCGCCGCGCTGTGCCGTCCCGGCCGGGTGCTGCTGGTGGACGACGTGGACGACCTGGCGCCCGACACCGTCGAGTTGCTGCAGGCCCTGGTTCGCTTCCCCGGCATCTGCCCGTTCGTCAGCGGGGGACGGTCGCGTCCGCTCGGGGAACATCCGCTGCTCAGCGACGGCTGGATCGCCGCCACCGATTGCGTCGCCCTGGAGGTGCAGCCACTGGACGACGCATCGGCCCGTGCGCTGGCCGAGTCGCTGGTGTCGGCGACCAATCCCGAGCGGGAGTCGCTGGTCGCCAAGCTGGTTGCCTCGGCCGGCGGCGACCCGTTCCTGCTCGCGGCGCTGGCCCGTGAGGCGGAGGCGAGCGGAGGTTGGGCCGACGCGCCGGCCAGCCTGGAGGAGTTCGTCCGGCGGAGCCTGGTCGGGCTGCCGGCGGGCTGCGCCGAGCTGCTGGCGCTGGCGGCCCTGGACACCTCCGCCAACCTCGACCTGCCGTTGCTGCGCGAGGCACTCGGGCTGTCCGCCGAGGACTCCGCGACCCTGGCCGAGGCGGCCCTGGCGGCGGGTCTGCTGATCGAGGCGCCCCGTGGCATCGCGTTCCGGCACCCCGGTTTCCGCGAGGTGCTCGCGAACCGTGCGGTGGCGCCCGAGACGCACCGCCGGATGATCGCCCAGCTCACCGGCAGGCCGGATCCGGACCTCGCGCGGATCGCGCATCACGCGAGGCGCCTGCCCGACGCCGCGGAGGCCGCCGACTACACCGCGGCGGAGGCCGCCGGCCTGCTGGCCTCCGGAGCGCCGCTGGCGGCAGCGGAGCGCTATGCCGAGGCGGTGAACCGTGCCCGGCGCGTCCGGCTCGCCCCCGCGCATTGGCTGCCCTGGGCGCTGAAGGCGACAACCGCGCTCACCCTCGGCGGACGGATCGAGCAGGCGTCGGCTCGGGCCGGGGAGCTGGCCGCGGTGGCCCGCCGGGCCGGCGAGCCGACGCTGTTCGCGCAGGCGGCGCTGGCCGCGGCCGGCCCATGGGGAGCGCCGATGGGGGCGGAGGCCCGGCGGGCCCAGCTGCTGCTCGGCGAGGCGCTGGAGTGGCTGCCGGCCGACCGGACGGCGCTGCGCGTCCGGCTGATCGAGAGCTACCTGCGGGTCGGGATGACCGGGGACGCCACCATGCTGGCCGCCCTGGGCGAGGTGGAGCCCGAGATCACGGAGCGGGTGACCGACCCCGACCCGGCGGTCGCCCTGGACGCGCTGCGGGCGCTGCACTCGTTGACCTGGCCGCGACAGCAGCCGCCCCGGCGGCGCCTGGAACTGGCCCAGCGGATGGCCGTCGCCGGCGCCCGGGTCGACAGCGCCGAGGCCGAGCTGGACGCCCTGCGCCTGGTGGCGGCCGCGCACATCGCGCTCGCCGACCGGTTCGGGGCCTCGGCCGCGGTGCACGACTACGCTGCCCGGGCCGAGACCATCGGCTCGGTCCTGCATCGTTGGACGGCGGCGTTGCAGGCTGAGCTGCTCGCCGCCCTGGCCGGACGGCAGGCGAACGCCGAGCGGCACGCCACGCAGGCCCGCGCGCTGGAGGCCGGCGTCGATCGCGACACGGTCCTGGTGTCCAGCCACGAGCGGCTGCTCAGCGATGCGGTGCGCGACGGTCGGGTCGCCGACCTCGCTCCGGCCCTGGACGAGCTCGACGACGACATGTCCGGCTTCGACCCGCTCTACCAGATCGCCGCCGCCCGGATCGCCACCGCCACCGGCCGGCCGGTCTCCCTCGATCATCTGGAGCAGCTCTGGGACGGCGTCCGCGGCACCTTCCGCGCCGCGGCCGGCGCCGGGCTCATCGTCGGCGCGCTGGGCCGGTCGGTCCCCGCGGGGTCCTTCGCCGACGAGCTGGCCGGCGAGCTGGCGCTCCACAGCGGCTGCTGGCTGACCATCGGCGGCTCCGCCGGGATCGGTCCTGCCGACGCCCACCTGGCCCGGTTGCTGGCGCTCCGGGGGAGGCTCGACGAGAGCGCGCGGCACGCGCGGCTGGCGACGTCCGTCGCGCACAAATTCGCACCCACGTGGGTTCGGTTCACACAGAAGGAGACACCCCATGCCCAATAAAGGCGGACCGGTCGAAGACTACTTCGACGACCCCACCACCCAGTTCGTGCTGCAGTGGAACGACTGGTCGACGGCGCAGGACCGACAGGACCTCTACCGGCGCGCCTGGGAGAAGGTGTCGCGGAGTCGCTCGGCGATCGCCTTCATCACCGCCGTCGCCGACGAGAAGGGCGTGCCGGTGCCGGCGCACATCCAGCACTACCTGCGCAAGTACCCCAACTTCTCCGACACCTTCCAGCGGGCGTTCAAGAAGGTGCGCAAGAGCAACTGGCGGCTGGGCGCGGTGGTCGATCAGTCCAACCTCGAGTTCGACCCCGAGGTCAGCCTGCTGAAGGACCGCGAGGCGGAACTGGTGATGCTCTACGTGGTCGGCGACCGGGACCTCTGAGGGCCGGCTCAGCCTCCGGACTTGCGCCGGAACTGCCGCTTGCCGCCCTGGGCATGGGTGTTCTTGGCCGAGCCGCGGGCGGCGTCGGTGTGGTCGGCACCCGCGTGCTGGTTCTGCTGCTTGCGCTCCAGCGCGGCCTTGAAAGCGGCCTTGGTGTCGGCGTTCGGATCGGGTTCCGGCATCGATGTCTCCTTGGTCGCAACGGAGACACCACTGTAGGCGGTCCGGTCCACCCCGTCAGTCGGGCTGGGCCGGCGCCCAGCGCCAGGGTGGCGGATCGGCCGGCCGCTCGCCCGGCGTCCAGGTGGTGACCGTCGCGCCCCGCCGGGTCAGCAGGTCCAGGAACTCGGCCAGGGTGACCTGGCGTTCCGGCCCGTCGCCGACGACCGTGAGGGTGTCGTCGAACGGGCCGATCGACCCGATCAGCCCGCCGACCGCGCCGACGTCGAAGCGGCTGCCGTCGACGGCCAGGACGGCCGCGTCCGCCTCGGTGAACGTGGTGCCGCTGAGGTCGGCCTTCATCAGCGACGCCCGCAGCAGCTGCGCCCGGCTGAAGTCGGCGCCGGTCAGATCGGAGCCGTAGAAGTCGGCGCGGACGCAGTCGACGCGCCGCAGGACGGCCCGGCGCAACGACGCATGGGTCACGTCGGCCTTCACCAGGCAGCCCCCGGTCAGGTCGGCGCCGTCGAAGCGGGCGCCGGGCGCGAACGCCCGATACAGGTCGGCGCCGGTGAGGTCGGCGCCGGTGAGCACGGCCTCGGCGAGCTCGGCCTCGATCAGATTCGCCCCGCTCAGCCGCGCGCCGGCGAGGTCGGCTCCGGTCAGTTCCGTCCGCTCCAGGTCGGCGCCGCGCAGGTCGGCGTCGCGAGCGATCAGCCGAGTCCCCTCGGCACCGGCGGACGCGACCCAGGCGGCATGGGCGGCGAGACGTGGACCCAGGTCGTTCACCGGTTCTCCTCCAGCTTCGTTCATGGCCACCACAGCACCCGCTTCTCCAGGCCGGCGGCCCGGATGGCGTCGTCCAGCTGGCCGAACTGCTCCGCGGTCAGGTTCCTGGTGTCGAGCATGACATTGTTCTTGCTGGTGATCTCGCTGCGGATCGAGGTCATCGCGTCGTCGAGCTTGAAGTTGAAGGACCGGAACGCCTTGACGTCCCAGGTCTGGCGGGCGCGATCGATGAACTCGGTGCCGCGCGGCCCGCGCTGGAGACCGGACACCAGCCCCTTCTTCTCCAGTCCCAGGCCGACCTCGGCCTCCTCCCAGCTGCCCTTGGTCACCTTGCCGCCCTTGTCGGCGTCCTTGGCCAGTTCGCGCAGCCGGGACAGGTCGGCCTCGGTGAACCGGCCCGAGTCGACCGAGGACCGCTCCCAGTCGGACTGGCCGGGTCGCGCCGGCCGACCCGACGACCCGCTGCCGGACGACGACGAGCCGCCGCCGGACGCCATCTGCAGCAGCCCCTGGCTGATCAGGGTGGTGCCGATCAGGGTGCCCGTCATCAGCGCGATCCCGCTTCCGGTGAGCACCACCGTTCCCGCGGTGGTGACCAGCAGCGCCGCGCCGGGCGGGAACAGCAGGAAGGACAACAGCAGGATCGCCAGGCCCAGCATCAGGCTGGCGTTGGAGAGGGCATCCAGCACGTGGAAGTTGGTCACGATCCGGTGGGCCGGGTCGCGGGTGAACGCCAGCAGCGCCAGCATCGTCACTCCGGTCGTCAACACGGCCGACGCCGTCGCCACCCGCAGCGCCGGGCGCAGCCGGGCCTCGTGCAGCGCCGGCTCGGTGACCGTCCGCATCCCGCGAACCCAGCCCGGGAACTGCGCGACGACCAGGACGCCGCCGGCCACCAGCCCGGCCGCCGCCAGGGCGGCGCCGACCCAGCCGGTCATCCAGCCCTGCAGCGGCCTGGTGGCCGGAAAGCCGCCGACGATCAGGAATGCGACGCCCGGCAGCATCGCGGCCAGCCACAGCATCGTGCGCCAGTTCAGCAGGACGCCGCGCAGGTCCAGCGCCGACAGCAGCGTGCGCCCGGCCGCAGTCCAGCGGTCGGCGTCCGTGGCCCTGCCCAGCAGCTCCACCGAATCCCGGACCTGGTCCGCCAGGTGCGGCGCCGGGAGACCCGCATCGTGGGCGTTCAACGCGGCGCGGCGTTCCAGCACCAGCTGCCAGGTGGACCAGGTGCTCCACGGCACCTTGCGGAGGGCGGCGGTGAGCATGGGCCGCGGATCCAGCCCCGAGGCACCCTCGCCGGTCAGCAGCAGTTCGGGACGGCCGGCGCGGGCCCGGGCCAGCACCCGCCGGTCCAGGACGACGGAGACCAGCAGGGTGAGCACCAACAGGGTGGGCAGCGCGTCGCCGAGCCGGTCCAGCGGCCAGGCCAGCCAGCCGCGGGGCACCAGGGCCGCGTCGGCGTTGCCGTTGCAGTGGTCGATGGTGACGATCAGCAGGGGCACCGCGCCCAGCCAGCGCAGCCTTCCCCGGAACCGCACGAAGAACGCCAGGCCGGTCGCGGCGAGCGCCGACCAGACCAGGTGCTGAATGGCGGTGTCGGTGGCCGAGAACCAGTCCTGGAACGCCGCCGGCTGGGGCAGCCAGGTGGTCAGTGACGTCCAGATCGACGGCACCACGACCATCCCGAACAGGCCACCGGCGACGATGAAGCCACCCTGGGTGGGCATCGCCATGATTCCCAGGCGCGCGTAGCGGAGGGCCGCCTCGCACAGCGCGAAGCCGGTGCCCAGCGCCGCGCCGGCCAGCAGGTGATCCGTCCAGCCCAGCTGGGCGTGGATCCGTCGGAAGCGCCAGACCAGCAACACCAGCGGTACCAGCTTCAGCACCTCCTCCAGCAGCGGGTCGTAGGTCCAGGACGCGAAACGCACCACCTCGCCGATCGGCTGCCGGACGACCAGCGCGACGCCGCGGGTGACCAGCCACTGCAGGGCGGCGGTGACCGGGGCGCAGACCAGGAAGCCCAGCGCGACGGCCTGCAGCAGCGTGCCCAGCCGCAGCGTCCGTGACCACGAGGCGAGCACGGTCAACTGGGTCACGGCGACCACGGCGGCGAACGCCATCAGCAGGATCACGGCACCTCCCCAGGGTTCCGGCCAGGCTATGCCTGCCCGGTGGCGTCGGCACGGTAGCCTCAGGCGCGTGCTGCTCTCCGACCGCGACATCCGCGCCCAGATCGACACGGGGCGCGTGCAGTTCGACCCGTGGGATCCGGCGATGGTCCAGCCCAGCAGCGTCGACATCCGGCTGGACAAGTACTTCCGGCTGTTCGACAACCACAAGTACCCGGTGATCGACCCCGCTCAGGACCAACCCGACCTGACCCGGCTGGTCGAGGTGAACCCCGACGAGGGCTTCGTGTTGCACCCCGGCGAGTTCGTGCTGGGCAGCACCTTCGAGACGGTCAGCCTGCCCGACGACCTGGCGGCCCGGGTGGAGGGCAAGTCGAGCCTCGGACGCCTCGGCCTGCTCACCCACGCCACCGCCGGCTTCGTCGACCCGGGCTTCAGCGGCCACGTCACCCTGGAGCTGTCCAACGTGGCGACGCTGCCGATCATGCTCTGGCCGGGCATGAAGATCGGTCAGCTGGCGTTCTTCCAGCTGTCCAGCCCGTCGGAGAACCCGTACGGATCGGCGGTCTACGGCTCGCACTACCAGAACCAGCGCGGGCCGACCGCGTCCCGGAGCTTCCAGAACTTCCACCGCGCCGAGGTCTGACGTGCGGAGCGGATCAACGTCGTGGGGGAACTCATCGCCACTGCTGGCGGGAACCGTCACTGCTTTCGTGAAATATCCCGAAAGCAGTGAGCCTTTGCCGAAAGCTGTGGTTGATCGCGCGATCGGACGAACCGCGCGGGTGACTGTGTGAGCTGGCGCAGTGCCGGAGCCAACGGTGGGCAGAATCGCCCGCCAGGATGACGAGGGTCCGCTCAGCCGAGGACGTCCGGCAGAGGCGTTGTCGGTAGGTCACCGAAGGCGGCGGAGACGCCGGGGCAGGTGATGGCGCCGGCGACCGTGTTCAGGCCGAGGGCCAACGGTTGCGACTCGGCGCAGGCCTGCCGCCAGCCCTTCCCGGCCAGCTGCGCCGCGTACGGCAGGGTGGCGTTGGTGAGTGCCCAGGTGGAGGTGTTCGGCACCGCCCCCGGCATGTTCGCGACGCAGTAGAAGACCGAGTCGTGCACCCGGAAGATGGGGTCGTCGTGGGTGGTCGGGTGGGAGTCCTCGAAACACCCGCCCTGGTCGATCGCGACGTCGACCAGCACCGAGCCCGGCCGCATCTGCGCCACCATCTCGTTGGTCACCAGCTTCGGCGCCTTGGCGCCCGGGATCAGCACGGTGCCGATCACCAGGTCGGCGGCGAGCACCTGCTCGCCGACGCTGAGGGCGGTCGACACGATGCCCTGCACCCGGTTGTCGTAGCGCCAGAAGGTCATCCTGAGCTTCTCCAGGTCGGTGTCCAGGATGGTCACGTTGGCGCCCATGCCGAGGGCGATGTTGGCCGCGTTCTGGCCCGCCACCCCGCCGCCGAGCACCACCACCTTGGCGTTCGGGACTCCGCCGACGGCGCCCATCAGCACCCCGCGTCCGCCCTGCGCGCGCATCATCGCATGGGCGCCCACCTGCGGCGCCAGGCAGCCGGCCACCTCCGACATCGGGTAGAGCAGCGGCAGCATGCCGTTGGGCAGCTGCACCGTCTCGTAGGCCAGCGCGGTCGTCCCTGCCGCCAGCAGCCGCTCGGTGAGCGGCCGGTCCGCGGCCAGGTGCAGGTAGGTGTACAGCACCAGGTCGTCGCGCAGGTGGCCGTACTCGGAGGCCACCGGCTCCTTCACCTTCATCACCAGCTCACCGGCCGCCCAGGTGGCGTCCGCGTCCGGCAGGATCGTCGCGCCCTGCGCGGTGTACTCGGCGTCGGCGATCGACGAGCCCAACCCGGCGCCGGCCTGGACGAACACCTCGTGTCCGCGCCTGACCAGTTCGTGGACGCCGACCGGCGTGATCGCCACCCGGTACTCGTTGTTCTTGACTTCGGTGGGCACGGCGATCCTCATGGCCGGCAGTCTAGGGCCGGCCGGTAACGCGTAGATTGCGGTCATGCTCACCTGGGCGGACCTTGCGGCCCGCACCCTCGCCCGCCAATTCCCGGCCGGGGCCGCGGGCGGCGACGTGGCCGATGTGCTCGGCCGGGTGGGTCCGATCCAGTCGCAGACGGCCCGCTCGGTGTTCATCGGGCTGGCCGCCCGGCTGCCCGGCGTCACCCGCGACGCCATCACCGCCGGCTACGAGTCGTCGGCGATCGTCCGTGGCAGCAGCCTGCGGGGGACCGTGCACACCAGCACGGCCGCCCAGCACCCGGCGCTGGAAGTGGTCACCCGGCTCGGCCAGCGCGCCCTGTGGGCACGGTCGCTGCGGCTGGCGGAGTGCACCCTCGAGCAGGTCTGGGCCGGCATCGAGGAGTACGCGGCCGACCACTGGCGGACGCCCGGCGAACTCGCCGCGCACCTGCTCGGCTGGCTGGCCGCCAACGACCCGGCCGCGCGCCCGGCCTTCTCCGGCAATCAGGGGCGCTACTTCGCCTTCGGGCACGGCGGGCTGATCCGGCGTCCGCTCGGTGGCGACTGGGCCGGTCAGGGCGCCCCCGGGTACCGGACCGCGGCCGCCCTGCTCGGCGACCGGAGCACCGTGCTGGCGGACGCCGACGCGGCCGTCGACGCCCTGTTGCTGCACCACGTGGCGGCGCACGGGCCGTCCAGTCGGCACGACCTGGCCTGGTGGTCGGGGCTGGGCCTGACCCGGGTGGACGCCGCGCTCACCCGGCTGGGGCTGGAGGCCGAGCAGGGACCGGACGGACGGCGCTACGTCGACATCCCGGACGCCCCGTCGCCGGTGCGACTGACCGGGGTCCGGCTGCTGCCGGAGTTCGACGCGCTGCTGTGCGGCTACGACCCGGCCGGACGGGCACGGTTCGTCGACGCCAACCACTACGACGTGTTGTGGAAGCAGGCCAACGGCCAGCTGCTGGCCCCGGTGCTGGTGGACGATCGGCTGGCCGGGTTCTGGCGGCTCACCGGGTCGGGGCGGAGCCGGCGGGTGACGGTGACCAGGTTCGCCGGCGTCCGGCCGATCGAGAGCGGGCAGCTGGCGGACGCCGTGGCGGCGTTGGAGCTCGGCCTCGGCCTGCGGGTGGCTGCAGTCACCGTCGAGTAGCACGCTGTGCGCGACGCCCGGCGGCCAACCCATCCCCCCGAAAGGGCCGGCCAGCCGGTGCGCCGCGCACCATGCGTTCCCCCGAGAAGTCACACCGCCGAACCAGCCCCCCGACTGTTCGGGATCAGCGACTTCAACCACTAGGAGTGGTGGTCACCGAGGCTGATACATCGCCTTCTCGGGTTTTTCCTGACGCCTCAGCCGCGCAGCCACACGGTCGTGTCGAACGGCAGGCTGCCGTCGGCCGCCAGCTCGCCGGAGGCGATCAGCACCTCGCCGGCGGGCAGCGCGACCGGGGCGGAGCCCAGGTTCGTCCAGCACTGGAACCGGACGCCGTCGGCGTCCGCCGGGCGGGCGAAGGCCAGCGTGCCCTCCGGGCCGTCCAGCCACTCCAGGGTGCCGTCGCCGAGGGCGCTCAGCTCGCGGCGCAGCTTCAACGCCGCCTTGTACAGCTCGAGGGTCGAACCCGGGACGCCGTCCTGGGCGTCGGCGGCGAACGGCGCCCAGTCGGCCGGCTGCGGCAGCCAGGGCTGCGCGGACCCGTCGGGGGAGAAGCCGTAGGTGTCGCCGGCCGCGGTCCAGGGCAGCGGCACCCGGCAGCCGTCCCGGCCCTTGACCGTGCCGCCGGACTGGAACCAGACCGGATCCTGCAGCGCCTCGGCCGGGATCTCCTCGGCCTCGGGCAGGCCGAGCTCCTCGCCCTGGTAGACGTAGGCGCCGCCGGGCAGCGCCAGCATCAGCAGCGCCGCGGCGCGCAGCCGTCGGCCGCCGAGCTCGAAGTCGGCCGGGTGGTCCTGGTAGTGCGCCAGGCTTAGCGCCATCGGGTCCAGGCCCTCCTGGGCGCGGGCGTACCGCGACACCGGACGGCAGACGTCGTGATTGCCCAGCACCCAGGTGGGCGGCGCGCCGACCGCGGCGTGCGAGGCGATGGTGGCATCGATCACCGACCGCAGCGGGCCCGGCAGCCAGGGCGCCATCAGGAAGTCGAAGTTGAACGCGGTGTGCAGTTCGTCCGAGCGCAGGTAGGCGGCGAGCCGGTGCGCGCGGCCCACCCAGATCTCGCCGCAGAACGCCCGGGCAGGGCTGTACTCGTCGGCGACCCGGCGCCACTCGCGGAAGATCTCGTGGACCGCGGGCTGGTCCCAGTGCGGGTGGTCGTGGTCGGCGTCCTCGGCCAGCGGGAAGACCAGGCCGTTCAGGTCGGGCAGCTCCCAGTTCTTCTCCAGGCCGTGGGCCACGTCGATCCGGAAGCCGTCGATGCCGCGGTCGAACCAGAACCGCAGGGTCTTCTCGAACTCGGCGCGGATCGCCGGATGCCGCCAGTTGACGTCCGGCTGGGCGGGCGCGAACAGGTGCAGGTACCACTGCCCGTCGGGAACCCGGGTCCAGGCCGGGCCGCCGAAGTTGCTCTCCCAGTCGTTCGGCGGCAGCTCGCCGTCGGTGCCACGGCCCTCGCGGAAGACGTACAGCTCACGTTCCGGCGAGCCGGGAGCGGCGGCCAGTGCCGCCCGGAAGAGCGCATGCTCGTCGGAGGTGTGGTTCGGCACGATGTCGATGATCACCTTGATCCCGACCTGGTGCGCCTCGGCGATCAGCGCGTCGGCCTCGGCCAGCGTGCCGAAGACCGGCTCGATGTCGCGGTAGTCGCTGACGTCATAGCCGGCGTCCGCCATCGGCGACGGGTACCAGGGGCTGATCCAGATCGCGTCGACGCCGAGAGCCGCCAGGTGCGGCAGCTTCGAGCGGATGCCCGCGATGTCGCCGACACCGTCGCCGTTGGCGTCCGCGAAGCTGCGCGGATAGATCTGATACACCACCGCATGCCGCCACCAGTCGTCGCCTGCGTTGCGCCCGTCCATGAGTCCCCTTTACCGGTATAGTTCTGTACCGGTAAAGGTAGTCAGTCGGGCGCCCGGCTGCAAGTCGCGGAGGAGAGCCCATGGCGAGAGTCACCCTGCAGTCCATCGCCGACCGGGTCGGAGTCAGCCGGATGACCGTCTCCAACGCCTTCTCGCGGCCCGATCAGCTGTCCGCCGACCTGCGCGGGCGGATCCTCTCGGTGGCCGCCGAACTCGGCTACCACGGGCCGGACCCGGCCGCCCGGTCGCTGGCCACCGGCACCACCGGCGCGATCGCCGTGCTGTGGACGCTGCCGCTGCGGCTGGCCCTCTCGGACGCGGTCACGGCACGCTTCCTCGGCGCGGTCGCCGACGAACTCAGCGCCGACGGACTCGCGCTGACCATGCTGCCGCCGACGGTACCCGCCCACGACGTCGCGATGGACGGTGCGATCGCCTACTCCTGCGACCCGGAGGCTCCCAGCGTCGAGTGGCTGCGCCGGCGCGGCGTGCCGGTGGTCGGGGTGGACATGGCGTGGGACGACGGGGTGCGGGTCACCATCGACGACCGCGGGGGCGCCCGGGCGGCGGCCGCTCATCTGGCCGCCCTGGGGCACACCCGGGTGGCCATCCTGACCCCGCAGGTCGACGGGGGCGAGCAGTCCCCGCACCACGTCGGCACCGAGCGCCTGGCCGGCTGGATCGAGGGCCTGAACGGGATCAAGCCGGTGGTCAGCTTCGCCCACACCTTCGGCGACAACCGGCCGGGCATCGTCGAGCTGCTGCGCCGGCACCGGCCGACGGCGGTGTTGTGCGTGTCCGATCTGGTGGCCGCCGAGGTGCTGGCCGCGGCCGGCGAGCTCGGCCTGCGGGTGCCGCAGGAGCTCTCGGTGGTCGGTTTCGACGACCATCCGGTGGCCGCCGGCCTCGGCCTGACGACCGTCGCCCAGGACCCCGATGCCAAGGGCCGCGCCGCCGCGCACGCCCTTCGGCGGACGCTGGCCTACCGCACCGATCCGGAGGCGCCGCAGCCGGCCGATGTCGAGCTGCCGGTCGACCTGGTGGTGAGGCGGAGCACGGGCCCGGCCCCCGCCGGGTAGCGTGCTGGGGTGAGCGCGAATCCAGCGGCCCGGCGTCCGGCCCGATGGCTGATCCCGGTGCTGGCGCTGGCCCTGGTGGCCGGCGGCGGGTTCCTGGTCTGGCGGACGGCGACCGACCCGATCCCGGGCGCGACGACGGCGGCGCGCCGCGCCGCCGCGGCGATCGCCGCACGCACCATCGCCGACGGCGCCTTCGGTGCCACCGTCGGCCCGGCCGAGGCCGACGACCTGGCCGCCACCCTGCGCGGGATGGGGACGCTCCGCCCGGCGATCGCCGTCGAGGACGTCCAGCTCGGCGACGACCAGCGCGAGGCCACCGCCCGGCTGCGCGCCGAATGGGTGATCCACGAGGGGAAACCGGCCTG
The DNA here is from genome assembly GCA_044224095.1 of Micropruina sp. Taxonomy (GTDB): domain Bacteria; phylum Actinomycetota; class Actinomycetes; order Propionibacteriales; family Propionibacteriaceae; genus Micropruina. Next base: position 6,101 of record JBGALC010000060.1, on the reverse strand, counting down.
GGTCCAGGACGCCTACCTGCGGCTGGTCCGCGGCGCCGACGGCTGGACCGGGGTCTGGCAGCGCGAGCTGATCGCCTCGGGGCTGCAGCCCGGCGACCGGCTGCGGGCCGTCCGGTCGGCCCCGGTGCGGGGCGAGATCCTGGGCCAGGACGACGAGCGGCTGGTCTGGAACCAGGAGGCCAAGCGGATCGGGCTGGACAAGACGCTGATCGGCGCGGACGCCCAGCCGAAGGCGGCGGCCGCGCTGGCGAAGGCGGTCGGCATCGACGTCGACGGCTACCTGGCCAAGGTCGCCGGCTACGGTCCCCGGGCCTACGTCGAGGCGGCCGTGATCCGCTCGGTGGGGCAGGACGAGTGGCGCATCCTGGACGCCGCCCGCCGCATCGAGGGCGTGCGCGTGCTGGACGCCGTCCGCCCGCTGGCCCGCTCCCGCACGTTCGCCCGGCAGCTGTTGGGCAGCGTGGGGGAGGCCACCGACGAGGCGATCCGGGCCGGTGCCGGCAGCGTCCGGGCCGGCGACCTGGTCGGGCTCGGCGGCCTCCAACGGGTGCACAACGCCGCGCTGATGGGGGTCACCGGTTTCGTCGTGCAGGCCTACCCGGACGGCCATCCCGAGCAGGCCCGGGAACTCTTCCGGGTACCGGCGGTGGCCGGCCGGCCGCTGCGGACGACCCTGGACGCCGGCCTGCAGAGCCGGGCCGAGGGGCTGCTGAAGTCGTCCGCCGGCCGGGCCGCGGTGGTCGTCGTGCGGCCCTCGGACGGTGCGCTGCTGGTGATCGCGAGCACGCCGGGGGAGACCACCGCCACCACCCAGCGCGTCTACCCGAAGAGCTTCGCCCCGGTCGGCGCGATCGGTGCTGCGGACGCGGCGGTCGAGGCACTCGGTCTGACCGGCAGGTTCGGGCTGGGGATCGAGGTGTTCGGCGCCGCGACCGACGGCGGCACCCTGCGGCTGTCGCCGTTCGCGATGGCGCTGGCCACCGCGTCGGTGGCTCGCGGCGGCACGATCGCCCCCTGGCTGACCGGCTCCCGGCCGCCGGCACCGGCGTCCGGGATCAGCCCCGAGCACGCCGAGGCGGCCCGCCGGGCGTTGCGCGACCGTGCCGGCAGCGCCGAGCTGCGGCCGCTGTCGCGGCTTGCCGGACCGGCGGTGCTGGCCGACGGCGACGGCCGGCTGTGGACCGTGGCCGTCCGCGGCGACCTGGCCGCGGTGACCTACGACTCCGCGAAGGGCTCGGTGGCGCTGATGGAGCGGCTGCTGCGCGCCCTCGGCTGAGGCCTGCCTAGACTGGCCGCATGCGTCGCCTCGGCTGCCTGTTCGTGTTGGCGCTGGTCAGCGCCTGTTCGATGACGCCACCGGGGTCGAGCCCGGGGCCCGCGCAGAGCAGCCCCAGTCCCGGGCAGAGCCGGTTCGCCACCACCGAACCGCTGCCCGGCACGCCGGCCGGGACTCCGGTCGAACTGCCGGCGCAGCGGCTGGCCGCGGTCACCTCCGACCTGCGCGGCCGGGGGGTGACCGGCGAGGTCACGGTGATCAGCGCCGAGAACGTGCGGTTCAACGACGGGTCGCTCGGCTGCCCGCAGCCCGGCGTCCAGTACACCCAGGCCCAGATCGACGGCATGCGGGTGATCGTGGAGGCCGCCGGACGCAGGTACGACTACCGCTTCGGCAACGGCGAGGTCCCGCTGCTGTGCGAACAGCGCCTCCCGGGCGCCGTCCGCAGCAGCACGCGTTGACCGACCTCAGAACCTGGGCGTCGGGAGCAGCCGGGCCTCGTCCTTTCCGGACCGGTTGTCGAGCACCACGACCATCGTGCCCAGCGGCCGCTGGCTCTCCACGGCGCTCAGGTCGTAGGTCACCGGCACCGTTCGCGAGCCGTTGACCGGCACGTTGACGAAGTCTCCGTTGCTGATCGCCGGGCGCCACGGGTCGTACCGTGCCCAGTCGTCGAACTCGTCGGAGCCCGCGTCGTCCAGCTGTGAGTAGCTGGCCACCGTGTAGTCGAAGGCACCGCTCTCGTCGGTGATCCCGAGGTCGGCGGCGGCCACCGGCAGCAGCACCGTGCTGCTGTCGGTCGGTGCCTGCGCCAGATACCCGGAGGCGCTCAGGGCCTTCTTCGCGATGTCGTAGACGAAGACCTCGGTGACGCCGTCCTGCTCGCCGGTGCGGATGTAGCCGGAGTCGGTGCAGAACACCAGGTAGTCGGGCTTGCCGTCCCGGTCGTTGTCGATCAGCACGTCGAACTCCTGCGCCGCGGCGTTCGACCAGCGGTCCCAGGTGTTCACCGCGAAGACCAGGAACTGTTCGCCGTCGTCCTCGAACGACTGGACGCCGGCGGCGCGCAGGTCGAAGCCCGGCGGGTAGACCGGGTTCACGTCCTGCTGGTCCTGCAGACCCCAGGTGTAGAAGTCGGCACCGGCGCGCAGCGCGCCGCCCGGGTTGGTGAGCTTCACGTTCGCCGACCGCAGCGCCGGGGCGATGTCGGGAGCGGCGGTCGCCGGCTTCGCATTGGTGTCGGTGGTCGTCAATGCCGACTTCACCACGGTCTGCGCGGCCCACACCTTGGCCTGCGCGCGCGGCACCATCAGGTACGGGACGCGCAGCGTCCCCTTGCCGTTGGTGGTGATCGTGATGTTGCCGGACGCCTCACGGAACGCGAACTGGTCGCTGCTGTCCAGCGAGGAACCCACGGTCTTGGCCCGCACGGTCAGGGTGACGTTCACCGTCCTGCTGCTCCGAGCCGGCACGACCACCTTGGTGCGGCTGAACGAGACGCTGCTCGGCACCGACTGGGACGTCCGGGCGTTCTTCAGCCGGAAGGTGACCTTCTTGGAGCCCTTGTTCACCAGGGTGAGCGTGCGGGTGCCGCGGTAGCTGCCGCTGGGCTCGTGGAAGCCGAAGCTGAGCGTGCCGTCGTAGACCTTGCCGGCCCTGGTGTTGTGCTGGTCGCCGATGGCGAAGACGCTGGTGGACACGACCTGCTTGGCGTCCACCAGGCCACCGCCGAGGGTGAGCCGGTAGCCGGACACGCCGGCCGGGTCGGCCGTGGTGACCAGGGCCGCGCTGATCTGGCCGGCCGACCACTTCTTGTGGGCCTGCCGGGCCAGAGCCGCCACCCCGGCGACGTGCGGGGCCGCCATCGAGGTCCCCGAGAGCAGCTTCGGACCGTTGCCGGTGCCGACGCCGGCGGAGCGGATGTCGAGGCCCGGCGCGGAGATGACCGGGCTGACGCCGCTGTCCCCGGTGCGCGGGCCGCCCGAACTGAACGACACGTACTTCCGGAACCCGGCGTTGGGCACGGGCGACCCCGCGGCCATCGTCAGCGGCTTGCCCTCGGCGGCGCGGAGGGCCGCGCCGTCGCTGCTGCGGACGCCGAGGAACGGGATGGTCACGGTGAACGGCTCGTCGTCGTCAGGGTTCGACAGGATCGTGCCCTCGTAGGGCGGGTAGCTGTTCACGTTGTTGACCATGATCACGGCCCTGGCGCCGGCCTGCTCGCCGAAGATGGCGCGCGCCACCCGGGCGCACTCGCCCCGGGTGGTCACGGCGATCTGGTTGCCGCCCTTGGTGATCCCGACCCGGGTGTAGTCACTGACCGCGCAGCCGAGTGACTCGTCGACGGAGTCGGTGCCGGGGTCGTCGGTGAGGTTGACGATGGTGAGCGGACCGGAGACGAGCGGCACATCGTTGGCGTGCGTGGCGGCCCTGGTGGTGCCGTTGAAGGTCAGCCTGGCGCCGGGGTAGGTGGCCGTGGAGTCGATCGCGGCGACGCTGACCACGCCGTGCCCGGTCCCGGGGGAGCCGGCCAGGTACGGGTTGGGTCCCTCGTTGCCGGCCGACGTGACCACGACGACGCCGGCGGCCTGGGCGTTGCGGGCCGCCACCGCGGTGGCGTCGGCGACCGTTCCGTAGGCCGCGCCGAGCGACATGTTGATCACGTCCATGCGGTTCTTGACCGCCCAGTCGATGGCCTCGGTGGTGACGGTGGTGGAGCCCTCGCAGCCGAAGACCTTCAGCGCGTACAGGTCCGCCTTGGGCGCGACCCCCGGGCCGACGACGAAGCTGCGCTTGGGCGTCTTCGCGTCGTACGGGCCGGTGAAGGCCGTGCCGTCGGAGTTGACGCCGCCACCGGCGGCGATGCCGGCGACATGGCTGCCGTGCCCGCCGCAGTCGAGCGGATTGGCGTCCGGCTTGGGCGTCGAATCGGGGTCGTTGGCGTCGAAGTCGTCGCCGACGAAGTCGTAGCCGCCCTTGACCCGCGGCGCGTTCGGGCCGAACCAGGCCGGGTTCGGGGTGTCGCTGGCCTGCGCCTCCTTGTACGCCTCGACGGTGCCCGGTCCGGCGAAGTCGGCGTGGGTGTAGTCGATGCCGCTGTCGATCACGGCCACCTTGACGCCCTCGCCCCGGTACTTGCTGTTCTGCCACACCCCCGGGACGCCGAGGAACGGCACGCTGGTCGCGGTGCCGGTGGTGTAGACGGGGGCGGCCTGCACCGCCTTCACCCCGGGCAGCTGCGACACGGCCCGCAACTGCTTGCGCGGCAGCGACGCGCGCATGCCGTTGTAGGCGGACTGCATCTGCGAGAACACCTTGCCGCCGCGGCTGTTGATCTCGGACTTCACCTTGTCCTGGGCCTTCTTCAGGCCGGAGCGGATCTGCGCGGCGCGCGCTTCGCTGAGCGGCTGGTCCGCCTGCGCCTCGACCACGGCGACCGGATCGCCGGTCAGCTCGACCATCACCGTGACCTTGGCCTCGGAGTTGAGGTAGGCGGGTTTGGCGGAACCGGAGATTCGGGTCGGGCCCGGCGCTTCGTCGAAGCGGTCCTTGCCGGGTTCGGCGTGGGCGACGGTGGGAACGGTGAGGGCGAGCGCGCCCGCGACGATCAGGAGCTTCCGGCGTAGCAAGATCTGCCCAGCCTTTCTGCGAATCGGGGGCAGGGAGGAAAGGAGGGTCGCCCCGTCGAGAGGCTACGTAGCGGGTCGGCAGAGAGTCAACGCCGATCGGGATCGGGGTGCTTCAGACTTGAGGGTCCGGGCTCGGCGGACCGGATGCGTCCGGTCGGGCTCGCGTGATGCAATGGTGCGGTCCCCGCTGCCGTCCCGCGCGGTTCCGTGCGACCAAAGGGAGTCCATGAAGCAACCCAGCGACACCTTCGCTCAGTCGGCCCGGCGCCTGGCCTCCGAGGTGCAGCGCAAGCGCGACTGGGCGGGCGGCGACCCGGCCCGGATGGGCGCGGTGGCCGATGCCCTGGTGGAACTCACCGCCCATCGACTTTCCGGGCATGCCTGGGCCGACGCGGCGTCCGATGTGCAGGAGGCCGTGACGCTGTCGGCCAGGGTGTTGGCCCAGCACGGCCCGGTCGGCCCCTACACGCCGCGTGCGGACGCCGTCCGGTCGGTCACCTCGCTGGTGCAGTTGGCGTCCATCCAGTCGGCGGCCGGGCTGCACCCCCAGGCCGAGCAGGCGCTGGCCGCCGCCTTCGGGTTGCGCCAGCAGCTCAGCCGGCTCGATCTGGACGCTGCATTGACCCCGCAGACGCGGGTCTGGGCACTGCTGGTGTGGGCGCGGTCCGGCCTTGCCACGGGCGACGCCCCGGCCGCCAACGCCCGTGTCGATGCGGCCGTCGCGGTGGGGGCCGACGACGGCGAGTTCCTCGCGGTCGACGTGGACCGGGTCGCCTCGGACGCCCGTTGGGCAGCCGGATGGGCCGAACCCGCGGTGGAGTTCGTGCTGCGCGCCGTCGAACGCTACGACGCGCGTGCGCTGGAGTTGCTGGGGCAGCCGGCCCGGCTGCCGGCCGCGCTGCTCGACCGGCTCAGCGAACCGCTCTTCGGGCTGTACAGCGATGCGGCCGACCGGGTGCTGGCGATCGGTGCGCCCGGGCTCGGCCTCACCCTCCGGCGCCGCCTGGTGGACCTGCTCGGCACCCTGGCGGTTCGGACCCCCGAGACACAGCAACTGCTGGTGGTGGCGCTGTCCGATCTGTCCGACGATCTGCGCGGCCTCGGCCGGGCGGCCGAGGCGGACGACGTGGCCGAGTTGGCGGCGTCCATCACCGGCGACTCCGACGAGGAGGCACTGCCGCGACGGGAGCGCGTCC
>JBGALC010000059.1:0-21064 GCA_044224095.1 Micropruina sp. | reverse complement strand
TAGGCGATCGCGGCGTGCACCAGCCGGGCCGGATCCTGCGGCGGCGCCGGCAGCCGCTCCGGATGCTCCAGGTAGAACGACACCAGGGCGCACAGCACGGCGATCACGGCGTCCGACTGGGCCACGGACTCGGGGCGGGTGTAGATCCGCTCGTAGTTGAAGGCGCGCAGCTCGGCCAGCGCACCGGCCACCCGGGCACCCATGCCGATCGCGCCGGTCTCCGCGGCCGTCGCGATCACCTCGCGGACGAAGGTGCTGAGCTGTTCGCGCCGGTTCGCTCCGGCGATGGCGATCACCGCGTCCGGCACGTCGCCGGGGCCGACGATCCCGGCGCCGATGGCGTCCTCGAGGTCGTGCGCGCAATAGGCGATCCGGTCGGCCCAGCTGACGATCTCGCCCTCGACGGTGGCCGGGGTGGGCCGCGACCAGGAGTGGTTGCGGATGCCGTCCAGGGTCTGCCGGCACAGGTTGAGCGAGGTCAGCACCACGTCCGCGCCCCACGGGCCGTGGTCGTAGCCCTCGGGCAGGAAGGCGTCGAAGGCGTCCTCGCTGGCGTGGCCGCCGGGTCCGTGCCCGCAGTCGTGGCCCAGCGCGATCGCCTCGGCGAGGGTGACGTTCACCCCGACGCCGCGGGCGATCGAGGTCGCCACCTGGGCCACCTCCAGCGCGTGGGTCAGCCGGGTGCGCTGGTGGTCGCTCGGATGGACGACGACCTGGGTCTTCCCGGCCAGCCGCCGGAAGGCGGTCGAGTGCACGATCCGGTCCCGGTCGCGTTCGAAGCAGGTCCGCTCCGGGTCGGGCTCCTCGTCCCGGGCCCGTTCGCCGGCACCGCTGGCCCGGGTGGCCGCGGCCACCAGATGTTCGGCCTCCCAGGCCTCGCGCTGTTCACGCAGGACCGGGCGGGTCGGCTCCAGCCGCACACCGGGTTCGACGTGGGCGCGGACGACCCCCTCGCCGGGGTGGCCGGCCATCGTCGTGGCCCAGGCGATCGCGCGGGGCGACAGGTCAGGCATGGCTCCATCTTGGCAGTTGGTCACGAATCGATAACCATTCCTCCGGCGTCATTGTGGGAGGTCAGTTAGGAAAGTTTACTAACTGCCATGCAGTACCCGATCCGACGCAAGCTGCGGCCGCGCGACGCCCGCCGCAGCAACCGCGCATTCGTGCTGCAGGCGATCAACGACAACCCGCGGCTCTCCCGCGCCGACCTGGCCCGCGAGACCGGGTTGACCAAGGTCACCATCTCCGATCTGGTCGCCGAGCTGATCGACGCCGACCTCGTGCTCGAGACCGGCACCAGCGAGGTCGGACGCCCCGGCAAGCCGTCCACGCTGCTGGCCCTGAACCCGGCGGGCCGGGACATCCTGGCCATGGACCTGTCCGCCCGCGACCGGCTCCGCGGCGCGGTGCTGTCGCTGCGCGGCGAGCCGGTGCTGACCCGCGTCCGACCGCTCGACGGCGCGACCGGCAGCGAGGCCCTGGACGCCGCCCGCGCCCTCGCCGCCGACCTGGCCCGGGCCGCGGAGCGCCCGATCCTGGGCCTCGGCGTCGGCACGCCGGGAACCGTGGACCGCTCCGGAACCGTGCTGTGGGCGCCCAACCTGGCCTGGACCCGGCTGCCGCTGCAGCAGATCCTGGCCGACGACCTCGGCCTGCCCGTCCGGGTGGAGAACGACGCCAACGTCGCCGTCCTGGCCGAGCGCCGCTTCGCCGGCGGACCGGGCGACCTGGTGCGCATCCAGTTCTCCCGCGGCGTCGGCGCCGGCCTGCTGGTCGGCGGCCACCTGGTGCACGGTGCCGCCAGCGACGCCGGCGAGATCGGCCACGTCACGATCGGCGGCGAGGACGGCCCGCTGTGCGGCTGCGGCAAGACCGGCTGCCTGGAGGCCTGGGCGTCCGTCCCCGTGCTGCGCGGCCAACTGGAGGCCGAGCCCGGGCGGGCCGACGCGATCCTCGCGCGAGCCGGACGCCGGCTGGGCCTGGCGCTCGCACCCGTGGTCGGCATGCTCGGCCTGCAGCACATCGTGGTCGGCGGACCCGCGGACGTGATCACCCCGGCCCTGCTGGACGCCGCCCGCGACTGCATCGTCGAACGCACCCGCTCGGAGTTCCGGCCGCGGCTGGAGCTCACCGCCAGTTCGCTCGGCGAGGACGCCGTCCTGCTCGGCGCGGGCGCGCTCGTCCAACTCGATGAACTCGGGGTCGCCTGACCCCGCACGACTGCCCACACCCGCTCGATCCGAAAGGAAAGCAATGAACAAGAAGCTGTCGGCGCTCGCTCTGGTGACCGCCTCGGCCCTGGCTCTCGGCGCCTGCGCCGGGGGCCCGACCAGCAGCCCGTCCGCCACCGAATCGACGGCCGCGGCCGGGCCGCAGGACATCACCCTGTGGCTGGCCGGTGGGGACACCCCGGATGCGCTGCGGGACTACCTGAAGACCACCTACAAGGCGAAGAACGGCGGCACCCTGACGATCCAGGAGCAGTCCTGGGGCGATCTGGTCACCAAGCTGACAACCGCCCTGCCCGACGCCAACAACACCCCCGACGTGGTCGAGGTCGGCAACACCCTGTCGCCCACCTTCACCAACGTCGGCGCCTTCTCCGACGTCTCCGACCTGTACGCCGAACTGGGCGGCGACAAGCTGCTGCAGTCGTTCGTCGAGGTCGGCGAGGTGGACGGCAAGAACTACACGCTGCCCTACTACTTCGGCTCCCGCTACATGTTCTACCGCAAGGACATCTACTCGGCGGCGGGCGTCAGCGTGCCCAAGACCCTGGACGAGTTCAACACCACGGCGAAGACGATCACCACCAAGAACCCGAAGGAGATCAAGAACTTCTCCGGCTTCTTCCTCGGCGGCCAGGACTGGCGCAACGGCATCTCCTGGGTCTTCGCCAACGGCGGCGACCTGGCGAAGTACGACAACGGCAGCTGGACCTCGACCCTGTCCGACCCGAACAGCATCAAGGGCCTGACCCAGCTGCAGGGCATCTTCACGGACGCGTCCAAGGCGCCGCGGACGGCCAAGGACCAGTCCCCGTGGCTGTACGTCAACGACTCCGACGTGATCAAGGACGACGCCAAGGACCCGGCGAAGGTGACCGGCAAGACCAGCCTCGCCGCGGCCACCATCATGGCGCCGGGTTGGGCGCACTGGTCGATCGGCGACCTCGTCAAGTCCGACGGCAAGGACACCCGGCAGTGGAACGACGACAAATTCGGCGTCTTCGTGCTGCCCGGCAACGACGGCAAGCCGGCCCCGGTGTTCGCCGGCGGCTCCAACATCGGCATCTCGGCGAAGTCGAAGAACCAGGCCGGTTCCCGCGACCTGCTGAAGATCGTCTTCTCCTCGGAGTACCAGCAGATGCTCGGCAAGAACGGCCTCGGCCCGGCCAACTCCGACTACGTCTCCAGCCTGGGCGACGACCAGTTCGCGAAGGCGCTGATCGAGTCCGCGTCCAACTCCAAGCTGACCCCGGCGGCGCCGGGCTGGGCGACCGTCGAGGCGTCCGGCAAGCTCGAGGAGTTCTTCGCCAAGATCGCCGAGGGCGGTGACGTGACCGCGCTGGCCGCCGAGTACGACGCGCTGTTCACCCCGATGCTCAACGCCAAGTGATCGACACCGCTGGTCGAGCTCCTCGAGACCAAGAACCCGGTCTCGACGAACTCGACCAGCGGCACCTCGAACAGCGGGGACGGTTCCTGACGTGCGAGTTTCGAACGAAAGGAACCGTCCCCACGGTCCACGTCCCGGCGCACGATCCCACGTCATCCCGGCGCACGCCGGGATCTCGACGAACTCGACCAACGACCAGAGAGGCACCCCGATGACCGCCGTCAGTGCGCCGCCGGACGTCGAGGAGACGTCGTCCGGGACCATCCGGCGCCGCCGGTTCAATCCCGCGCCGTACCTGCTGCTGGTGCCGGCGATCGCCGCGCTGCTGGTGGCGCTGGGCTATCCGCTGGTGTGGCAGTTCATCACCTCGATGCAGAAGTTCGGCCTCGCCCAGCAGTTCGGCAACCGCCGGAGTTCGTCGGGGCGGCCAACTACGTGCAGCTGTTCAGCGACCCGCAGACCTGGGCGGTGGTCGTCCGCTCGGTCGCGTTCTGCCTGGTCAACGCGGCGATCACGGTGGTGGTCGGGGTGTTGGTGGCGCTGCTGATGAATGCGGTGGGCAGAGTCACCCGGCTGATCCTGCAGGTGGCCATGCTGCTGGCCTGGGCGATGCCGGTGATCGCCGCGATGACGGTGTGGATCTGGGTCTTCGACTGGCGGCGCGGCATCGTCAACTGGGGCCTGACGCAGCTCGGGCTGGACTTCACCAACCACAACTGGCTGGAGCAGCCGCTCAGCTTCTACTTCGTCGCCACCGTGGTCGTGGTCTGGATGTCGGTGCCGTTCGTGGCCTTCTCGGTCGACGCCGGCCTCACCCAGATCTCCGACGAGGTGATGGAGGCGGCCGCGCTCGACGGGGCGTCGGCCCGGCAACGCTTCTTCGCGATCATCCTGCCGATGATCCGGCCGGTGCTGATGATCGTCGCCCTGCTGCAGGTGATCTGGGACCTCCGGGTCTTCGCCCAGATCAAGATGCTCCAGGACGCCGGCGCACCGATCGCCGAGACCGACCTGCTCGGCACCTACATCTACCGGCTGGGCGTGGGCTCGTCCGATTTCGCGATGGCCTCGGCGCTGTCGATCTTCGTGCTGCTGCTGACCGTCGCCCTGAGCTTCTTCTACGTGATGCACCTGATGAAGGAGGACCAGTGAGCAGCGCCGTCGCGCCCGTCCGGCGCCGGCTCCGTCCGGCGAAGGCCGCGGCCACCGTGGTCGCGCTGCTGGTGGCGCTGGCGTGGACGTTCCCGGTCTACTGGATGCTGAACTCCTCGCTGCTGCCCAACGTGGTGCTCACCTCGACGGTGCCGCGGTTCCTGCCGTGGGGCGGTTCGCTGGACAATTTCGCCGCCGTCTTCACCCAGGGCACCTTCTGGCCGGCCCTCGGCATGAGCGTCGCGATCACCCTGACGACGGTCGTGTTCTGCCTGCTCTTCGCTTTCCTGGCGGCGCTGGCGATCAGCCGGTTCCGGTTCCGCGGCCGGGCCTCGTTCGTGCTGGCCGTGTTGTTCATCCAGATGCTGCCCGCCGAGGGCCTGTTCATCGCCCAGTACAAGCTGATGAGTTCGCTCAACCTGCTGAACAGCGTGATCGGCGTCTCCATCCTGTACATCGCGGCGGTGGTGCCGTTCACCATCTGGATGTTGCGCGGCTTCGTCGCCGGCGTCCCGATCGAGCTGGAGGAGGCCGCCATGGTCGATGGCCTCTCCCGCACCCGGGCCTTCTTCCGGATCACCTTCCCGCTGCTCGCGCCGGGCCTGGTGGCGTCCGGGGTGTACGCGTTCCTGCAGGCCTGGAACGAGTTCACCGTCGCGCTGGTCATCCTGCAGGCGCAGGAGTACCAGACCCTGCCGCTGTGGCTGCGCGGGTTCGTGCAGGCCAGCGCCACCCGGGAGACCGACTGGGGTCAGGTGATGGCCGCGTCCACGCTGGTCGCGGTGCCGGTGATCGCCTTCTTCCTGATCGTCCAGGGGCGGCTGACCTCGGGCCTGGTCGCCGGGTCGGTGAAGGGCTGAGGTGGACGCGCAGCTGCGCCGGGCGGTCAACGCGACCCTGATGCCCGGCTTCCACGGCCCCGCCCTGCCCGGCTGGCTGGCCGCCGAACTCGCCGACGGGCTGGGCGCGGTGTGCCTGTTCGGCAGCAACATGACCGCGCCCGCGCAGGTCCGCGAGCTCACCGCCGCCATCCACGCCGCCAACCCGGACGCCGTGGTCGCCACCGACGAGGAGGGCGGCGACGTCACCCGCCTGCACCACCGCGACGGCTCGCCGCATCCCTCGATGGCCTACCTCGGCCACGTCGACGACGAGGCGCTCACCGAGGCGGTCGGGGCCGGCATCGGGGGCGAGCTGCGGGCCGCCGGGATCGACCTGAACCTGGCGCCGGACGCCGACGTGAACGCGAACCCGCGCAATCCGGTGATCGGCGTGCGCAGCTTCGGCGCGGACGCCGCCCTGGTCGCCCGGCACGTCGCCGCCTACACCCGCGGGCTGCACGCCGCCGGGGTGGGCGCCGTCGCCAAGCACTTCCCGGGCCACGGCGACACCGCCACCGACTCCCACCTCGCGCTGCCCACCGTCGCCGCGGACGCCGCCACGCTCGCCACCCGCGAGCTGCCCCCGTTCGCCGCCGCCGTCGCCGCCGGGGTGCTGGGCGTGATGACCTCGCACATCATGGTGCCGGCGCTCGATCCGGACCGTCCCGCGACCTTCAGCCGCACGATCCTCGGCGCGTTGCGGCGGACCGGGTTCGCCGGCGCGATCGTCAGCGACGCCCTCGACATGGCCGGCGCCAGCGGCGGCCGGGGCGTCCCCGAGGCGGCGGTGCTGGCGCTGGAGGCGGGTGTCGACCTGCTGTGCCTGGGCAGCGAGGGCACCGCCGATCAGGTCGGGGCCGTGCGATCGCACGTGCTGGCGGCGCTCGCGCAGGGACGGCTCGGCCGGGACCGGGTGCTGGAGGCCGCGGACCGCGTCCGTGGGCTCTCCGCCGGCCTGGCCAGGCTGCGCGCGACGGCGCGTCCCGCCCACGTCGAGCCACCTCCGGTCGACCCCGGCGGCTTCTGGCGCCGCGGGCCGATCGAACCGCTGACGGCGCCGCTGCTGCTGCGGCTGGCGTCGCCGGCCGGCATCGCGGCCGGCGAGACCCCGTGGGGCATCGCGGAGCACCTGTCCCGCGAGCTGGACGCGGCCCTGCCCGGGCACCGTTGCCTCACGGTGGCCGGGCTCGATGCGGTGGCGGCGGTGCTGGACGCCGGGGACGGGCGTCCGCTGGTGGTGCAGGGCCGCGACCTGAGCCGGGTCGAGTTCCTGCGAACGGCGTCCGCCCTCGTGCTCCGGCGGCGGCCGGACGCGCTGATCGTCGAGCTCGGCTGGCCGGACCTCGCCGGGCCGACCCGCATCGACCTCGCCACCTTCGGCAGCGGGCGCGGTGCCGCCGCCGCCCTGATCCGGCTGCTCGCGGAGGGAGCCCGATGATCCCGCAGCAGGCCTGCGCACCGACGCTGGGCATCGACATCGGCGGCAGCAAGACCCAGGGCGTCGTCCTGGATGCACGGTCGCGGATCGTCGCCGACCGCGTCCGGCGTACCGAACCCGGGCCGGACGGGGTGCTCGCCACCGCGCTCGCCGTGGCCACCGAGTGCCTCCGGCTGGCCGGCCTCACCGCCGCCGATCTCGGTGGCGCCGGCGTCGGCATCCCCGGACGCGTCGACCACTGCACCGGCGTGGTGCACACGGCGGTCAACCTCGGCATCGGCCGCCTCCCGCTCGCGGAACGACTGGGGGCGGCGCTGGGCGTCGGCGTCCGGGTCGACAACGACGTGAAGGCGACGGCGCTCGGCGCCGCCGACTACCTCCGGCGGCCGGACGCCGACCTGACCTACCTGAACTTCGGCACGGGCGTCTCGGCCGCCACGCTGTCCGGCGGCGTGCTGGTGCGCGGCGCCGACAACCTGGCCGGTGAGATCGGCCACGTCCCGATCGAGCCCGGGGCCGGACGCTGCGGCTGCGGGCAGGACGGCTGCATCGAGGTGCTGGCCGGCGGCGGCCGGATCACGGCCCGGCTCGCCGGGCTGACGCCGCGGGCCACCCTGGAGGACCTGCCCGCGGCCGAGGCCCGGCGGATCGCCCGGGGCATCGCCGGCGCCGTCCAGCTGGCGGTGCTCGCACACGGCTCCAGCACGGTCGCGATCGGCGGCGGCGTGATCCGCACCGCGCCGGGGCTGGCCGCGTTGGCCGGCGAGCTCCTGGCCGAAAGGGCGGCCCACTCCGAGTTCCTCGCCTCCCTCGACCTGCCGGCCCGGATCATCGTGCTGCCCGCGGATCATCCGCTGGCGGCGATCGGCGCTGCGCTGGTCGGACGACCTTCGGCCGGCTGACATGATGGACGCAGTGACATCGCGAGAGGCAGCCATGACCCAGGGCCAGAACCCCCAGCAGAACCCCTACCAGTCTCCGTACGGACAACCGACCGCCCCCTACGGCCAGCCGGGCCAGCCCTACGGCCAGGCGAACCAGCCCTACGGTCAGCCGAACCAGCCCTACGGTCAGCCGAATCAGGCCTACGGCCAGCCGGCCCAGCCCTACGCTCCGGCCCCGCAGCAGCCGCAGTACGCCTATCCGCAGCAGGCCTACGCCCAGGCCCCGGTGGCGTCGCCCTACGCACAACCGCAGGCGGCCGCCCGGTCACCCCTGCTGGGCATGATCGCGCTCGGCGGCGTGGTCGTCTGCGCCAACGAGGAACTCACCGAGGCGTTGGTGAACCAGCTCGGTGGCAGCGCCCTGCTCGCCCTGAACGTCGCCGGCTACGGCGGATTCGGCTTCTGGATCGCCGGCATCGTCGCGACCGCCACCCGACGCGGCCGGGCCTACGGCGTCTGGGCGATCATCCTGGGCGTGCTGGCACCGATCACCGCCGGCATCATCATGGTCGCGGCGCTGATGCCCTACCTGCCCTGACCCAGCGGTCCGGCCGCTGAATCGTCGCGCTCACCGCCGGTCGAGCCGTGTCGGCGCAGTGTGCCCCGCGCCGACTGTCGTGGCCCGATCGGCCAGACCTGCGCGAGCGGCGTCCTCAGCCGCCGGAGACGTCCGATTCGGCGTCCGCGATGTCGGCGTCGCCGAGGCACTGCGAATCGAGCCACCCATAGGGCAGCACCACCCGTTCCCGGGCGGAGCCCTGGCGGCCGCGGGGCGACCCGAGCTCGGCGCTCGGGAACTCCACCTCGGGGTCCAGTTGGGCGAGCAGGGCGGCCAGTTCGGGCAGGGTGGAGACCATCGCCAGCGCCCGGCGCAGGTCGGCGCCGAGCGGGAAACCCTTGAAGTACCAGGCCATGTGCTTACGCAGGTCACGCAGGCCGTGGACCTCGCCGTCCAGGTCGGCGAGCAGTTCGGCGTGCCGGTGGACCATGCTGGCCACCTCGCCGAGGGTCGGCAGCGGGGGCGCCGGCCGGCCCGCGAAGGCGGCGGCCAGATCGCGGAACAGCCAGGGCCGGCCCAGGCAGCCGCGTCCGATCACCACCCCGGCACAGCCGGTGCGCGCCATCATCGCCAGCGCGTCCGGGGCCTCCCAGATGTCGCCGTTGCCGAGCACCGGGATGTCCACCGATGCCACAAGCTCGGCGATCCGGTCCCAGTCGGCGTGCCCGCCGTAGGACTGCTTGACGGTCCGGGCGTGCAACGCGATCGCGGCGCAGCCCGACTCGGCGGCGATCCGGCCGGCGTCCAGGAAGGTCTCGTGGTCGCCGTCGATCCCGATCCGGGTCTTCATGGTGACCGGGACGCCGAAGGGCTCCGCCGCCCTGACCGTGGCGGTCAGGATCGCGGCCAGCCGGTCCCGCTTCCACGGCAACGCTCCCCCGCCGCCGCGACGGGTCACCTTGGGCACCGGGCAGCCGAAGTTGAGATCGACGTGGCCGACGCCGAACTCGGCGCAGAGGATGGTGGTGGCCCGGGCCATCACGTCCGGCTCGACGCCGTAGAGCTGCACCGAGCGGACGGCCTCCGCCGGGTCGAAGCGGAGCATCGCAAAGGTGCGCGGAATGCGTTCGACGATGCCGCGGGAGGTGATCATCTCGCAGACGTAGAGGCCGGCGCCCTGCTCGCGGCACAGCTGCCGGTAGGCGGCGTTGGTGATGCCCGCCATCGGCGCCAGCACGACCGGCGGGTCGACCTGGACCGGGCCGAGCCGCAGCGGATCCGACGGCTGGGCACCCAACCGCCGGGGGGTCTGCTGCAACGTCTGCATCCGATCACCCTAACCGCGGCGAATCCGCCGGCCCAATCGACTCCGCCGGCCCAATCGGCTCCGCGACCGCCGGTACCCGGCGGCCCGAGTCGGCCTCCGCGCTCGCCCGAGCGCGCCGATCGACGCAGCGTTGGCCATCGAGGGGTCGAGCCCGTGGTCGGCCACGTCCCGACACGCTCCACGGTCGAGCGCTCGCCGAACTACTTGCCGCTCGCTGAATTCAGCGAGCCCCAAGTAGTTCGGCGAGCAGCTGGCGCGATGCTCAGTGGGCGGCCAGCTGTTCGGAGATCCGGTAGCGGACGAACGCCGGGATGGCGATCGCGGCGACGATCACCCCGACGATGACCAGGACGCCGCCGGCGGTCGTCGTGGCGGCCGTTCCGACCCCCTCCGCAGCCCAGCCGTGCAGCGTGTCCGCGATCCGCGGCCCGCCTGCCACGACCACGATGAAGACTCCCTGCAGCCGCCCGCGGACCGCGTCGTCCGCGGCCGTCAGCAGCATCGACTGCCGGAAAGCGGCGGACGCCATGTCGGCCGCCCCGCCGAAGGCGAGGGCCGCCACCGCGACCACCAGCATCGCCGTCGGCAGCGAGGGCGCGAACCACACCGCCGCACCCGTGACCACGACCGCCGCCCCCCAGGCGATCACGCTCCAGATCACCGCGAGTCCCTGCCGGTCGACCCGGGAGACCCAGCCGGACAGCACGCCGCCCAGCACGGCGCCGGCGGGCATCGCGGCGAACAGGAGGGCGAAGGCGAGGCCGCCCTCGACGGGACCTCCGAAGCTCTCGTGGGCGATCTGTGGGAACAGCGCCCGTGGCATGCCGAAGACCATCGCGATGCCGTCCACCAGGAACGAGGTGAGCAGGATCGGGTGGCCCAGCAGGTAGCCCAGACCGCCCAGCACCGACCGCAGGCCGGGCGTCCCCTTGCGTTGCAGGACGGGCAGCTTCGGCAGCCGGATCACCGCCCACAGCGTGGCCAGCAGGCAGACGGTGTCGATCAGGTACAGCAGCGGGAACCCGAACACCGGGATCAGCGCGCCCCCGGCCAGTGGACCGGCGATGGCTCCCGCGCTCATCACCGTCATGTTCAGCGAGTTCGCGGCCGGCAGCTGGTCCAGCGGGATAAGCGCGGGCAGCACCGCCGTCCGGGTGGGCTGGTTGACCGCGAAACAGGCCTGCTGAACGGCGTAGACCACCAGCAGCAGCCAGACGTTGCCGACGTCCGCCTCGGCCAGCAGCCAGAACAGGCCACTGGTCACGATCAGGCCGAGGGTGGTCACGATCAGCAGCGTCCGACGGTCGAAATGGTCGGCCAGCGCGCCACCCCACAACCCGAACACGATCAGCGGCACCAGGCCGAACAACCCGGTCAGCCCGACCATCGCCGAGCTGCCGGTCAGGCTGTAGATCTGCGCCGGGACCGCGACGACGGTCAGCTGGGCGCCGATCACCGTGACGATGTTGGCCACCCACAGGCGCCGGAAGTCGGGCGTCAGCAGGGGCCTGGTGTCCGCCAGGAAGCCTCGCATGCGTGCGCGCACCCAGGTAGCCAACCACCGGCGCCGGCGCTTGTCGGCACGATCTCGACCCGCGACCCGGACGCGCGCAACACCGCCGGCCGGGTCGGATCGCAGCTGTCTGAAATCGACCTCAGAGTGGGACGGTCGCGCCGGTCCGGCCCGCCTGGAGCCTCGCCCCAGGCGTCCACGCTGAGGCCCGTATCAGGCTCGCCCTCCGGGTGGCCCGCTCGACAGGACGGCCTGCGCGCGCGACTCTGGAGCATGGACGCCGATCGAGCCCGGGTCGCGGACGCCTTCGCCGCGGCTCCCCGGGCCAACTTCCTGCCCGCCGCGGTGCGGAACAGGGCGGCGGTGGACGCGCCGCTGCCGATCGGCCACGGCGCCACCAACTCCCAGCCGTGGACCGTCCGGTTCATGCTGGAGAAACTCGGCGTGCCGGCCGGCGCCCGGGTGCTGGACGTCGGCAGCGGCTCCGGCTGGACCACCGCCCTGCTGGCGCACCTGACCGGGCCGGCCGGTTCGGTGCTCGGGGTCGAGCTGGTGCCCGAACTGGTCGAGCTGGGCCGCCGCAACCTGGCGGCGTCGGACCTGCCCTGGGCGCGGATCGAGCAGGCCGTGTCCGGCGTCCTGGGCCGGCCCGAGGACGGGCCGTTCGATCGAATCCTGGTCTCAGCGGACGCCGGCACCGTTCCCGCGCAACTCGAGGAACAGCTCGCCGTCGGCGGGCGGATGGTGCTGCCCGCCGCCGGCGTCATGTGGACGGTCACCCGCGACCGGGAGCGCCTCCGCCGCGAGCCCGATCAGGAGCACCTGTTCAGCTTCGTCCCGCTGATCTGAGGGCGAGCGATCCCGGTCGTCGGCGGCGCTGCCGGCGCCGCACGGGCCCCGGGGACAGCTCTTCCCCGGCGCTCCGGCGGTGACCGGCCACCGAACAGTCCGCGGGGCCGGATCCCGGCGTCAGCTGAGGCTGATGTCTCCGGTCCCGGTGCGCGCGGTGATCTCGATGTGGTCCTGGCCTTCGGCGGGCTCACCGCGGCCGCCGATGCGGCTGGTGACGTCCCCGAGGGGGCTGCTGAGGTCCTGCCAGACCGGGACGTCCGGGGGCACCGTGACGATGATGTCGCCGGCGCCGGTGCGTGCCGTCCACTGGCCCGCCACGACATGCGCGCTGACGTCGCCTGCCCCCGTGCCGACCTGGGTAGCGCCGCGGCACGAGTCGAGCCGGACGTCGCCGCCACCGGTGGTCACGGTCACCTCGCCCTCTGTCCGTCCGACGTGGATGTCCCCGCCGCCGGTCTTGATCGTTCCGGACGCGATCGCCCCGACGTGCACGTCGCCGCCGCCGCTGTGCACCCGGCCCTCGCCCAGGCTCTCCAGACTGATGTCGCCGCCGCCGGTGTCGAGGTTGCCCTGGGTGGCCCGAATCGCGCGGATGTCGCCGCCGCCGGTGTGCACGAAGACGTCCCCCGCATCGTCGAACCGGACGTCGCCGCCCCCGGTGCGGGCGCGCAGGTCGCCCGAGCGTCCGTTGATCACGATGTCACCGCCGCCCACCTTCAGGTCCAGGTCGGCGGCCTCGGGCAGCTGCACCTCCAGGGCGACCCGGGCGGTGCCGCCGGCACCGAAAGTGAGGCCGCCGATCTGGAGCGAGAAGCCGAAGCCCGGACGGTCCGCGGCGACGAGCGCCGGCACGATCACGACCACCTCCCGGCCCTCGGAGCGGGCCTCGACCCCGCTCAGGTCCACCGCGGCGTCGGCGGTGAGGGTGACGCTGGTCTGTCCGGGCTCGCCGGTGTGGTGGACGACGACGTCGGCGTGATGGGCCTGCAGGCGCAGGCGCGGAAGCTCGTCGGTTCCGAACTCCCAGGTGTGGCGGGTGGTGGTGCTGGTGTTCACGGTTCCTCCTCAGGCCCAGCCGGTGATCCGGCGGGACGAATTCCGATGGTCGGCACGCGGGGCCTGGGCGGCCCGCCGCACGGCCTGCACGATCCAGGTGTTCAGCGACTGTTCGGCGGCCTGCGCCAGCGTCTCGGCCCGTCGCTTGAGCTGTTCCGGCAGCCGGACGGTGACCCGCGCGGTTCCCTCTTCGTCGGCGGCCACCGGCTCGGGTGCGGTCGGCGGCGCCGGCGGGACGGTCTGCTCGTGCACCTGAAGGACCGGCTCGCGCCCGTCCATCCGCACCGTGACGACCGCGGTGGTGAGTTCACTGGTGAGCTGCGCGGCGGCGTCGGCCAGCAGCTGGGTCATCGCCAGGCGCAGGGCGGGCTCCACCGCCACGGCCACCCGTACCGCGACCGCCTTCGTGCCGTCGTCGGCGAGGGCGGTGGCCTTATCCAGGTCGACCGCTACGGCGCCGAGGTAGGGGTTCAGATCCATGACGCCATCATGACATCATTCTGACGCTCACACAACAGCCGCGGCGTCATCTCGCGTAAGATTGACGTCGCCGCCCTCCCGGGCGGCAGGACCACTAGGCTCACGGCATGAGCTTCGTCGTGCACTTCCTGTCGGCCGCGACCGCCGCATCGCCGGATCCGCTGCGCGCGGCCGGCGACCCGCGTCCGACGGACTCGCCGACCGCGCTCAGCACCGAGGAGATCGCCGCCTGGGACGAGGTTCATCCGGCGCTGATCGCCGTCCTGCCGGAGGGGTCGCACGATGTCGCCGAGACTCGCTTCTCGCGGCAGTTGGTGCACGACCGCACGGGCCTGATGGTCACCTGGGCGCATCAGAACTACCAGGCGTCGCTGCCGTTCTGGTCGGTGAATGCGTCGAGCGGCACGTTCGAGGTTCTGGCCAGGGTCACCGAGACGGTCGAGTCACACACCGGTCTGATCGGCGTCGACGAGATCAGCAGGGCTCGCTTCCTCGATCATCACGCCGAGGTGGCCGCCTCCTTCGGGGCGATCGCCGACGGTTTCGAGGAAGCGATGGACAGCCAGACCGTGCTCGGCTGGGTGCGCAACCTCTTCCATCGGAACCGCTGAGGCCGATCCCTTCGCGAGCAACGTCGTCCGGCGTCCTGCCGGAGCCGGCACTGGCTTCTGCCGACGTCACCGCCGCCGAACGCGCGGAGAGCCGGGTCGTGGACAGCTCCCCCTGCGTCCGTCCGACCCGGCTCGATCCTGCTTTCGCCAGCAGAACAGGTCCCCCTCCGTTCCCGCGTCCTCCCGAATCGCGATCCCGGCCCTTGTCCTGTGGCGCCTCGTGCCCCCCGACACGAGTAGGACTCTGCCGGACCACTCTCAACGGGCCATCGGCAGAACCTCAAGAACGGCGCAAGGTCCGCTGAGGACTCCCCCAGGCCGGACATCGGGAGCGATCCGATCGCCTCGGGTCGAGCCACGCCGGGGACGCCGGTTCAGGGGACGGTTCCGTTCCCGTTCAGGGGACGGTTCCGTTCCCGTTCAGGGGACGGTTCCGATCCCGTTCAAGGGACGGTTCCGATCCCGTTCAGGGGACGGTTCCGATCCCGTTCAGGGGACGGTTCCGTTCCGAGTCAGCAAGCCGGACCCGTTCCTGGCCGGCGACCGACTCGCGTTCAGCAGCCGATCAGGCGCTGAGCCAGGTAGCCCTGCACCTGGTCGATCGCCACCCGTTCCTGGGCCATCGTGTCGCGTTCGCGGACCGTGACGGCCTGGTCGTCCAGAGTGTCGAAGTCGATGGTGACGCAGAACGGCGTGCCGATCTCGTCCTGGCGGCGGTAGCGGCGTCCGATCGCCTGGGCGTCGTCGAACTCGACGTTCCAGTTGCGGCGCAAGGACGCCGCCAGGTTCCGCGCCACCGGGGACAGCCGCTCGTTGCGGGACAGCGGCAGCACCGCCACCTTGACCGGGGCCAGCCGCGGGTCGAGCTTCAGCACCACCCGGGTGTCGACGCCGCCCTTGGTGTTGGGCGCGGTGTCCTCGGTGTAGGACTCCACCAGGAACGCCATCAGCGACCGGGTCAGGCCGGCTGCCGGCTCGATCACGTACGGCAGGTAGCGCTCGTTCTTGGCCTGGTCGAAATACGACAGGTCGGTGCCCGAGTGCTTCGAATGGGTGCCCAGATCGTAGTCGGTGCGGTTGGCGATCCCCTCAAGCTCGCCCCAGCCGTCGCCACCGGCGAAGCCGAAGTTGTATTCGATGTCGACGGTGCGCTTGCTGTAGTGCGACAGCTTCTCTGTCGGGTGCTCGTAGTGCCGCAGGTTGGCCCGGTCGATGCCCAGGCCGGTGTACCAGTCGGTGCGAGCGTCGATCCAGTGCTGGTGCCATTCTTCGTCCGTGCCCGGCTCGACGAAGAACTCCATCTCCATCTGCTCGAACTCGCGGGTGCGGAAGATGAAGTTGCCCGGGGTGATCTCGTTGCGGAAGCTCTTGCCCACCTGGCCGATACCGAACGGGACCTTCACCCGCGCCGAGTTCTCCACGTTCTTGAAGTTGATGAAGATGCCCTGCGCGGTCTCGGGGCGGAGATAGTGCAGCCCCGACTCGTCCTCGATCACACCGAGATAGGTCTTCAGCATCATGTTGAAGTCACGCGGCTCGGTGAACCGGCCCAGCGTGCCGCACTCGGGACAGTTGATCTCTTCGAGGCCGGACGGCGCCCGCCCCTTCTTGTGCTCGAAGTTCTCCTCCAGCTGGTCGGCGCGGAACCGCTTGTGACAGTGCAGGCATTCGGTCAGCGGGTCCGAGAAGACGCCGACGTGCCCGGACGCCACCCAAACCTGGCGGGGCAGGATGATCGAGGAGTCGATGCCGACCACGTCGTCGCGGCCCTGCACCACGGCCTTCCACCACTGCCGCTTGATGTTCTCCTTCAGCTCGACGCCGTAGGGTCCGTAGTCCCAGGCCGCCCGGGTACCGCCGTAGATCTCGCCGCAGGGGTAGACGAAACCCCGCCGCTTGCACAGGCTGATGACGTTGTCGAGGCGACTGGCCACGAGAAACTCCTTGTGAGTCGATGCATGCCCGGCTGCACGGCGCGGTCAGTCCGGTCATCCCGGGCTCTCGACACCGAGCCCAGCACGTTGGGAGAGCGCGGCCTTCGCCGGGACGACGGGGCGTGGCACGGCCGACGAGTCGCGCGAATGCTGTCCGCTTTCCTACCGGGCGCGCGGCAGGTTCGTGCCCACGTCGTCCGGGACGTCGTACGCGCCCGGTTCGTCGATCGCCTGGCTGAGCAGGGGCACCAGCACGACCTTGGCCTCGTAACCGTTGAACGCCCGGCGGTACGAGCCGACGTTCGCCCAGCGTCCGACGATCGCCCACAGCTCCGGCTCGTCGAGATTGCGCACCAGGTCGACCGCCTCGGCACCCTCCCGGGACGCCATGAAGTCCACCGCGACCCTCGCCCGGCGGAAGAAGTCGTCCTCGTCGGCCGCAGTCACCCGGAACCTGTTCACCGCCAGCATCGAGCCAGGCTATCGGGACCGGCAGGCGCACGGACGCCACCAGTTCCTCCGGCGCGGCAGGCCCGACTCGCGACGGGCCCGACTGCAGGTCCCCAGTCATTCCGCCTGGTCCGGACAGTGACCCTCGGGAGACTTGCAGGGCCCAGCCTTCCGCCCGGCGCGGCATTGACCGTGGCAGGCGGCAGGCTCCCAGTGGCCGCACTGGAGCGCCTCGCCGATCTCATCATCGGTGACCGCTTTCATCTTCGGTGACGGCTTTCGTGCTGTAGCCCGCCAGCGGTCACAGATCCGGCCAGTGGTCACGGATCTCGACAACGGTCGCGGCTAGCGGTCGACATGCGTCAGCGACCGCAGCCCCCGCTCGAGATGCCAGTTCGCGAATGCGCTGACCAGACCGCTCGCCTGCCGCTGCGCACGTGGGTCGACCTCGCGGGTGGCCGGCCAGTCGCCGGTGAGCAGCGCCGCCAGATACGCCAGCACCGCCGGCGGCGGCAGCGCGGACGCCGGTGGCCGGCAGCGCCGGCACACCATGCCACCCGCCTGCGGGTTGAACGCCTCGTGCGGCCCGGACGTCCCGCATCGCGCACAGTCGGACAGGCTCGGCGCCCAGCCGGCCACCGCGACCGAACGCAGCAGGTAGGAGTCCATGATCATGGTGGCCGGACGCGGCCCGTCGCTGGTTCCCGCGGTCAGCGCGTTGAGCGCGCCCACCAGCAACAGGAACTGCTGCAGGGACGGCTCGCGCTCCTCGGCCACCAGCCGGTCGGCCGTCTCCAGGATCACCTGGCCGGTCGTGTACGCCGTGTAGTCCGAACCCAGCGGCTCGGTGTAGGCGTGCAGCGTGACCGCCTGGGTCACCACATCGAGCGTGCGGCCGGTGGCGAACTGGGCGTCGATGTGGCTGAACGGCTCGAGGCGTCCGCCGAACTTGGACGACGTCCGACGCACCCCCTTGGCGACGGCCCGGATCTTGCCGTTCCGGCGCGACAGCAGGGTGATGATCCGGTCGGCCTCACCCAGCTTGTGGGTGCGCAGCACGACCGCTTCGTCACGATAGGTCGGCACCGCACCATTCTCACCCATGGCATCGCCGGCGAGCGCGCGGCACGGCCGACGGCAGGCACGCGGCCGGTGCTGCCTCGGTGTGCGGGCGGGCGTAACTCCACGACGGTCACGAAGCAGGCGTCGGCCACTCCCACCGTCAGGTCCTCGGACGCCGCGGATGCTGCTTCGGTCGGCGGGCGGCCGCTACTCCGCGACGGTCACGAAGCGGGCGTCGACGACGCCGCCCACCGTCAGGTCCTCGGGCTGGATCTCGATGCCCGCCAGCTCGTCGGCCACCATCGCGGAGCGCATCATCGCACCCCGTGGCACTCCGCCGAACGCCTCCGCAGCCGGCCGCTGCCCGAACATCCCCGGATCGGCCAGCTGCACGAAGGCGACCGCACTCTCGCCGGCCGCCCGCGCCATCGCCAGTGCACGGTCGCGGGCCTGCTCGACAGCCCTGGTCAGGCACACGTTCTCCAGCTCTCGGCGGGTGGCGTCGGTGAGCCGCCACTCCACGTGGTTCAGCTCCAGGCCCTCCACCGATCCCAGCTGGGCGGCGAGATCGGCCAGGGCGGCGAAGTCGGTGAAGTCGGCCCGGACGTCGGCGTGCGCCCGGTAGATCGGCGGCTGCTGCCGGCCGCGGCTGACCGGACGCCACGAGGAGGTGGTGATCGGTCGCACCACGATCTGGGTCACCTGTCCGGCGTCCTGCAGCCGCTTGAGCTCGGCGTGCAGCCGCTGCACCACCGCGGTGGCCGTCCGCAGCACCTGGTCTTTGCCACCGGCCTCTACCTGCGCGCTGGCGTGCAGGCGTCCGATCTCGGGCTGGACGGTCTCCTCGTGCGTGCCCTGGACGCTGATCTCCATCGGTGCTCCTCTCCGTCGTCGAGCGTAGCGGCGTGCACCGGAGCAACGCCCCCGGCAGAGCCCTGCCTAACTAACTACTTCTGCCCTCCCGCATGCGGGAGGGCAGAAGTAGTTAGGCAGGGCTCTGCGGATCGGGAGCCAGGTCACCGAGGCGTCCGAGCAGCAAGATCATCCGAGCAGCACGCGCACCACGTTCGGCCGGTCGGGGACCTCGCGTCCACCGGCACCGACGCCGACCCGTCCGGACGCCGACGGCGGGTGCGGATCACACAGCTGGGCGAAGCTGCGCAACAACGCCACGCCGGTCGGGGTGGCCAGCTCGCCCAGGCCGCGACCGCCGACCACCTGTGCGGGTTCCTCGGTGAGCATCCCCTCGTCGCCGCCGACACCGCCCAGCGGCACGTACCGCTCGGCCTCGTAGCGCAGCGGGTGCGGCGCGGTCGGCGCCGGCTCACCCACGGCGACGGGTTCGCTCGGATGGGTGAGCGGCCAGCCCTCGATCAGCTCGGCAACCGCCGGCACCGGCACCGGCAGGTCGCCGTGGGAGGTCCGGATCCGGCCCGACCCGACGGCCAGCGGCGACGCCGCCACGGTGTCCACGCCGAGCAGCCGCAGCGCCTCGCAGTCGCCGACGATGTCGGTGAGCACGTCCAGGGCCGCGACCTCCTGCAGGCGGACCTGGTCGAGCGGGATCCCATAACCGCGGCTGTAACCGGTGCCCAGCCGATGCAGGGCGTCCAGCGCCAGCAGCCTGGTCGGGCCGGCGAGCGAGGCACGTTCGATCTGCCGGCTCAGTTCCGGCAGCGTCCGCGGACCGCCCCGGTTGGCGATGATGTCGACGTGGATCTTCGTCGCGGCGAGGCCGGCCCGCAGCACCGCCTCCCGGCGCAACCGGATGTCGTCCCCGGCCACCGCCCGGACGGCCGCCTGGACGCCGTCCAGGTCGGCACCGGCGTCCACGAACGCACCCATCAGCATGTCGCCGGCGACCCCGGCGGTGACGTCCAACCACGCGTGCACGCAGTCATCCTCGCGTAGGTCCGGGCGATCCGGCACCGCGTCCAGCCGCCGCCGCCGACCGCCCGGCGGTAACCTGCGGGGGTGCCCAAGCCCGTCCGCCCACCGCTGCCCCACCCCAGCGGCGCGCGTCCCCCACAGCTGCCCCGCAAGGCGATCCCCGAGCACGTCGCGATCGTGATGGACGGCAACGGGCGCTGGGCGAAGGCCCGCAACCTGCCACGCACCGAGGGGCACGCCCGCGGCGAGGACTCGCTGTTCGACGTGATCGAGGGCGCCATCGAGATCGGGTTGAAGTACCTGTCGGCCTACGCCTTCTCCACCGAGAACTGGCGCCGCTCGCCCGACGAGGTGCGCTGGCTGATGGGCTTCAACCGCGACGTGATCCACCGCCGCCGCGACCAGCTGGACGCCATGGGCGTCCGGATCCGCTGGGCCGGACGGCGTCCGAAACTGTGGCGCTCAGTGATCCGCGAACTCGAAGAAGCCGAGCAGCAGAGCCGGGACAACACCGTCCTCACCCTGCAGTTCTGCGTCAACTACGGCGGCCGCGCCGAGATCGTGGACGCCGCCCGCGCCATCGCGCAGGCCGCCAAGGCCGGCCGGCTCGACCCCGACCACCTGACCGAGAAGACCTTCCGCAAATTCCTGGACGAGCCGGAGATCCCCGACGTCGACCTGTTCGTCCGCTCGTCGGGCGAACAGCGGACGTCCAACTTCCTGCTCTGGCAGTCCGCCTACGCCGAGATGGTGTTCCTCGACAGGCTGTGGCCCGACTTCGATCGGCGCGACCTGTGGCGGGCGGTCGAGCTGTACGCCTCGCGTGACCGACGCTACGGCGGCGCGATCCCGAACGCCGTCTCGCCCGAGCCCGGAAGTCAGTGAAACCCCTACTGACCCGCGGGTCACCGGGGGGCGCGCTCCGGCTCGTCGCCGCGCTACGCTCGCCGGCATGGGTGAGCGCCGACCGACCTTCCGAACCACCGAGTTCCTGCTGATCTGCGCGGCGATCGCGTTCGCCGGGATCAGCGCCACCCAGACCGTACTCTGCGCCGGGACGGCGGCCACGGAGTGTGAGTTCGGCACGCTCGGCGGTGGACGCAACCTCGCCCTGGTGACGCTGCGGATCGCCGGGCCGCTGCTGCTGGCCGGCGGCTGGCTGGTGCTGGTCTTCACCCAGCCCTGGCGTTGGTGGGTGCGGCTACTGGCGGCCGTGCCGTCGGCGCTCACCCTGATCGACCTGGCCCGGTCGACGCGGCTGCTCGCGATCGCTCCGCAGGACGGTCAGCCGTCGATGGGGGTGATGCTCAGCATCTCCGCGGGCATCGAACTCAGCGCGCTGGTCGCGCTGCTGGCT
>JBGALC010000004.1:0-104008 GCA_044224095.1 Micropruina sp. | reverse complement strand
AAATGACGGCACGCTCAGCCCGGAACCGGTTGCATCCCGCCTGCCGGAGAACGTCACTCACAGCGCGAGGATACGAACGAGGCACGGGTCTTGTTGGGAGCCACGCTCATGTCACCCCAGATCGCGTGTACCCCCAGAAAAGCCACATCCACGACCGGATGCCGATGACCGTCCGGCCCGAGGCGTGGGACGCCTGGCTCGATCCGGGCCTGACCGAGGGCGCCCTGGAGCTGCTCGACGTGCCCGGCGCCAACCTGGAGGCCTACGCCGTGTCCCGGCTGGTGAGCACCGTCGGCAACGACGGGCCCGAGCTGATCGAGCCGCTGGCGGAGCCCTGAGCGAAACGCCCGATCAACCGCCCACCCGCTCGACGCCGGCGTCCCGCCGCGGACGAGGGGAATAGCGATACTGCGGACGGCGTTGCGAGGCATGTGATGAGCACCCTCGGCACCGCACCGGCCGGCCGTCCGGCGGCACAGCTGGCCGACCCGCTACTCTCGTACGCGATGACCATTCCCGCTGCTCATGAGGAGGCCGTCGTCGATCTGGCGACGGAGACGCCCGAAGAGCGCGCCGCGCGTTTCGAACGCGACGCGATGATGTACCTGGACCAGCTCTACGGCGCCGCGCTCCGGATGACCCGCAACCCCGCCGACGCCGAGGACCTGGTGCAGGACACCTACGTCAAGGCGTTCGCCTCGTTCCACCAGTTCACCCCGGGGACTAACCTCAAGGCCTGGCTGTACCGCATCCTGACCAACAGCTACATCAACACCTACCGGAAGCGGCAGCGGCAGCCGCAGATGTCCGGTGGCGACCAGATCGAGGACTGGCAGCTGGCCAGGGCGGAGGCGCACACCTCCGAGGGGCTGCGCACCGCCGAGATGGACGCCCTGGACCGGATGCCGGATTCGGCGGTGACCGAGGCGATGAACGCGCTGTCGCCGGATTTCCGGCTGGCTGTCTACCTGGCCGACGTGGAGGGCTTCTCCTACAAGGAGATCGCCGAGATCATGGGCACTCCGATCGGCACCGTGATGTCGCGGCTGAATCGGGGCCGCAACCAGTTGCGGGCGGCGCTCGCCGAGTACGCCGTCGAACATGGGCTCTCCCGGCGAGGGGGCGACGATGAGCACCGATGACTGCTCGGCGGCACTGACCCGCCTGTACGAGTTCCTCGACAACGAGTTGGCCGATGCCGACGCCGACACCATCCGCGCGCACCTGGCCGCCTGTGAGCCGTGCCTGGACCGGTTCGGCGCCGAGGAGCACGTCCGGGCCCTGGTGAAGCGCTGCTGCACGTCGGCACGGGCGCCGGAGACACTCCGCGTCCGGGTCACCGAGGTGACCACGATGACCGTGATCCTGCGCCGGGACTGACCCCCGGCCCGAGCCGACACCACGGCGTCGGCCCGGTGCCACGGCGCCGACCCGACAAAGCCCTCCCTAACTACTTGTGCCCTCCCACAGGTGGGAGGGCACAAGTAGTTAGGGAGGGCCCTGGTGGTGTGTGCGGACCCCGGATGTCGCGGTTCAGGCGTTGGGGCGCTTGCCGTGATTCGCCTTGTTCCGCCTGCGCGAGCGACGCTTGCGTCCACCCTTGCCCATCGTTGTCTCCTGTCGTCGTTCTGCTCATGGGGCGCTGTCAGCGCGGCTTGCCATTCTGCCATAGGGTGACAGCCATGCTGTCGATGGCCGAGGTGATCGCGGAGCACACGGCCCTCGCAGGCGACGACGCGGCCTGGCTGGAGCATCTGGTCGCCGAATGGCACCTGCTCGCCGACCTCGCCTTCTCCGACCTGATCCTGTGGGTGCCGGACGTCGACGACAACGTGTTCTGGGCCTGCGCGCAGGTGCGTCCGACCACCGGGCCCACCGCCCTGGAGGACGACGTGGTCGGCGAGGACATCCACTACGACCCGGAGCATCTCGTCACCGAGGCCTATCTCTCCCACGAGATCGCGCGGACCAGCGACAACCAGCTGCACTCCGGCATCCCGGTCGACGTGCACGCGATTCCCGTGGTGGTCGGGGGGCGGGTGCTCGGGGTGGTCGAGGCGCACACCAACCGGCTCGGCGTCCGGGCCCCGGGTGCGCTGGAGGACGCCTACCTGGAGGCCGCCGACATCCTGTCCGGCATGGTGCACCGCGGCGAGTTCCCGACCAGCGGGGACAAGTCGGTGCCCTGGGTCTCGCCTCGGGTCGGCGACGGGATGATCCGGGTGGACGCCGCCGGACTGGTCACCTTCGCCAGCCCGAACGCCGTCAGCGCCTACCGCCGGCTGGGCCTGCACACCGATCTGGAGGGCGAGAACCTCGCCGCCGTCACCATGTCGCTGCTGCGCAACCGCGTCCCGGTCGAGATGGCCCTGCCGACCGTGCTGCGCGGACGCGGTCCCCGCGAGGTGGAACTGGAGACGCCGGAGGTCCAGCTGCGCCTGCGGATCATCAACCTCAGCAACACCGAAGGCCCCTGCGGGGTGCTGGTGCTGTGCCGCGACACCACAGAGCTGCGCAGCCGGGAGCGCCAGCTGGTCACCAAGGACGCCACCATCCGCGAGATCCACCACCGGGTGAAGAACAACCTGCAGACGGTGGCCGCGCTGCTGCGGCTGCAGGCCCGCCGGATCTCCTCGCCGGAGGCCACCGACGCCCTCACCGACGCCATGAAGCGGGTCGGCGCGATCGCCGTCGTGCACGAGATCCTGTCCCAGGCGTTCGACACCTCGGTCAAGTTCGACGACGTCGCGGACCGGCTGCTGCGCATGGTGGTCGATGTCGCGGCCACCGGCGGCCCGGTGCAACTGCGTCGCGAGGGCACCTTCGGCTACGTGCCCGCAGATGTCGCCACCAGCCTGTCGCTGGTGCTCACCGAGCTGTGCCAGAACGCGATCGAGCACGGCCTCGGCCAGCAGCGTGGCGTGGTGTGGGTCAGGCCCCGGCAGGACGACGGCCGGCTGGTGGTCGAGGTGACCAACGAGGGCTCGCCGCTGCCGCCCGACTTCTCCCTGAGCACCACCAACAGCCTGGGCCTGTCGATCGTCACCACCCTGGTCGACGACCTGGCCGGCGAGTTCTCGCTGAGCACGTCCGAGACCGGAGTGGGTACGGTGGCCCGGGTGGCGATCCCGCTCGCCTGAACGGCGACCACACCGAGCGGTGGGAGGGACCCGCAAGAACGCCGGCCGTGAACCCCCACCGACGGGGGCCGAGAATTCCCCAGACCCTAGTTGGAGCGCACCCGTGACCTGGCGGCGCGGCGCTTCAGCGCACGGCGCTCGTCCTCGCTCAGCCCACCCCAGACGCCGTGGTCCTGACCGGCGTCCAACGCCCACTGCAGGCACGCCTCACGGACGTCACAGCGCTTGCACACCTTCTTGGCCTCCTGAATTTGCATCAGGGCGGGCCCGGTGTTGCCGACCGGAAAGAACAACTCCGGGTCCTCGGTGAGGCAGGCAGCCCGATGGCGCCAATCCATGCGGTTTCCAACTCCTTCTGGGGGGAATCACTTGTGCCGTGAGGGGCCCTCGGCCTCCTCCGTGAATGCGGCTCACGAGTGTACGGTAAAAGCCTGGCAATGGTAGCCGCCGGGGACAAGACCCCCGCCAGCCAGTGAACCTCTTCTCAGCACCGATTCCGCTGACGGCGCATTTTCCGGCCCTTGGTCTACGGTGGGGGCGTGCAACAGGTGCGCCCGGTCGGGCTGGTGGTGGCGGTGGGCTGCAGCGTCGCGCTCGGCCTGGCCTTTCTGGTCTTCGCCGGAATCAGCGCCGCCGGCGGGCACGGTGCCTTCAGCCTGCAGATCGGCGTGCTGCTCGCCGCCTACGGCCTGATCCTGATCGGCGCGGCCGTCGGCCTGTGGCAACGGCGTTTGTGGGCGCGGGGTCCGGTGGTGGCGTTCGCGCTGATGGCCGGCTTCGGCTTCGGGGAGTACCTGCTCGACCAGCCGTGGATGTGGCTGCTGGTGCTGGCCTGCCTGGGCGCCGTGGTGGGCGTGGCACTGCCGAGCACCACGCGAGCCCTCAAGGAGCGCGGCAGCTCAGCCGACCGGCCTTCGCAGCAGGCCTGGCCGCAGCGATTGCTGGCCCGACTCGGCCGGACGCCGCGAACGCCCCAGTGACCGGACCGGACGCCCGGCGCGGGCGTCCGGTGTGTGGCTGGACGGCCTCCCGGCGGGGCCACAGCACCCGCCTGGTGACCGGCTAGTCCGCGAAGGCGCGGGTGATCAGGTCCTCCTGCTGCTGGCGGTGCACCTTCAGCGACCCGACCGAGGGCGCGGACGCCGCCGCCCGGGTGACCCCGGTCAGCTTCAGGGTGTAGCCGGGCAGGAAGGCGGCGACCGCCTCCGGCAGGTGCTGCTGCAGGAACCACCAGGGACCCTGGTTCTCCGGTTCGTCCTGCACGAAGCGGACGTCGGCGTCGGCCGGGTAGGCGGCCAGCTGGGCCGCCAGCTCCTTGGCCGGCAGCGGGTAGAGCCGCTCCAGCGCGATGATCGCCACCTTGCCCTCGAGGCCGGCCTCGGCCCGGGCCGTCACCAGGTCCCAGCGGACCTTGCCCGAGCACAGCAGGATACGCCGCACCTGCGACGGGTCGGCGACCGTCGGGTCACCGGTGGCCGGCTCCCAGCGGCCCTGGGTGAAGTCGGCGGGCTGCGAGACGGCCTGCTTGCTGCGCAGCATCGACTTCGGTGTCGCGATGACCACCGGACGGTGCCAGTTCACGTAGGCGTGGGTCCGCAGCAGGTGGAAGTAGCTGGCCGGGGTGGACGGCTGGCAGACCGCCAGCGCACCCTCGTGGCACAGCTGCAGCCAGCGTTCGATCCGGGCCGACGAGTGGTCGGGGCCCTGACCCTCGTAGCCGTGCGGCAGCATCAGCACCACGCCCGACTTCTGGGTCCACTTCGCGTTGCCGGACGCGACGAACTCGTCGGCGATGGTCTGGGCGCCGTTGGCGAAGTCGCCGAACTGAGCCTCCCAGCAGACCAGGGCGTCCGGTGCCGCCACCGAGTAGCCGTACTCGAAGCCGAGTGAGGCGTACTCGCTGAGCAGCGAGTCGTAGACGTGGAAGGTGCCCTGGTCGTCGGCCAGGTGGTTGAGCGGCACGTAGGACTCGGCCGTGTTGCGGTCGATGACGGCGGCGAAGCGCTGGACGAAGGTGCCGCGCCTGGTGTCCTGGCCGACCAGCCGCACCGGGCGTCCCTCCATCAGCAACGAGCCGAAGGCCAGCAACTCGCCGGTCGCCCAGTCGATCGGGCCGTTCAGGATGCCGTCGGCGCGCCGCTGCAGCTGCGGCAGCACCTTCGGGTGGACGGCGAAACCGTCGGGGAAGGTGACGTGAGCACGGGCGACCTTGGCCATCGTATCGGCGCTGATCGTGGTGCCCTGGGTCTTGCCCAGCTTCGGCGGGTAGTAGGGCACCCGGCGGTAGCCGTCGTCCTCCTCGGCGTCCTCGCGGGCCTGCTTGAAGACGCTCTCCAGGCCGTCGCGGAACCGGGTGAGCACGGCCTCGGCGTCCTCGGTGCTGATGTCGCCGCGGCCGATCAGGGCCTCGGTGTAGAGCTTGCGGACGCTGCGCTTCTGCTCGATCAGGTCGTACATCCGCGGCTGGGTGAAGCTCGGATCGTCACCCTCGTTGTGGCCGCGGCGCCGGTAACAGACCACGTCGAGGACGACGTCCTTGTTGAACCGCTGCCGGTACTGGAAGGCGAGCTGGGCGATCCGGGCGCCGGCCTCGGGGTCGTCGCCGTTGATGTGGAAGATCGGGGCCTGGATCGCCTTGGCGACGTCGGTGCAGTAGGCCGACGTCCGGGAGTCCAGCGGGGCGGTGGTGAAGCCGACCTGGTTGTTCACCACCACGTGGACGGTGCCGCCGGTCTTGTACGGCCGCAGCTGGCTCATCTGCAGCGTCTCGTAGACCACGCCCTGGCCGGCGAAGGAGGCGTCGCCGTGCAGCAGGATCGGCAGCACCGGGAAGCCGCCGGAGGCATCCAGCTGGTCGAGCTTGGCGCGGGCGATGCCCTCCAGCACCGGGTCGACCGCCTCGAGGTGGCTGGGGTTCGCCGCGACGGAGGTCTTGATCGTCTTGCCGGACAGCGCGGTGAACTCGCCCTCGGCGCCCAGGTGGTACTTGACGTCGCCGGTGCCCTGGGCGAGCCGCGGGTCGACGTTGCCCTCGAACTCGCGGAAGATCTGCCCGTAGCTCTTGCCGACGATGTTGGCCAGCACGTTCAGCCGACCGCGGTGCGGCATGCCGATGCAGACCTCGTCGAGGCCCTCGTTGGCGGCCTGATCGCACAGCTCGTCCAGCAGCACGATGGTGGATTCGCCGCCTTCGAGGCTGAACCGCTTCTGGCCGACGAATTTGGTCTGCAGGAAGGTCTCGAAGATCTCGGCCTCGTTCAGCCGGTCGAGGATCCGCAGATGCTCGTCGCGCGGCCACGGCGCGTGCTGCACCTCGACCCGCTTCTGGATCCAGGTCCGCTGTTCGTTGTCCTGGATGTGCATGTACTCGATGCCGATGTGGCGACAGTACGAACCGCGCAACGTCTCCAGGATGTCGCGCAGCGACATGATCTCGCCGTCGTGGCCGCCGAAGTTGCCGACCGGGAACTCGCGGTCCAGGTCCCACAGGGTGAGCCCGTGGTACTCCAGCGTCAGCTCGGGGTGCGACCGCTGCCGGTACTCCAGCGGATCGATGTCGGCCATCAGGTGCCCGAACTGCCGGTAGGCGGCGATCAGCGAGAACACCCGGGCCGACTTGGGGATCTGGCCCGGACGCTCGGCGCTGACGTCCTGGGCCCAGCGGATCGGCGCGTACGGGATGCGCAGCGAGGCGAAGATCTGGTCGTAGAAGCCGTGCTTGCCGAGCAACAGCTCGTGGATCACCTTGAGGAACTCGCCGGACTGGGCGCCCTGGATGATCCGGTGGTCGTAGGTCGAGGTGAGGGTGGTCACCTTCGACACGCCCCCGTCGGTGATCCTGCGCATGGACGCACCCTGGAACTCCGGCGGGTACTCGATGGAGCCGACGCCGAGGATCATGCCCTGACCGGACATCAGCCGGGGCACCGAGTGACTGGTCCCGATGCCGCCCGGATTGGTCAGCGTGGCCGTCGTGCCCTGGAAGTCGGAGACCTCCAGCTGCCCGGAGCGGGCCTTCCGGACGACCGCCTCGTAGGCGGACCAGAACTGGCCGAAGTTCAGCTGCTCACAGCCCTTGATGTTCGGCACCAGCAACTGCCGGGTGCCGTCCGGGCGGGGCAGGTCGATGGCCAGGCCGAGGTTGATCGCGTTCGGCTCGACCAGGAACGGCTTGCCGTCCACCTCCTCGTAGGCGTTGTTCATGGCCGGCACCCGCTTCAGCGCCTGCACCATCGCGTAGCCGATCAGGTGGGTGAACGAGACCTTGCCGCCGGTGGTGCGGGACAGGTGCGCGTTGACCATCTGGCGCTGATCGATGGCCAGCTTCATCGGGATGTTCCGCACCGAGGTGGCGGTCGGCATCGCCAGCGAGGCGTCCATGTTGCGGGCGGTCCGCATCGGAGCGCCGCGCAGCTGGGTGCGGGTCGGTTCGGACGCCGCCTCGCTGCGCACCACCAGGTTCGGTCGGTTCGCCGACAGTCCCATGCCCGAGCCGGGCGACTCCGGACCGCGGTCGTGGCGCGCGCTGCCGCTGGACTCCACCTTCGCGGGCGACCTGCGCGGCTCGTCCTCGGAGGTCTGCTCGGCCGGTTTCGGCTTGGCCGCCCGGGGCGGCTTGCGCAGCGAGCGGGCGTCGGAGACCACGGAGTGCGACTCGGCACGCGGTTCGTCCGCCGATGGCGTCTCCGCGGGCTTGCCGTCCGCCGCCGGCCCCGACGCGTCGGTGGCCTCGTACGCGGGCGCCTCGGTTCCGGTCGAGGCGGCTGGGCCGCCCTTCGGGGGCTCCACGGTCTGCTGCGGCGTGGTTTCCGCGGCCCGATCGGGCTCGGCGGGGGGTTCGATACGGGGCTGCTCGGCCGAGGGAGTGCCGACGGCTGCACCATTGGCCGGGGCCGCGGCGCGCTCGGCGAAGAACTGCTGCCAGCGCGGGTCCACCGAGTCGGGATCCTCCCGGTAGGCCTGGTACATCTCGTCGATCAACCAGTCGTTGGCACCGAATTCGTCCGTCTGCTGGTTCGTCGCCGTCAGATTCTCGGGCGCGAGGGGCACGATCGCCTTCTTCCGTGTCTTCGGAGCAGGCAGCGACGCCTGCACCTGGTCGATGCTACTAAGGCCGGGCGGACGAATAAACCGGGCATGCCGTTATCGAGCTGACGCATCACACGTCTTCGCTCAGAGCCGAAACGGATGAATCCCCGCGGTCGGGGGAGTCCCGGGTGATCGGGAACCGCCCATTCGCTCACGCGTCGGCATCGCCGCCGGCCGGGGGCTCCGCGCGGTCGCGGTAGGCGCCGGGAGGGACGCCGACCAGGCTGCTGAAGTCCCCGGCGAACTGGCTCTGGTCGTACCAGCCGAGCCTGGCCGCCAGGTCGGCCAGGCTCTCGGTGGCGCCGGCGTCCAGGGCCGCCACCGCATCGTGCATCCGCTGCCGCCGGATCAGCCACTTCGGACCGACACCGATGGAGCGCCGCAGGGTGCGCTGCAGCGTCCGGACCGAACAGTCACAGCGGGTCGCCAGCTCGTCGACGCGGGTCACGGCGGGCTGCAGGACCAGCGTCATCGTGCGCTCGACCAGGGCGGGGATCGGTTCCGCGGCGGGCGCCCGCTCGACGAAGGCCAGCAGCGCCGGCGCCGACTCGCCGGCGTCCGGGGCCATGTCGCGCAGGGCGTCGGCCCCGTCGAGGTGATCGGAGGCCGGCTGCACCCGATCGGTCAGCCGATCGGCCGGCACCCCCGACCAGGCGGCGAAGCCGCCCGGACGGAACTTCAGCCCGACCGCCCCGCCGGCCCCGCGCAACGTGACGTCGAAGCGGGAGGTGACCACGCCGGTCAGCCAGACCCCGTCACCGGTGCGACCGGGCCGTGACACCTCACCCCGCTCGACGGTGAGGTCGACCGAGGGATGCGGGATCAGCGAGGTGGTCTCGACCACCCCGTCCGGCAGGCTCCAGCTGGTCGACCACACCCGCTCCACCCAGCGGGACGCCGGACCCGACGCCGGCACCTCGTTGAAGTGCACCCAGCGCGCGAACTCCTCGGGCCGCAGCAGGCCCTTCGACGCGGGCAGGCGTCCTGTCGCATTTGTGCTAGCCGTAACACCCGGGAGTGTAGGAGCGTGGACCGACACCGATCGAAGGAGGAACGATGACCACCGACGCTCCGGCCGCCCTGGCCATGGTGACGATCGACTGTGCCGACCCCGCGGGGGAGGCCGCGTTCTGGGCCGCCGCGCTGGGCTGGGAGGTCACCTACGCGGACGGCGACTACGGCATGGCCAGCGACGGCACGCTGAGACTCGGCTTCGGCCGGGTCGACGGCTGGGAGCGGCCGGCCTGGCCCAACCCGGACGGCACCAAGCAGTTCCACCTCGACCTGGCCGTGGCCGACCTGGCGACCGCGGAGCAGCAGCTGCTCGCGCTCGGCGCCACCAAGCCGGCCGACCAACCGGGCGACACCTGGACGGTCCTGCTCGACCCGGACGGGCATCCGTTCTGCCTGACCAAGGCGGCGAACTGGGACTGAGCGTGCCGCGTGCCGACAGCGAACGGCCGGATCCACTGGTGCAGTGGATCCGGCCGTTGCGGTGATTGAGGTGTGGCGCCCCCGGCAGGATTCGAACCTGCGCACCCGCCTCCGGAGGGCGGCGCTCTATCCCCTGAGCTACGGGGGCCCGAGCCATCGGGCCGGCCACGACTGTAGCGCATAGCCGCGATCGGGAACCAATCGGTCGGCCTCGGCGACCGCGGACGGGCCGCCATCCCGTCCCCGTCGATCGCCGCGCCGGCCACTACCCTCGAGCTCGTGCGAGGTGCGTTCCGGCTGCTGGCCGTCCTGGTGGCGGTGCTGGTCGCCGGGTGCGCCGGACGCTCGAGCGTCGCCGGGGAGCCGGTGCTGCGCACCGGCCCACCGCCCTGGCCGGCGCCACGGGACGGACTGGCCCAGCTGCAGGCGGCCGGCCTGGAGCCGTCCCGGCTGGACGACACCACCAACCAGCGTCGCTTCACCCTGACCCTCACCGTGGACGGCGCCGCCGTCCCGCTGGTGCCCTACATCGGGATGGATCGTCCGCGGGCGTTGCAGGGGCCGGCGCACACCCACGACGACTCCGGCACCGTCTGGCTGGAGGGACGGGGCGCCGACAGGGTCACCCTGGGGCAGTTCTTCACGTTGTGGGGCGTCCGGTTCGACGCGCACTGCCTGGGCGCCAGCTGCGGCACGATCGTCGTCCGCGCCGACGGGAAGGCGGTCGCCGACCCGGCCGCGCTCAGGCTCGCCACCGTCGCCGAACGACTCGAGGTCGGCGCCACCGGCCGCTGACGTCCAGCCGCCGGAGCCGACCGCCTAGCCACCGGCCGTTCTGGCACAGTTGGGCGCTATGACCCACATGCATGTCGCCGGCTCGATCCACGCCGACGCGACGTCGCACGCACCTCAATGGCTGACGTTTCCGGAGGACGTGAACGCCCTGACCAGGGGCCTGTGGAGCACCGGCACCCGGCGCACCGAGGACGGCGAGCTGGAGATCGCCGGCCGCACCGCCGCCTCCATCATCGACGAGGTCGGCAGCCCGGTCTACGTGATCGACACCGACGACTTCCGCAGCCGGGCCCGGCGCTGGCGGGAGGCGTTCGGCGACTGGCAGGTCTTCTACGCCGGCAAGTCGTTCCTGTGCACCACGGTCGCCCGCTGGATCAGCGAGGAGGGCCTCGGGCTGGACGTCTGCACCGGCGGCGAGCTGGCGGTCGCCCTCCGCGGCGGGATGGACCCGGCCCGGATCGGACTGCACGGCAACAACAAGAGCGACGAGGAACTCCGCGCGGCGCTCACCGCCGGCGTGGGCCGGATCATCGTCGACTCCTCCCATGAGATCACCCGGCTGGAACAGCTCTGCGCCGAGCTGGGCACGGTCGCCGAGGTGATGATCCGGGTCACCACGGGCGTGGAGGCGCACACCCACGAGTACATCGCCACCGCCCACGAGGACCAGAAGTTCGGGTTCTCGATCAACGGCGGCGCCGCGCTCGTGGCGCTGGTCCGCAGCCACCACAGCCCGCACCTGCATCTGCGCGGCGTGCACAGCCACATCGGCTCGCAGATCTTCGACACCAACGGCTTCGAGGTGGCGGCCCGCCGCACCCTGAAGCTGATCGCCCAGTTCAAGGAGGCGACCGGCACCGAGCTGGGCGAGCTCGACCTGGGCGGCGGCTTCGGCATCGCCTATGTGAAAGAGGACACCCCCGCCACCCCGGAGGAGCTGGCGGCGGGCCTGCGCAGCATCGTCGAGCACGAGTGCCGCGGCTTCGGGCTGCAGGTGCCGGCGATGTCGGTGGAGCCCGGCCGGGCGATCTGCGGTCCCGCCGGCACCGCCCTGTACACCGTCGGCACGGTGAAGGCCGTGGAGATCGGCAGCGGCCAGTCCCGGCGCTACATCTCGGTCGACGGCGGCATGAGCGACAACATCCGCAGCGCCCTGTACGCCGCCGAGTACTCCGCCACCCTGGCCAACCGGGCGAGCCACGCCGGGCCTGTGCTGTCCCGGGTGGTCGGCAAGCATTGTGAGGGCGGAGACATCCTCGTCCGTGACGAATTCCTGCCCGACGACGTCGCTCCCGGAGATCTGATCGCGATTCCCGCGGCGGGCGCGTACAGCCGATCGATGGCGAGCAACTACAATCACGTTCCGCGTCCGCCCGTGGTTGCCGTCTCCGACGGCCGCCTCACCACCCTGTTGCGACGCGAGACCCTGGACGACCTGCTGGCCCTGGACGCCGGCGCCTGAACAACCCGATCCGAGAAGAGGACATGCGATGACCCCAGCGAAACCGCTCAAGGTGGCCCTGTTGGGCTGCGGAGTGGTGGGTTCGGAGGTGGCCCGGCTGTTGCTGGACAGTGCCGACGAATTCCAGGCGCGGATCGGACGCCGGCTCGAGCTGGTCGGCATCGCGGTGCGCACCCTGGCCAAGGACCGCCCGGGCATCGACCGCGACCTGCTCACCGACGACGCCGCCGGCCTGGTGGGGCGCACGGACATCGACCTGGTGATCGAGGTGATGGGCGGTGTCGAGCCGGCCCGCGGCCTCATCCTGACCGCGATCGGTCACGGCGCCTCGGTGATCACCGCCAACAAGCAGCTGCTGGCCCAGGACGGCGCGACCCTCTACACCGCTGCCGCCGAGGCCGGCGTCGACCTGTACTTCGAGGCCGCCGTCGCCGGTGCCATCCCGATCATCCGTCCGCTGCGCGAGTCGCTGGTCGGCGACGAGGTGACCGCGGTCAAGGGCATCGTCAACGGCACCACCAACTTCATCCTGGACAAGATGCACACCGAGGGATCGTCGTTCGCCGAGGTGCTCGCCGAGGCGCAGCGGCTGGGCTTCGCCGAAGAGGACCCGACCGCCGACGTCGAAGGGCTGGACGCCGCCGCCAAGGCAGCGATCCTGGCCAGCCTCGCCTTCCACAGCCGGGTCAAGCTCGACGACGTCGACTGCGAGGGCATCACCCGGGTGACCCCCTCCGACGTCTCCACCGCCAAGGAACTCGGCTACGTGATCAAGCTGCTGGCCCGCTGCGCCCTGGCCCCGGACGGCTCGATCTCGGTCGGCGTCCACCCCACCATGGTGCCGGCGAACCATCCGCTGGCGAACGTGTCGGGCGCCTTCAACGCCGTCTTCATCGAGTCGCGGCACGCCGGTCAGCTGATGTTCATGGGTCCGGGCGCCGGCGGCTCGCCGACGGCGTCGGCGGTGCTCGGCGACGTGGTGACCGCCGCCCGCAACCGGGTGCGCGGGGCGTCCGGGCCGGGGGAGTCGTCCTACTCGGCGCGCCCGATCACCCCGCGCGGCCTGGTGCCTTCCCGGTTCTACGTGTCGCTGAGCGTCGAGGACGAGCCGGGCGTGCTGGCCCGGATCGCGGCGGCGTTCGCCCGCTACCAGGTGTCCATCCAGGCGGTGCGCCAGGAGAGCGAGCCGAACCGGCCGGTCGGCCAGGGCGCCAAGCTGGCGATCCTCACCCATGCTGCCAAGGTGGGCGACATGCGGGCCGCCGTCGAGGACCTCCAGGCGCTGCCGGACGTCCGTGGCGACATCGCGCTGATGCGGGTCGAGGGCTGAGTCATGCAGATGGCCTGCCTCGATCTGGAAGGGGTGCTGATCCCCGAGGTCTGGATCGCTG
Source organism: Micropruina sp. (assembly GCA_044224095.1). Taxonomy (GTDB): domain Bacteria; phylum Actinomycetota; class Actinomycetes; order Propionibacteriales; family Propionibacteriaceae; genus Micropruina. The sequence continues at coordinate 90,698 of JBGALC010000004.1, read as the reverse complement.
TGGCCGAGGCCACCGGCATCGAAGGCCTGCGCCGGACCACCCGCGACGAACCCGATTACGACACCCTGATGCGCTACCGGCTCGACCTGCTGGACGCCCACGGACTGACCCTGGCCGAGATCCAGCGGGTGATCGGCACCCTCGACCCGATGCCGGGCGCGGTCGAGATGGTGGACTGGCTGCGCGCCCACTTCCAGCTGATCATCCTCTCCGACACGTTCTACGAGTTCGGCATGCCGTTCATGGCCAAGCTCGGCTTCCCGACCCTGCTCTGCCACAAGCTCGAGATCGCCGACGGCCGGATCGTCGACTACACCCTGCGGATGCCCGACCAGAAGCGCGAGGCGGTGCGGCGGTTCCACGAACTGAACTTCCGGGTGATCGCCACGGGGGACTCCTACAACGACACCAACATGCTCGCCGAGGCGGACGCCGGCATCCTGTTCCGGCCGCCCGCCAACGTGATCGCCGAGTTCCCCCAGTTCCCGGTCGCCACCGACTACGACCAGTTGCGCGCCGAGTTCAGCGCCGCGGCCGCCGCGCTCTGAGCGGAGGCCGACGCACGCCGGCCGACTGTCGCGGGCGTGCCGGCGTACGCTGGCGGGATGCCGACGTTCAGCTGGCAACTGCATCCGGCGCTGGTGCCGCTGGTGACCAGCCTGGTCGGATACGACTACCGGATGCCCGCCGACGCCGTCCATCACGGGCTGCCGTCGACGTCCGCCACGGTGGTGATCGCCCTCGATGAGCCGCTCGACTGCGGCTGGCTGGACGACGAGACGTCCGGCCGATTCTGGACGCTGGTCGGCGGACTGCACGATCGTCCCGCGTTGATCCGCACCCACGGCCACCAGGTCGGGCTGCAGGTGGCGCTCACACCGCTCGGACTGCGTGCGCTGACCGGTGCTCCCGCCGGCGAGTACGCCCGCCGGCTGCTCGACGAGGACCAGCTGGCGCTGCTGCCGGCGGGGTTGCATGAGCGTCTCCAGGAGGCCGACTGGCGCACCCGGTTGGAGCTGGTCGAGAAGGTCCTGCTGCGCCGGCTGGCGGGGGCCGGTGCCGAGCTGCGTCCTGAGTTGGGCCGGGCCTGGGATCGGCTCACCGAGGGCACGATCGGGATCGCCGCGCTCGCCGACGAGTTGGGCTGGTCGCGGCGGCACCTGCTCAATCAGGTTCGGGCCGAGTTCGGGCTGGGTCCGCGGACGATCCGCCGGCTCGGCCGATTCGGGCGGGCCCGCGCGCTGGCTGAACACGATGTCAGCCTCGCCGACGTCGCCGCCCGGTGCGGCTACGCCGATCAGGCCCACCTGAGCCGAGACTGGCGTGCCCTCGCGGGCGCCACCCCGCGACAGACCCTGACGGAGTTCCCAACCGTTCAAGAACCATTCGACTGAATCGAGCACAGTGGTGGCATGACCAAGCCACAGCTGTTCGCCTGCCTTCGTTTCACTGATTGCGATGCCGGGATCGCCTTCGTCGAGGCGCTCGGCCTCACCGAGCGCCTGGTCGTGCGCGACCCCGAGCAGCCGGGCCTGGTTCAGCACGCCCAGTACCAGTGGCGCGACAGCGGCGGGATCATGTTCGGCTCCGACCGGCCCGACGGCGTCGGACCCGCAGCTGGCACCGGGTGCATCGATCTGGTGGTCGCCTCCGATGACGAGGTGGACGCCGTGCTGAGCCGAGCGCTGGGGGCAGGGGGACGCCAGCTCACCGAGATCGCTAACCCCGACCATGGTGGCCGGACCGTCGCCGTCGCCGATCCGGAGGGCAACATCTGGAACATCGACTCCTATCCCGGCGAGTGATCGGACGCCGGTCTTTCCCGCCCCGACCGGGCAGCTCCAGATCTGCCGGGCAGGGCTCTGGCCAGTCGGTCGATGACACGACACACCGGGCGGCGTCCGGCCGCGGCGAGCGCGGCAAGCGGTCGCCGATGGGGCGGTTCACCCTTTTGGGGGTACTTATGACGGATGCGCCGACGTAGCTTCTTGAGATCGTGTAAGCGCTTACAGGGCTGTAGGAGCGCCAGGTACGGCTACTGGGGCTTCTCGCCGTCCTCCAACCCGGCCGGAGGCTACCGGGAATACGGGGTGGACGCGCTGGGGCTGCGGCCCGACGGCTACTTCTCCGACCACGAGAACACCGACTACCGGTGGGACGACCCGCCGAAGAGCTACGGCGACGGGGTGGTCACCCCGCACGCGTCCTTCCTGGCGATGATGCACACCGCGCCGCAGGCGGTCGCCAACCTGCGCAAGCTGGAGCGCTCCTTCGACGCCTACGGGCCGGGCGGGTTCTACGACGCGATCGCCGTCCGGTCGGGGAAGGTGGCGAAGCGCTATCTCTCCCTCGACCAGGCGATGGTGCTGGGCTCGCTGGGCAACGTGCTCGGCCGGTCGGCTCTGCGGCGGGCCTTCGCGGTCGGGGACGCGGTGCGCATCCGCGGGGTGATCGCGCCGGAGACGTTCGGGTCCTGACGGGACGAGCCTTCGATGAGGCCACAACTCCAGCACACCCCCGACGGCTTCGGCTACCGCGACCTGAACGGCAACGGCCGGCTGGACCCCTACGAGGACTCCCGGCTGCCCACCGCCGAACGGGTGGCGGACCTGCTCGGGCGGCTGAGCCTGGCCGAGAAGGCCGGGCTGATGTTCCATACGGTGATCGAGGCCGGCGCCGACGGCTCGCTGTTGGAGGCTCCCGGGCTGATCTCCAAGTCGCCGACCACGACCGTGATGCTCGGCAAGCACCTGAACCACTTCAACGTGCACGCCCTGGTCGACGCCCGGGCCGCGGCGCGGTGGTCGAACAACCTGCAGGCGCTGGCCGAACGCAGCCCGCACGGCATCCCGGTCACCGTCTCCACCGATCCGCGGCATTCGTTCCTCGAGAACGCCGGGGTGTCGTTCGCGGCGTCCATCATGTCGCAATGGCCCGAGCCGCTCGGCCTGGCCGCCCTGGCCGATCCGGAGCGGGTGCGGCGGTTCGCCCGGATCGTCAACGCCGAGTACCGGGCGGTGGGGATCCGGGCCGCCCTGCACCCGACCCTCGACCTGGCCACCGAGCCCCGCTGGGGACGCCAGGCCGGCACCTTCGGCTCCGACCCCGACCTGGTCACCCGGCTGACGCTGGCCTATCTGGCCGGGCTGCAGGGCGGGCCGGTGGGTGCCGCGTCGGTGGCCTGCACCTGCAAGCACTTCCCCGGCGGCGGTCCGCAGGCCGGTGGAGAGGACGCCCACTTCCCCTACGGAAAGGACCAGGTGTACCCGGGCGGGCACTTCGCCGCGCACCTGGCGCCCTTCCCGGCCGCGATCGCCGCGCGGACGGCGGGCATCATGCCGTACTACGGGCGTCCGATCGGGCTGGAGATCGACGGCGAGCCGATCGAGGAGGTGGGCTTCGGCTTCAACCGGCAGGTCGTCACCGGGCTGCTGCGCGACCGGTTGGGCTACGACGGCGTGGTGCTGAGCGACTGGGAGCTGGTCACCGACAACCACGTCGGCGACCAGGTGCTGCCGGCCCGCGCCTGGGGCGTCGAGCAGCTGGACGCCGCGGGCCGGATGCAGCGCATCCTGGACGCCGGGTGCGACCAGTTCGGCGGCGAGGAGTGCGTGGACGTGCTGCTGGACCTGGTGGCCGCCGGCCGGGTCGACGAGCGGCGGATCGACGAGTCGGCCCGCCGCCTGCTCACCGTGAAGTTCGACCTGGGACTGTTCGACGACCCCTACCTGGACGAGGACGCGGCGGTGCGGATCCTGGCGCGGCCCGACTTCGTGGCCGAGGGGCACCGGGCGCAGGCCGAGTCGGTCACGGTGCTGGCGGATACCGGCCGGCTGCCGCTGGCCGAGGGCGTCCGGGTCTACGCCGAGGGCGTCCCGGCGGAGACGCTGCGGGACCGGTTCGCCCTCGTCGACCGCCCCGAGGACGCGGAGCTGGCCCTGGTCCGGCTGGCGGCTCCGTTCGAGCCCCGCGACGACCTGTTCCTCGAGGCCTGGTTCCATCAGGGCCACCTGGATTTCCAGCCCGGCCTGCGGGTGCGGCTGGAACGGATCGCCGCGCGCTGCCCGCTGGTGCTCGATGTCGCACTGGACCGTCCGGCGATCCTCACCGCGCTGCTCGACCTGCCCGACGTCCTGACGGTCAGCTACGGGACGGCTCCGGCCGCCTGGCTGGACGCCATCACCGGACGGATCGCCCCGCGCGGGCGGCTGCCGTTCGACCTGCCGCGGTCGATGGAGCAGGTGCGGGCGCACCCCGAGGACCGTCCGGGCTTCGACGATCCGCTGTTCCCCCGCGGCTTCGGGCTCGGCTCGGCGCCACCCTGAGCGGAGCGCCGCCGGGTCCCCTCCGGCGACGCGTGCCGTCGGCATCGAGCGGGTGAGCGGGCCGGCCCGCGACGGGTGGTTAACTAGCCCCCGTGAAGAGCCTGCCCGCCCGGATCGGCTACGTCCTGCTGCTCGCCCTGGCACCCCTGCTGGCCGCGCTGTACGCGGGTGCCACCACCATTCCCGGCGGCACGTTCGAACCCTGGGCGCCGGCGATGATCGACCTGGACGTCTACCGCCGCACCGGCGAGCTGGTGCTGCACGGCCAGGACTTCTACAACGTCGAGGCCTGGTTGCCGTGGATCTACCCGCCGTTCCCGGCGCTGCTGGCGGTGCCGTTCGCGGCCGTCCCGGTGGCGGTCGCCCAGATGACCTGGCTCGCGCTGAACGCCGCCTGCCTGATGGCGATGCTGTACCGGCTGGGGCTGACCGGCTGGCGGCTCAGCGCCGCCGCGACGGCGATCATCTGGCTGGTCGAACCGGTGCGCGAGACCCTGGGCTTCGGTCAGGTGGCGGTGTTCCTGGTCACCGCGGCCGTCCTGGACTCCATGCCGGGGCCCACCGTGTTCCGCCGCCGGCTGCTGCCCGAGGGCTGGCTGACCGGCGTCGCCACCGCGGTCAAGCTGACCCCCGCCATGGTCGCCGTCTACAACTTCTTCGCCGGCAAGCGGCGGGCCGGCGTCGTCAGCTTCCTCACCTTCCTGGCCTGCACCGTGCTGGGGCTGATCGTGCTGTGGGGGCCGTCGCTGACCTACTGGGGGCGGCTGCTGTCCGGCGATTCCGGCCTGAACACCGGCATCGTGTTCAAGACCAACCAGTCCGTCCTCGGGGTCTGGACGCGGTTGCTGGGCGAGGCCAGCCGGGGCGGGCTGGTGCTCGCCGCCCTGGTCGCGGTGCTCGGCGTGCTCGCCGCCGTCCTGATGCACCGGGCCGGTGAGGTTCCGCTGGCGCTGTGCCTGGCCGGCCTCACCAGCCTGCTGGCCTCACCGATCTCGTGGTCGCATCACTACGTCTGGATCGTGCCGTTCGGCGTCGAGTTGCTGCGCAACCGGCGGCTTCCCGGCTACCTGCGCGTCGCCGGCCTGTTCTACGCGACCTGGACGGCGTTCGCACCGTTCAAACTGCTGCCCGGCGACAACAACGTCGAGCTGACCTATCCGCCGGTGCACATGCTGATCGACAATTTCGGCGTCTACCTCGGGGTGGGCATCCTGGCCGGTTGCGTCGTCGCCGCCTTCACCCCGTGGGGCAGGGAACGCCGGCGCAGCCAACTGCTGGTCCGGGACGCCGTCGCCGCCTGAGCCAGCGCGGAATACCCGCCGCACGGGGGGCGTTATCAGCATTCGAGCGTGACGGTGCTACAGTGAACGCACGCTGTAGTTTTCAGCCGTCGCCCCAACAGATCGGGCGGGACGATCACAATCGTCGAGGATCTCCTTCATCACCGGCATCCGTGCAGATGGATTCGTCCGTGATCTGAACCGGAGTTGTCACACTCCCCACAATGTCTGTCCGCGCGCCGGTGGCCCCACCCGTGCGGACGTCCCGAAAGGACCCACGTGACCGACACGATCGAAGTCGCCGCCCCCGCCAAGAACAAGGGGCTCAGCACGATGCTGCTTCCCGAGCTGAAGCAGCTCGGCGCCTCGCTCGGCCTGAAGGGCACCGGCGCGATGCGCAAGAGCCAGCTGATCGACGCGATCCGGGCCGCCCAGGGCGGCGGCGCCCCGGCGTCCGCACCGGCGGCGAGCTCCGACGCGGCCAACGGCGAGGCCGGTGAGCGGCGCCGCAAGGAGCGCGCGGAGGCGCCCGCGGCCGAGCAGTCCGCCGCGGTGGAGGTCGCCCACGAGCCGGCGCCGGGTGCCGACGGGTCCGACGACGTGGCGGCCCGGCTGGAGGCGCTGCAGGGCGAGCGCGGACGCCGTCGCCGCAGCCGCGGCGGCGCGGAGGCCGCCGACGCCGTGGCCCCCGAGCAGGGCGCCAACGGTTCCGACAGCCCCGAGCCCACCGTCGACTCGCGTCCGCACCAGCAGGTCGAACGCCAGCCGTCCCGCGACGACGACGACTTCGGCAACGGACGCCGCTCGCGCCGGCGCCGCAACCGCGACCGGCAGAACCGGCGCGGCAACCGCGGCGGGCAGTCCAACTCGATGGCCGGCCTCGAGGTCGACACCGCGGTCAGCGACGACGACGTCCTGGTCAACGTGAACGGCATCCTCGACGTGCTGGACAACTACGCCTTCGTCCGCACCTCCGGCTACCTGCCGGGCCCGAACGACGCCTACGTCTCGCTGTCGATGGTGCGCAAGTACGGGCTGCGCAAGGGTGACATCGTCACCGGCGCCATCCGGCAGCCGCGCGAGGGCGAGCGCAAGGAGAAGTTCAACCCGCTGGTCCGGCTCGACACCGTCAACCTGGAGGCGCCCGAGAAGGCCAGGGACCGTCCCGAGTTCGGCAAGCTGACCCCGCTGTACCCGCAGGAGCGGCTCAAGCTGGAGACGTCCGCGGTCGGCATGGCCGGCCGGATCATCGACCTGGTCTCGCCGGTCGGCAAGGGCCAGCGCGGGCTGATCGTCTCGCCGCCCAAGGCCGGCAAGACCCTGATCATGCAGGCCATCGCCAACGCCATCACCACCAACAACCCCGAGGTGCACCTGATGGTGGTGCTGGTCGACGAGCGCCCCGAGGAGGTCACCGACTTCCAGCGCTCGGTCAAAGGCGAGGTGATCGCATCGACCTTCGACCGTCCGGCCGACGATCACACCACGATCGCCGAGCTGGCCATCGAGCGCGCCAAGCGCCTGGTCGAGGCCGGCCGCGACGTGGTGATCCTGCTGGACGGCATCACCCGGCTGGGCCGCGCCTACAACCTGGCCGCGCCGGCGTCCGGCCGGATCCTGTCCGGCGGCGTCGACTCCGCCGCGCTGTACCCGCCGAAGAAGTTCTTCGGCGCGGCCCGGAACATCGAGGACGGCGGCTCGCTGACCATCCTGGCCACGGCCCTGATCGAGACCGGCTCGAAGATGGACGAGGTGATCTTCGAGGAGTTCAAGGGCACCGGCAACATGGAGCTGCGGCTCCGCCGCGACCTGGCCGACAAGCGGGTCTTCCCGGCGATCGACGTGGCGGCGTCGGGCACCCGGCGGGAGGAGATGCTGTTCACCCGCGAGGAGCTGCAGATCATCTGGAAGCTGCGCCGGGTGCTGTCCAGCCTCGACCCGCAGGCCGCCCTGGAGACGCTGCTGTCGCGGATGCGCAAGACCGAGTCGAACCGCGAGTTCCTGATCCAGGTCACCCGGACCACGCCGGCGCAGAACTGACGCGCCCGTTCCCCCTAGCGCGGACGCCGAAAGGCCCTCCCTAACTACGTGTGCCCTCCCGCATGCGGGAGGGCACAAGTAGTTGGGGAGGGCCTTGGGTGCGACCCGGTTCGACGGCGGGGCCTTGGGTTCGGGACGGACGCGGGGTTAAGCTGGCCGGCCGCCCACCACCTCGGAGGTCCTGCCGTGCCCGCGACCGATGCCCTGACCGAGGCTCGCGACCACCTCGCCGACGCCCGCCTGGCGCTGCGCGAGATGCGGGAGCACACGGCGTCGCTGGAGGCGCTGGCCGGCGACCGGCTGTCGGGGGAGTACCTGAAGCAGGTGCTCTACCGCCGGATGGTGTCGCTGCGTGACGACCCCGACACCCCGCTGTTCTTCGGCCGGATCGACTACCGCACCGACGCCGGCGCCGACGAGGACGAGGACTGCTGGATCGGACGCCTGCACGTCACCCGCGAGATGGGCAGCGAGCCGATGGTCTACGACTGGCGGGCGCCGGTCGCACTGCCCTTCTACCGGGCCAGCCGGACCGAGCCGATGGGGGTGGCGCTGCGCCGCCGATTCGGCTTCCAGCACGGCGCGATCACCGCCCACGAGGACGAGCGGCTGGCCGGCGCCGGGACGGGGGCCGCGCCCTCCTTCGGACGCTCCGACATCCTCGAATCCGAGATCGAACGGCCCCGGACCGGGCCGATGCGCGACATCGTCGCCACCATCCAGCCCGAGCAGGACCTGATCGTCCGGGCACCGCTGGAGGAGTCGGTGGTGGTGCAGGGCGCGCCGGGCACCGGCAAGACCGCGGTCGGGCTGCACCGGGCGGCCTACCTGCTCTACGCCCACCGCGAGCAGCTCAGCCGCAGCGGGGTGATGGTGGTGGGCCCGAACGCGTCCTTCCTCGCCTACATCGGCGACGTGCTGCCGGCGCTGGGTGAGATCGACGCCGTCCAGGAGACCCTCGAGTCGCTGGTCACCCGCTCGACCGGACGCCCGGCGACCGGCGACGACGCGGCGTCCGCGGCCGTGCTGAAGGGCGATCCGCGGATGGCGGAGGTGCTGCGCCGCGCGGTCTGGGACGCGATCGCCGAGCCCACCGAAACCCTGGTGGTGCCGCGCGGCTCCGCGCAGTGGCGGATCCCCGCACACCGGTGCGCCGCCGTGATCGACGAGCTGCGCGGCCGCGGCGTCCGGTACGCGGCCGGACGCGAGATGCTCGCCCAGCGGCTGGCCCACCAGGTGCTGCTGCGGATGGAGGCGGCGGGGGAGTCGCCCGACGACCGGGTGCAGAACAGCGTGGCCCGGTCGCGACCGGTGAAGGCGTACGTGGATTCCCACTGGCCCGCGCTAGACCCGGTCAAGCTGGTGTTCCGGCTGGTCAGCGACCCGGAGTTCCTGGCCGTCCACGCCGACGGTGTGCTCGGCACCGACGAACGGCAGCTGCTCCAGCTGCCACGCGGACGCGGCATCAAGGCTCCGCGCAGCGCGGCTGCCTGGCGTCCTAGCCTGGCCGACCTGGTGCTGGTCGACGAGGTCGCCGACCTGCTGAACCGGACGCCCAGCCTCGGCCACCTGATCGTCGACGAGGCGCAGGACCATTCGGCGATGGCGCTGCGGGCCCTGGGCCGCCGGGCCAGCACCGGATCGGTCACCGTGCTCGGCGACCTGGCCCAGGCGACCACCGCCTACGCCACCACCAGCTGGGCGGACTCGCTGGCCCAGCTCGGCAAGCTCGACAGCACCGTCACCGAGCTGGTCGCCGGGTTCCGGGTGCCCCGCTCGGTGATCTCCTACGCCGCCCGGCTGCTGCCGTACATCGCGCCCTCGCTGACTCCGCCGCATTCGGTCCGCCGCTCGGCCGGCGACTTCCGGATCGTCCCCGGCGGGCTGGACGCCCTGGCCGCCGCCGCGGCCGCGGCATTGCGGCGGGAGGGCACCGTCGGCGTCATCGTCGCCGACGATCAGCTGACCGCCGCCGTCGACGCCCTGGACGACGCGGGCATCGGGTTCGGCGTGCTGGGCGAGTCCGGCGACGAGGAGTTCGACCATCGTCTCGACCTCGTTCCGGCCACCCTCGCCAAGGGCCTGGAGTTCGACCACGTGGTGTTGTTCGAGCCGTCCGCGATCGTCGCCGCCGAACCCGACCGGGTCACCGGGTTGCGCCGGCTCTACGTCTGCCTCACCCGGGCGGTCAGCGGGCTCCAGGTGGTGCATGCCGAGCCGCTGCCGGCCGAGCTCGACGGTTGAGGGCAGTCCATCCGTTCGTTGAGATCCCGGGGCAAGCCCCGCCCATGAACCGGCGGATCAGCGAGCCCGAACCACCCGGCCCTCGTCCCAGACCGGCTCGTCCGCCTCGTACACCGAGCCGTCCGCTCCGAAGACCAGGAAGCGGTCGAAGCGGCGGGCGAACCAGCGGTCGTGGGTGACCGCGATCACGGTGCCGTCGAAGGCGTCCAGGCCGGCCTCCAGGGCCTCTGCCGACTCCAGGTCGAGGTTGTCGGTCGGCTCGTCGAGCAGCAACAGGGTCGCCCCGGCGAGTTGCAGCAGCAGGATCTGCAGCCGGGCCTGCTGCCCGCCGGACAACGTCTCATAGCGTTGCTCGGCGGCCTGGGCCAGCTCGTAGCGGTCGAGGGCGCGGGAGGCCGGCTCCCGTCCCATGCCCTCGCGATGGTCGTCGCCGCGGTGCAGGATCTCCAGCAGGGTGCGTCCGACCAGCTCCGGGTGCCTATGGGTCTGCGCGAACCAGCCCGGACGCACCCGGGCGCCGAGCCGGGCGACGCCGCGGAACCTGACCGGTTCGATCAGCCCGGCGTCCACCGAGGTGTTGCCGGGCTCGGGCGACGAGCCGCCCCGCGCCAGCAGCCGCAGGAAGTGCGACTTCCCGGACCCGTTCGACCCGAGCACCGCCACCCGGTCGCCGTACCAGATCTCGGTGCTGAACGGCCTCATCAGGCCGCTCAGCTCCAGGTTCTCCACCACCACCGCACGGCGTCCGGTGCGGCCCCCGGTCAGCCGCATCGAGACCTGCTGGCGCAGTGGGACGGCTTGCGGCGGGCCGGCCCGCTCGAAGCGCTCCAGCCGGGTGACGGCCGACTGGTAGCGCGAGGCCATGTCGGAGTTGTAGGCGGCCTTCTGCTTGTACATCAGCATCAGGGCGCGCAGCTTGGCGTGCTCCTCGTCCCATCGCCGGCGCAGCTCCTCGAACCGGGCGAAGCGTTCCCGGCGGGCCTGCGCGAAGGTCTCGAAGCCCTTGCCGTGCACCCACAACGTATTGCCGGCGGCGCCCAGCTCGACGGCGGCGATCTGGGTCGCCGCCCGGGCCAGCAGCTCCCGGTCGTGGCTGACCAGCAGCACGGTCTTGGCGGTGGCCCGCAGCTGCTCCTCGAGCCAGCGCTTGCCGGGGACGTCCAGGTAGTTGTCCGGCTCGTCGAGCAGCAGCACCTCGTCCGGGCCGCGCAGCAGCACCTCCAGCGCCAGCCGCTTCTGCTCACCGCCGGACAGGGTGGTCACCGGGCGCCACTTGGCGCGCTCGAAGCCGAGGCCGAGCGCCGCCTGACAGCAGGCGTCGAACACCACCTCCTGGTCATAGCCGCCGGCATCCGCGTACTCGGCGAGGGCCTCGGCGTAGGCCAGCTGGACGGGCTCCGCGTCGTCCTCCATCAGGGCCAGCTCGAGCGCGTCCACCGCGGCCGCCGCCGCAGCGATCCGCGGCGGCGACAGCGAGACCAGCAGGTCGCGGACGTTGCTGTCGTCGCGGACGCTGCCGATGAACTGGCGCATCACGCCCAGCCCGCCGGACCTCGACACGGTGCCCTCGTGCGCCGCCAGGTCGCCGGCCACCACCCGCAGCAGCGTCGTCTTGCCCGACCCGTTGGCGCCGACCAGCGCCGTCACTGCGCCGTCGCCGACCCGGAACGAGATGTCCCTCAGCAGTGGACGCCCGTCGGGCAGGTCGACGCACACCCCCGACAACTCGACGTGACCCATGGCGCGGGAGCCTAGCGGGGGCAGTAGCGGGGAATGAACCGATGTCGCCGGGCGTTTTGCCGATGACCAGCCCGATCGGGCAGAATGGACGGTCGTTGCCGGTTCACGCCAGGGGCCCTCTCCGGCCCCACTTTCTCAGCCAGGCGACCCGGCACAGAACAAGGAGCTCACATCATGAAGCAGGGGATTCATCCCGACTACCAGGTGACCCAGGTGACCTGCACCTGTGGCAACACCTTCAGCACCCGCAGCACCGCCAAGAACGGCGTCATCCACGCCGAGGTCTGCGCGGCCTGCCACCCGTTCTACACCGGCAAGCAGAAGATCCTCGACACCGGCGGCCGCGTGGCCCGGTTCGAGCGCCGCTACGCCAAGAAGCCGGCCGGCAAGAAGTAGCCGACCTCAGCGCCGGGGCCCGTCGGGGCCCCGGCGCTTCGTCGTCCCCAACCAGGACCAGACCGAACCGCGACCAGGAAGGGCCGAGTGGTGTTCGAGGCAACCGAGGGCCTGCGCGCCGAGTTCGCCGAGCTGGAGCGCCGGCTGGCCGACCCCGCCACCCACGCCGATCTCGCCTTGGCCCGCAGGACCGGACGCCGCTACGCCGAGCTGACCCCGATCGTGAAGGGCCTGGACGCCTACGACCGGCTCACCGACGACCTGGCCGCCGCCCGCGAACTCGCCGCCGACGATCCGTCGTTCGCCGAGGAGGCCGAGGACCTGAGCGCCCAGCTGGACGAGGTGACAGCCCGGCTGACCGGGCTGCTCGCGCCCCGCGACCCGCACGACTCCTCCGACGCGCTGATGGAGATCAAGTCGGGCGAGGGCGGCGAGGAGTCGGCGCTCTTCGCCGCCGACCTGTTCCGGATGTACAGCCGCTACGCCGAGGCCCGCGGCTGGGCCGTCGAGGTGCTGGACAGCCAGGAGACCGACCTGGGCGGCTTCAAGTCGGTCACCCTGGCGATCAAGGCCAGGGGCAGCGACCCGGACAACTTCCCCTACGGGGTGCTGAAGTTCGAGGGCGGCGTGCACCGGGTGCAGCGGGTGCCGGTGACCGAGACCCAGGGCCGGGTGCACACCTCCGCGGCCGGCGTCCTGGTGATGCCGGACGCCGAGGAGACCGAGGTCGACATCGACCCCGACGACCTGCGGATCGACGTCTACCGCAGCTCCGGGCCGGGCGGCCAGGGGGTCAACACCACCGATTCGGCGGTCCGGATCACCCACCTGCCGACCGGCATCGTGGTCAGCTGCCAGAACGAGCGCTCCCAGCTGCAGAACAAGGAGTCCGCGATGCGGATGCTCCGGGCCCGGCTGGTCGCCGCGGCCGAGGAGCAGGCGGCCGCCGAGGCGTCCGCGGCCCGCCGCTCGCAGGTCCGCACCGTCGACCGTTCCGAGCGGATCCGCACCTACAACTTCGGCGAGAACCGGATCGCCGACCACCGGATCGGCTACAAGGCCTACAACCTGGACTCGGTGCTGGCGGGCAATCTGGGCGGCGTAATCGAGGCTTTGCAGGCCGCCGATCTGGCCGAGCGGCTGGAGGGCATCGGATGACCTCGGCGTCCCGGCTGCTGCGCGCCGCCGCCGGCCGGGTCCCGGACGCCGACGCCCGGCTGCTGCTCGCCCACACCCTCGGCGTGCCCGGTTCCCGGCTGCTCACCGTGGGCGAGGTCGACCCCGACGCGGTGGACCGGTTCGAGGAACTGCTCGGGCATCGCGCCACCGGCGTCCCGGTGCAGTACCTGACCGGGACCGCGCCGTTCCGGCACGTCGAGGTGGCGGTCGGCCCGGGGGTGTTCATCCCGCGTCCGGAGACCGAGGTGATGACCGGCTGGGCGCTGGAGCGACTCGCCGAGGCGGGGGAGTCGCCACTCGTGGTGGAACTCTGCGCCGGCTCCGGCGCCGTCTCGCTGGCCATCGCCGACGAGTTCCCGGGCGCCCGCCAGTACGCCGTCGAGCTGAGCGAGGACGCCGTGGCCTACGCCGCGCGCAACCTGGCCGGCACCGGCGTCGCACTGGTCCAGGCCGACATGGCCGAGGCGCTGCCCGAGCTGGACGGCACCGTCGACCTGGTGATCGCCAACCCGCCCTACGTGCCGCTGGAGGCCTATGACGGCATCCCCGCCGAGGTGCGCGACCACGAACCGACGCTGGCCCTGTTCTCGGGCCCGGACGGCCTGGACGCCATCCGGGTGCTGGCCGGCGTCGCGGCCCGCCTGCTGCGCCCCGGCGGCTGGGTCTGCGCCGAGCACGCCGAGCTGCAGCACGCCTCCGCCCCGGCGGTGTTCGTCCGGCACGGCGGCTTCGACCAGGTCCGCGACCGCCGCGACCTCACCGACCGCCCGCGGTTCGTGACCGCCCGACGGATCGCGACGGTGGCAGGATGACCCTCGTGAACGACCCGCAGCGCTTCGACTGCAGCACCCAGGCCGACGCCGGCCTGGCCGCCGCCGAGGCGGCGATCACCGCCGGCGCCTGCATCGTGCTGCCCACCGACACCGTCTACGGCATCGGTGCCAACGCCTTCGACGCCGCCGCCGTGCAGGGCCTGCTCGACGCCAAGCAACGCGGCCGGGACATGCCGCCGCCGGTGCTGATCGCCGAGCCCTCCATGCTGCGCTCGCTCGCCACCGGACTGACCTCCGCCGGGTTGGCGCTGGCCAAGACGTTCTGGCCCGGCGCGCTGACCGTGGTGGTCACCGCCCACCCCGAGTTGCGCCTCGACCTGGGTGACCGGGGCGACACGATCGCCGTCCGGGTGCCCGATCACGCCTTCACCCGCGCCCTGCTGCGGCGCACGGGCCCGCTCGCGGTGTCCAGCGCCAACGTCAGCGGGCGTCCGGCCGCGATGACCGTCGACGAGGCGATCGAGCAACTGGGCGACTCGGTCGCGGTCTACCTGGACGCCGGGGACGCCGGCGAGCCGGTGCCGTCCACCATCGTCGACCTGACCGGCGAACCCCGCATCCTGCGCGAGGGCCGGCTGACCCGCGAGCAGCTGGCCGCCGCCGTGCCCGGACTGTTCGGCAGCGATGCGTGAGTACGCCCTGGTCCTGCTGATCGGGGCGGGGGTGACCTACCTGCTGGCGGGGCTGTGTCGCCGGCTCGCCTTCCGCTACAACGCCGTCGCCCTCGTCCGCGATCGCGACGTGCACACCCGTCCGATCCCCTATTTCGGCGGCGTGGCGATGCTCTGCGGCGTCGCCGCCGCCTTCCTGGTGGCCAGCCAGCTGCCGTGGCTGGGCCGCTTCGATCTGGTCGAGCACGACACCCGCGCGGTCTTCCTCGGCTCGCTGGTGATCTGCGCCGTCGGCGTGATCGACGACAAATTCGACCTCAACGCGCTGGCCAAGATCGCCGGCCAGATCCTGGCCGCCGGCATCGTGGTGCTGAACGGCGTCAAGGTCTACTGGATCCCGCTGCCGGGCACCATCATCAGCCTGGACGACGCCACCTCGATCGTGCTCGCCGTCGTGCTGATCTTCCTCTGCGTGAACGCGATCAACCTGATCGACGGCCTGGACGGCCTGGCCGCCGGGGTGGTGGCGATCGGCTCGCTGGCCTTCTTCAGCTACGCCTACTGGCTGAGCTACGAGCAGGAGCTGGTCCGGGCCACCACCGCCAGCCTGGTCACCGTGGTGACGGTCGGGGTCTGCCTGGGGTTCCTGCCCTACAACGTGCACGCCGCCCGGATGTTCATGGGCGACTCCGGCTCGATGCTGCTGGGCTTCCTGATGTCCACCTCGGTGATCAGCCTGACCGGCCAGCTCGATCCGTCCCAGATCGCGGTCGAGGGCTCCGGGCTGGCGATCAACGCCTACCTGCCGCTGATCCTGCCGCTGGCGGTGATGGCGCTGCCGCTGGGCGACCTGATCCTGGCCTACGTGCGCCGCACCATCGCCGGCCGGCTCTGGTTCCAGGCCGACAAGCAGCACCTGCACCACCGGATGCTCGAGCTGGGCCACAGCCACCGCCGCGCCGTCGCGCTGCTCTGGCTGTGGACGGCGCTGCTCGGCTTCGGCGCGGTGGTGATCGGGATGACCTCGGACGCCTGGGCGATCGCCGCGCTGGTCGCGGGAGTGGCACTGGCCGCCTGGCTGACCTGGAAGCCGGGGCACCGTGGCACGGCGTGACCGGCGTCCGGCCAGCGCGAACGTGCTGCGCGCCCGTCAGCTGCTGGCCGGCGGGGCGATGGGCGGTCACGCCGCCGCGCTGATCGTGATCGGCGTGCTCCACTTCGTCCGCGGGCCCGGTTCGCTGGCCTCCTCGGCGCTCACCGCGCTGGCCGTGCTGGCCTTCTTCGGCGTCGGCCAGCTGGTCCAGATCCGGGTCGCGGACGCCGCGCCGCAGGTGGTGCTGACGGCTGCCCTCGCCTCCTACGCGTTCCGGGTCGGGCTTCCGGCGCTCGCCCTGATCGCGGTCTCCAGCGATCCGCAACGACTCGCCGGAATGGACCGCGTGGCGGTCGCGGTGACCGCGATCGTCGTGGTATTGGGCTGGTTGGCGGCCGAGATCTGGACCTTCACGCGGCTGCGGATTCCGGTCTTCGACCCGCCTCGAGATGACCCCCGCTAGGGCCTTGGGCGTTGGCTCTGGCCGCGGGGTAACTGATAGAGTCACCGAAGTCATGGAGGGCGGCGACGGCATCGATCAGGGTCTCCGGGTCCTGAGTTACCTGTTGTCCGGACCGCTGTTCTATGGCTTCCTCGGCTGGCTGGCCGACCAGTGGCTGCACACCTCCCCGTTGTGGATGGTGGTGGGCATAGTGGTCGGCATGGCGGCCGGGATCTATCTGGTGGTGAAAAGGTACGGACGACCGTGAAGTCGAACCAGGAGGTGCGATGGGCCAGCTCGGCCTGATCATCCCGATGGAGGGCGGTGGCGCGGACGACGCCCACCACTGGCCCCCCGGGGTGCACAGCTTCGACCCAAAGCCGTTCTTTCCCGACGCGGGCATGGATTGGCTGAACACCTACCTGCTGCAGGCCGTCATCGCGACGGTGGTGGTGATCGGTGTCTGGCTGTGGTTCGCCAAGGACCAGAAGGTCGTCCCCGGCTTCAAGCAGTGGATCGGCGAGCAGCTGTACAACCTGGTGCGCAACGGCATCGGACGCGAGGCGCTCGGCCCCGACTACCGCAAGTTCACCCCCTATCTGGTGGCGCTGTTCTCGTTCATCCTGGTGAACAACCTGTTCGGGCAGTTCTTCCTGTCCATGTTCCCGACCTTCTCGCGGGTCGGCTACGCCTACGGCCTGGCCCTGCTGTCCTGGCTGCTCTACAACGGCGTCGGCATCGCCAAGCACGGCCTCGGCGGCTACCTGAAGCTGATGACCATGCCGAAGGGCGTCCCCGGGCCGCTGTACATCATCATCATCCCGCTGGAAATCCTGTCGAACTTCATCGTCCGGCCGGTCACCCTGGCCCTGCGACTCTTCGCCAACCTGTTCGCCGGCCACCTGGTCGTCATCGTGTTCGTGGTCGGCGGCTCGATGCTGCTGGAGAACGCCGACTTCCTGTACAAGATCGCCGGCGGGGCCTCGCTGCTGATGGCCTTCCCGATCTTCGGCCTGGAGCTGTTCATCGGCGCCCTGCAGGCCTACATCTTCACGGTGCTGACGGCGCAGTACGTCGCATCGTCCCTCGCCGAAGACCACTGACCAACCCCACCCACAGACAACCCTCCGAAAGGAAACGCAATGCTCCCCATCCTGGAGATCACCGGTTCGCTCAACATGATCGGCTACGGCCTGGCCACCATCGGCCCCGGCATCGGCGTAGCCATGGTGTTCGCGGCCGTGATCAACGGCACCGCCCGCCAGCCTGAGGCGCGTGGCGCGTTGATGAGCACCGCCTGGATCGGCTTCGCCGTGGTCGAGGCGCTGGCCATCATCGGCATCGCGCTCGCGTTCGCCATTCAGTGATCGGACCCGTTCCGATGACCACGATTCTGGAGATCGACCTGGGGCCGTTGCTGCCGGCGTTCCCCGAGTTCGCGGCGGGCATCGTCCTCTTCGCCGTCATCTGGTACGTGATGGCGAAGAAGGTCGTCCCGGCGTTCGAGAAGACCTACCAGGAGCGCGTCTCGATCATCCAGGGCGGGATCGAGAAGGCCGAGGCCGCCCAGGCCGAGGCGGCCGCGGCACTGGAGCAGTACCGCGAGCAGCTGGCCAGCGCCCGCGACGAGGCCAGCAGCATCCGCGAGGACGCGAAGGCCCAGGGTGCCCAGATCCTCGCCGAGATGCGCGAGAAGGCGCAGGAGGAGGCCGACCGGCTGCTCGCCCAGGCCAAGGCGCAGATCGAGGCCGAGCGGGTCCAGGCCGTCCAGCAGTTGCGCGGCGAGATCGGCGGCCTGGCCACCAGCCTGGCCGGCAAGATCGTCGGCGAGTCGCTGGACGACGACGAGCGTGCCCGGCGCACCGTCGACCGGTTCATCGCAGACCTCGAGGCGAACAGCGCGGAGCGGGTATGAGCAGCACGCAGCAGGCGCGGCTGAGTGAGCTGGACCGGGTCCTCGACTCGGTCCAGCCCACCCCACAGGTGGCCGAGGAGCTGTTCGCCCTGGTCGACCTGCTCGACCGCCAGCCCGCCCTGCGGCGCGCCCTCACCGACCCGGGCGCCGATCCGGGCGCGCGCGGCACGCTGCTGGAGTCGCTGTTCGGCTCCCGGCTGTCCGAGGCCACCAAGACCGTGCTGCACGCGGCGGTCGGCCAGCGCTGGGGCAGCCCCTCGGGGCTGGCGGCGTCCCTGGAGCGGCAGGGCGTCCGGGCGCTGCTGAGCAGCGCGCACGCCGCCGGCACCCTGGACGCGGTCGAGGACGAGCTGTTCCGCTTCGAGCGGCTGGTCGCAGCGGACGCCCCGCTGCGGTCGGCGATCAGCGACCGCTCGGCCCCGCTGGACGCCCGCCGGCAGCTGGTCGACGACCTGCTCAGCACCCGCGCCGACACCGCGACCACCTACCTGGCCCGGCGGGCTGTGGCCGCCCGGTCGAACAGCTTCGAGCTGACCGTCGGCAGCTACCTGACCCTGGCCGCGGCCCTGCGGCAACGCGCCCTGGCGCACGTGGTCGTCGCCCGTCCGCTCAGCGCGGAGCAGCACGACCGGCTCGCCGCCGTGCTCGGCCGCCAGCTCGGGCGCGACGTCAGCCTGCAGGTGGTGGTCGACCCCGACGTGATCGGCGGGGTCCAGGTCACCGTCGGCGACGAGATCATCGAAGGCACCATCGCCGGCCGGCTCCACGACGCACGCCGTCAGCTCGGCTGACCGACACACTTCCAGCAACGAACACAGGACAAGGACCAACAATGGCGGAACTGACTATTCGTCCCGACGAGATCCGAGAAGCCCTGGAGAAGTTCGTGACGAACTTCTCCGCCGAGGCGGCGACCCGCGAGGAGCTGGGCACCGTGGTGGTCTCCGGCGACGGCATCGCCAAGGTGGAGGGGCTGCCGTCGGCGATGGCCAACGAGTTGCTGGAGTTCGAGAACGGCACCCAGGGCATCGCGCTGAACCTCGACGTCCGCGAGATCGGTGTCGTCGTGCTGGGCGACTCCGAGGGCATCGAGGAGGGCCAGACGGTCAAGCGCACCGGCGACATCCTGTCGGTGCCGGTCGGCGACGGCTACCTCGGCCGGGTCGTCGACGCGATGGGTAACCCGATCGACGGCCTGGGCGAGATCGCCGACGTCGAAGGGCGCCGGGCGCTCGAGCTGCAGGCCGCGGGCGTGATGGACCGGCAGAGCGTCTCCGAGCCGCTGCAGACCGGGATCAAGGCGATCGACTCGATGACCCCGATCGGCCGTGGCCAGCGCCAGCTGATCATCGGCGACCGGAAGACCGGCAAGACCGCCATCGCGGTCGACACCATCATCAACCAGAAGGCGTTCTGGGAGACCGGCGATCCGTCCAAGCAGGTGCGCTGCATCTACGTGGCGGTCGGCCAGAAGGGGTCCACCATCGCCGCGCTGCGCCGGGTGCTCGAGGACGCCGGCGCGATGGAGTACACCACGATCGTGCACGCCCCGGCGTCCGATCCGGCGGGCTTCAAGTACATCGCCCCGTACACCGGCTCGGCGATCGGCCAGCACTGGATGTACGCCGGCAAGCACGTGCTGATCGTCTTCGACGACCTCACCAAGCAGGCCGAGGCGTACCGCGCGATGTCGCTGCTGCTGCGCCGTCCGCCGGGCCGCGAAGCCTACCCCGGCGACGTGTTCTACCTGCACAGCCGGCTGCTGGAGCGCTGCGCCAAGCTCTCCGACGAGCTGGGCGGCGGCTCGATGACCGGCCTGCCGGTGATCGAGACCAAGGCCAACGACGTGTCGGCCTACATTCCGACCAACGTGATCTCGATCACCGACGGCCAGATCTTCCTGCAGTCCGACCTGTTCAACGCCAACCAGCGCCCGGCCATCGACGTCGGCATCTCGGTCTCCCGGGTCGGCGGCGACGCCCAGATCAAGGCCATGAAGAAGGTCGCCGGCACGCTGAAGATCGGGCTGGCCCAGTATCGCGACATGCAGGCGTTCGCGATGTTCGCCTCCGACCTGGACGCCACCTCGCGCCGTCAGCTGGAGCGCGGCGCCCGGCTCACCGAGCTGCTCCGGCAGCCGCAGTACACCCCGTTCCCGGTCGCCGATCAGGTGATCAGCGTCTGGGCGGGCACCAACGGGCACTTCGACGACGTCCCGGTCAGCGACGTGCTGCGGTTCGAGAGCGAACTGCTCGACCATCTGCGGCGGCGCACCGACATTCTCACCACGATCGCCGAGACCGGCGGCTGGGACGACGACACCGCCAACGCGGTGGCGAAGGCCATCGCCGACTTCAAGCAGCAGTTCCGCACCTCCGACGGCGACACGCTGGGCGCCGAGGAGCGGGGCCACCGCCCGCTGACCGACTCCGAGCTCGGCGTGGAGACCATCGAGACCCAGAAGGACTGACCGATGCCTGCGAGCTTGCGTGAGCTGCGCCAGCGCCGGAAGTCGGTCGCAGCCACCCAGAAAATCACCCGCGCGATGGAGTTGATCGCGTCGTCACGGATCATCAAGGCGCAGCGTGCCGCCGAGGCCGGCGAACCGTTCATCACCGAGCTGATCAGGGCCGTCTCGGCGGTCGCCACCTACTCCCACGACCCGCATCCGTTGACCGAGGGCGTGCCGAGGGTGCGCCGGGCGGCGATGCTGGTGATCACCTCCGACCGCGGGATGAACGGCGCCTACTCGGCCAACGCGATCAAGACCGCGGCCCGGCTGCGCGAGCGGCTCGAGCGCGAGGGCGTCGAGGTGGTCCGCTACGCGGTCGGCCGCAAGGGCATCGCCTACATGAAGTTCCGTCAGCTGCCGATCCGCCGCTCCTGGGAGGGCTTCTCCGACAAGCCGACCTTCCAGCACGCCCAGGAGATCGCGGACGCCCTGATCGACGACTTCTCGCGGCCCTACGAGGAGGGCGGCGTGGACGCCATCTACGGCGTCTACACCCGGATGAACTCGATGATCAGCCAGGAGGTGCGGGCCCGCCGGCTGCTCCCGCTGGAGATCGTCGAGGGCGTCCACGAGCCGGCCGAGGGCGAACTGCTGCCGCTGTACGAGTTCGAGCCCGATCCCGAGACGGTGCTGGACACCCTGCTGCCGATGTACGTCCGCAGCCGGGTGTGGTTCTACCTGCTGCAGTCGACCGCGTCCCAGCTGGCCAGCCAGCAGCGGGCGATGAAGTCGGCCACCGACAACGCCAAGCAGCTCATCGAGCGCCTGACCCGCGAAGCCAACCAGGCCCGCCAGGCGGAGATCACCCAGGAAATCAGTGAAATCGTCGGTGGCGCGGGCGCGCTCGCCGACGCGGCCGCCCAGGACTAGGGCACGAGACGAGAGTGGATCAATGACCGTGACACTGGACAGCAACACCGCCACCGACGACGCCCAGGGCGCCGTCGGCCGGGTGGCCCGGGTGATCGGCCCGGTCGTCGACGTGGAGTTCCCCGCCGACCAGATGCCCGACATCTACAACGCGCTGCTGATCGACATCGACGCCGGCGAGCAGACCCGCACCATCTACGCCGAGGTCGCGCTGCACGTGGGCGACAACATGGTCCGGGCGATCTCGTTGAAGCCGACCGACGGCATGCGGCGCGGTGCGCCGGTGGTCGACACCGGGCGTCCGATCTCGGTGCCGGTCGGCGACGTGACCAAGGGCCGGGTCTGGAACGTCACCGGCGAGTGCCTCAACGAGGACACCTCGTCGGTGGAGATCGCCGAGCGCTGGCCGATCCACCGCGCGGCGCCGAAGTTCGACGCGCTCGAGCCGAAGACCGAGATGCTGGAGACCGGTATCAAGGTCCTCGACCTGCTCACCCCGTACGTGGCCGGCGGCAAGATCGGCCTGTTCGGCGGCGCCGGCGTCGGCAAGACCGTGCTGATCCAGGAGATGATCTACCGGATCGCCCACAACTTCGGCGGCACCTCGGTGTTCGCCGGCGTGGGGGAGCGCACCCGTGAGGGCAACGACCTGATCCACGAGATGATCGAGGCCGGCGTCATGAAGGACACCGCCCTGGTCTTCGGCCAGATGGACGAGCCGCCGGGCACCCGGCTGCGGGTGGCGCTGTCGGCGCTGACCATGGCGGAGTACTTCCGCGATGTGCAGAACCAGGACGTGCTGCTGTTCATCGACAACATCTTCCGGTTCACCCAGGCCGGCTCCGAGGTCTCCACGCTGCTCGGCCGGATGCCCTCCGCGGTGGGTTACCAGCCGAACCTGGCCGACGAGATGGGCCAGCTGCAGGAGCGGATCACCTCGACCCGCGGTCACTCGATCACCTCGATGCAGGCGATCTACGTGCCCGCCGACGACTACACCGACCCGGCCCCGGCGACCACCTTCGCGCACCTGGACGCCACCACCGAGCTCTCCCGCGAGGTGGCCTCGCGCGGCCTGTACCCGGCGGTCGACCCGCTGACCAGCAGCAGCCGGATCCTCGACCCGCAGTTCATCGGCGAGGACCACTACAACACGGCGACCCGGGTCAAGCAGATCCTGCAGCGCAACAAGGAGCTCCAGGACATCATCGCCATCCTGGGTGTGGACGAGCTCTCCGAGGAGGACAAGATCCTGGTCGGCCGGGCCCGCCGCATCCAGCAGTTCCTCAGCCAGAACACCTACATGGCGACGAAGTTCACCAACGTGCCCGGCTCCACCGTCGCGCTGGCCGACACCATCGAGTCGTTCAAGATGATCTGCGACGGCGAGGTCGACCACATCGCCGAGCAGGCCTTCTTCAACGTCGGCGGCATGGACATGGTGATGGAGAACTGGGACCGGATGCAGAAGGAAGGCTGATCGTGGCCGAGGGCGATGTGCTGTTCGTCGACGTGGTGGCCGCCGACCGCCGGGTCTGGGAGGGCCGGGCAATCTCGGTGATCGCGCGCACCACCGAGGGCGACATCGGCATCATGGCCAACCACGAGCCGCTGCTGGCGGTGCTGGTGCCGTGTGCCGCCGAGGTGCTGACCGTCGACGGCAAGCGCGAGGTGATCGCGGTCGACGGCGGCTTCATCTCGGTCGCCGAGAACCGGGTCGCCATCCTCAGCCAGTACGGCCGACTGGCCCACGAGGTCCTGGTCGACGAGGCCGAGCGCGAACGCCGGGTCGCCTGGACGAAGATGAACGAGGGCGACAACAGCGAAGCCACCAGGCAGCACTTCGCTCGGGCCCGCGCCCAGCTCGCGGCGGCCAAGAAGGCGCAGGAACAACAGGTTTCCTGACCGAAGTCGCGGGAGGGGTTCGGGGCATGGACGTGATCACCGCTGTCGAGGTGCTGCTGATCGTCCTCGTCCTGGCATTGGCGATCGCCCTCGCCTGCTTCTGGTTGCGCCGGCGCTGGCTGTCCCGCGCCGGTGGAACCTTCGCGTGTAGCTTTCATCCCGCCAACCGGACTCCGGGCACCCACTGGGTGCTCGGAGTCGCCCGTTATCGGGAGCATGAGCTGCAGTGGTTCCCGGCGTTCTCGCTCTCGCTGTGGCCGCGCCGCCGTTTCGACCGGGCCCAGATGCGGGCCGGCGAGCAGCGGCTTCCGGACGACACCGAGGCCGCCTGGCTGCTGGAGGATCAGCGCATCGTCAGCCTGCACGGACCGGTGGAACAGGTGGAGCTGGCGATGGCGCCCGATTCGCTGACCGGGCTGCTCAGCTGGCTGGAGGCGGCACCGCCCGGCACCCGCTACCGCCCCTCCCCGGTCTCCCCGGAATAGTCGTGGCCGTCGGGGCGTCGTCGTGGGTCGCCCAGCGCTTCGCGCCGCTGCGTCATGCCCGCGGAGGCCGGACCTCCCGGCCGACCCATGCCAGGGTCGACGGGCTCGGTCAGCGGCGCTCCAGGTTCAGTCGCCGGCGCCGGGATTGTTCTCGGCGGCCCGGGCGCGCCGCTTCGCGGCCCGGGGTTCGGCCGGTGTCCGATCGGTGCCGGGCACCCAGAGCACGTCGCCGACCTCGGCGTTCGCGACCCGGGAGGCCAGGAAGAGCAGGTCGGAGAGCCGGTTGAGGTAGGTCAGCGCCAGGGAGTTCAGGCCGCCCTCGACGTCCAGGCCGTACTCCTGAGCGGCCCGCCAGGCGGTCCGCTCGGCGCGGCGGACGATGGTGCGCGCGACGTGCAGCTGGGCGGCGGTCTGGGTGCCGCCGGGCAGGATGAAGGAGTGCAGCGGGCCCACCCGGGCCGAGTAGTCGTCGCACCAGCCCTCGAGCCGCTCGATGCAGCCGGCGACGATCCGCAGCGGCTCCCAGGCCGGCTTCTCGGCCAGTGGTGTGGACAGGTCGGCGCCCAGGTCGAACAGCTCGTTCTGGATCAGCCGCAAGGCCGCGGTCAGGTCATCCGGCAGGTCGCCGCGGGCGGTCGCCACGCCGAGCACGGCGTTCGCCTCGTCCACCTGCCCGTAGGCCTCGACCCGCAGATCGGTCTTGGCGGCCACCGAGTTGTCCGACAGCCGGGTCTGTCCGGCGTCGCCGGTGCGGGTGTAGATCGTGGTGAGGTGGACCATGCCGCCAGCCTAGGGCCTGTGGCAGACTCGGGCGGGTGACCCGCCCCCTCGCCCTGATCGGCTGCGCCGCGCTGCTCTTCGCCGGCTGCGCCGGATCTGCCGGCCAGCCGGAGCTCCAGGCCGGCATGGTGGCCTGCAGCTACATCGGTTCCGGGCAGCCGGCCAGGCCGGTCGAAGCACCGCCCGCCGCGGCGTCCACCGTCGGGGTCGCCTCGCTGACCCTGACCATGACCGGCGGCTCGGTCACCATCACCGGCGACCGCAGCCGGACGCCGTGCACCCTGAACTCGATCGAGTCGCTCGCCAGACAGGGCTTCTTCGACGACACCGGCTGCCACCGGCTCGCCGACTTCGGCATGTTCATGGTGCAGTGCGGCGATCCCACCGGCACCGGACGCGGCACGCCCGGCTACCGGTTCGCCGACGAGCTCGGCGGGGGAGCGTCCTACCCGGCCGGAACCGTGGCGATGGCCAACGCCGGGCCGAACAGCAACGGCTCGCAGTTCTTCATCATCTACGCCGACTCACCGCTGCCGCCGAACTACACGGTGTTCGGCACGATCGACGAGGCCTCGCTGAAGGTGATCCGGACGATGGCCGCCGACGGTCAGGACAACGGCTACGGCGACGGCACCGGCAGGCCCCGCAACCCGTTCCGGATCCTCAGGGCCACGGTCGGCTAGTCGGAGCCGCTTCGCCCGGCACCGGACCGATCGCGGCCGAATGGTCAGCGGGCGTCCAGGAAGCCGACGATCTCCGCGGTCAGCTCGGCCGGGGCGTCCGCGTGCACCCAGTGCCCGGCACCGGGCACCCAGACCAGCCGCACCCGGGGGAACAGCTGACGCATCCGGTCGTGATGCTCGGGCCGGATGTAGGGCGACTCGGCGCCGCCGACCCAGAGCACCGGGCCGTCGTAGCTGAGGCCGTCCGCCACGCCGGGCCAGGCCGCGACGTCGTCCAGGTGGTCGCCGAGCAGGCCGAGGTTGAGCTCCCACGTCCAGCCGTTGCGGTCGTCCGGCGTCCGGGTGTGCTTGAGGTTCTGCAGCAGGAACTGCCGCACCGCCGGGTCGTCGACCTCCGCGGCCAGCGCGCGTTCGGCCGCGCCCCGGCTGGCCAGGCCGGTCAGGTCGAGGTCGCGCATCGCCTTCACCAGCGGCACCGAGGTGCGCACCTGGTAGGAGATGTCCGGCGCGATGTCGACGACGACCAGCCGGCGGACCAGCTCGGGGTGCTGCAGCGCCAGCAGCATGGCGACCTTGCCGCCCATCGAGTGCCCGACCAGGGTGACCGCGGCGGCGGTGCCCAGCCGCAGCCGCAGCTCATCGGCCACCTCATCGGCCATCGCGGGGTAGTCGAAGGTGTCGGTCCAGTGCGAACGGCCGTGGTTGGGCAGGTCGAACAGCACGCTGGCGTGATCCTGCCCGGCCAGTGTCCGGGCGATGCCGGCCCAGTTCTTGCCGCGTCCGAACAGGCCGTGCAGGAAGACGACGTCGGGACGCCCGTTCCCGATCAGCTGGGTGAACAGGGCCATCAACGCCTCCGGTTCCAACAGGAGTTGTGCCAGTGCCGGCGCTCGTCGACGGCACGGAGCGCGCCCACCGTGGGCACCTGCGGCCAGACCACCACGTGCGGCGTGCCGATGGCGATCGGCTGGTCGCAACCCGGGCAGCGGTACGGCTTGGTGGCCGCCTGGCCGGGCATGGTCTGGGTCATCCAACGCCCGTCCGCCTTGTCCACCGCGGCGGCGAACGACGACGACAGCGGCCGCGGCGGGCGCAGGTGTTTGCTGGGTCGTTTGGGCATGCAGGTCAGCGTACTGCCCCAGGCGCTACGGTGGCCGGGTGCGTCTGATCGTTGCCCGCTGCCAGGTCGACTACGCCGGACGCCTGACGGCGCACCTGCCGCTGGCGACCCGGTTGATCCTCGCCAAGGCGGACGGCTCGGTCTCCATCCATGCCGACGACCGTGCCTACAAGCCGCTGAACTGGATGAATCCGCCCTGCACGGTGACCGTCACCGCGCCGGTGGACTCCGACTTCGCCGAGGTGTGGGAACTGCGGAACAGGGACGCCGACACGCTGGTCATCTCGATCGCCGAGGTGCTGCACGACTCCTCCCACGAGCTCGGCGTCGACCCCGGCCTGGTCAAGGACGGCGTGGAGGCACACCTGCAGGCGCTGCTGGCCGAGCATCCCGAGACCTTCGGGAGGGGCTGGAACCTGGTGCAGCGCGAGTACCTGACCCCGATCGGCCCGGTGGACCTGCTCTTCCGGGACGCCGAGGGCGGCTACGTCGCCGTCGAGGTGAAGCGCCGGGGCGAGATCGACGGCGTGGAGCAGCTGACCCGCTACCTGGCCCTGATGAACGCCGATCCGCTGCTGGCGCCGGTGCGCGGGGTGTTCGCCGCCCAGCTGATCAAGCCGCAGGCCAAGACCCTGGCCGGCACCCGCGGGATCACCTGCGTGAGCGTCGACTACGACCTGCTGCGGGGACTGGACAGCGCCGAGGACCGGCTGTTCTGAACTCGTCCCGGCTCAGCGCCGGTTGAGCGCCGGGATCAGCACCTCGCGGTAGAGCAGCATCGCGGCGGCCATCGACGGAATGGCCAGCAGCGCCCCCAGCAGCCCGTACAGTACGCCGCCGGCCAGCGCGGCCAGGATCACCAGCGGGCCGGGCACGCTCACCGAGCGCTGGAACACCCGCGGCTGGATGAAGTAGTTGTCGATCTGCTGGTAGATGAGCAGGAACGCCAGCGTGACGAAGCCCTGGGTGGCCGAGAAGGTGAAGGCGACCGTCGAGACGATCACCATCGACAGGGTCGAGCCGATCAGCGGGATGATCGCGCACAGCGCCACCACCACCGCCAGCGCCAGCGCGTACTGGCCGAGCCCGACCACGTTGAGGAACAGGTAGGCGACGGTGGTGGAGCAGGTGATCACGATGAACAGCCCGGTCACGTAGCCGCCGATCCGGCTGAACATCTCGTTGGCCAGGTAGCGCACCCGCGGCCGCCGCGAGGCCGGGGAGAGCTCGTACAGCGCCTCCTTGAAGGCCGGCATCGAGGCCAGCAGGTAGACGGTCAGCACGATCGTCACCATGGTGCTGAGCACCATCCCGACCACCGCCTGGCTCGCCCCCCACAGGCCGCCGAACAGGGTGCTCAGCAGCTCGCCGGAGGTGAGGAACGCGCTGACCCGGTTGATGATGTCGTAGCGGCTGTCCCAGTCGGCGATCTGCGGGTTGGCCCGCAGCTCCTGCAGCAGCGCCGGCGCGTTGAGCAGCAGCCGGTTGATCTGCTCGGCCGCCACCGGCAGGATCGCCCAGATCGCCAGCCCCAGGATGGCCAGCCCGCCGAGCGCCACCAGCAGCACCGAGATGCCGCGCCGCAGGCCGCGCGACGAGAGTCGGTCGACCAGCGGGTTGAGCCCCAGCGCCAGGTAGAGAGCCAGCATCACCAGCAGCACCACCGAGGAGATCCGGTAGAGCCCGAACACCAGCCCGCCGGCGGTGAGCGCGCCGAGGGTGATGAAGAAGCCGATCGCGAACGGGCTGCGCCGGCCCAGGCTCACCTCGCTGCGTGGGCCCGCGCTGATCGCCTCGGCGTCCAGGTCGGCCGGCGTCGGCTGGGTGACCCGGCGGATCCGGTGCAGCCAACCCCGCGGCCCGCTGGGCGTGGGGGCGGGGCGGGCCGCGACGGCCTCCGAAGGCGTCGGCTGGGACCGTGTCGGCTCCGGGACGCCGGCGCCCTCGTCCGGCTGGGCGGTCATCGGCTAGCGCCGCTTCCCCCCGCCGGTGGCGGCCGGCTGCACCCGGGTCGCGTCGTCCTCGACGGCGGGCTGGACCGCGGTGGCGGCCACCTCCTCCATGTCGAGGACGGCGGTCTCGGCCTCGTCGGCGGCGCGGGCCACCTCGGACGCCTTCGCCTCGGCCTCGTCGTCGCCGTGGAAGTCGGCCACGCTGGAGCTGACCAGCGAGGACAGGCTCCGCATGCCGTCGACCAGCGCCTTCTTGCGCCGGTTCAGGCCCTCGATCTCGATGGTCAGCTGCTCGATCTTCTGCGCCTCTGCGACGCCGGCCTCGGTGAGCAGCTTGGCCGCCTTGGCCCGGGCCTCGGCGACCGCCCCGCGGGCCTCCTCATTGGCCGAGACCACGATCTGGTCGGCCTCGGCGAACGCCTTCTGGCGGCGCTCGTCGGCGAGTTGCGCGTCGTGCGCCATCTGCGCGCCGAACTCGTCCGACTGCTGCCGGGCGCGCTCGGAGAGCTCGATCAGCGTCCGGGTCACCTCGGCGTGGCGCTGCTTCAGCGACTCCAGCGTCTGCGCCTGTTCCCTGGCCAGCGCGGCGCGCACGTCGGCGGCGTCCCGCTCGGCGGCCTGACGGAGCTGGTCGGCCTCCAGGCCGGCCTGCTCACGCAGCGCCGCGGCGTTGCGCTCGGCATCGGCCAACACCATCGCCCGGTGGTTCTCGGCCGCCGCGCGCAGCGTGCGGGCCTGCTCCTGGGCCGCGGCCAGCTCGGCGCTGGTCTGGCCGGCCAGCTCGTCGCGCAGCCGGTGCAGATCGTCGAGGCTGGTGACTCGCGCCTGGCTGACGTTCTGGTCGGCCTCGCGGGTGAGCTGCTCGGCCTCGCGCTTGGCGATCTCGATGATCTGCTCGGCCTGCAGCTGCGCCGACTGGGTGATCTCGGCCGCCTCGCGCTCGGCGTTGCGCAGCAGGTCGCCGGTGTGCGTGCCCAGCCGCGAGTAGTCGGTCTCGTCCGCCTTGGTGGCGAGCTGCCGCTGCAGCGAGCGAACCTTGCGCTTGGCGGAGCTCAGCTGGCGTTCGATGTCGCGGATGTAGGCGTCGACCGCCTGGCGTTCGTAGCCCAGCATGGAGTGCGGAAAGCTGCCGGCGGCACTCGCGGTCTCATCGAAGAGATCGAGGCCGACGGTCTCTTCTGGCTGTTGGCTCACCCGAGGTCCTTTCGTAGGGGTGTACGCCACGAATGCTACTCACTCTTCACCCCGGCGGCGGAGGGACACTCACCCCTTGGGTGGTTCCACCAGTTCGAGCAGCACGCCGCCGGTGTCCTTCGGATGGCAGAAGTTGATCCGCGATCCGTGGGTGCCCCGTTTGGCCTCCGGGTAGAGCAGCCGGACGCCCCGCTCACGCAGCGTCGCGCTGACGGAGTCCAGGTTCGCGACCCGGTAGGCGAGCTGCTGCATGCCGGGGCCGCTGCGGCCGATGAACCTGGCGATGGTCGAACTCTCGTTCAGCGGCGCGAGCAGCTGGATCTGGGCGTTCTCCGGTCCCTGGGCACCGGTGCCGATCATCGCCTCGGCCACCCCCTGCTCCTGGTTCTCCTCACGGTGCAGCACCCGCCAGCCCATGACCTCGGTGTGGAAGCGAATGGCCTCGTCGAGGTCGGGTACGGCGAGGCCGACGTGGTCGATGCAGACGAACAGATCCGTGCTCATGCGTTCAGCCTGGCACATCTCTCGAGCACGCGTTGAGGGTTCGGCAATCCGCTCCGAAGATCGGCGTGGCGGACTGGAGACGGTCGAGTCGGGCGCGGAGAATGAAAGCGTGACTGTCTATGGGCCGACGTCGAGGAGGCACGGATGACCAAGTGGATCAAGACGATCCTGGTGGTGCTCGTCGTCAGCTTCTGCCTGTACTACCTGTTCAACCGTCCCGAGGCCGCCGCATCCGCGGTGAAGACCTTCTTCGGGGCCTTCGACGCGCTCGGTCGGTTCTTCGTCGAACTCTCCCGGTGACCGGCGGTGGCAACTGAGCAGGCGCCGCCGGTCGGGCGGGTGAAGCTCGGCTGGTCGCGTTTCCTCGACCCCCACGTCGAGGACCGGCTGATCGCCGAAGAGGGCGAGTACGTGATCGACGAGATCCGGCGGCACTGGGTGACCCGGCTGTGGCCGGGCACCCGGGTGGTCCTCGGGATGGCCGCGTTCGCGGTGATGCCCTGGCTCGGGCACCTGTGGTGGATCGCCACGCTCGCCGGCCTCGGCCTGGGGATCAACGGCTTCTGGCGAATGCACACCGAGTACATGGACCGCTTCGTCGTCACCGACTTCCGGGTCTTCCGGGTGCACGGGGTGATGGATCAGACCTTCGCGATGATGCCGATCAGCCGGGTGCTGGACATCTCCATGCAGCGGCCGTTCTGGGGTCAGATCCTCGGCTACGCGACCTTCACCTTCGAGACGGCGGCCCAGGACCAGGGGATGCGCGAGATCAAGTACGTCGGCGACCCCGACCAGCGCCTGCACGACTTCGCCGCCGTGATCGCCAAGGCGGGTCTCGGCGGTCGCGTCCAGGGCGCCGACATCGCCAGCGGCGACTGAGCGGGCAGGCCCCAGGATCACGCGCCCCCGGTCTGCCCGCCCGGCCGGCGGGGGGCCGGCGCACCCCTCGATCAGGACGCGCCGTCGCTCGGCTCGAAGAGCCCCTGCCGCCGCGCACCACCCGACACGGAACGCGCCCCCGAGCGGTGCTCGGGGGCGCGTCCGGTCTGTCGATGGAATCGACCTCAGCCGAGGGCGGCGTTGACGACCTCCCGAGCCTCCGCCTGGACCTGAGCGAGGTGCTCGGCGCCCTTCAGCGACTCGGCGTAGATCTTGTAGACGTCCTCGGTGCCGGACGGACGGGCGGCGAACCAGGCGTGCTCGGTGGTCACCTTCAGCCCGCCGATCGCCGCGTCGTTGCCGGGCGCCCGGGTCAGCTTGTCGACGATCGGCTCGCCGGCCAGCTCGGTGGCCGTGACGTCCTCGGGCGACAGCTTGCCCAGCTTGGCCTTCTGCTCGCGGTTCGCCGGGGCGTCCACCCGGGCGTAGGCGCTCTCGCCGTACTTGGCCTCCATCTCGGCGTAGATCTGGGACGGCGACTTGCCCGTCACCGCACGGATCTCGGAGGCCAGCAGGCAGAGCAGGATGCCGTCCTTGTCGGTGGTCCAGGTCTGCCCGTCGAGGGTCAGGAAGGACGCCCCGGCGGACTCCTCGCCGCCGAAGCCGATGTCACCGGTCATCAGGCCGGGGACGAACCACTTGAAGCCGACCGGCACCTCGACCAGGGTGCGGCCGAGATCGGCGGCCACCTTGTCGATGAAGGACGAGCTGACCAGGGTCTTGCCGACGCCGGCGTCCGGCTTCCACCCGGGACGGTGCGTGTACAGGTACGAGATCGCCACGGCCAGGTAGTGGTTGGGGTTCATCAGCCCGTGGTCGGGGGTGACGATGCCGTGCCGGTCCGAGTCGGCGTCGTTGCCGGTCGAGATGTCGTAGTTGTCCTTGTTCTCGATCAGCGACGCCATCGCGTAGGGGCTGGAGCAGTCCATCCGGATCTTCCCGTCCCAGTCCAGGGTCATGAACGGCCAGGCCGGGTCGACGGTGGCGTCGATCACCTCGAGGCCGATGTCGAGGTTGTCGGCGATGTACTGCCAGTACTGGACGGCCGCGCCGCCGAGCGGATGCGCGCCGATCTTCAACCCGGCGGCCCGGATGGCGTCCAGGTCGATGGCGTTCTTGAGGTCCTCGCAGTACGCGGTGCGGTAGTCGTGCCGGGCGATGCCGTCGGCGATCTCGTCGTAGGGACGATCCCGCTTGATGCCGTCGGGGGCGGCCATCAGCTCGTTGGCCCGGGCCGCGATCACCGAGGTGGCGTCGGTGTCGGCCGGCCCGCCGTGCGGCGGGTTGTACTTGAAGCCGCCGTCGGTGGGCGGGTTGTGCGAGGGGGTGACCACGATGCCGTCGGCCCGCGGGCCCTCGTTGTCGCGGTTGTAGACGATGATCGCCCGGGAGACGGCGGGGGTGGGGGTGTACTCGTCCTCCTTCTCGGCGCGGACGTCGACGCCGTTGGCGACCAGGACCTCCAGCGCGGTCTTCCACGCCGGCAGCGACAACCCGTGGGTGTCCTTGCCGATGAACAGCGGACCGTCGACGCCCTGCGCGGCCCGGTACTCCACGATGGCTTGCGTGGTGGCGGCGATGTGCAGGTCGTTGAAGGAAGTCTTCAGGCTGGAGCCGCGATGCCCCGAGGTGCCGAAGACCACTCTCTGGTCGATGTTCTCGGGATCCGGTACCAGGTCGTAGTAAGCGGCGATCATTGCGTCGACGTCGACGAGGTCTTCGGGCAGTGCGACCTGCCCGGCACGTTCGTGAACCATAGCCGCCATCATGCCAACGCGAGACCGGCACGGCGAGCCCTTCACCCGGTTCGTTCGCAGGTCGGCCACGCTCCCACTGTCATCCAGGCTCGACCACTCGTCACCCCGGGCCCGCCCCGGGATCTCCGTGGCGGCGTGTCCAGGGTCGGTGCGGAGATCCCGGCGTTCGCCGGGATGACGTGGCTGGGGTCGACGGGGTGCTCGCTCAGCTCCGTTGGTTCGTCGCGCACAGCGCGACGAACCGGGCGGCGAGCGGACGCCAGGCGTCCGCCAGCTCGTCACGGGCCGCCGCGACCTCGGCGATCGCCCGCTGGGCGTCGGCCTCGTCGGCGGGCGGGTCGAGGGCGCACCAGGTCGCGAACACCTCTTCGTCCACCTCCGGGTGCCACTGGACGCCCCAGGTCGCCGACGCCAGCCGTGCGGCCTGCACCTCGCCGCCCGGCGCGTACGCCAGCACACCGGCACCGCCGGGCAGCGCGACCACGACATCGTTGTTCGAATGGACGCCGCGCACCGCGGGCTGACCCGGGCCGAACAGCGGGTCGTCGTGGGCGTCCGAGGTGAACCCGATCGGCGTCAGCCCGCGCTGCTTGCCGTTGGGGTTGCGCACCACGCGTCCGCCGAGGGCGACCGCGGCGAGCTGGTGGCCCAGGCAGATCCCCAGCGTCGGCAGGCCGGCCTCGGACGCCGCCGCGATCAGCGCGCGCACCTGCGGCAGCCACGGGGCGACGCCGTCGTCGGTGGCCCCCATCACGCCGCCGAGCACGATCAGCCCGGCGATCTCGGACGGCTCGGGCAGCCGGGCTCCCACGTCGACCCGGACGATCGCCAGCTCGGCGCCCGCCTCGGTGAGCCATCCGGCCAGCCGGGCCGGCGGGCACTCGTCCTGATGCTGGATGATCGCGATGAGCGGCGACGGGGTCACCCGCCAACTTTGACACAATGACCCCATGACCCTGCCGAAGTTCACCTCCCGCGCCATGGACCTGTCCGGCATCGCCGCCGCCGCGAAGGCGCCGCCCGTGCCCCCGGGTGCCTCGTTCGTCACCGAGGTCGACGAGAGCAACTTCGAGTCGGTGATTCAGCTGTCCACCCGGCACCCGGTGGTGGTCGAGCTGTACTCGCCGCGGGCCAACGCCCAGGCCCTCTCGGACGACCTGATCGCCCTGGCCAACGCGGCCGGCGGCGCCTACCTGCTGGCCCGGGTCAACGTCGACACCGCCGCAACCATCGCGCAGGCGCTCGGCATTCAGGCCGTGCCCACCGTGATCGGCGTGATCGGCGGCCAGCTGGCGCCGCTGTTCCAGGGCACCCGGTCGAAGGCAGAGGCCGAGACGGTGATCGGCCAGCTGCTGCAGGTCGCCGCCAGCAACGGCCTGGTCGGGCGCGCCGAACCCGTTGCCGGCGGAGCTNCAGCTCGTCACGGGCCGCCGCGACCTCGGCGATCGCCCGCTGGGCGTCGGCCTCGTCGGCGGGCGGGTCGAGGGCGCACCAGGTCGCGAACACCTCTTCGTCCACCTCCGGGTGCCACTGGACGCCCCAGGTCGCAGACGCCAGCCGTGCGGCCTGCACCTCGCCGCCCGGCGCGTACGCCAGCACACCGGCACCGCCGGGCAGCGCGACCACGACATCGTTGTTCGAGTGGACGCCGCGCACGGCGGCCCGCGCCGGGCCGAACAGCGGGTCGTCGTGGGCGTCCGGGGTGAACCCGATCGGCGTCAGCCCGCGCTGCTTGCCGTTGGGGTTGCGCACCACGCGTCCGCCGAGGGCGACCGCGGCGAGCTGGTGGCCCAGGCAGATCCCCAGCGTCGGCAGGCCGGCCTCGGACGCCGCCACGATCAGCGCCCGCACCTGCGGCAACCACGGGGCGACGCCGTCGTCGGTGGCTCCCATCACGCCACCGAGGACGATCAGCCCGGACACCTCGGACGGGTCGGGCAGCCGGGCTCCCACGTCGACCCGGACGATCGCCAGCTCGGCTCCCGCCTCGGTGAGCCATCCGGCCAGCCGCGCCGGCGGGCACTCGTCCTGATGCTGGATGATCGCGATGAGCGGTGCCGGGGTCACCCGCCAACTTTGACACAATGACCCCATGACCCTGCCGAAGTTCACCTCCCGCGCCATGGACCTGTCCGGGATCGCCGCCGCCGCG
The DNA here is from genome assembly GCA_044224095.1 of Micropruina sp. GTDB lineage: Bacteria > Actinomycetota > Actinomycetes > Propionibacteriales > Propionibacteriaceae > Micropruina. The sequence continues at coordinate 55,744 of JBGALC010000004.1, read as the reverse complement.
AAAGCGCCGCCCGTGCCTGTGGGCGCGTCGTTCGTCACCGAGGTCGACGAGAGCAACTTCGAGTCGGTGATCCAGCTGTCCACCCGGCACCCGGTGGTGGTCGAGCTGTACTCGCCGCGGGCCAACGCCCAGGCCCTCTCGGACGACCTGATCGCCCTGGCCAACGCGGCCGGCGGCGCCTACCTGCTGGCCCGGGTGAACGTCGACACCGCGGCCACCATCGCGCAGGCGCTCGGCATTCAGGCCGTGCCCACCGTGATCGGCGTGATCGGCGGCCAACTGGCGCCGCTGTTCCAGGGCACCCGGTCGAAGGCCGAGGCCGAGACGGTGATCGGCCAGCTGCTGCAGGTCGCCGCCAGCAACGGCCTGGTCGGGCGCGCCGAACCCGTGGCCGGCGGAGCGGGGGAGACCGACGAGGCCGACCCGCGGTTCGCCGAGGCGGACGCCGCCCTGGAGCGCGGCGACTTCGCCGCCGCCGTGGTCGAGTACGACAAGATCCTGGCCCAGACCCCGAACGACCCGGAGGCGAAGGCCGGACGCGCCCAGGTCGCGCTGCTGGCCCGGGCCGGCGGGATCGACCCCGCGACGGTGCTGGCGCGTGCCGCGGCCGAGCCGGCGTCGGTGGAGGCGCAGCTGGCCGCCGCCGACCTGGAGGTGCTGTCGGGACGTCCCGACCAGGCGTTCGGACGGCTGATCGCCCTGATCCGCGAGACGGTCGGAGCCGAGCGCGACGCCGTCCGGCTGCGGCTGTTGGAGCTGTTCGAGATCGTCGGGCCGGCCGACCCGGCCGTGCTGAAGGCGCGCCGGGACCTGATGAGCGCCCTGTTCTGAGCCCGGCATTCCCGCTCCCACCAAATCAGCGCTGGGGCGGATGCCCGGACGACGAACGGCCTAGTCCCGGCGGGGGAGTCCGCGCTCCAGGTACTGGGTGCCGCCGCCGAGCCGGCACGAGATGGCGGCCAGCATCCGGCCGCGGGCGAACGGCGCCATCCTGTCGGCGGCCTTGTCCGGCGCCAGCCAGTGCACGGCGCGGATCTCGCCCGGGTCGGGCACGATCGCGTCGATCTGCTCGGTGGTCAGGACGCCGCCGTCGAAGATCAGCTCGACGGCGTCCTCCCAGCCCAGGTAGGGGCCGAGCCAGTCCACCACCAGGATGCGGCCGACACCGACGTCGAGCGACAGCTCCTCGGCGATCTCGCGGACGGCCCCGTCCCAGGGCGACTCCAGCATGTTCACGATGCCGCCGGGCAGCTCCCAGTCGGGTTTGAAGGTGGTCTCCAGCAGGCACACCCGATCCCACGGGTCGGTGATCAGGGCGTGCGCGATCAGCCGCTTCCGCGGCAGCACCGAGTTCATCACGCCGGTGAAGCCGCCCGCGCCGTAGACCAGGTCACTGGCCAGCCGGGCGTAGAGCACCACGTCGGTCGGGGTGCCGTCGGGAAGCACCAACGCCTCGCGCCGGGTGCCCTCCAGCCGGAACCCGGCCCGCTGCACCGCCCGGCGTCCGACCCTGTCGGAGGCCGGCAGCGACACCTCGATGCGGCGTAGGCCGCGGGCGATCAGCCCGTCGTCGGCGGCGAGGCTGACCGCCTCGTCGACCGCTTCCTGGGCGGCCCGGCCGGACCACTCCAGGACGCCGACGTCGTCGGCGACCCGGAGCTGGACCTGGAATTCGTCGGCGTCCGTGCTCAACCCTCGTGCTGGAAGAAGACCGCGCCGAGCGGGGGCACCGTGATCGTCGCGGCCGCCTCCCAGCCGTTGAACTCCTCTTCCTTGGCCTCGACCTGGCCGAGGTTGCCGTGCCCGTCGGAGCCGTCGTAGATGCCGGCGTCGGAGTTCAGGATCTCCTTCCAGACACCGGCGGCGGGCAGCCCGATCTTGTAGTTGTGCCACGGCTCGGAGGAGAAGTTGACGACCACCGCGATGCTCTCGCCGTCGCCGTCCGAGCGCACCCAGCTGAACGTGTTGCCACCGGCGTCGTCGGCGTTGATCCAGCGGAAGCCGGCCGGGTCGGAATCCAGCTTCCACAACGCCGGATGCTTGACGTACAGCTCGTTGAGGTCCTTGATCAGCCGCTGCAGGCCGTGGTGGCCCCACAGGTCGGAGACCCACCACTCCAGCGAGGTCGCCTCGTTGAACTCGGTGCGCTGGCCGAACTCGCAGCCCATGAACAGCAGCTGCTTGCCGGGGAACGCCCACATGAACGAGTAGAACGCCCGCAGCGTCGCGAACTGCCGCCAGGAGTCCTGCGGGATCTTGTTGATCATCGAGCCCTTGCCGTGCACCACCTCGTCGTGGCTGATCGGCAGCACGAAGTTCTCCGAGTACTGGTAGACCATCGCGAAGGTCATCTCGTGATGGTGGTACTGGCGGTAGACCGGCTCCAGCGCCAGGTAGCGCAGCGAGTCGTTCATCCAGCCCATGTTCCACTTGAAGCCGAAGCCGAGGCCGCCCTGGTCGACCGGCTTGGTGACCCCGCCGAACGAGGTGGACTCCTCGGCGATCATGCACACTCCGGGCACCCGCTCGTAGAGATGCTTGTTGACGTAGCGCAGGAAGTCGATCGCCTCCAGGTTCTCGTTGCCGCCGAACTGGTTCGGCACCCACTCGCCGTCCTTGCGCGAGTAGTCGAGGTAGAGCATGGACGCCACCGCGTCCACCCGGAGCGCGTCGATGTGCATCTCGGTCACCCAGTAGAGGGCGTTGGAGACCAGGAAGCTCTTCACCTCGTTGCGGCCGTAGTTGAAGATGTAGGTGCCCCAGTCCATGTGCTCGCCCTGGCGGGGATCGGCGTGCTCGTACAGCGCGGTGCCGTCGAAGCGGCCCAGCGCCCACTCGTCCTTCGGGAAGTGGCCGGGCACCCAGTCCAGGATCACGCCGACGCCGGCCTGGTGCAGCCGGTCGACCAGGTAGCGGAACTCGTCGGGCTTGCCGAGCCGGGACTGCGGGGCGAAGTAGTTCGTCACCTGGTAGCCCCAGGACGGCTCGAACGGGTGCTCGGTGACCGGCAGGAACTCGACGTGGGTGAAGCCCTGCCAGGTGACGTACTCGACCAGCTCCTCGGCCAGCTCGAGATAGGTCTTGCCCTTGCGCCACGACCCCAGGTGCACCTCGTAGATCGACATCGGCGACTCGTGCGGACGGGTCTTGGCGCGCTGGGTCATCCACTCGTCGTCCGCCCAGCCGTACTGGCTGGTGTAGACGATGGAGGAGTTGGCCGGGGCCTGCTCGGCGAAGAAGGCCATCGGGTCGACCTTCTCGCGCCAGACGCCGTCGCCGCCCAGGATGTTGTACTTGTACAGGACGCCGTCGCCGACGCCCTCCACGAAGATCGCCCAGACTCCGGAACCGGGGATCAGGTGCATGGCGTCGCCGGTCCACCAGTTGAAATCCGCGTTCAGCCGCACGCCCTGGGCGTTGGGCGCCCAGACGGCGAACCGGGTGCCGTGGATCTCGCCCCGCTCGTCGTCGTGCAGGGTGACCCGGTGAGCCCCGAGCCGACGCCAGACCTCGGTGTCGCCACCGCTGTGGAACCCTTCCAGATCCCAGCCGGTCAAGCCACCGTTTGGATCGTGTGCCATCAGTTCTCCTCTTGGTTGTGCGTAAGGGACAGCGCCGTCCGTCCTGCGACATCATGGACCGCACCGAGCGGGATGTGAACCCAATTGGGCCTATTGCGTGTTTCGTACACCACCTCGTAAATCGCCTTGTCAAGCTCGTAGGCGTTGAGCACCGCGGCCTCGGGGACTGCGCCCTCGCAGTACCCGTCGAGAAAGCCTCGGCGCGCCGACCGACACCAGCCCGCGGCCTGGTCGGAGGTGGGATCTGGGTGTGCTCCCCGGACGTAGTCGAAGGAGCGCAGCATGCCGGCGACGTCGCGCCAGACGCTGTCGGGTTGCCGGCGCTCGGCCAGCGATTTGAGCGGTTCGCCCTCGAAGTCGATGATCGTCCAGCCGTCGGACGAGCGCAGCGTCTGGCCCAGGTGGAAGTCGCCGTGCACCCGTTGGGTGACCAGCTCGGAGCCGGCCAGCTCCCGCAGCGCGAGCCGTGCCGATGACTGCACCGGGCCGAGTTCGTCCACCTGCGCGAGCGCGACGTCCAGCCGGCGAGCCATCACCTCGGCGACCTCGGCGCCCGAGGTCGTCCAGGTGCCGAAGGCGTCCGCCAGCCGCTGGTGCACCCGCCGCAACGCGCGCCCCAGCTGGGCCGCCTCTGGCGCGACGTCGCGGTCGTCGGCACAGGCCGCGCAGGCCCACTCCCAGCCGTCCCGGACGCCCTGCACCCGCTCCACGAACATGCCCAGATCGGCCGTCCGGCCGTCCGGCAGCTCGCCGACCAGGGTGCCGTACAGCGCCGGGGTGATGCCGGAGCCGTTCAGCGCCGCCAGCACCTCGACGTCCAGGTTGCGTCCGCCCTCCAGCTTGCGGAACAGCTTCAGCATCCGGTCGCTGCCCAGGCAGATGGTGGTGTTGCTCTGCTCGCCGGCCCAGATCCTGGTGGGGGCGTCCGGATCGACGGCCGAGGGGTCGACCCACTCCATGGCCGGATGATCGGGGGCCCGCAGGGCGGCCAGCACGGCGGCCATGCAGTCCGGGTCGGCCGGCGCCTCGACCACCTGCAGGGGGCCGTGGTCGGCGTCCTCCACGGTGAACACGACCGGCGCCGCCGGGCTGGTGGTGTAGCCGGCCAGCAACAGGTACTGCTCGTCGGGACGCTCGGCGTAGCCGATGGTGGCGATCTCGGGCCGCACCGCCGGGAGCTGCCCCGGCTGCGTCAGCCAGGGCAGCGGAGCCAGCTCGGTGAGGGCCCCGGACAGACCCTTGCCACCGAACCAGCGGGCGTTGGAGATCACCCTCCACCAGGCTGCCAGCGGCTCTGCTACCACTCGGTCATCCTGTCAGGAAAGCGCCTCGGACAACAGCTTTCGCACATGTCTCGGGGCTCAGAAACGGTTCTGGACATGCAGGATGTGGGCCGGCGTGCCGGGGCTGAGCCGGACGAAGTTCCGCTCTCCCCAGGTGAACGTCGCCCCGGTCAGCTCGTCGCGCAGGTCGACCGAGTCGCCACCGGACAGGCCGAGCGCCGCCAGGTCGAGGTAGACGTCGGACTCGACGGTGTTGTCCGGGTCCAGGCTGCAGATCACGATCACCACGTCGTCGCCGTCGCGCTTGGAGTAGGCGATCACGCCGTCGTGCGGGGCGTGGTGGAAGTGGATCTGCCGCAGCTGCTGCAGCGCGGGATGCGCATGCCGGATCGAGTTGAGCGTGCCGAGCAGCAGGTTCAGGTTCGGCTGCGCGTTGTAGTCCCGCGGCCGGAACTCGTACTTCTCCGAGTTCAGGTACTCTTCGCGTCCCGGCGCCAGCGCCTCGTGCTCGAACAACTCGAAGCCCGAGTAGACGCCCCAGGTCGGCGACAGCGTCGCGGCCAGGATCGCCCGGATCGCGAAGATCGCCGGGTTGCCCGACTGCAGGTGGAACGGGTTGATGTCGGGGGTGTTGACGAAGAAGTTGGGCCGGTAGAACTGCGCCATCTCGCCGGACAGCTCGCGCAGGTACTCCTCGAGCTCCCACTTGGCCGTCCGCCAGGTGAAGTAGGTGTACGACTGGTGGTAGCCGACCTTGCCCAGGGCGTGCATCATCTCCGGCTTGGTGAACGCCTCGGCCAGGAAGATGACGTCGGGGTCGGTCTCCCGCAGCCGGTCCAGGATCCAGCCCCAGAACTCCACCGGCTTGGTGTGCGGGTTGTCGATCCGGAAGATCCGGACGCCGTGGCTCATCCACAGCTTGAACAGCCGCAGCACCTCGTTGTAGATGCCCTGCGGATCGTTGTCGAAGTTGATCGGGTAGATGTCCTGATACTTCTTCGGCGGGTTCTCCGCGTAGGCGATCGTGCCGTCGATCCGGGTCGTGAACCACTGCGGATGCTCGGTCACCCAGGGGTGGTCGGGGCTGGCCTGCAGCGCGAAGTCCAGCGCCACCTCGACGCCGAGCTCGGTCGCCTTGGCGACGAACCGGTCGAAGGAGTCCCAGTCGCCGAGCTCGGGGTGGATCGCGTCGTGGCCACCGGCCGCGCTGCCGATCGCCCAGGGCGATCCCGGGTCCTTGTCGGAGGCGTCCAGGGTGTTGTTCTTACCCTTCTTGAACGCGCTGCCGATCGGGTGGATCGGGGGCAGGTAGATCACGTCGAAGCCCATCGCCACGGCCGCCTCGAGCCGCTCGTGGGAGGAGTCGAAGGTGCCCGAGGTCCAGCTGTCGGTGCCGGCGTCGTAGCTCGCGCCTTGCGAGCGCGGGAAGAACTCGTACCACGACGAGAACAACGCCCGCTTCCGGTCGACCCAGAGCGGGAAGTCGGCGGTCGGGGAGACCAGCTCGCGCGGGCCGAACTTCTTCATCGCCTGGGCCAGGCCGGCGCCGTTGGCCACCTCGAGCAGGTCGGACGCCTTGCGCTGCGGAATCAGCAGCTGCGCGGTGGCCCGCAGGATGGACGCCTCGACGGGCTCTCCGGCCTGGTCGGCGAGCACCGCGGTGCGCTCCAGCAGATCCCTGCCCTCCAGGCAGACCAGCTCGAGGTCGATCCCGGCCTCCAGCTTGGCCTCGGCGTTGTGGTGCCAGGTGCCCCACGGGTCGGACCAGCCCTCGACCCGGAACGTCCAAGCGCCCTCGGCGTCCGGACGCACCCAGGCCTCCCAGCCGTCCAGACCGGCCGGCTCGGTGGGGGTCATGTCGACCCGCGTCTCCACGCCGGTCGGGCTGGTCAGGATCACGGAGGCGTTCACGGCGTCGTGTCCCTCGCGGAACACCTTGGCGCGGATCGGGATCAGTTCGCCGACGGAGGCTTTCGCGGCGTAGGCGCCGCCCTCGATCACCGGCGAGACCTTGGCCACGGGAATCCGGCCGAAGCCGAACGGGCCGGTCATCCGGGGGGACAGGTCAACCTGAAGGGGGGCGGCGTCGCCCGCGTTCGTCAGTTCGCTCACGCGGCCAACCTACCGGCTGGCGCCCCGCTCGTGGAGTACCCCGGACCGGAACGACTCGCACTCCGGGACGGCGGTCAGGACCTGCCGGCCGCCGCGTCGCCCGTTGTGGACGGGGGCTCCGCGGCCGAGCCGGCGGGTTCCGCCGAGGGCGCCGGTTCGGCACCGACCGCCGACTCGGCACCAACCGACGATTCCGGGGCGTCCGGGCTCAGCGGCGAGACCGCGACCGGCTGCGGATGGTTGAGCACCTTGCCGTGCAGCAGCACCACGGTCCGGGCCGGGACGCTGATGGTGGCGCCGACACCGAGCGGCCGATGTGGCAGCTCCTTGTCCAGCCCGGTGTGCGCGGCGATCGTCCAGCCCACCGACCAGGGCTGACCGGGCAGGGTCAGCTCGATCCCGGCGTCGCCGCCGTGCACGAAGATCAGGAAGGCCTCGTCGACATCGGACACGTACTGGCCGAGCGTGCGGCGTCCGTGGTCGTGCCATTCGTCGATGGTCATCTCGGTGCCGTGCTCGGAGAACCAGGCCACCTCGGACCGGCCCAGCCCGACGCCCTCGTCGTCGCGCACCTCGCGATGGGTGCGGAAACAGGGGGTGCGCAGCACCGGGTGCTCGGCCCGCAGCCGCAGCAGGGTGCGGGTGAGGTCGCTCTGCCCCTGCCATTCCTCGGCGGTGTGCCAGTCGACCCAGGAGACCGGGGAGTCCTGGCAGTAGGCGTTGTTGTTGCCCTGCTGGGTGCGTCCCATCTCGTCGCCCGCGGTGATCATCGGCACGCCCGCCGACAGCAGCAGCATCGCCATCATGTTGCGGGCGGTGCGCTGCCGGGACGCGTTGATCTCGTCGTCGTCGGTCTCACCCTCGTAGCCGTGGTTCCAGGACCGGTTGTCGTCGGTGCCGTCGCGGTTGCGTTCGGCGTTGGCCTCGTTGTGCTTGAGGTCGTAGGTGACCACGTCGCGCAGGGTGAAGCCGTCATGGGCGGTGACGAAGTTGATCGAGCTGGACGCGAGGCGTCCGGCATGGTCGAAGGTGTCCGTCGACCCCGACAGCCGGGTGGCCAGCTCCTGGACGCCGTGCGTCGCGCCGCGCCAGAAGTCGCGGGTGAAGCCGCGGAAGTGGTCGTTCCACTCCGCCCAGCCGCGGCCCCAGCGTCCGACCTGGTAGCCGTACGGGCCGAGATCCCACGGCTCGGCGATCATCACCTTGCCGGCCAGCAACTCGTCGGAGGCGATCAGCTGCTTGAACGGGTGCTCCTGCCGGACGTGGTGCTCGGCGTCCCGGATCAGGGTGGTGCAGAGATCGAAACGGAAGCCGTCGACGCCCATCTCGGTGGCCCAGTAGCGCAACGAGTCGAGCACCAGCTGCAGCACCCGCGGGTTCGAGGTGTCGACCGCGTTGCCGCAGCCGGTGACGTCGTAGTCGTTGCGGTTGTCGCTGGTCAGCCGGTAGTAGCCGCCGTGGTCGATGCCCCGGAAGGACAGCGTCGGGCCGTCGTGGCCGCCCTCGCCGGTGTGGTTGTAGACGACGTCGAGGATGACCGCGATGCCGGCCTCGTGCAGCTTGCCGACCATGTGCTTGAACTCGGTGACCTGGCCGCCGAGGGTGCCGGCGCTGGCGCTGGCGTAGGGGGCGTGCGGCGCGAAGAAGCCGAGGGTGTTGTAGCCCCAGTAGTTGACCAGGCCGCGTCCGACGATGAACGGCTCGGAGACGAAGTGCTGCAGCGGCAGGAACTCCACCGCGTTGATGCCGGTCTCCACCAGGTGCGCGATGACAGCGTCGTCGGCGAAGCCGGCGTAGGTGCCGCGCAGGCCCTCGGGAACCTCGGGATGGCGCTGGGTGTAGCCCTTCAGGTGCGTCTCGTAGATCACCATCTGATCCAGCGGCAGCGGGTTGGCCAGCGGGGTCGGCGGCGGGCTGTCGGCGACCACCACGCTCAGCGGCACCGCGCCGAAGGAGTCGGTGGTGTCGCTCTCGAAGTTCGACTCGGTGGTGTGGTCGCTGATCGGGCCCCGGTAGTCGACGTAACCGGTGATCGCCCGGGCGTAGGGGTCGAGCAGCAGCTTGGCGGGGTTGAACCGACAGCCCTCCTCGGGGTTCCACTTGCCGTGCACCCGGTACCCGTAGCGCTGTCCCGCACGGATCCCGGGGACGAAGCCGCTCCAGACGCCCTCGTCGCGGTTGAGCTTCAGGTCGACGTTGGTCTGATGCTCGTCGGCGTCGACCAGTGCCAGTTCGACGCGCGCGGCGCGGGGCGCCCACAGCGCGAACTCCGTGCCACCATCGCGCGGATGTGCCCCGAGTGGAACGGTGGTGGCCGGTGCGGTGGGCACGGGCTCGGACATAAGCTGCCTTCGGTCGGACGGAATGGGACGCACCGCGCTGCACCGGCTGGAGAGCCGCCGCGCGGGGCACCGGCTCATATAGTGCCGCAATTAGCTGACGAAGCAAGCATCGTCCGGCGGCGTCCGGAGCCGACGGCAGGAGGGGCGCCGATGCAGGAGCGGGTCTATCTGGACCATGCCGCGGGTGCTCCGTTGCTCGCCCAGGCGGCCGAGGCGATGGCGGCGGCCTGGCGCCTGCCGGGCAATCCGTCGTCGCTGCACGCCTCGGGCCGGGCGGCCCGCCGGCTGCTGGAGGAGAGCCGCGAATCGCTCGCCGAGTGCCTGGGCTGCCGGCCCACGGAGGTCGTCTTCACCTCGGGTGGCACCGAGGCGAACAACCTGGTGCTGCTGGGCGCCGCGGGGGCCCGGGCGGAGCGGCCGCGGCTGGCGATCGGCGACGGCGAGCACCCGTCGGTGGCCGGGGTGGCCGGGCGCCTGCCCGGCCTGGTCGACGTGCTGCCGCTGGACGGCGACGGACGGCTGGCGGCCGGGTCCGAGGCGGCGATCGGAGCGGAGACTGCGCTGGCCTCGACGATGCTGGTGAACAACGAGACCGGGGTGGTGCAGCGCCTGGACGCGGTGCGTGACCGGGCCCGCGAGGTCGGCGCCTGGCTGCACACCGACGCCGTCCAGGCCTTCGGTCATCTAGCGCTGGACTTCGCCGCGCTGGGCGCGGACGCGATGACCGTGACCGCCCACAAGCTCGGCGGGCCGGTGGGCGTCGGTGCCCTGGTGGTCCGGCGGGAGCTGACCCTGGCGTCCCCGGGCTTCGGCGGCGGACAGGAGCGCCGGCTCCGGTCCGGCACCGCGATGACCGCGCTGGCTACGGGTTTCGCCGCGGCGGCCAGGGTTGCCGTCGGTGATCTGGCCACGGAGTCGGCGCGGCTCGGTGAGCTTCGGGAGACGCTGCTGCGCGGCATCGTGGCGGGCGTCGACGACGTCCGGGTCAACGGCGGCGCGCCGGTCAGCCCCGCGATCCTCAACGTCACCTTCCGCGGCTGCCGGGCCGACGACCTGCTGCTGATCCTGGATGCCGCCGGCATCGACTGCTCCACCGGGTCGGCGTGCACCGCAGGCGTCCATCAGCCCAGCGAGGTGCTGCTCGCGATGGGTCGCAGCCTCGACGAGGCGTCCGCGTCGCTGCGGTTCTCGCTCGGGCGGGCGTCCGACCGCACCTCGATCGAACGGGTGCTCGCGGTCCTTCCGGACGCCGTGAGGCGCGCGCGGGCGGCGTTCGGATAGTGGACGGTGGCCCCGATTCGGGCGTTCATATCGTGATGAAATCGTTATCGGCGAGGGGTCCATCGGACGGCCGCACGGCCCGCCGCAGGGCACCGGGTCTTGCCTCTCCGACGGTCGCGATCGGATTCCGGCCCGCTTTGTAGAATGCTCCGGTGCGTGTTCTGGCGGCCATGTCCGGTGGTGTCGACTCCGCGGTGGCGGCCGCGCGGATGGTCGACGCCGGACACGACGTCACCGGCGTCCATCTGGCGCTGTCGAAGAACCCGCAGACCTATCGTTCCGGTGCCCGCGGCTGTTGCTCGCTGGAGGATTCCCACGATGCCCGGCGTGCCGCCGACGTGCTGGGCATCCCGTTCTACGTCTGGGACTTCTCCGATCGTTTCGCCGCCGACGTGGTGGACGACTTCCTGGCCGAGTACGCCGCCGGCCGGACGCCGAACCCGTGCCTGCGCTGCAACGAGAAGATCAAATTCGCGGCGGTGCTGGAGCGCGGGATCGCGCTCGGCTTCGACGCCATCGCCACCGGGCACTACGCGGTGCTGCGCACCGACGGGGACACGACGCAGCTGTGGCGCTCGGCCGAGGCCGCCAAGGACCAGAGCTACGTGCTCGGCGTGCTCGACCAGCGCCAGCTGAGCCGCTGCCTGTTCCCGCTCGGTCATGACACCGCGAAGGCCGACGTGCGGGCCGAGGCGTCCGCGCGCGGGCTGTACCTGGCCAGGAAGCCGGACAGCCACGACATCTGCTTCATCCCCTCCGGTGACACCGCGGGCTTCCTGAACCGGCACCTCGGCACCGCCGAGGGCGCGTTCGTGGACACCGCCGGCGAGGTGGTCGGCGCGCACAGCGGCAGCCACCAGTTCACCGTCGGCCAGCGCCGCGGGCTGCACCTGGGCGTCCCGGCCGCCGACGGACGCCCCCGCTACGTGCTGGGCATCGAGCCGGCCGGCAACCGGGTGATGGTCGGTCCGCACGAGGCGCTGGCGGTGGGCCGGATCGACGGCATCCGGCCGACCTGGGCAGAGCGGCCGGTGTACGGGGCCTGGCGCGGCCTGGTCCAGGTGCGGGCGCACGGCGAGCCGCTGCCGGCCACCATCGACGGGCGTCCGGACGGTATGTCGGTCGCCCTGGACGCCCCGGCGCACGGCATCGCCCCCGGTCAGGCGGTGGTCTGCTACAACGGTGACCGGGTGGTCGGCTCGGCGACCATCGCCTCCACCGGGCGCTGACGGTGGTCGGCTTCACCGGTGTCGGCTCGCTGCCCGGCACGGACTTCCCGGCCGCCGCGCGGCTGGTGATGGACGTCCTGGGCAGCGATGGCGGCATCCCGCACCTGCCGGAGCTGCCGGCCCGCGGCCCGTGGGCGTCCCTGATCGGACGAGGGACCGCCGTGCTGACCGAGCTGCCGGCCGAGCTGGCGGCGGGGGAGTGGCGGCTGAGCGACCACCCGGGCGTCGACCAGCGACGCGCGCAGGCGATGCTGCGGGACGACCTGGACCGGTTCGAGGAGCAGGCCCATGACTTCGCCGGCACGGTGAAGCTGCAGGTGGTCGGCCCCTGGACGCTGGCGTCCTCGCTGTTCCTGCCGCTGGGCGGGCGGGTGCTCGGCGACCGGGCGGCGCGCCGGGACCTGGCCCAGTCGCTGGCCGACGGGGTCGCCGAACTGCTCGCCCAGGCCCGCCGGCGGTTGCCGTCGGCGACCCTGCTGCTGCAGGTGGACGAGCCCTCGCTGCCCGCCGTGCTGAACGGCGCCGTACCCACCGAGGGCGGCTACTTCCGGCACCGGGCCGTCCACCCGCCCGAGGTGGCCGAGGCCCTGCGCCCGCTCGCCGACGCCACGGCGTCCGGTGTGCTGCACTGCTGTGCGCCCGGGCTCCCGGTCGACCTGGTCGGCGCCGCCGGCTTCGCCGCGGTGTCGGTCGATCAGGACCTGATCACCGATCTCGACGCCCTGGCGCACGCCGTCGACGGTGGACTCGGGCTGTACCTCGGCTGCCTGCCGACTGCCGGGCCGGTGCGCGAGTGGCGTCCGGACGACGTCGTCCGGCGGGCGCTGGGGCTGCTGCGCCCGCTGGAACTGGGTCCGGTGCTCGCCGACCGGCTGGTGCTCACCCCTGCCTGCGGAGTGGCCGGCTTCCCCCCACGCCGGGCCTCGGCGGCACTGGCGGTGCTGCGCCGGGCGCAGCATGACCCGCCTGCGCGACATCCATGGACCCGGCTTCACCCACGCGCTGCGCCAGCTAGCTCGGTCACGGCGTCCCCGCCCCTGGCCAACTTCCTCCCCCAACAGCGGCTGGCCGGACGTACCCCCTCAACCCAGGAGAACAACCCCTTCTAACCCAAACTCCCGATGTCGAGATCGCTCGCCGATGGTGAGAAAGCTCGCGGATTTCGGGCTGGAACACGAGATCGGCGAGGTTTCCCACCATCGGACAGCGATGTCGAGATCGCCGAACCCAGTCGCAGCCGTGGAAGAGGCCCGGATGCCGAAGCCGTCGGGAGGGCGCCCGGTCCGCGCCGCGCCAGGCTCCGGGTCATCCTTCCCGGTTCTGCATCCTCATCGCGAACGCGACTCCGTCGTCCGGATAGAACGGAGGATTGCCCTCGGCCAACTCGCTGAGCCGCTACCACCGGGCGACGGAGTCGTTGTCGAGCACCGGACGCGTGGCGCCGAACGGCCGCTTCTCCAGTTCGGGCCAGCCGACAGCCAGCACGTGGACGATCTCGTGTCCCGGTTCACCGGCAAGCTGGAACAGGTTCTCGGTGACGGCCAGCACCTCGACCCGTCGTCCACCGTCGGTGCCATGGGTGGGTTGTCCGAGGGCGGCGATGTCGAGATCGCTCACCGGTGAGGGGATCGCCGTCCGATTTCGGGTCGTGACACGAGATCGGCGAGCTTTCCCCGCATCGGGTGGCGATGTCGAGATCGCCGCCAGTCAGGGAGCCGGCACTCAGCTCCGGGTGGACGGCTGCCGCCGCACGGTGACGTCGCCCGTCGCGTCCGCGCCGTTCCCCCGTGGGAAGAGCGAGTCGACGTCCACGGTGCCGTGCAGATGGCCGTTGAAGACCGCGTCACCGGCGCCCTCGGCGACATAGCTGAACCGCAGGTCGCGAACCTCATCGGGTTCGAGCACGTTGTTGGGCTCGGACGTCGTGTCCTGCAGGAAGAAGGCGAACAACTCATCGTGCGTCGAGCCGGGCTCGACGGTGGGCGCGTCCCGGTCGCCGGTCAGCCGGTACGTGATGACCAGCCCGGGCTCGGCCTTGATGGTCGCGACGTTCGCGTCGCTGGAGAACAGGTGCAGCGTCCAGCTGGTCAAGCGCACCGCGCCGTTGGTGACGCGCACCGAGAACGTCCCCTCGTCGCCGGGCACCAGGTTGCCGGTGACCCGGTTCAGTCTGATCGGTACGGAGTCGAGGTAGTCGCGGGTCAGTCGGGGAAGGTCGACCAGACTCAGTGACCCGGGTGGCAGCGGCGGCAGGGGATCCGCGGTGCGGTCGGCGGTGGCGCGTTCATCGAACGAGGTGGACATGGTGGGCTCCTTGGGTGGTGGATGGTTCCTCCCCGATCGGGGAAGTCGTTGGGGTTGAGCGGACGGCGCCGTGCGGGCCGGCCCCGCCCGCGGCGCTGCTCGGGGCTGCGGGAGCACCCAGGTAGCCAGCGCAGCGGTCGCGCACCTCGGGGTTCGCGAAGACCTCGGCCGCGTCGGCCAGCATGCCGCCGACCAGGGCGGACGCCCGCGCCAGCACCGGATCCTGCAGAGCTCCGGCGCGCAGGGCGACGGTCATCGCCCAGCGGGCGTCGGCGGACCGGTAGGGCTCACCGGCGACCTGCGCCCGCAGCTCGGCGGCGCGGTGCCGGGTCAGCCAGACCGACGAATCGACCCAGCCCGCGACCCGTTCGGCGTAGCCGGTCCGATAGCGGACGAGGGCCTCAGGCACGTCGTCGGCCTCACGCAGGCTGTCGCGCAGGGTGACGGCGCTGAGCGCGCCGATGGTGACCCCGCGCCCGAGCAGGGGATTGGTCACCGCGTGGGCGTCGCCCAGGGCGACGAGCCGGCCGACGGCGGCGGGGCTTGCCTCAGCAGGAACCGCGTCCGCGGCGGAGTGCACCAGAACGCCGGAGACCGGCCGGCCGTGCTCGGCCCAGGCCCGCCCGATGACGGTGGACTCGACGGCTGCGTGCCAGGCGTCCGGGTCGCGCAGCGCACGCAGCGCCCTGTCGTCGGCCGTCCCGGCCAGCACGACGGCGAACCGCCGGCGTCCGGTCGGCAGGGTCAGCAGCGACCAGGACGGGTGGTGGGTGAGGATGGGGCCGACCTGCGGCAGGGGTCCGTCCGGGGCCTCGAGGTGCCGGCAGAAGAAGGTCAGCCGGGGGCCGCGGCGGCGCTGCCGGGGTGTGATGCCGTACGTGTCGTGCAGCCAGCCGGGCATCGGCGAGTGCCCTCCGGCCGCGTCGATCACCAGGTCCGCGGGCAGCTCGTCGTCCTGGGTGCGCAGGCCGCCCAGGCAACGTTCCCCGCGCAGGGCGGGCAGCACTGCCGTGGCTCGGGTGGCGAAACGCAACCGTAGGTTCGGCTCCCCGGCCGCGAGGTTGCTGAGCATCTGCTCCAGCACCGCCCGGCCGACGGCCACGGTGTCGAACCGGTCGTCGCCGGCGCACGCGGCGCCGGTCGTACCGGCGTCCTGCAGGTGCAGCAGGTTGACCGGACGGCCCCCGGCCGTCAGCAGGGCCGGCACCAGGTCGGGCAGCGCGGCATCCAGCTCGTGGCGCCAGCGCGGGAGCAGCACGTGCGGCAGCCCGAACTGGCTCACGCCGGGCCGCCGAGGAGCTGCAGGCCCGTCCAGGCTCTGTCGCCCGTCGGCCTCGCACACCGTGACGCGATGGCCGTCACGGGCCAGCAGCAGCGCGGCGGTCAGGCCGGTGGGTCCGGCGCCGAGGACGGCGATGTCGAGTGGTCGGTGGGTCATCGGAGGCTCCTTCAATCGGCCTCCACGATGCGTCCGATGGGCGCTCACCCTCCAGGCCGGTCCCTGCTCACTTTCTGCTCAGTGCTGGACGCGCTGACGGCGCCGACCTCGACCGCCCACAGCACGTCGCACAGCCGTTGGACCGCCTGGGCGAGGTGTCGCCGGTAGGTGCTGAACGGGAGATCGAGCAGTTCCGCCGCCGCCTCCTGCGACGGCGCTCCGCGCAGGTAGGTGCGTTCCAGCACCCGGCGATGCTCTGCCCCGCGCGGCTCGCTCGACAGCCCGGCGATCGCGGCCACGAGCAGATCGGCCAGGTCGCCGGGCTCGCGGGTGCCGGCCAGTGCGGTGCCGAGCAGCGGCGAGCCCGCCAGCACGTCGGGACGCCGGAGCGCGGTCAACCCGGCACGCACGGCCAGGTCGAAGTCGGCACGGCTGAGCGGGGCGGGCTTGAGCAACTCGGCAGCCGGCGGGCCGGTCTCGCCGCTCAGCTCGCGCTGCGCCATCATCTCGAACATGCCGTCGATGTCGAGGCGCCGGCGGTCCCAGCCCCAGCCGCCGACCGGGCCGTCGCCCAGGTCAAGGCTCAGCATGTGCCGCATGCCCAGGTACTCGAAGAACGGCCCGTAGTGCTCGGGGGCCGCCGCCACCAGGAACGTCCACGCGGCGGTGTGCCGGCGCCACTCGAACGCGTTCGACGTGCCGTTGACCAGCAGCATCAGTGGATCGGTCAGGCCCCCCTCGACGCCGGCGAACCGGTTGACGTGAATACGTTCGCCGGGGCGCAGCGCGCCGTGAGCGGCGACCAGGTTCCAGATCGCGGTGGCGACCGGGTCGTCGAGGTCGTCCGGCGCCGCGTCGAGGTAGCCGTGGTAGGCGAAGGCGCGCGGGCCGCCCGGAACGACGATGCGGTAGGCGCTGCCGGTGACGTCGGCGAACCATCGCGCGGCCAGCCGGGCGGTCCGTTCACCCTGGGTTCGTTGCAGCAGGTCCACCATCCAGTCGTGATCGGCCGCGGTGGCCCGCTCCACCGGCGGCACCGTTGCGGACGGCAGGTCGGCGACGTCGCGGCCGAGCGGACTGTGCCGGTGCAACAACAGGATCTCGGTGGCCGCCCGCAGCGGGTGCGGCTCGCCCGGGTCGTCCACGCGCTGCGCGAAGTACTCCCGGATCGTGCGGTGCAGCCCCAGGTACGCCTCGGGCGAGCGATGCCGGAACTCGGCCTCGAAGAGGCCCCGGACCACGTCGTGCAGGTACAGGCCGAACGGACCCTGCCGCACGTAGGGACGCGCGGCGAGCCAGGCCCAGACCGGCTCGGCATCGTCGCCCACGGTGCGCCGCAGCAAGTCCTGGGTCGCCTGCGCCGCGTGCGCGCAGGTGGCCAGGCCGAGGCGGTGGGCCGGGGTGGGCACGTCGTCCATGATCCGGGCACAGAGCCGGCTCACCACGTCGGGGGCGTCGGCGAAGTCGGCGAGGCCGGGCCGCCGCCGGCTGGCCTCCGCGAGCAGCACCAGCACCAGTGGATGACCCGTGGACAGCCGGATCAGCTCGCTGCGAGCCGCCTGCGGCACCCCGAGCCCGCCGAGCAGGCTGTCGCTTTCGGCCGCATCCAGGGGTTCGAGTTCGTGGGTCGCCGCCAGCGCTCGCCAGCCGGCGTCCAGCCACCAGCCGTCGGACGGCGGGGCGCGTCCGGCCAGCACGGTCACGGTCTCGGACGGCAGCGCGGGCAGGAAGACGGCGCGAAACCACTCGTCCAGCGGCGCCAGCAACTCGTACCCGTCGATCAGCAGCAACGTCGGGGTCTCTGCGCGGGCGGCCGGCTGGTACCAGCGCATGACCGAGTCCGGCGAACCGACCACGTCGCGGCCGTCCAGTCGCAGAACCGCGCGGGTCGCGGCGTGACCGACCCTTTGCGCGGCGTCGAGCAACGAGGTCTTCCCGATGCCGCCGGGGCCGTGCACCAGATGCACCCGGTGCGGCCGGACGCCGTCGACCGAGCCCTTGATCGCCGCCAGCGGGGCGGCGCGGCCGACGAAGCCGGCGGCGCGAAGCCGCTCCAGACGCCCACCCCAGGCCGCGTCAGACACCGACGGCGTCCGGCGGGTGCCGCGCGATCCCACCGCCGAGGACGGACGTCGGCGTGCCCATCACGCCACACTATTCGCGGCCCGCCCGGGTGTCGATGGGGTCGGGACCGGTCAGGCCGCGGGACGCGTCGGACCGAAGGCCCGTCGTCTGCCTATAGTCCCGGCATGATCATCTGGCGTGGCTGGGGCATCCTGGCCTTCCTGATCGGCGGTGCGTCGGCCGGGTTGGGGGCGGCGATGGCGTCTTTCAGCCCGACGTTGACGCCCGTCTTCGTCGGTCTGATGCTGATCGGCGGCGGCGTGGGCACCTGGTTCCTGGGCCTCCAGCTGAACCAGAAGCGTCCGGTTGCCGAGTTCGACGGCTGGTTCGCGCGACGTCGCGAGGAGATCGCCGCCCAGGTGCGCGGCGGCGCCTACGACAACGTTCCCGATCCGCAGCGTCCCGGCCAGCTCGCGAACCCGTGGGCGGTGGGGGAGTACGTGCTGCAGCAGGAGAGCGACCGGGTCCGCTCTGCGCTGACCAACCGGCACACCCTGTTCTTCGTACCGATGCAGTACCTGGGCTTCGTGATGGGCGGGATCGGCATCGTCGTGCTGGCCGTCGGGATCCTGACCAGCCTCGGCGCCATCCGGGGCTGAGCGCCGGCGTCCCGGATCCGTCGGTCCCGCCTCGTAGGGTGAGGCCATGTTCGGATGGACCAGCTACGCCCGCACCGACCGCGACCCTGAGCCCAGCGGTGCCGCCATCGATCCCGGGTTGGCCGCCGAACTCGCCGCCAACCTGAACGCGGTGCTGGCGATGGCGGCCCGTGCCGTGCCGTCCCGGAGGTCGGCGACCGCGCAGCGGATCGAATCCCACCTCGGCATTCCGCTGGCCGAGGCCACCATGGTCGGCGCGAGCTGGCCGTTGTGGCAGCACGCCTCGGTGCAGCGCGCGGTGGAGGCCTACCTGGGCACCGGAACCGAGTGGTTCGGCCTGGCCGTCTCGCACGCGGAACACCAGGAGCTCGCCGACCTGCTGCTGCAGGAGTCGTCCTACGGCCGCGACACGCTGGCCCAGCCGCAGTGGGTCGAGGTGGCCGCCGGCCCGGACACCATGATCGAGGCGGTGAAGCTGGGGCTGGCCGCGGCGACCACGCCCGCCGGAGCACCGGCCGTCCTCTGCCTGCGCACCGCGGACGGCCACCACGGCAGCGAGGTCCGGGTCGAGCTGGTCCTGGCCGACGCCGCCGACGGCGCGCCGCTGCTGCAGCGGTTGCGGGGACTGGTCGACGAGCTGGACGTGCTGCGTGGCCAGATCCTGTCCTTCGGGGTCAGCGAGCACTACGGCAACCACATGGTCAGCTTCCTGCCGCGGCCGGACGTCCGGGCGGCCGACGTGGTGCTGCCGCCCGATGTGCTGGCCCGGCTGAGCCGGCACGTGCTCGGCATCGGCGGCCACGCCGCCCGGCTGGGTGAGCTCGGCGTCCATCTCAAGCGCGGTCTGCTGCTCTACGGCCCGCCCGGCACCGGCAAGACGCACACCGTGCGGCACCTGATCGGCGAGGCGGACGGCCGGACGGTGATCGTGCTGACCGGTCAGGGCCTGGGCCTGATCGAGCCGGCGGCTGCCCTGGCGCGCCGGCTGGCGCCGTCGGTCGTGGTGGTCGAGGACGTCGACCTGATCGCCCAGGACCGCGGCTTCAGCCCGGACGGCAACCCGTTGCTGTTCTCCCTGCTGGACGCCATGGACGGCGTCGCGGCCGACGCCGACGTCACCTTCCTGCTCACCACCAACCGGGTCGCGGACCTGGAGGAGGCGCTGGTGCAGCGTCCGGGACGGGTGGACCTGGCGGTTGAGATCCCTCGTCCGGACGCCGCCGGGCGGGAACGCCTGTTCCGGCTCTACGCGCGGGGCGCCCTGTTGGACGCCGATCTCACCGACGCCGTCGCCGCGACCGAGGGGGTGACCGCCTCGGCGATCAAGGAGCTGATGCGGCGGGCGATCCTGACCGCGATCGAAGCCGGAACGGACACCGTCACCGACGCCGTGCTGAGCGCGTGCCTGACCGGCTTCTTCGCCGACGACGCCCGGCTCACCCGTGCCCTGGTGGGTGCCGAGCCCGCGCCGGAGGCCGACCACCGTCCCGCCGGCCCCGAGCCGTTCGGCATCGATCTCGGCTGACCCGGTCGACGACCGCCACCGCGACCCGCGCGTGCCGGAACCGTCCGACCTCCCACACGTCCGACCCTTTCGCCGCACCGGCGAGCCCCGGCCCCCTCGGTCGGACGACCCGGGCCGGCGGAACTGTGGGCCGCCGGCGATAGATTGCGGAACGTGATCGCAGACGACATCCGCGCCCGGCACGCCGAGCTGGCCCAGGAGATCGAGGAGCACCGCTTCCGCTACTACGTGACGGACGCCCCGACGATCAGCGACGGCGACTTCGACGTCCTGATGCGCGAGCTGGAGGCCATCGAGGATGCGCATCCGGAGTTGCGGACGCCGGATTCGCCGACCCAGAAGGTCGGCGGCGCCCCGTCGGCCACGTTCGCCCCGGTCACCCACCTGCGCCCGCTGATGAGCCTCGACAACGTCTTCTCCGAGGACGACTTCCGGCGCTGGGCCGATCGGGTCGCCAGGGACGCCGCCGTGACCGGCTGGCTGTGCGAGCTGAAGATCGACGGCCTGGCCCTCGACCTGGTCTACCGCGGCGGACGGCTGGCCAGCGCCGCCACCCGCGGCGACGGCCGGGTGGGGGAGGACGTCACCGCGAACGTCCGCACCATCGCCTCCATCCCGGCCCGGCTGACCGGCGAGGTACCCGACATCGTCGAGGTGCGTGGCGAGGTGTTCATGCGACCCGAGGACTTCGCCGTCCTCAACGAGGGCCTGGTGGCCGCCGGCAAGGCGCCGTTCGCCAACCCGCGCAACTCCTCGGCGGGTTCGCTGCGGCAGAAGGACCCGCGGGTGACGGCGTCCCGCAACCTGAGGTTCCTGTGCCACGGGCTGGGCGAAGTGACCGGGTTGAGCATCGACAGCCAGTCACACGGCTACGAACTGCTGAAAGCGTGGGGGCTGCCGACCTCCGACCATTACCGGGTGGTGCCGAGCGTCGACGAGGCCTGGGCCTACATCGCCCACTACGGCGACCACCGGCACGGCGTCGAACACGAGATCGACGGTGTGGTGATCAAGGTCGACGACCGCGAGCGGCAGGCCGAACTGGGCAACACCTCACGCGCCCCGCGCTGGGCGATCGCCTACAAGTACCCGCCGGAGGAGGTGACCACCAAGCTGCTGGAGATCCGGGTGAACACCGGCCGCACCGGGCGGGTCACCCCCTACGCGGTGATGGAGCCGGTGTTCGTGGCCGGCTCGACCGTCGAGCAGGCCACCCTGCACAACGCGTCCGAGGTGAAGCGCAAGGGCGTGCTGGTCGGCGACACCGTGGTGCTGCGCAAGGCCGGCGACGTGATCCCCGAGATCCTCGGGCCGGTCGCCGCGCTGCGCGACGGCACCGAGACCGAATGGGCGATGCCCACCCATTGCCCGTCCTGCGGCACCGAACTGGCGCCCGAGAAGGAGGGCGACGCCGACCTGCGCTGCCCCAACACCCGCTCCTGCCCGGCCCAGCTGCGCGAGCGGCTGTTCCATCTGGCGTCCCGGCAGGCGCTCGACATCGAGGTGCTCGGCTGGCAGGCCGCCGACGCGCTGCTCACCGCCGGACTGCTCACCGACGAGGGCGACCTGTTCGCCCTCGACGCCGAGAAGCTGGTGCGGGTGCCGATGTTCACCCGCGGGCCGCGCAAGGGCGAGGACGCCGACGGCCGCTACCTGTCGGCCAACGGCGAGAAGCTGCTGGCCAACCTGGCCGAGGCCAAGCGCCGTCCGTTCGCCCGCTTCCTGGTGGCGCTGTCGATCCGGCACATCGGCAAGGGGGTGGCGCCCGACGTGGCGGCCGCCTTCGGCAGCATCGAGGCGCTGCAGTCGGCGTCCGAGGAGGAGTTGGCGGCGGTCGAGGGGATCGGCCCGACCCTGGTGGCGGCGATCCGGGACTGGTTCACGGTCGAGTGGCACACCGCGATCGTGCGCAAATGGCAGGAGGCGGGCTGCGAACTCTTCGACGAGCAGGCCGAACGCACCGACGAGCGGCCGCAGACCCTGACCGGGCTGTCGGTGGTGGTCACCGGATCGATCCCCGGCTACACCCGCGACACCGCCGCCGAGGCGATCACCTCCCGCGGGGGGCGGTCGGCCGCCTCGGTGTCGGGCAAGACCGACTTCGTGGTGGTCGGCGAGAACGCCGGCTCCAAGTACGACAAGGCGGTCGCGCTGAAGCGTCCGATCCTGGACGCCGCCGGCTTCGAGGTGCTGCTCGACCAGGGGCCGGACGCCGCGCGCGCGGTCGCCAAGGAATCCTGAGGCTTCGTTCCGCGAGCTGTCGATTCCGCACCCGTCCGGACGACACCATGGTGACGGGACCTTCCCGTCACGACGAGAGGAGTCGAGATGAAGTACCTGGTGCTGTTGATCGGAGACGGCGAGCTGCCCGCCTGGGATTCGCTGAGCGAAGAGGAGCAGGCGGCCGGCATGCAGCAGTTCGAGGCGTTCGACGCCGCCTGCGAGGCCCGCGACGGCGTGACCATCGTGTCGGCGGCGGCGCTGGGCGGCCCGTCGACGGCGACCACGCTGCGCACCCGCGGCGGCAGGCTGGCGATCACCGAGGGTCCCTACGCCGAGGTGATCGAGGGGCTCGGCGGCTTCTACCTGATCGAGGCCCCCGACCTCGACACGGTGATCGACCTGCTCGGCGTGCTGCCCGCCTACGACATGCAGATCCAGCCGGTCGTCGACCCCTACGAATGACCGCGGCCGCCGCCCTCGGCCGGGTCCACAGCGAGGCCTGGGGGCGGCTGCTGGGCGGACTGATCCGCTCCAGCGGCCGTCCGGATCTGGCCGAGGACGCGCTGGCCGAGGCGTTCGCCCAGGCCACCGAGCAGTGGGAGGCCGACGGCGTGCCGGGCAATCCGGCCGGCTGGCTGGCCACCGTCGCCCGGCGTCGGCTGCTGGACGCGCATCGCCGGGAGACCCGGCACGCCGCGCCACAGTTCCGGGCGGCGGTCCTGGCCCGCCGGGCCGTCGACCGCCCGGAGCCGGCACCGGGGGCGGACCTCGACGAACGGCTGCCGCTGCTGTTCATGGCCACCCACCCGGCACTCGCCGAGGAGGTCCGTCCGGCGCTGGCGCTGCGGTTCGTGCTCGGCGTGCAGACCGAGACCATCGCCCGGCTGTTCCTGGTGCCCGCCCCGACGCTGGCGGCCCGGCTGACCCGGGCCAAGCGGCGGCTGGCGGCCACCGGGATCACCCTCGCCGTGCCGGATCCTTCCCGCTGGCCGGGCCGCGTGGACGACGTCGCCCGGGCGATCTACCTGGCCTTCACCGCCGGCTACGCGCCGGGCGGCGACGAGGTGGTCCGGGTCGCCGATGCCGGCGACGCCGTCCGGCTGGCCGTGCTGGCCACCGAGCTGCTGCCCGGGAACCCCACAATGGAGGCGCTTGCCGCGCTGGTCCGGCTGCACCACGCGCGCCGTGACGCGCGGGTGGCCGACGACGGTTCGCCGGTCCTGCTCGCCGACCAGGACCGGACGCGCTGGCGGGCCGGCGAGATCGCGGACGGCCTGGGTCGGCTCACCCGGCTGCCGCCCGCCGACGGCTACCCGGAGGAGTTGCGGCTGCAGGCGCTGATCGCTGCCTTCCACGCGACCGCCCCCGCTGCAGGGCAGACCGACTGGGCGGGCATCGCCCGGTGCTATCAGCGGCTGGAGGCGCTCACCGGTTCGCCGGTGGTCCGGCTCAACCGAGCAGTGGCGGTCGGTCACGCGCAGGGTGCCGCCGCGGGACTCGCCGTCCTGCGGGCGGTGGGGGAAGGGCTGCCGGGTCATCATCGCGTCGCGCTCGTGCGGGCCGAGCTGCTGGTCCGCGACGGCCGGGTCGGCGAGGCGCGCGCCGCCTATCGGGAGGCGCTCGCCACCGGCGTCACCGGGGCCGAGCGCCGGCACATCGAGGGCCGGCTGTCGTCGCTGGACCGTGCCGCCGGTGCGGGGAACGGTCCGCACTAGACTGGCCGGCGTGGAGGGCCTGAACAGCAACCTGAACCTCAACGCCGGGTCGCCCCCGCGGGTGTGGCCCAGGCTGGGCGACTGGGGGCCGGCCGAGGTGCCGTCCACCCGTCAGAAGAAGCGGCTGCGCTGGTGGGTGTCGCTGGGGTTCGTGGCGGCGGCCGCCGTCCTGTTCGGCTACGGCTGGTACATCTTCACCATGATGAGCGGCGCGGGCTGAGAAGCCGGCGGTTGCATCGATCCCGTTACTCATCGACGCAACCGCCACCTCGGCCCCCATCCTCGGTGGCTGGGCCCACGACGACACACCCTTTGCGGGATGTCGGTGGCGCAGGTGCGGCTGAATGCCCCAGCCGGTCGCGAACTGCTTCGCGAGGCACCTGCGGGCGCCCGAACCGTGATTGATCTTAGCAGAGTTAGGTTCGCCCTGCAGGTCGCTGCCTAAGCCGGTCTGCCGGCATCGGCGCTGGTGAGGCGGGGGTCAGCTGGTCAGCGCGGCCAGATGGCGCAAGCGCGCCAGCTCGGACTTGATGAAGGCGGGGCCCCCGGTACGGGCCAGGACCAGCGCCGATCGGTTCTTGAACGGCGCAGCCGCCAGCAGCATCTCGGGCCACCCCGGCAACCAGCCCTCGGCCACCTCGACGTAGCCGGAGGCGTCCATGCTGCCCAGGTAGTCCAGCGGCAGCCGCTCGACGTCGGGGGCCATCGAGGTGCGGGTGATCACCCGGCCGTCCCCGCTGTCGACCTGGACCGCCCAGTTCACCCGGAACACCGTGGGTGCCGCGTGAGTGAGGATGGACGCCGCCTCCGCCGGGTTCTCGGTCATCTCGTCCAGCACCGCCACGTCGGCCTGCAGCCCCCAGCCCTCCGGGTAGTGCGAGAACCACAGCACCGTCACGTCGGGAATGCTCGAGCAGGCGGTGATCAACGCGTCCGGCAGGGTGCCCAGCGGGACCTCGACCATGAAGTCGTCGACCGCGAAACCCGAGTGCTTCTCGACGATCTCGACCGCCTGGATGTCGGCACCGACCGTGCCCAGGGCCGTCGCGACGGCACCCAGGGAACCGGGCCGGTCGGGGAGGCCCACACGCAACAGGAACACCGCCACAGTGTTTCGCAGATTTGTTACAACCGGTGATGTCACGCGCCAACGGACACCGGAAATGCGGGCGGTCCATCGCCGATCGACCGGCCACGGCGCGGAGGTTCGAGCGGTGCGCCGGGTGCGGCCCGGGGCACGCCGAAGGGCGCCTGGGCGATGGTTCGCCACCGGTGCCGACGGCCGACCTCACCTGCTGCCGCGCCGGCGAGAATGGCGCGTCGCTGCGTGCCGCTCGGTCGCCGACCTCAACCCGCTGCGACCTCCGCACGGCGTCCCGCCGCATGGCTCTCGGTCGCCCGGCGACCCGGTGCGCCCTGCCTCGCCGGCCGCGCAGGGCATCGAGACCGAACGCCGCTCGCCGGGACGAACGCCGGCGGCCGCGGCACTAGCATGGGCAGTCGGACGAGAGCGAGGAGCGACGGTGGCCCTGACCACAGCCGAGGTGGCCCGCCTGGCGGCGCTGGCCCGGATCGAGTTGTCGGAGGACGAGTTGGCCCGGCTGGCACCGCAGCTCGACGTGATCCTGGACGCCGTCGCGCAGGTCCGCGAGGTGGCCGGCGACGACGTGCCGCCGATGTCGCACGCGCTGCCGCTGACCAACGTGTTCCGCGCCGACGAGGTGCGCCCGTCGCTACCGGTCGAGGCCGTGCTTGCCGGGGCGCCGGCGGTGGAGGACGACCGGTTCCGGGTGCCGCGGATCCTGGGGGACGAGCAGTGAGCGAACTGCTGCGGGCGAGCGCCGCCGACCTGGCCGCGCGGATCGCCTCCGGCGAGGTGAGCGCGCGCGAGGTCACCCGGGCCCACCTGGACCGGATCGACGCGGTGGACGCCGACGTCCGGGCCTTCCTGCACGTGGACGCCGAGAGCGCCCTGGCCGCCGCGGACGCCGTGGACGCCCGGCGTGCCGCCGGGGAGGAGCTCGGCCCGCTCGCAGGTGTGCCGCTGGCGGTCAAGGACATCTTCTGCCTCACGGGCGCGCCCACGACGGCCGGCTCGCGGATCCTGGAGGGCTGGCGGCCGCCCTACAACGCCACCGTCACCCAACGGGTCCTGGACGCCGGCCTGGTGGTGCTCGGCAAGACCAACCTGGACGAGTTCGCGATGGGGTCGTCGACGGAGAACTCCGGCTACTTCGCCACCCGCAACCCGTGGGACCACGACCGGATCCCGGGCGGGTCGGGCGGCGGCTCCGCGGCCGCGCTGGCCGCCTTCGAGGCGCCGTTGGCGCTCGGTACCGACACCGGCGGCTCGATCCGGCAGCCGGCGTCCGTCACCGGCACCGTGGGCGTCAAGCCGACCTATGGCGGCACCTCCCGCTACGGCGTGATCGCGATGGCGTCCAGCCTCGACCAGCCCGGCCCGTGCGGCCGCACCGTGCTGGACACCGCGCTGCTGCACCAGGTGATCGCCGGCTGGGATCCGATGGACTCCACCTCGATCGACGCCCCGGTGCCGGACGTCGTCGCCGCGGCCCGGCGCGCCGACGTCCGGGGGATGCGGCTCGGGGTGGTGCAGGAGCTGGGTGGCGAGGGCTACGCGCCCGGCGTCGAGCAGCGCTTCCGCGAGGCACTGGACGCCCTGGAGCAGCAGGGTGCCGAAATCGTCGAGGTGTCCTGCCCGAACTTCCGCTACGCCCTGGGCGCCTACTACCTGATCATGCCCAGCGAGGTGTCGTCGAACCTGGCCCGGTTCGACGCCATGCGGTACGGGCTGCGGATCGGCGACGACGGCACCGCCGGCGCCGAGGAGGTGATGGCCCGGACCCGTGACGCCGGGTTCGGCGAGGAGGTCAAACGACGGATCATCATCGGCACCTACGCGCTCAGCTCGGGCTACTACGACGCCTACTACGGCTCGGCGCAGAAGGCCCGGACGCTGATCGCCCGCGACTTCGCGAACGCCTTCGAGACGGTCGACGTGCTGGTGTCGCCGTCCACCCCGACCACGGCGTTCCGGATCGGCGAGCGCACCGGCGATCCGCTGGCCATGTACGCCGCCGACCTGTGCACCATCCCGTCCAACATGGCCGGCAACGCGGCGGGGTCGTTCCCGTGCGGACTGGCCCCCGAGGACGGCCTGCCGGTCGGTTTCCAGGTGATGGCACCGGTGCTGGCCGACGACCGGGTGTACGCGGTCGGCGCGGCGCTGGAGGCGGCGCTGGGCCAGCGCTGGGGCGGCCCGCTGACCGACCGGCTGTGGACACGGGAGAGCGGGGGAGCGCTGTGACGCTGATGGCCTACGAGGACGTGCTGGCGGCCTACGACCCCGCGCTGGGGTTGGAGGTGCACGTCGAACTGAACACGGCGTCCAAGATGTTCTGTGGCTGTTCGACCGCGTTCGGCGCGGCTCCGAACACCCAGACCTGCCCGGTGTGCCTCGGCCTGCCGGGCGCGTTGCCGGTGCTGAACGCCAAGGCGGTCGAGTCGGTGATCCGGATCGGGTTGGCGCTGAACTGCTCGATCGCGCCGTGGTGCCGGTTCGCCCGGAAGAACTACTTCTACCCCGACATGCCGAAGAACTTCCAGACCTCGCAGTACGACGAGCCGATCTGCATCGACGGCTGGACCGAGGTCGAGGTCGACGGCGTGACCTACCGGGTGGAGATCGAGCGGGTGCACATGGAGGAGGACGCCGGCAAGCTCACCCATGTCGGCGGCTCCACCGGCCGCATCCAGGGCGCCGCGTACTCGCTGCTGGACTACAACCGCGCCGGCGTGCCGCTGATGGAGATCGTCACCAGGCCGGTGCTCGGCACCGGGGCCGCGGCGCCGAAGGTCGCCCGGGCCTACATGACCCAGCTGCGCGAGTTGCTGCGGGCACTAGGGGTGTCCGACGTCCGGATGGAGCAGGGGTCGCTGCGTTGTGACGCCAACGTGTCGCTGGCGCCGTCCGGCTCGGACGTCCTGGGCACCCGGACCGAGACCAAGAACGTGAACTCGCTGCGCTCGGTGGAGCGGGCGCTGACCTACGAGATCCAGCGGCAGGGCGCGGTGCTGGCCGCCGGCGGACGCGTCCATCAGGAGACCCGGCACTGGCACGAGGACGGCGGCCACACCTCGCCGGGCCGCTCCAAGGAGCAGGCCGAGGACTACCGCTACTTCCCCGAGCCCGACCTGGTCCCGGTTGCACCGGCGAGCGAGTGGGTGGAGGAGCTGCGGCTCACCCTTCCCGAGCCGCCGGCGCAGCGGCGTCGCCGGCTGGTCGCCGAGTGGGGCTTCACCGAGTTGGAGATGCGCGACGTGCTCGGCACCGGATCGCTGGACCTGATCGCCGAGACGGTGGACGCCGGAGCCGCGCCCGGCGCGGCCCGCAAGTGGTGGTCGGGTGAGCTGGCCCGCCGTGCCAACGCCGCCGGCGTGGAGCTCGACGATGTCGGCATCACCCCCGGCCAGGTCGCCGAGCTGCAGGGCCTGATCGACGCCGGCACGATCAACGACAAGCTGGCCCGGCAGGTGATCGACGGCGTGCTCGCCGGCGAGGGCTCGCCCGGTCAGGTGGTCGAGGCCCGCGGGCTGGCCGTGGTCTCCGACGACACGGCACTCACCGCGGCGGTGGACGCGGCGATCGCCGCCAACCCCGATGTGGCCCAGCGCATCCGCGACGGCAAGGTCCAGGCCGCCGGCGCCCTGATCGGCGCGGTGATGAAGGCGATGCGCGGGCAGGCCGACGCCGCCCGGGTGCGGGAACTGGTCCTGGAACGCCTGAGCTGATCTCGGGGACGGTTCCTTTCCGGTTCAGGGGACGGTTCCTTTCCGGTTCAGGGGACGGTTCCATTCCCGTTCACCGCTCGTGGTCTCGCGAGCGACGACGCAGCAGCCCTCCCGGCACGTCGCCAGCGTGCTCGGTCGGCGACGCGTCGGGCGCGGTCACACTGGCGCTCGCGGGCCGGAACCGTCCCCGGATCCGGGACCGGTGCCGAGCCGGCCGCTCAGGCGTCCGAAGAGAGCGGGACGGCCGGAAAGTCGACCGGGACGTCGAGCGCGATGTTGACGTAGTTGGTGAACAGGTTCAACGCCACCTGCGCGATGGCCTCGACGATCTCGCCGTCACTCCAGCCGTGGTCGCGCAACCGGTGGACGGCGTCGGGATCGACGGCACCACGGCGGTCGACCAACGTGACGGCGAAGTCGAGCAGCGCTCGCACGCGGTCGTCGTCCGAGCCCGCGGCCTGGGCCGCACGCAGGTCCGGCTCGCTGGCCCCCGCCTTCAGGCCGAGCGCCGTGTGCGCTGCCAGGCAGTAGCGGCACCGATTGCGGTCCGCGACGGCCACCGCGAGCTGCTCGCTCAGCACCGGACCGAGCGCCCCGGTGGAGAACGCGCCGAACGCCGTCCACATCGAGTGCAGGGCTGCCGGCGAGTTCGCCACGGCACGGAACATGTTCGGCACCGTGCCGAAGGCTCCGGCGATCCGATCGAGTTGTGCCCGGACGGCGCCGTCGGCCCGGGCGGGATCGATGAGAGGGACTCGGGACATGGGAACTCCTTGCTCGCGGTCGCCGCCGGTTGCGGCGTCTG
The DNA here is from genome assembly GCA_044224095.1 of Micropruina sp. GTDB lineage: Bacteria > Actinomycetota > Actinomycetes > Propionibacteriales > Propionibacteriaceae > Micropruina. Next base: position 26,371 of record JBGALC010000004.1, on the reverse strand, counting down.
GATCAACCGTGGCGCGCATCCTTGGACGATGTATCACGTATCGTCCGCAGTTCATGCCCGATCGTCTAGATTGGAGCGATGGCTCCCGTCGATCGGCTCGATGCGCTGCTCGAGGCGTTCACGGTGCGGGCGCGTCAGTTCCACAGTGGCCCGCTGTGCGGGCTGCGACGGTTCGACGTGCTGCCCGGACGCGGCTTCCTGCACATCCTGAGGTCGGGCGAACTCACCGTCATCGACGGTCCCGACCGGTCGCCGCGGGTGCTGACCGAACCGAGCGTGCTGTTCTATCCGCGTCCGCACGACCACGTCTTCCAGGCTCCGGGCGTCGGCGTCGACCTCGCCTGCGCGGCGCTGGAGTTCGACGGCGGGGACGACAACCCGCTGGTCCGTGCGCTGCCCGAAGTGCTCACGGTGCCGATCGCGGCGGTCTCCGGCCTGGGCCCGTCGCTGGACCTGCTCTTCGCCGAGATCGACGGCTTCCGGTGCGGCCATCGGCACGTCGTCGACCGGCTGTTCGAGATCACCCTGATCAAGCTGCTGCGCTGGCTGCTCGACAACCCCGAAACGATCGGCCTACCCCCCGGCCTGCTGGGCGGCATGGCCGATCCGCGGATCGCACGTGCCCTCGCTGCGATGCACGCCGATCCCGGTCACGGATGGACGCTGACCGAACTCGCCCGGACCGCGCGGCTGTCACGCAGCGCGTTCGCCGCGCGGTTCGCCGACACGGTGGGCAGCACCGCCCACGACTACCTGACCACCTGGCGGATCATGGTCGGCCAGCAACTCCTGCGCCGCGACCGGCCGGTCGGCCGGGTTGCCGCCGAGCTGGGCTACACCGGCAGTTCCTTCTCCCGGGTGTTCACCCAGCGGGTGGGTCGTTCGCCGCGGGCCTGGCTGGCCGACTCGCGCGCGGCGTCCGCGACCAGCGGCCCCGCGGCCGGGTGAGCGCCGCGGCACGACCGGTCAGTCTCCGGTGGGCCGGAACAGTCGCCAGCACAGCGGGGAGGCGGTGCCGGCGCGGTTCAGCGCCGGGTCGACTCTGAACGCGAACCGAGCGTCGCCGGCGAGGGCGGTCAGCGTTTCCAGCGGGACGGGGAAACGCCGGGTCGCTGCGTCCGCGTGATGACTCGTGTGGCTGAGGACGAGCTGCCCCCCGGCGACCCGGCGGGTCACCTCGACGGTTGCCGGATACTCCTCCGGCACATCGAATTGCCAGGCGATGGTGAGGTCTCCGCGCTTCTCGCAGACGTCCATGCCCTGACAGCCCCGGACGTCCTTGCGGAGCGTGGCCGTCACCCGTTCGCCGTCGCCGGGCGCCAGGTAGAGCGTGCCGGACACCGACGGATCGTCGTGCGCGCTGGTGCCGAAGCCGCAGGTTCCGCGCACCCGCTCGGCGATCAGCGCGACCAGCGCCTGTGGGGTGACCGGTTCGGCGGACTCACCCGAGCCGGGCGGCACCGCCAACAGCGGCGACAACGCTGCCGACGCGCAGTTCGGGTCGTCCGTCCATCGGGTTTCCAGCCGGTCCGGGGCGGACGCCAGCGCATCCGCGCGCGGATCCGCGGCCAGTGCCACCAGCGCGGTCAGCTGTTCGGACAGCGGTGCGCTGCCAGGATCCTTCGGCACGGCGACCCCCGCCAGGCTTGCGACCACCACCCCGGCGGCGCGCGCGGACGCCACCCAGACCGTGTCGCTCGACGGCCACCAGGCGAGCCGGACGCCGTCGCGCTCCACACACCGCACGGGGTATTCCGAACGAGCGGTGCAGGTACCGGCACCGGACGCCCATTCGGGCCCCGGGCCGTATCCCAGCCCGACACCCCAGGAGGGTTTCTCCGGTGTCGCCGGATACCAGAGCCCGCCCCAGGCGGGGAGCTCCTCCTCGTCGTCGCTGTAGGCGGCCGCCCCGGCCCCGAAGCGCTCCTCGATCAGCGCGGCCAGCGCGCGTGCGGTCACCGGTGCGGGGGACGCGGCCGGCTGCGGCACGCCCGAGCAGCCGGCCAAGGCGAGCAGCAGGGTCACCAGGAGGGCAACGGCCGGGCGCCGCAGCTGGGGGTGGTTCATCCGCCGAGTGTAGGCACCCGCGGTGCCCGGCCCGGGTAGATCTACCAATCCTCGGTGTGGCGGCGATACCAGCCGCGGTAACCGCACCGACCCCGGACCCAGTAGCTCGCCTGGGCCCAGGCGGCGTGCTCGTCGATGGAGAACGGCGAGGCCCGGACGGCCCGCTGCGCCCGGAGGTCGATCACGCGCTCGAGCAGGCCGTCCCGCTCCATCCGGGGTACCAGTCGCTCCAGCAGCTCGGCCTCCTCGTGTCCGGCGGAGGCCAGCAGGGCGTAGACGACCGTCACCGCCTCGTCATCGGTGAGTCCCTCCACCCCGGTGTGGACGATCTCGTTGCGGACGATCGGCGGCGAGAGCAGCATCTCGCCGCGCCAGTCGTAGTCGGCGTCGGCCAGGGCCGCGCGCAGGGCGTCCATGATGAACTCCGGCGGGCACTCGCGCTGCGCCACCGGCAGCAAACGTCTCAGCCGGGGCAGCATCACGCTCTCGGAGCGACCCAGCCGGGCTGCCAGGGCGGGCACCTCCAGACCGTCGCGCAGCCCCTGCACCAGCAGCTCGTAGTCGGCGATCAGCCAGGGCTGGCCGTGGCGTCGGACCGGCTTGGCGGGCTCTTGATGATCGGGCAGGACCAGCAGTGACTCCACGACGGCGCCTTTCGCGAGGGGACTATCCCGCACCATGCCCGACCGGTGTTGTCAGCGGTGTTGCCCGGGACGGCACCGGTGTTGCCCGTGCCGCGCTTTCGCCGGCGCCGCCCGATGACCCGGACGCAGCCGTCACCAGCGCTGGACCGTCCCTGCGTCACGTTGACGGCTCGTCCGTTCCAGCCGCCTCCGACGCTCGAGCCATCCGTCCGCCGACAACCCGGTCCGTCGGGGCGCGACGACCCGACCGGTCTAGAGGGCGCCGCCGGCCGCCTCGGGTGCCGACGTGTCGTGGCCGGCGTCCCCGACCGCCTCGCGGGCCACGAAGTCCTCGAGGTGGAACCAGTTGTCACCGGCGCGTTCGGCGACCGCCAGCAGGGTGGACATCGACGACACCTCCTCGACCTGCTCCTTCAGGAACCACAGCATGAACTGCTCGCCCAGGGCGTCGTCCTCGGCCCGCGCGGCGCGGAACAGCGCCTCGATCTGGCCGGTGACCTCCTTCTCCTGGCGCAGCGCCAGGGCGATCGGCGCGGTCACCGAGTCGAAGGCGGTCTGCGGGTCGTCGAGCCCCCTGATCACCGGGCTGACGTCCCGATCGAGCAGGTACTGGACGAGCATCATCGCGTGATTGCGCTCCTCGACCGACTGCCGGTAGAAGTGCGCCGCCAGCTGGGGCAGGTCCTGGCCGTCGAACCACACCGCCACCGCGATGTACTGCTGGCTGGCGGAGAACTCGTTGCGAACCTGGGCCTGGAGCAGGCCCATGAAGGTGGAATCGGTCGCGGTCATGCCGTCCACGCTACGCCCCCGCCACCGGCGGTAGGAGACCGGACTCAGCGACGTCCCGCGGCTCACCATCCCCGCCCGCCGGCGCCACCCTGGCTCCCGGACGCCAGAGGCACCCCTGGCGGAGCAGCGGCGTCCGTCACCCCAGGGCCCCGACGGTCCCGCCAGCGGGCACCGATGGTGAGATTCGGCACACCGAGCACAACCACGCCACCCGGACGCCGGCCGACTCGACTCGGCCAAGCGGGCGCGCGCACCGATGATGAGATCCGCGGACGCCGGAAGCGGGCCGGCGAAGCCGGCCCGATCGGCTCACACCAGCCGCGCGGACAGCACCCCGTGAATGCCACGGATCCGGTCGAGGACGTCGTCGGGAACCGTGCCCTCGACGTCCACCAGGGTGTAGGCGAGGTCGCCCCGCGACTTGTTCAGCAGGTCGGAGATGTTCAGCCCGGCCTCGGCCAGCATGGTGGAGATCTGGCCGACCATGTTCGGCACGTTGCTGTTCGCGATCGCCAGCCGCCGGGTGCCCTCGCCGCGGGGCAGCCGGGCGTCCGGGAAGTTCACCGAGTTCTGAATGGTGCCGTCCTCGAGGTACCAGCGCAGCTGGTCGGCCGCCATCCGGGCGCAATTCTCCTCGGCCTCGTTGGTGGACGCGCCCAGGTGCGGCAGCGTCACCACCCGCGGCCGCTTGTTCAGCGTCGGCGTGGGGAAGTCGCACACATAGCCGCGGATCTGGTTGCCTTCCAGCGCCGCCAGCAGGCTCGGCTCGTCCACGATCGGGCCTCGGGCGAAGTTGAGCAGCACCGCCGACGACTTCATCGCGGCGAACTGCGGGGCGCCGATCAGGCCCTTGGTGGCCGCCACCAGCGGCACGTGCAGCGTGATGATGTCGGAGCGCTTGAGCAGGTCGTCGAGCGAGGTGACGTGCTCCACCTGGGAGGACAGCGCCCAGGCGTGCTGCACGGTGATGCCCGGGTCGTAGCCCAGCACGTGCATGCCCAGCGAGACGGCCACGTTGGCCACCTCGACGCCGATCGCGCCCAGACCGATCACGCCCAGCACCCGGCCGGGCAGCTCGAAGCCGACGTAGTTCTTCTTGCCGGCCTCGACCAGCTTGTCCATGGTGGCGTGGTCGCCCTCCAGCCGGTGGGCGAACGCGGCGGCGTCGACGATGTTGCGGGCGGCCAGGAACAGCCCGGCCACCACCAGCTCCTTCACCGCATTGGCGTTGGCGCCCGGGGTGTTGAACACCGGGATGCCGCGCTTGGAGTACTCCGCGACCGGGATGTTGTTGGTGCCGGCCCCGGCGCGCGCGACGGCCAGCACGCTCGGGTCGATCGGCTGGTTGTGCAGGCTGGTCGACCGCAGCAGCAGGGCGTCCGGCTGGGCCACGTCGTGACCGACCAGGTAGCGGTCGCCGGGCAGCCGGGACAGTCCCACCTGGCTGATTGCGTTCAGGGTGCGAATGCGAAAAGGCATGGTGATGGTGAGCGTCAGCCGTTGGTGCGCTCGAACTCCTTCATGAAGTCGATGAGAGCCAGGACGCCCTCCAGGGGCATGGCGTTGTAGATGCTAGCCCGCATGCCGCCGACGCTCCGGTGCCCGCCCAGGTTCGTGAGACCCGCCTGCGCCGCCTGCGCGACGAAGGTCTTCTCCAGCTCGGGCCTGGCGATCAGGAACGGCACGTTCATCCACGAGCGGCTGTCCGGCTGGACCGGGTTGGCGTAGAAGTCGGAGGCGTCGATGAAGCCGTAGAGTGCCTCGGCCTTGGCCCGGTTGCGTTCGGCCATCGCGGTCAGGCCGCCCTGCGCCTGCACCCAGTCGTAGACCAGGCCGAGCAGGTACCAGCCGAAGGTCGGCGGGGTGTTCAGCATCGAGCCGTTGGCGGCCATGTTGGCGTAGTTCCACACCGACGGGGTGGCCGGACGGGCCCGTTCCAGCAGGTCGTCGCGGACGATCACCACACACATGCCGGAGGGGCCCATGTTCTTCTGAGCGCCGGCGTAGATGACGCCGAACCTCGACACGTCGATCGGCCGGGACAGGATGGTCGAGCTCAGGTCGGCCACCAGCGGGACGTCGCCGGCGTCCGGCACGTAGCCGAACTCGACGCCCCGGATGGTCTCGTTCGGGGTGTAGTGCAGGTAGGCGGCATCGGCACCGACCCGGAAGGAGCCCGCGGCCGGCACCCGGACGTAGTTGTCCGGCTTCTCGTCGGCGATCACCCGTGGGGTGACGTACTTCCTCGCTTCGGCGACCGCCTTGGCCGACCAGTCGCCGGTGCTCAGGTAGTCGGCCGGGGCGCCGTCGGCGGCGAGGTTGAGCGGCACGGCCGCGAACTGCCCGAAGGCGCCGCCCTGCAGGAACAGCACCCGGTAGTCGCCCGGGATGCCCATCAGGTCGCGCAACGAGGCCTCGGCGCGCTCGGCGCAGGCCACGAACTCCTTGCTCCGGTGGGAGACCTCCATCACCGACATGCCGGAGCCGTTCCAGTCCAGCAGCTCGTCCTTGGCCTGCTGCAGGACGGGCTCGGGAAGCATGGCGGGGCCGGCGGAGAAGTTGTAGACGCGCATGTCGTCGATTCTTCCAGCGCGGCACCCGGGCGCGTGCCAGGGTCGCGTTTTCGGTCAGCGCGGCACCCGGACGCGCGCCAGGGCCGCGTCTTCGGTCAGCGCGGCACCCGGGCGTGGACTGGCAGACTGGAGCGATGGCAGCCCTCCGGAACCCCGTCACGCGCGCCGCCGACCGGGCTCGAGCGGCCGATCGCGGCCTTCCGGCGACGGTGCCGGCCTGGCCCTGGTGGCTGCGCGTCCTGCTGTGGCTCGCGCTGGCGGTCGCGTTGGCCGCGCATCTCTACGGGCTCTACACCCCGGGTGAGCCGGGGGCTTCGGAGTGGTTCCCGAACTCGGACAAGCTGATGCACGTCCTGGGCTTCGGTGCACCGGCGACGCTGGCGGTGCTGGTGTTCCGGCACTGGTGGCCGATCGCCGTCTTCGCCGGGCACGCCGTGGTCAGCGAGGTGGCGCAGGGGTTGTGGCTGCCGGGCCGGGACGGCGACGTCCTCGATGTGGCCGCCGACCTGACCGGGCTGCTGCCCGCCCTGGTCGCCTGGTGGTGGCTTCAGCGCAGGGCGTCCGCCACCGCGGCGTCCAGCCCGACCATCCGGACGTCGGCCGCGACCCGGCGACCGAACGCGTAGAGCATCAGCTCGGTCGGCTCGCCGATCACCGTCACCAGCCGGTTGCCGACGCCGGCCCGGATCACCCGCTCGGGGCGTCCGGACCATTCCAGTGCCAGCGCGACCCGGGGGCGGCGCAGCGTCAGCCGGACGATCTTCGCCAGCTCGGACCAGGCCCAGGACTGGAACTCCTCGTCGCGGGCCGGTTCCGGCAGGTCGTTCGGACGCCGGACGTCCATGCCGTGGATCAGGAACTCGGAGCCGTTCGCGACCGCGTCCACCGCCGGCAGCGAGAACGGCGACCAGCGGGACGGGCCGCGCCGGACCTTCTCGACCAGCTCGGGGTAGTCGCCGGCCTTGAGCTCCGCCATCCGGGCGCTGAGGCGTCCGGCGAACGCGGGGACGAAGGCGCCGGCCGAGTTGCCCGGCTCGTTGTCGCGGATGTACAGGTGGGCGGCCAGGTCGGCCGCCGTCCAGCCCTCGCACAGGGTGGGTGCCGCCGGCCCCACCGCCAGCAGCGCGTCGCAGGTGTGGGCCCGTTCGGCCCGGGCTCGGTCGTTCACGGCAGGCGGCATTGGCTCAGCCTAGTGGGCCTCCCTGACACAATGAGCGGGTGAGTCTCGACCCCGCCGTCGCCGCGCGGCTGAAGCGCAACCCGGACCGACTGGTGCCCGCGATCGTCCAGGACGCCACCTCGCGCGAGGTGCTGATGCTGGCCTGGATGGACGACGAGGCGCTGGCCCGGACCCTCGCGACCCGGCGCGGCACCTACTGGTCGCGCAGCCGCGGCGAGTACTGGGTGAAGGGGGAGACCTCGGGCAACACCCAGCACGTCAGGCAGGTGTCGCTGGACTGCGACGGCGACACGCTGCTGGTGCTCGTGGACCAGGTCGGCCCGGCCTGCCACACCGGCACCGCGAGCTGTTTCACCGACCGCGAACTGCTCGGCGAGACCCGGCGCGCCGAGGAGGGCCGATGACCGAGCTGCCGATCAGGCCAGGCCTGGGCGAGTTCCTCGAGCTGGCCCGCGAACGTCGGGTGATCTCGGTGTACACCCGGCTGCTCGCCGACGACCTGACCGCGGTCGGCCTGTACCACCGGCTGTGCGGCGACCGCGAGCACACCTTCCTGCTGGAGTCGGCCGACAACGGCATGTGGTCGCGCTGGTCGTTCGTCGGCGTCCATGCGGTCGCCACGCTCACCGAGTCGGGCGGCGAGGCGCAGTGGACCGGACGCCCGCTGGCCGGCCTGCCGACCGGCGGCGACCCGCTGCAGGTGCTCGCCGAGACGCTGCGGATCCTGCACACCCCGGCCGACGACGCGCTGCCGCCGCTCACCTCCGGGATGGTCGGCTACCTGGCCTACGACGTCGTCCGGCGGCTGGAGGTGCTGCCCGACGGCAACCCGGACGACCTGAGGCTGCCCGAACTGGTGATGATGATGGTCAGCGACATGGCCATCCTGGACCACCACACCGGCCAGGTGTGGCTGCTGGCCAACGCCTTCAACTTCGACGACTCCGACGAACGCGCCGACGACGCCTGGGCGGATGCCCGGGACCGGGTGCTGGCGATGGCGGCGCAACTGTCCGAGCCGCTGGTCCCCGCGGTGGCCGTGGTCGATCCGGAGGCCTCCGCCCCCGAGATCCGGCGGCAGCGGACGCCCGAGGAGTACGAGGCGGCGGTGCTGGCGGCGGTGGAGGAGATCAAGGCCGGCGAGGCGTTCCAGATCGTGCCCAGCCAGCGCTTCGACATCGCAACCGACGCCGACCCGCTCGACGTCTACCGCATCCTGCGCCGCACCAACCCCAGCCCGTACCTGTACCTGCTGCGGCTGCCCGGACTGGCGGTGGTCGGCTCCAGCCCCGAGGCGCTGGTCACGGTCACCGACGGGCGCGCCGAGACCCACCCGATCGCCGGCTCCCGGCCGCGCGGAGGCTCCGCCGCCGAGGACGCCGCCATGGAGGCCGACCTGCTGGCCGACCCGAAGGAACGCGCCGAGCATCTGATGCTGGTCGATCTCGGCCGCAACGACCTGGGCCGGGTGTGCCGTCCGGGGTCGGTCGAGGTGGTCGAGTTCATGAAGGTCCGGCGGTACAGCCACATCATGCACCTCGAGGCCGCCGTGGTCGGCGAGTTGTCGCCGGGCCGCACCGCGCTCGACGTCACCCTCTCCTGCTTCCCGGCCGGCACGCTGTCGGGAGCGCCGAAGGTCCGGGCGATGGAGATCATCGACGAGCTGGAGGTGTCCCGGCGCGGCCTGTACGGCGGCGGTGTCGGCTACTTCGACTTCGCCGGCAACTCCGACGTGGCGATCGCCATCCGGACGGCGGTGCTGGCCGGCGGCACCGCACACGTCCAGGCCGGCGCGGGCATCGTCGCCGACTCGATTCCGCACAACGAGGAGCTCGAGGTGCGCAACAAGGCGGCCGCGGTGGTCCGCGCCATCGAGGAGGCACACCGGCTGCGCCGCCTCGATCGGGGCTGACGTGCGGCGGCTGGCCGACGCGCTGCTCTGGGCCGGTTGCGCGGCCGCCCTGCTGGGCGCCACCCAGCCGTGGTGGGCGGCGGGGGAACGCACCACGGTGAGCGGCAGCCAGGCCACCGGGGGAGCGGCCCTGGCCCTGGTGCTCGCCGCCGCGGCGGGCGGGTTCCTGGGTGGCTGGCTGCGCCCGGTGGCCCGTCGCATCGTGCTGGGCATCGTGGCCGTGCTCGCCGTCGGCGGCATCGTGGTCGCCGCGGGGGCCGGGGCACCCAGCCTGCCCGGCAGCACCCTCGGCGACGCCCTCACCCTGGTGGCGACACCGTGGCGCTGGATCTATCTGGCCGGCATGGTGCTGATCGCCGCGGGGGCCGTGCTGGCGCAGCTCGCGGGGCCACGGCCGACGCGGGCGGCGTCCACCCCCGACCCCGCGATGGACGCCTGGAAGGCGCTGGACGCCGGCGAGGATCCGACCCTGGAGCAGGGGCGTGGCGCGGGTGGCGATCCGCAGGCGGAGCCGACAGAATAGGCCCGAGTTCAGCGAGCACGGCAGGAGCGCACCATGGCCACCAACGGCAAGCACTATCACCACGGCCGTACGCCCGCGGCGTGGACCGGCAGCATCGTGTCCGGCGTCGGCTTCCTGCTCGGCACCGTCGCCTTCCTGATCGGTCCCAACTGGGTGCTGGTCTGGGTGTCGCTGGCGATCATCCTGCTGGGCGCGGTGGTCGGCGGGATCATGAGCAAGATGGGGCTGGGCCAGGCCTGACCATGGGTGTGCTGGACGAGATCGTCGCCGGCGTCCGCGAGGATCTCGACGAACGCCGCGCGCGCCGCAGCCTCGACGAGCTGGCCGCCGTGGTGGCGACCCTGGACGCGGCACGCGACCCGATGCCGGCCTTCCGGGCCGGGCCGCTGGCGGTGATCGCGGAGGTGAAGCGGGCCAGCCCCAGCAAGGGTGCGCTGGCCGACATCCCCGATCCCGCCGCGCTGGCCGCGCAGTACGCCGCGGGCGGCGCCTCCGCGATCTCGGTGCTCACCGAGCGACGCCGGTTCGGCGGGTCGCTGGCCGATCTGGAGGCCGTCCGTGCCGCGGTGGACAGCCCGCTGCTGCGCAAGGACTTCATCGTCACCGACTACCAGCTCTGGGAGGCGCGGGCCGCGGGCGCCGACCTCGCCCTACTGATCGTGGCGTCGCTCAGCGACGACCAGCTGGCGGCGCTGATGGCCACGGCCAGGACGCTGGGCCTGACCGCGCTGGTCGAGGTGCACACTCCGGAGGAGACCCGCCGGGCGGTGGCCGCAGGCGCGTCCCTGATCGGCGTCAACAATCGCAACCTGCAGACCCTGGACGTCGACCTGGCCCAGTTCGAGCGGCTGGTCGGGCTGATCCCCGGCGACGTGGTCAAGGTGGCCGAGTCGGGCATCCTGTCGGTCGCCGACGTCCGCCGGGTCGCCGACGCCGGTGCCGACGTCGTCCTGGTCGGCGAGGCACTGGTCAAGCACGGCGATCCGCGGCACGCGGTCGCCGACTTCATCGCCGCCGGCTCCTGAGTCGCGGCCGCCGGGCATCTGGAATCGGATCGAAACAGAACCGGCACAGCGCCCTAGTCACTGCTGCATAGCCTCCTGCCTACCGAAGGACCCAGCGCATCGGAGGCCGCCGTGAAGTTGCTCAAGCACCCCGCCGCACAGATCGGCGGCGCCGCGATCGCCGGCATCGTCTTCGGGCTGATCGCCGGCGAATGGGCGGCGAACCTGAAGTTCGTCGGCGACCTCTTCATCAGGCTGATCCAGATGTCGATCGTGCCGCTAGTGATGACCTCGGTGATCGTCGCGACCGGTTCGATGACCGGCTCGGGAATCGGCAAGATGGCGGCGCGGACGTTCGGCTGGATGATCGGGTTCAGCGTGGTCGCCGCCCTGGTCGCCTGGCTGCTCGGCGGCTGGATCCAGCCCGGTGCCGGGATCACCTTCAGCGGCGGGGTCGACCCGTCGCTGCCCGGGCAGGCCGGTGAGGCCACCGGCTGGCAGACCACCATTCTGAACTTCGTCTCGACCAACGTGTTCGCCGCCATGTCGTCGGCGGCGATGGTGCCGATCATCGTCTTCTCGCTGCTGTTCGGCGTCGCCCTGAACAGCTACGTCAGCAGCACCGGCAACCGGCTGGTGGTCGACCTGCTCGACCAGGCCCAGCAGGTGGTGCTGATCATGATCCGGTTCGTGATGCACATCGCGCCGGTCGGCGTCTTCTGCCTGCTGGCCGCCCTCGCCGGCGACGTCGGCTTCGCGGTGGTCACCACCGGCCTGAAGTACCTCGCCGCGACCCTGGCCGGGGTGCTGATCGTGATGGCCGCGTTCGTGCTGGTGGTGTGGCTGCGCACCGGGCTCAGCCCGCTGCTGCTGCCGTCCAAGCTCTACGAGCAGACCCTGATCGCGATCACCACGACCAGCTCGGCGGTCACCTTCCCGACCGTGCTGAAGAACACCGTCGAGAAGGTCGGGGTCAGCCAGCGAGTGGCGAACTTCACCCTCTCGGTCGGGCTCACCATGGGCTCCTACGGCGCGGTGCTCAACTACATGATCGTGGTGATGTTCCTGGCCCAGTCCGGCGGCGTGGAGCTGAACGCCGGGCAGATCGTGATGGGCATGGTGCTCGCCATCCTGCTCAACATGGGCACCATCACCGTGCCGGGCGGCTTCCCGGTGGTGGCGATGTTCCTGGCCACTTCGCTGGGACTGCCGTTCGAGGCGGTCGGGCTGCTGATCGCCGTGGACTGGTTCGCCGGCATCTTCCGGACCCTCCTCAACGTCAACGGCGACACCATGGTCGCCATGCTGGTCGCCAGGGACAGTGCCGAGCTGGACGCGGACGTGTACAACGGCGTCCGGCAGGTGGAGGCCGAGAAGCTGGACGTGACCCAGTACGCCGAGCAGTTCGCGCGGGCCGACGCCGCCGACTGAGCCGGGTCACCCACAGCGTTCGAGGTCCCGGCGTGATCGCCGGGACCTCGCTCGTCATGCCCGCGGCGTCGTCGATCGCACCGCCACCGGGGACTCGGGTGGGGCAGACTGACCTGATCACGTCGAGGGGACCCGCCATGCCGCACACCGATCCGAGGGTGGACGACTACCTGGCCACCCTGCCGGACTGGCAGGCCGAGCTGGCGGGACGCGTCCGGCGGTTGGTGCACCTGGCCGACCCGGAGGTTCGGGAGACCATCAAGCGCACCCGGCTGCCCTACTTCGTGCTGGACGGCAACATCTGCGCCCTGCTGGGCACGAAGGACCACCTGAACGTCTTCGTCTACGACCCGATCGCGGCGGATCCGGCCGGCCTGATCAATCAGGGCCACGGCAATGCCACCGCGCGGACGATCCAGCTCTACGCCGATCACGAACTGGATGAGGCGGCGCTGCTCGACCTCTTCCGCGCGGTGATCGCCCACAACCGCGCGGGCGGATGGCGCCGCGTCCGGGCCGCGGATGCTGCCGAACCCGGGAGCGGTGGCCGGTAGCGCGTCCCATGGCCGACCTGAACCGAAACGGAACCGTCCCCTGAACCGAAATGGAACCGTCCCCTGAACCGGAAAGGAACCGTCCCCTGAACCGAAATGGAACCGTCCCCTGAACCGGAAAGGAACCGTCCCCCGGCGGCTGCCCAGGCTCTACCTGATCGATCGCGCCGGCGCCGGCCGGCTGTGGACGATGGCCGCCCCGTCCGGCGACGAGCGGCTGCCGGACGAGCTGGAGGCGTTGGGCGAGGCCGGGGTCGGCACCGTCGTCAGCCTGCTCGGCGAGGACGAGGCGGGGTGGCTGGGACTGGCGGACGAGCCGGGTGCGGCCGCCCGGGCGGGCATCCGGTTCGTCCGGCTGCCCACCTCGGACCTCGGTGTCCCCGGGCACGCCGACGCCCTGAGGGTCGCCCGGGGCGTCCGCGACGACCTGCTGGCCGGCGGTGGGGTCGCGATCCACTGCCGCGCCGGGATCGGGCGCTCCTCGCTGCTGGCCGCGGTGGTGCTGCGGCTGGAGGGCGTCCGGCCGGCGGACGCCTGGGCGATCATCGGACGCGCCCGCGGCGTCCGGGTGCCGGAGACCCGGGCGCAGCGCGACTTCCTCGACGAGGTCGACGCGACGCTGTGAGGAGCCCCCGGGCATCGCCGGGGTCGAGCGTCGAGAGGTCCCGATTCCGTCCCGGCACCTGCGTAGAGTGGGGCGTCCGCACCCAAATGAGAACAGGATCGATCGTGTCGCTACCCGATGCCGCGGGGCATTACGACATCTTCGGGGGCAAGTACGTGCCCGAGGCGCTGTACGCCGCACTCGCCCAACTGGAGGCCGAGTTCGACAAGGCGATGGGTGACGAGACCTTCTGGCGCGAGTTGGACGACCTGCGCCGCAACTATTCCGGACGACCCACGCCGCTGACCGAGGCGAAGCGGTTCGCCAAGCACTGCGGCAACGCGATCGTGCTGCTCAAGCGCGAGGACCTGAACCACACCGGCTCGCACAAGATCAACAACGTGCTGGGCCAGGCGCTGCTGACCAAGCGGATGGGCAAGACCCGGGTGATCGCCGAGACCGGCGCCGGGCAGCACGGCGTCGCCACCGCGACCGCCGCCGCCCTGCTGGGCCTGGAGTGCCGGGTCTACATGGGCAAGGTCGACACCGACCGGCAGGCCCTCAACGTGGCCCGGATGCAGCTGCTCGGCGCCGAGGTGATCGCCGTCGAATCCGGTAGCCAGACGCTGAAGGACGCGATGAACGACGCGATGCGCGACTGGGTCGCCAGCGTCGACGATACCCACTACCTGATCGGCACGGTGGCCGGCCCGCACCCGTTCCCCAAGATGGTCCGGGAGCTGCAGCGGGTGATCTCCACCGAGGCCAAGGCCCAGGTGCTGGAGCGCTACGGACGCCTGCCCGACGCCGTCACCGCCTGCGTCGGCGGCGGCTCGAACGCGATGGGCATGTTCGCCGACTTCATCGACGACCCCACGGTCGCGCTGTACGGCTTCGAGGCCGGCGGCGACGGGGTCGAGACCGGACGCCACGCGTCCGCGATCTACGGCGGGTCGGTCGGCGTGCTGCACGGCATGCGCACCTACATCCTGCAGAACGAGGACGGCCAGACCCTGGAGTCGCACTCGATCTCGGCCGGCCTCGACTACCCGGGGGTCGGGCCGGAGCATTCCTGGCTGGCCAAGACCGGGCGTGCCGTCTACGAACCGGTCACCGACGCCGAGGCGATGGAGGCGCTCCAGCTGCTCACCCGGACCGAGGGCATCATGCCGGCGATCGAGTCGGCACACGCCCTGGCCGGCACGATCCGGCTGGGCAAGCGGGTGGCCGCCAAGTACCCCGACGCCCAGCCGATCATCGTGGTCTGCGTGTCCGGTCGCGGCGACAAGGACGTGGACACCGCGATCCGGTGGTTCGGGCTGGACGGCTCGGCCGATGCCAGCGTGGGAGGGGAGCAGTGAGCGCAGGCATCTCCGGGCGGACCTTCGCCGCCGCCGCCGAGCAGGGCCGCCGGGCGCTGGTCGCCTACTACCCGGTCGGCTACCCCGACGTCCCCGGATCGCTGGACGTGCTGCGCGCCCTGTGCGGCGAGGGCGACGCCCCCGGCGCCGACCTGATCGAGATCGGGCTGCCGTACTCCGACCCGGTGATGGACGGGGTGGTGATCCAGCGGGCCGGCACCCGGGCGCTGGCCCGCGGCGTCCGGACCAGGGACGTCTTCGCGGCCGTCGAGACGGTCGCCGACACCGGCACCACCCCGGTGGTGATGACCTACTGGAACCTGGTCGACCGGTACGGCGTGGACGCCTTCGCCCGCGACCTGGCCGCCGCCGGGGGAGCGGGGCTGATCACCCCCGACCTGGTGCCCGACGAGGCGTCGGACTGGTTCGCGGCCTCCGACGCGCACGGCCTGGACCGGATCTTCCTGGTATCGCCGTCCTCGACCGACGAACGGATCGTCGCCACCGCGAAGGCCTGCCGCGGCTGGCTGTACGCGACCGCGGTGATGGGCGTCACCGGCACCCGCGCCCAGGCGTCCTCCGCCGCGCCCGAGCTGGTCGCCCGGATCCGGGCCCTCGCCCCCGACACCCTGGTCGGGGTGGGCCTCGGCATCTCCAACGGCGATCAGGCCGCGGACGTCGTCGGCTTCGCGGATGCGGCGATCGTCGGCTCGGCGTTCGTCAAGCTGATGCTGGCCGCCGAGGACGCCGGAACTCCGGGCGACCTGAGCGGCCTGACCGCGCTGCTCGACGACCTGGCGGCCGGCGTCCGGCGATGAGACGGCTGGCCCGGCTCGCCGTGATCGCCCTGGCCGCGGTCATCCTGGCGGCGTGCGGCGGGCCGGCCGCGGACATCCGACCGGTGGGCAGCGCGACCGCCAGGACCTACGGCGGCGCCGAGCTGACCGAGCCGTACACGATGCCGGCGGTCACCCTCACCGATTCGACCGGGCAGAAGTTCGCGCTGCGCACCGGCAGTGACAAGCCGGTCGTGGTGGTGTTCTTCGGCTACACGAACTGCCCCGACATCTGCAAGACCACCCTGTCCGACCTGGCCAGCGCGCTCAACCGGGTCAGCCCGGAGGCCCGCGGCAAGATCCAGGTGCTGCTGGTCACCACCGACCCGGCCCGCGACACCCCCGAGGTGCTGAAGGCCTACCTGGCCCGGTTCGACCCGACCTTCCTCGGGCTGACGGCCTCCCTCGACGAGATCAAGAAGGTCGCCGCCACCATGGGCGTGGTGATCGAGGGCACCACCAGGACCGCCGACGGGGGCTACGAGGTCACCCACTCCACCCAGGTGATCGGCTTCGACTCCGCCCGCAGGGGTCGCCTGGTCTGGACCCAGGGCACCGCCATCGGCACCTTCAAGGACGACTTCGAACGCTTTGCCGCCTCCCAGCGCTAGGGCGACCGCGTCGTCCGAGGCCGTGGCGATGCGTCCGAGCGCGGCATCGCCGGGTTAGGGTCCCAAGGGTGACCGCAGGCCAAGCACCCCCGACCGAGCGCCGGCAGCCCGCGGCCGGCGATCCGGTCCGCGGGCTGAGCCGCGAGGTCGTCCGCCTGGCCGGAATGGTGGCCGGCCTGGCCCTCCTGGTCAACGCGATCGCGGTGGATGTCCCGCGGGCGTGGCGCGACGAGGCGGCCACCCACATGGCGAATCAGCGCACCCTTCCGCAGCTGTGGTCGATGCTCGACCACATCGACGCCGTGCACGGCGTCTACTACCTGATCGTCCGGCTCTGGCAGCACGGGTTCGGCGAGTCGATCCTGAGCCTGCGGATGCTGTCCGTGCTCGCGGTGGCCGTCGGCGCCGGCCTGATCACGCTGCTGGCCGCCGAGCTGTTCGGCGCCGCCGCGGCGCCCTGGTCGGGGCTGTGCTACGCGCTGCTGCCGCCCCTCACCTGGGCGGCCGGCGAGGCGCGCTCGTATGCGCTGTCGGCGGCACTGGTCACCGCGGCGATGCTGGCGTTCTGGATCGCGGTCCGCCGGCAGCGTCTGTGGTGGGTCTGCTACGCGCTGCTCGCCGCCGCCGGCATCTACGTGTTCGTCTACTCCGCGCTCGCCTTCGCCGGTGTCGGCCTGGCCCTGATCTGGCTGCCCGCACCCGCCCGGCTCCGGGCGCTGCTGGCCACCCTGGGCGCCGCGGCCCTGTCGGTGCCGCTGGTGGTGAGGGTCGCGGGTCAGGGAGACCAGGTCTCCTGGCTGGCCGACTACCACTACGGCGCCGAGCAGCTGGTCGCGGACGCCTTCTGGGGGCAGGTCGGCTGGGCGGCCTGGCTGGGCGTGGCCCTGTCGGTGCTGGCCCTGGGCTACGCGGGCCGGCTGCTGCGGGAACGCGCCCTGCGGGGTCCGCTCGCCTGCGTCCTCGGCTGGCTGCTGGTGCCGAGCGCGGTGCTCGGCACGGCCGGGGTGTTCGCGGCGGTCTACCACCCGCGCTACGTGACGTTCTCGGTGCCGACCCTCGCCCTGCTGCTCGGCCTGGTGGCGAGCCGGCTGGGCCGGCTGCGGCTGATCGCGGGGTTGCTGCTGACGCTCGCCTGCGTCCCCGCGCTGATCCAGTCCCGGGGTCCGCAGGCCAAGTCCACCGCGGCGGCGGCCGTCGCGGTCCTGGCCGAGGCCGGCCGCCCCGGCGACGGGCTGTACATCGTCCGCTACGACCGGCACGCGCTGCCCTGGTCGTTCCCGGAGGCCGTCGCGGCACTCGACGACGTGGGTGCCGATCGGGGCCAGGCCTGGCGTGGCGAGACGCTGAAGCAGCCGTCCCGCCCGGTGCGCAGCATCGGTGAGCGGCTGGCCGCGGTGAACCGGGTGTGGGTGTTCGCCGACAAGGGCATCCGGGTCGAGCAGACCCTGCGGGCGTTCGACCGGCTCGGCTTCCGGCCCACCCGCACGACGACCGTCGAGGACGGCTACGAGGTCACCCTGATCCTGCTGGAGCGCACCGGCTGAGCCGCCGGGGTCCGGGTCCACCGGGCCGCCCGGACGCCTGGCGGCGCCGGCGATGGGGCAGGATGGGCGGGTGCTGTTGTCCATTCCGTCGCCGCCGGTCAGCGGCTGGCAGATCGGTCCGTTCTTCCTGCACATCTACGCGCTGTGCCTGATCGCCGGCATGGTCGGCGCCTGGATGATCGGCAGCCGACGCTGGCAGGCCCGCGGCGGCTCGCCCGAGCAGTTCGAGACCATCGTGCTCGTCGCCATCCCGGTCGGCATCGTCGGCGCCCGGATCTACCACGTCCTGACCCACCTGGGCGACTACTTCGCGCCCGGCATCGACCCGTGGAGCGCGCTGCGGATCTGGGAGGGCGGCATCGCCATCTACGGCGCGATCGGGGGCGGAGCGCTGGCCGCCTGGCTGATGTGCCGCCGCTACGGCGTCCGGTTCGGCTCGCTGGCCGACTCGCTGGCACCGGGGATCGCCGTCGGCCAGGCGTTGGGCCGGTTCGGCAACTGGTTCAACCAGGAGCTGTACGGGTTGCCCACCGACCTGCCCTGGGGGCTGGAGATCGACCCGGCGCACCGGGTGCCCGGCTACGAGCAGTACGCGACCTTCCACCCGACCTTCGCCTACGAGTCGCTGTGGAACCTGCTGGTCGCGTTCACCCTGATCCTGGCCGACCGCCGCTTCCGGCTGGGCCGGGGCAAGGTGTTCGCCCTCTATGTCGCGCTCTACGGCTTCGGCCGGTTCTTCACCGAGGGCATCCGGCTGGACTTCTCCTACGACACCTTCGGGCCGATCCGGTTCAACCAGGCCGTCGCCGCGCTCATCTGCCTGGCCGGCGTCGGCCTGCTGCTCTGGCTGGTCAGGAACCGTCCCGGACGCGAGCCGGGCGTCGCCCTGGCGGCGCCAGCGGATTCGGCGGACGGGGCGGCGACGGGCTCCGACGCCACGGGTGAGCCGGACGGCGCCGAGCGGGACGGCCTCGAGCCGGAGGCCGCCGACCCGGCCGGCCCCAGCCCGGAGACCGAGCCCGCCCGGGTGCCGCCCATCGAGGACGGCGATCCACCCGCCCGCTGAGGCCCCCGACTCCCGCCTCAGCGGCGGATCTGGCCCTCCTGGAAGTCGTCGGGGTTCAACCCGGCGGCCCGGAAGTCGTTGGCGTCCGCCGATCCGGACGCCCCCACCCAGCGCCGGTTGCGCTCGTCGACGAAGTAGCGATCGGCTCCGGCGTCGACCTGGACGTCGTCGCCGGAGCCCGTCCGGACCGTTTCCTCCTCGCGCATCATGTTCATCCAGGAGTGCTGCGGGTCGAGCCCGGACGGCTCGGCGGCGCCGGTGGCCATCGGCTGATTGAGCCGGTCCAGGAAGGACGCGTGCGCGGCGTCGGCGGTGCGCATCCGCTCGTTGTGGATCTGGGTGTTCGCCGCCCCGGCGGCGGCGATGTCACCCATCCGCTGCGCGTGCAGGCTCTGGCTGAGGTTCATCCAGGCCGCCTCCTGCTGACGGTTGAGGGCCATGGTGTTGGCGAACTGCTGGTTCTGCACGGCCCGCCACTGCGGGTTGGTGCGCTCCGAGGTGCACACCCGCAGGAGCAGCTCCCGGTACTGCTCCACCTCACCGGCGGTGCACAGCACCCCGGCCACATCGGGGATCCAGACCACCCCCATCGAGAGCGTCGAACAGATCAGCAGACCCTGGAACTGTTGGCATTCGAACCGCGCCGACACCGCGGTGACCAGCGCGTTGATACCCTGCTCGGCGCCGCGACGGATGGCCTCGGCGGCGAGTTCGGGTTCGGTGCGGACGCCGTCCAGGCGAAACCCCGGCAGCCCACCGAAGCGCACCCGGAGGTAGTCGGCCAGGTAGCGCTCGGCGTTGACGTAGGGCGCCAGCTGTTGCAGCGGGGGAGTGACGAACATGCCGGAACTCGGCTCGAAATAGCTGGGCAGTTCGGGGTCGTGGCCGAACAGCTGCGCCGATCCGTCCGGCGCCGTCGCCTGCACGATCCGGCGTTGCTCCGTTCCGAACCGCAGCATGCGGACGTCGTGCTTCCATCCGGCCGGGAGGTCCACGCTGAAGGAGCCCTCGTTGACCTCCGTGACCGACTGCCATTCTGCGGCTGTCATGGGCTCAGGCTAGGGTGAGGACCCGGCGGAGTCGAGGGTCGCGGCCTTGGTTCCGGCGCGTCCATGATGCAAGCAGTCATCACGCGCCGAAACATATGCTTTGTAAGCTGCGCACCGCGTACAGCGTCGACGCCGGATGGGCGGACGTCATGGCGTGCCCTTCGGCAGCCCGAGCTTCGCCCCGGAAGATGAGGAGAACGCCCATGACTGGAACGCCGATGCCCGCGCGACCCGCCCAGGGCCTGTACGATCCCGCGTTCGAGCATGACGCCTGCGGCGTCGCCTTCGTCGCCCAGCTGAGCGGCGAGGCCAGCCACGACATCGTCGCCAAGGGCCTGACCGCCCTCGAGAACCTCGACCACCGCGGCGCCACCGGTGCCGACGCCGCCGCCGGCGACGGCGCCGGCATGCTGCTGCAGGTGCCGGACGCGTTCCTGCGCGCCGTCGTCGACTTCGACCTGCCGGAGGCGGGCGGCTACGCCATGGGCATGGCCTTCCTGCCCACCTCGCCGGTGAAGCGGGCCGGCTCCAAGCGCACCATCGAGTACATCGCCATCGAGGAGGGGCTGGACGTCCTGGGCTGGCGCACGGTGCCCACCGACGACTCCACGCTCAGCCCCATCTCGCGCGAGGCGATGCCGGTCTTCGAGCAGCTGTTCCTGTCCTCGCCCGGCGGTGAGACCGGGATCGACCTGGACCGGCTGGCCTACCCGCTGCGGCAGCGCGCCCGCAACGAGGCCGGGGTGTACTTCGCCTCGCTGTCCGCCCGCACCACCGTCTACAAGGGCATGCTGACCACCCAGCAGCTGGCCGAGGTGTTCGCCGACCTCACCGACGAGCGGATCGCCTCGGCGCTGGCCCTGGTGCACTCCCGGTTCTCCACCAACACCTTCCCGGCCTGGGAGCTCAGCCACCCCTACCGGCTGATCGCCCACAACGGAGAGATCAACACCGTCAAGGGCAACCGGAACTGGATGCGGGCCCGCGAGGCGCTGCTGGCCTCCGACAAGATCCCCGGCGACCTGGAGCGGCTGTTCCCGATCTGCACCCCCGGCGGCTCCGACTCGGCGTCCTTCGACGAGGTGCTCGAGCTGCTGCACCTGGGCGGACGGTCGCTGCCGCACGCGGTGATGATGATGATCCCGGAGCCCTGGGAGAACAACACCGAGATGGACCCGGCGCGCCGGGCGTTCTACTCCTTCCATTCCTCGCTGATGGAGCCCTGGGACGGCCCCGCCGCCGTCTGCTTCACCGACGGCACGCTGATCGGCGCCACCCTGGACCGCAACGGCCTGCGCCCGGGCCGCTACTGGGTCTCCGACGACGGCCTGGTCGTCTTCGCCTCCGAGGCCGGCGTGATCGACATCCCGCAGAGCAGGGTGATCGCCAAGGGCCGGCTGCAGCCCGGCCGGATGCTGCTGGTCGACCTGGCCGAGCACCGGCTGATCGACGACGACGAGATCAAGTCGTCGCTGGCCGCCGAGCAGCCCTACGGCGAGTGGCTCGACGCGGGCCGGGTGAACCTCGACGACCTGCCCGAACGGCAGCACGTGGTGCACAGCGCCGCCTCGGTGCTCCGCCGCCAGCAGGTCTTCGGCTACACCCACGAGGAGCTGAAGCTGATCCTGGCCCCGATGGCGAACGCCGGCGCCGAGCCGATCGGCTCGATGGGCACCGACACCCCGGTGGCGGTGCTGTCCGATCGTCCCCGGCTGCTCTTCGACTACTTCGCCCAGCTGTTCGCACAGGTCACCAACCCGCCGTTGGACGCCATCCGCGAGGAGCTGGTCACCTCGCTGAGTTCGACGTTCGGCCCCGAAGGCAACCTCCTGGAGCCCGGTCCGGACTCCTGCAAGCACATCGTGATCGGCTATCCGGTGCTCGACTCCGACCAGCTGGCCAAGCTGGTCCGGATCAACCGGGACGGCTCCAACCCCGCCTACGCCACCCACGTGGTCCGCGGTCTCTACCCGGTCGAGGAGGGTGCGCTCGGGCTGAAGCTGAAGCTCGACGAGCTGTGCCGCGAGGTGACCGCGTCCATCGACCGGGGCTGCCGGACGATCGTGCTGTCCGACCGGCACTCCAACGCCGACCTGGCGCCGATCCCGTCGCTGCTGCTCACCGCCGCCGTGCACCACCACCTGGTGCGGGCGAAGAAGCGCAGCCACGTCGGGCTGATCGTCGAGGCCGGCGACGTCCGCGAGGTGCATCACCTGGCGCTGCTGATCGGCTACGGCGCGGCCGCGGTGAACCCGTATCTGGCCTTCGAGTCGGCCGAGGACCTGGCCCGCCGCGAGTGGCTGGTGAAGGTCGATCCCGACAAGGCGGTGGCGAACGTCCGCAAGGCGCTCGGCAAGGGCGTGCTGAAGGTGATGTCGAAGATGGGCGTCTCCACCATCGCCTCCTACACCGGCGCGCAGATCTTCGAGGCGCTCGGGCTGAACTCCGAGTTCGTCGACGCCTACTTCACCGGCACGCCGAGCCGGGTGGAGGGGATCGGGCTGGAGGAGATCGCCGAAGGCATCGCGGCCCGGCACGCCCTGGCCTACCCGCCGGACCGGATCACCCTGCCGCACCGCACCCTGAACGTGGGCGGCGAGTACCAGTGGCGCCGCGAGGGCGAACCGCACCTGTTCGACCCGGAGACCGTCTTCCGGCTGCAGCACGCCACCCGGTCGAAGCGCTACGACATCTTCAAGGCCTACACCGAGCGGGTGAACGACCAGTCCGAGCGGCTGATGACGCTGCGCGGCCTGCTCGAGTTCGCGTCCGACCGCAAGCCGGTGCCGATCGACGCCGTCGAGCCGGTCAGCGAGATCGTGAAGCGGTTCTCCACCGGTGCGATGTCCTACGGCTCGATCTCGCGCGAGGCACACGAGACCCTGGCGATCGCGATGAACCGGATCGGCGCCAAGTCGAACACCGGCGAGGGCGGCGAGGACGTCGACCGGCTGTACGACCCGGAGCGGCGCTCGGCGATCAAGCAGGTGGCGTCCGGCCGGTTCGGGGTGACCTCGGACTATCTGACCAACTCCACCGACATCCAGATCAAGATGGCCCAGGGCGCGAAGCCCGGCGAGGGCGGCCAGCTGCCCGGCCAGAAGGTCTACCCGTGGGTGGCGAGGACGCGGCACTCGACGCCCGGCGTCGGCCTGATCAGCCCGCCGCCGCACCACGACATCTACTCGATCGAGGACCTCAAGCAGCTGATCCACGACCTGAAGTGCGCCAACCCGTCGGCCCGGGTGCACGTCAAGCTGGTCGCCGAGGTCGGCGTCGGCACGGTCGCCGCCGGTGTCTCCAAGGCCAAGGCCGACGTGGTGCTGATCTCCGGCCATGACGGCGGCACCGGCGCGGCGCCGCTCACCTCGCTCAAGCACGCCGGCGGGCCCTGGGAGCTGGGCCTGGCCGAGACCCAGCAGACCCTGCTGATCAACGGCCTGCGCGACCGGATCGTGGTCCAGGTGGACGGCCAGCTCAAGACCGGCCGCGACGTGGTGATCGGTGCGCTGCTCGGCGCCGAGGAGTTCGGCTTCGCGACCGCGCCCCTGGTGGTCTCGGGCTGCGTGATGATGCGGGTCTGCCACCTGGACACCTGCCCGGTCGGCGTCGCCACCCAGAACCCGGAGCTGCGCGCCAAGTTCAACGGCAAGCCCGAGTTCGTGGTCAACTTCTTCGAGTTCATCGCCGAGGAGGTGCGCGAGCTCCTGGCCTCGCTTGGCTTCCGCTCGATCGAGGAAGCGGTCGGCCACGTCGAGGTGCTGCAGGCCCGCAGGGCGGTCGAGCACTGGAAGGCGCAGGGCCTCGACCTGGAGCCGATCCTGCACTGGGTCGACACCGACGGCCCGCTGCACCGGATCACCGTGCAGGACCACGGCCTGGACACCAAGCTCGACATGAGGCTGATCGAACTGGCCCAGCCGGCGCTGACCCGTGGCGAGCTGGTCCGGGCCGACCTGGCGGTGCGCAACGTCGACCGCACGGTCGGCACCATCCTGGGCCACGAGGTGACCAAGGCCACCCGCGGCAGGGGCCTGCCCGAGAACACCATCGACCTGACCCTGCGCGGCACCGCCGGGCAGAGCTTCGGTGCGTTCCTGCCGGCCGGCGTGACCCTGCGGCTGGTCGGTGACACCAACGACTACTTCGGCAAGGGCCTGTCCGGCGGCCGGCTGATCGTCCGGCCCTCCGACGACGCCGCCTTCGTGGCCGAGGAGCACATCATCGCCGGCAACGTGATCGGCTACGGCGCCACCGCGGGTGAGCTGTTCATCCGCGGCAAGGTCGGCGAGCGGTTCTGCGTCCGCAACTCGGGCGCGACCGCCGTCGTCGAGGGTGTCGGCGACCACGGCTGCGAGTACATGACCGGCGGTGAGGCGCTCGTGCTGGGCGGCACCGGACGCAACTTCGCGGCCGGCATGTCCGGGGGCGTCGCCTACGTGCTCGACCTGAACACCGACCGGCTGAACACCGAGATGGTCGACCCGCTGCCGCCGACCGAGGCCGACCTGGCCCGGATCCGGCAGCTGCTGGTCAAGCAGGCCGAGGAGACCGGCTCGGCGGTCGCCGAACGACTGCTGGCGCTGGACGACCTCACCGGCAGGTTCACCACCGTGATGCCGCGCGACTACGCCCGGGTGCTGGCCGCCCGGGCCGAGGCCGAGCAGGCCGGACTGGACGAAGAGGCAACCACCGCGATGATGATGGAGGCCGCGCATGGCTGACCCCAGAGGTTTCATGACCACCCCGCGGGAGGTCGCGGAACGGCGTCCGGTGGTCGAGCGGGTGCACGACTGGAACGAGGTGTACCCGGAGTCGCCCGGCAAGGCGGTGCTGCCGATCATCACCAAGCAGGCCGGCCGCTGCATGGACTGCGGCATCCCGTTCTGTCACCAGGGCTGTCCGCTGGGCAACCTGATCCCGGAGTGGAACGACCTGGTCTGGCGCGACGACTGGCGCGGCGCGACCGACCGGCTGCACGCCACCAACAACTTCCCCGAGTTCACCGGACGGCTCTGCCCGGCACCGTGTGAGACCGCGTGCGTGGTCGGCATCAACCGCGACCCGGTGACCATCAAGAACGTCGAGGTGGCGATCATCGACCGGGCCTGGAGCGATCGCCGGGTGACGGCGGTCACCCCCGAGTGGCACACCGGCAAGACGGTGGCGGTGATCGGTTCCGGCCCGGCCGGGCTGGCCGCCGCCCAGCAGCTCACCCGGGCCGGCCACACGGTGGTCGTCTACGAGCGGGCGGACGCCATCGGCGGCCTGCTCCGCTACGGCATCCCCGAGTTCAAGATGGAGAAGGCCGTCCTGGACCGCCGGCTGCGGCAGATGCGGCTGGAGGGCACGGTGTTCAAGACCGGACGCCGGATCGGCTCCGAGGGCGACCTGACCGGTGAGCAGCTGCTGTCCCGGTTCGACGCCGTGGTGCTGGCGATCGGCTCGACGGTGGCGCGCGACCTGCCGGTGCCCGGACGGGAGCTGAACGGCATCCATCAGGCGATGGAGTTCCTGCCGCAGGCCAACCGGGCCGCGCTCGGCCAGGAGGTGCCGGGCCAGATCACCGCGACCGGCAAGCACGTGGTGATCATCGGCGGCGGCGACACCGGCGCCGACTGCCTGGGCACCTCGATCCGGCAGAACGCGGCGTCGGTGACCCAGCTGGAGATCCTGCCGATGCCGCCCGAGCAGCGGCCGGCGAGCCAGCCCTGGCCCACCTACCCGATGATCTTCCGGGTCTCCTCGGCCCACGAGGAGGACGGCGAGCGGGTCTACTCCGTGTCGACCAGCGAGTTCGTCGGCGACGCCGACGGCAACGTGACGACGCTGCGGCTGTCGGAGGTGGCGTTCAGCAACGGCCGGTTCGAGCCGGTGCCGGGCACCGAGCGCGAGCTGCCCGCCGACCTGGTGCTGCTGGCGATGGGCTTCGTCGGACCCGAGAAGCCGGGCCTGGTGGAGCAGCTGGGGGTCGACCTCGACCCGCGCGGCAACGTCGCCCGGGACGAGAACTACGCCACCTCGGTGCCGGGCGTGTTCGTGGCCGGCGACGCCGGGCGCGGACAGTCGCTGATCGTCTGGGCGATCGCCGAGGGCCGCTCCTGCGCCAACGGCGTCGACGCCTACCTGCAGGGCAGCTCCCGGCTGCCCAAGCCCATCCTGCCCACCGAGCGCCCGATGATGGTCTGAGGGCCGGTCCCCACCGCATCCTTGACCGGGTGGCCCGCGAGCCGCGACGCTTGACCCTCCTGACCACACCGAAGGAGTCCAGTGGCCAAGCTGAAGAAGCTGCTCAAGCGCGCGGCGGAGCTCACCCATCTGCCGTTCCCCGAGCGGTCCCCGGCGTCCGAACCACTCACCGAGCCGACCGACCTGATCCGCGCCTACGCGCGCGCCTGGGACGCCAAGGACGCCCGGGCGATCGGCGAGCTGTTCGTCGCCGACGCCGATTTCGTCAACGTTGTCGGCCTGTGGTGGACCGGTCGGCACTCCATCGTCAAGGCGCAGGAGTTCGGCTTCCAGAACGCCTTCGCCGACGCCAAGCTGACCATCAGCAAGGTGTCGCAGCGGTTCCTCGGCGACGACGCCGCGGTGGTGATCGCCCAGTGGCAGCTGTCCGG
>JBGALC010000058.1:0-21257 GCA_044224095.1 Micropruina sp. | reverse complement strand
GCTACTGGGACGGCTACCGCGCCGACCTGCTGGCGCACTACCCGGGCCTGACCGAACGGCGGCTGTACCAGCTGGCCAGCCGCTGGGTGGCGCCGCCGGACGTCGCGCCGCACTGCACCGGGGGTGCGGTCGACCTGACGCTGTGCGACGCGGACGGGGTGGAGCTCGACCTCGGCTCACCGCTGGACGCCACACCCGAGCAGAGCTCCGGCGCCTGCTTCACCGCGGCCGCCGTCCCCCGCGAGGCTGCGGCGAACCGAGCCCTGCTGGTCGGCGCGCTCAGCCGGGCCGGGCTGGTCAACTACCCCACCGAGTGGTGGCACTGGTCCTACGGCGAGCGGTACTGGGCGTTTCGCTCCGGCTCCGCCCACGCCCGCTATGGCCCGGTCGAGTTCGCCCCGCCTGATTTCATCGATCGATGAATACGGATTGGCACACTCGATGCGCAAACAAGGCCTGCTGAATCGTTGCAGCAGAACATCGAGTGTGCCAATCCGTATTCATCAACGGGTGAGTTTCAGCCGGGATTCGATCCAAGCCGGCGCCGACCGAACGCGGCCAAGGCCGTCAGCACCGGTTCGGCGTCCCGCCCGGTCGCGGTGACCCGGTAGCGCACCACGACCGGCGGGCCCTCCTCCACCAGCCGGCTGACCAGTCCGGCCTCGCACAGCTCCCGGAGCCGGGTGGACAACACCGCGTCGGTCACCCCGCCGACCCGGCGGCGGACCTCCGAGAACCGGTCGGCGCCGTTCAGCAGCGCGTGCAGCACGGGCGCCGCCCAGGCCCGGCCGAACACCTCCAGTGCGGCCTCGATGGCTTCGCAGTCGTCCATGATCCCCTCGGAATATCCGAGCAACTATGTTGTTGATAGTGACCGTAGCACGCGACAGAGGGTGAGCAACGTGACCAAGAAGATCGGCTTCCTGTCCTTCGGGCACCACCGTGACGTCCCCGGCTCCCGGGTCCGCAGCGCCGGCGAGGCGCTGCGCGACCACGTCGAGCTGGCGGTCGCCGCCGAGGCGGCCGGCATGGACGGCGCCTGGCTGCGGGTCCACCACTTCGACCACAGCCTGGCCGCGCCGTTCCCGCTGCTGGCGGCGATGGCCGCCCGCACCTCCCGCATCGACGTCGGCACCGGGGTGGTCGACCTGCGCTACGAGAATCCGCTGTACCTGGCGGAGGAGGCTGCGGCGACCGACCTGATCGGCGCCGGACGCCTGCAGCTCGGGATCAGCCGCGGATCGCCCGAACCAGCAGCCGACGGCCAGGCGGCCTTCGGCTACCGGCTGGCCGAGGGTGAGGACTGGGCGGGCGTCACCCGGGCGCGGGCCGACCTGTTCCGGCGTGCCATCGCCGGGCAGCCGGTGGCCCGCTCACACCGGGCGCTGGACGCCGGAGGCGGGCCCGACCTACCGATCGAGCCGCTCTCCCCCGGGCTCAGCGAGCGGATCTGGTGGGGCGCCGGCAGCCACGCCACCGGGGTATGGGCGGGCGAGGAGGGCTACAACCTGCTGTCCTCCACCCTGCTGCTGGCCGACGACGGGCGTCCGTTCCACCTCCAGCAGGCCGACCAGGTCCGCGACTACCGGACGGCGTTCGCCTCCGCCGGGCACACCGCCGGCGGTCAAGCGGCCGTCACCCGGAGCGTCTTCCCGATCAGCACCGCCGAGGACCGGCAGTACTTCGGGCTGGAGGGTGGCACCGGCGACGGGGTCGGGTTCCTGGACGGCACCACCGCGCGCTCCGGTCCCACCATCGCCGGCAGCCCCGACCGGGTGGCCGCCCGGCTGCTGGCCGACGAGGCGGTGCAGGAGGCCGACTACGTGCTGTTCGCGCTGCCGTCGATGCTGGGCGTCGACTACAACGCCCACCTGTTCGAGAACCTGGTCGCGGTGGCCCGCGACCTGGGCTGGAAGGAGTGAGATCGATGACCACCATCTACGACTGGGAGGCGGCCGTGCTCGCCTTCAACACCCGCGACTACGCCGGTGCGATCGAGCGGCTGACCCGGCTGCTCGAGGCCGAGCCGGGCAACACCAACGCCCGCGAGTACCTGGCCCGCGCCCACTACCTGCGGGCCTCGCTGAAGCCCGCCGAGGAGCAGGCCCGGACGATCCTGGCCGCCGATCCGACCAACGAGTACGTCACCCTGCTGCTGGCCCGCGTGCTCGAGCGGCAGAGCCGGCACGAGGAGGCGGCCGGCGTCCGGAGGATGCTGGTGGCGCTCACCGGCGACGAACGGCACGGCGCGAACCACGCCGCGCTGGCCTGAGCCCCGACGCGTCGGGCATCAGTGCGCGGCACGCCGCGACCGGGCGGCCGGCACCACCATCGGGGTGCCGGTGGCCGGGTCGGGGATCACCGTGCAGGTCAGTCCGAACACCTCGGCGACCAGCTCGGGGGTGACCACCTCCTCCGGTGCCCCGGACGCCACGATCCGGCCGTCCACCATCGCGATCAGGTGATCGGCGTAGCGGCAGGCGTGATTCAGGTCGTGCAGCACGGCGACGACGGTGTACCCGTCGTCGCGCAGGTCGGCGCACAGGTCCAGGACGTCGAGCTGATGGGTGATGTCGAGGAAGGTGGTCGGCTCGTCGAGCAGCAGCAGGTCGGTCTGCTGGGCGAGCACCATCGCCAGCCAGGCGCGCTGCCGCTGGCCGCCGGACAGCTCGTCCACCGGACGCTCCGCCAGCTCGGTCACCCCGGCCGCGGCCATCGCCTGCTCGACCGCGGCCTGATCGGCGTCCGACCACTGCCGCAGCAGGCTCTGGTGCGGGAACCGGCCGCGCCCGACCAGGTCGAGCACGGTGATCGTCTCCGGCGCGACCGCGGACTGGGGCAGCATGCCCAGCGTCCGCGCCACCGCCTTCGCCGGCGTGGCGTGGATGGCGCGGCCGTCCAGCAGCACCCGGCCGGCGTGCGGTCGCAGGATCCGGGCCAGCGCCCGCAGCAGGGTGGACTTGCCGCAGGCGTTCGGCCCGACGATCACGCTGAACCGGCCGTCCGGGACGGCCAGGTCGAGACCGGCCACCACCACCCGGTCGTCGTAGCGCAGCTCCAGCCGTTCGGCGACCAAACGGGACGTCCCGCCACCCATCACGTCCTCCTTCGCCATTCCCGCGCCAACAGCCACGCCAGGTACACCCCACCCACCCCGCCGGTGACCACGCCGACCGGCAGGTCCGTCTCGCCGAACGCCCGGGAGCCGATCAGATCGGCGGCGGCCAACAGCGTCGCACCCATCGCCGCGGAGGCCAACACGGCGGGCACCCGGCGCAGCCCGACCAGGCGTCCGGCCAGCTGCGGCGCGGCCAGGGCCACGAACGAGATCGGCCCGGCGGCCAGCACCGCCACCGCCGACAGTCCCACCGACACCGCGAGGGTGGCGCCGGTCACCGGGCCCAGCCGGACGCCGAGCGCGGAGGCCGCCTCGGGTCCCAGCAGCACCACCCGCAGCTGCCGGCCGAGGGCGGCGGCGGCCGGCAGCAGCACCAGCAGCCCGAGGCCGGCCACCGCCACGTCACCCCACTCGCTGCTGTTCAGGCTGCCGACCAGCCAGCGGGTCGCGTTCATCGACTCCCGGACCGAGCTGCGAGTCAGCAGGTAGGCCGAGACCGAGTCGAGCAGGGCGCCGAGCCCGATGCCGATCAGGATGATCCGGTAACCGGTGTCGCGAGTGCCCGAGGACAGCAGGAACACCAGCAGGGCGGCGACGGCACCGCCGGCGATGGCGAAGACCGCCGTCTCGACCCGCTCGCCCACGCCGATCACCAGCAGGGCGACGAGGGCGCCGGCGGCGGCGCCCGAGTCGAACCCGATCACGTCCGGGCTGCCCAGCGGGTTGCGGGTGAGCGCCTGCAGCAGCGCGCCGGCGGCGCCGAGGCCGGCCCCCACCAGCAGCGCGACACAGGCCCGGGGCAGCCCGATGTCCAGCACCACGAAGTCGAACTCGTCGGTGCGGCGCAGGAGGGTGTCGATCACTTCGACCGGCGACACCGGCAACGGCCCGCTGCCGAGGGTGGCGAAGACGATCAGCATGGCGCAGCCGAGCAGCGTCGCCGTGACGACCGCGCCGCGGACCGAGGCCAGCACCCGCCACGGCCCCAGCCGGAGGCTCGCCGGCTCCGGGAGGCCGGCGCGTCGGTCGAGATCGGGCGGGGCCGTCACAGCCGTCCCACCTTGCGCGCCCGGACCAGCCAGATCAGCACCGGGGCGCCGACGATCGCGGTGATGATGCCGACCCCGATCTCCTGCGGCCAGGCGATCACCCGCCCCACCACGTCCGCGACGATCAGCAGCAGCGCACCGAGCAGGGCGGACGCCGGCAGCAGCGAGCGGTGATCGACGCCCACTGTGAGCCGGGCCAGATGGGGAACGGCGAGGCCGACGAAGGCGATCGGGCCGACCGCCGCGGTGGCCGATCCGCACAGCGCGACGATCACCAGGGCGCCGGCGACCCGGGTGCCGAACACGTTCGCGCCGAGCGCCCGGCCGGCCTCCTCCCCCAGCGACAACGCGTTCAGCGGGCGGGCCAGGAGCAGCATGCCGAGCAGGCCGGCGGCCAGGAACCACACCACCGGCGCGACCTCGTCCAGCGCCCGCCCGGTCAGCGCCCCGATGTCCCAGTAGCGGAAGCTGTAGTAGGCGGTCGGATCGGCGAGCACGGTGGCCACCACGTAGGACTGCAGCACCGCCTGGACGGCGGCGCCGGCGAGCAGCAGCCGCACCGGATTGCTCGCGCTGCGGCGTCCGGTGCCCAGCAGGTAGACCACGACGGCGGCGGACGCCGCGCCGACCAGCGCGAACCAGATGTACCCGCCCGGCTCGGTGATGCCGAAGACGCTGATCGCGGTGACCACCGCGGCCGCCGCGCCGCCGTTGACCCCGAGCAGCTGCGGGTCGGCGAGCGGGTTGCGGGTGATCGACTGCATCACCGCACCGGCGGCGCCGAGGGCGGAACCGACGATCAGTCCCAGCACGGTGCGTGGCAGCCGGCCGCCGCGGACGACGTCCATCGCCTCCTGCTCCTGGCCGAGCAGGCCGGCCCACACCTGGCCGGGGCTGAGCGGGTTGGCGCCGATCGCCAGGCTGGCCAGGCAGGCCAGGGCGAGGGCGACGACGGCGAGCAGCACGGTGGCGACCGGCACGGTCGTGCCCCTGACTCGCGCGGACGCCGCGGCGACGGCTGGCGGGACGGTCGGCGCGGGCACCCGCCTACAGTACGAGAAAGTTTGGGTTGCCTTACCTAAGTCCGATTAGTGTGTGCCGCACCGATCTGCGACGACGAAGGGCACACGATGGGGCACAACGATTCGGTATGGGGCCGCAGGCTGAGCCGGCGCACCTTCGGGCTGGCGGCGCTGGGCGTCGCGGGTGCCGGCCTGGCCGGCTGCGGAACCGCCGCGACGCCGGCCGCTCCCGGCTCGCCCTCGGCGTCCCCGAGCGGCCCGGCCGCGGCGTCCGGCTTCCCGACCACGATCACCCACGCCTACGGCGAGACGGTGATCGAGGAACGGCCGACCAGGGTGGTGTCGGTCGGGGTCACCGAGCAGGACTTCCTGCTGGCCCTCGGCGTCACGCCGGTGGCGGTGACCGACTGGTACGGCGACCAGCCCTACGCGACCTGGCCGTGGGCTCAGGCCGCGCTGGGCTCGGCCCGGCCGAAGGTGCTGAAGAACACCGACGCCGGCTTCCAGTTCCTGGAGATCGCCAAGCTCAAGCCCGACCTGATCGTCGGCCCGAACTCGGGCATGAAGAAGGGCGACTACGACAAGCTGGCCAAGATCGCGCCGACCATCCCCCACGCCCGGGCCGACTCGATGTGGTTCTCACCCTGGCCCGAGATCCTGGCACCGATCGCCCAGGCGGTCGGCAAGGTCGCCGAGGGTGAGCAGCTCACCGCGGCGGTGAAGCAGCGGTTCACCGACGCCGCCGCGGCCAATCCGGGTTTCGCCGGCAAGAAGGCGATCTTCCTGCAGAACGCGGTCTACGACGGCAGCCTGATCGCCTACCAGCGGGGCCTGAGCACCGAGTTCCTGACCGACCTGGGTTTCCAGATCCCGGCCGAGATCGACCCGTTCGTCAAGGACGGCGAGCAGGCCTACATCCCGGTGGAGAAGATCAGCGTGCTGAACGCCGCCGACGTGCTGGTCTGGGGCACCGAGAAGGACGCCGACCGGGCCGCGCTGGAGAAGGTGCCCGGCTTCACGTCGCTGACCGCGGTCAAGGCGGGACGCTCGCTGTACACCGGCGGCGAGCTCGCCGGTGCGATCTACTTCGCCTCCCCGCTGAGCCTGCCGCACGTGGTCGACACGCTGGTGCCGATGCTGTCCGGCGCGCTGAAGGCCGGCTGAGCCCGGATCAGTCCAGCGTCCGCTCCAGCAGCCGGAGCCACAGCTCGCTGGCCGTGGGGTAGCTGGGCACCGCATGCCACAGCTGTCGCAGGGTGAGCCGTCCGACGATCGCCACGGTGGCCGCGTGCAGCAGTTCGGCCACCTCGGGACCGGCGAACGTCGCGCCGACCACGCGGTCGTCGCCGCTCACCACCAGGCGGGCCGAGCCCCGCGGGTGGTCGACCAGCAGGGCCGCCCCGGACGCCGAGCCGAGTTCGACGTCCAGGCAGCGGGCGCCCGGATCGTCGGCGCGGGCCTGGTCGAGGGTCGCCCCGACGGTGGCCACCTCGGGATCGGTGAAGATCACCTGCGGCACCGGGACATCGGCGGGCGCGTCGGGCACCGGACGGCCCAACGCCTGCGCCTGCAGCCGGGCGCCGAGCAGCCGCGCGCGGTACTTGCCCCAGTGGGTCAGCGCCGGCTCTCCCGACACGTCGCCGACCAGGTGCAGCCAGTCCGGGCGGTCCCCCGGCGGCAGCGCGGCGGTGTTGGGCAGCCGCCCGGCGGCCACCAGCACCTCGTCGAACTCGAGGGTCTTCCCCGCGACCGACAGCCGCACGGGCCCGCCGTGCGGACGCCCGAGATCGTCGTTGCCTGGGCCGGGACGTTCGGCGGCGTCCACCGACTCTCCGAGGCGGAGTTCCACGCCGGCCCGCTCCAGCGACTCCCGGACCAGCTGCGCGGCGAACGGTTCCAGCCGGTCGAGCAGCCGGTGCCGGACGAACATGGTCACCCGGCTGCCCAGCGCCGCCATCCAGGTGGCCGCCTCGCAGGCCACCACACCACCGCCCACGATCGCCAGCCGGTGCGGCACCTCGACCACGCCGGTCGCGTCCCGGTTCGTCCAGGGCCGGACGCCGGCCAGCTCGGCCGGGATCGCGGGCCGGCTACCGGTGGCGACGATCACCGCGTGCCGCGCGGTCAGCGTCCGGTCGCCGACCGCCACCCGGCGATCGCCGGTCACCCGGCCCTGCCCGCGGACCACCGCGATCCCCACCGAGGCGGCCCAGTCCGCCTGTCCCGAGTCGTCGTAGTCGCCGACCCAGTAGTCGCGGCGCGCCAGCACGGCGTCCACATCGATCGTCGTCGGCCGGACGCCCCGCAGGTCGCGGGTGAGGGCGGCGACGCTGACCGGCCGCAGCAGCGCCTTGCTCGGCATGCAGGCGTAGTAGGAGCACTCGCCGCCGACCAGCTCGCTCTCGACCAGGGCAGCGGTCAGCTCGCTCCCCCGGACGAAGTAGTGCGCGGCGTTCTCGCCCACCGGTCCGGCTCCGACAACGACGACATCGTAGACATCGGTCATGACGCTCATCGTCCCCGCACAGCCGAAGGCCGGCAACCCCCACTGGGGTTGCCGGCCTTCGGGTGGATCAGCGTCGGCGTCCGGTCACCAATCCGACCAGCCACAACAGCAGCACGGCACCGCCGATGGCCGTCAACATGCTGAAGATCAGGCCGCCGCCTGCGACGTCGACATTGAAGGCGCTGAGGATCCAGCCGCCCAGCAGTCCACCGATGATTCCGACGACGATGTTCAACACGATGCCCATCTGGGCATCCCTCTTCATGATCTTGCTGGCGATCCATCCGGCGATGCCGCCGAGGATGATCCATCCCAGGAATCCCCACCCCAACATGACTGTCTCTCCTTGTCTCGTGGCGATTGTTGCGTCCTCCACTGTAGACGCGGAACCTGGGCGCACGGCTCCGGGAAACCCCTGGCTGTGCCCAGTTCACCCCTTCGGGTGAAGTCTGTGCACTGGACGCGAGGAGATTCAGTCTGCACACTGAATCTGTGCTAATGAAGGATCAAGACTTAAGAACCTGGGCGGTGGTCACCGCCGACCAGCGCAACAGCCGGCGCACCCGTGACCGCGTGCCGGCCGCCCTGGACGCCCTCGCCTCGACCCTCGGCGACCGGCTGGCCCTGCCCTTCGAACGCACCGCCGGCGACGAGATCCAGGCCCTCACCACGGACCCCGGCGCCGTGGTGGAGGCCGTGCTGGAGCTCACCCGGCTGGCCGACTGGCACATCGGCATCGGGCTGGGCACGGTGGACCTGCCGCTGCCGGGCTCCACCCGGGAGGCCCGCGGACCCGCCTACGTCGCCGCCCGGACGGCGGTCGAGCAGGCCCGCGCGGCGCCGGCCAACCTGCGGCTGATCGCCGACGGAACTGTCGGGGCCGGCCCCTATGGTGACACTGTCGCCCAGCGCGCCGAGGCCGCCCTGGTGATAGTGCGGGCGCTGGTCGGCAGACGAACGCGAGAGGGTTGGGAGATCATGGACGTCCTGGACGAGACCGGCAGCGGCAAGCGGGCCGCCCAGCGGCTCGGGATCAGCCCGTCGGCGGTGTCCCAGCGAGCGGCCCGCGCCGCCCGCTCCGAATCGGTGCTCGGCGCCGAGTTGGCCGAGTCGCTGCTCGCCGAGGCGATGGGGGTGTCCCGCTGATGTTCTGGCTGATCGCGGCCAAGGCGGCCATCGTCGCGGCGCTGGCCGCCGTCGCGGTGCTGGCCGGTGGCCGGGTGGTGATCTGGGTGTTCGGCATGGCCGAGCGTTCGCCGGCGACCGAGCTGCGCGACGACCCCGAATCCGCGCAGCGGACGATCGCGCCGCTGAGCCAGGCGGCCACCGCGCTCAAGGGCGGTCAGTGGATCGGCATGCTCGAACGGCTGGCCGCGTTCGCCACCCTGCTGGCGGGTTTCCCCGACGGGCTGGCGGTGGCGATGGTGCTGAAGGGCTTCGCCCGCTACCCCGAGCTCAAGGCGAGCAGCGCGGGCACCGCCGAGCGGTTCATCATCGGCACCTTCGCGAGCGTGCTGTTCGCCTGCGCCTGCGCCGGGTCGGCGAGATGGCTGATCGACCTCTTCTGAGCCGCTGGCCGCTGCCCGAGCTGACCGAGACCGGGGCGACGGTGCTGGCGGCCTGGGCCGAGCCGCACCGGCGCTACCACGATTCCCGGCACCTGGTCGAATGCCTCGACGCGGCCGCCCGGCTCGGTGCCGGGCCCGGCGAGCTGGTGGCCTTGTGGTTCCACGACGCGGTGCACACCAACAGTCCCGGCACCGACGAGAGCGCCTCCGCCGAACTGGCCCGTCGGCTGCTGTCCGGCCGGCTGGCCCCACAGCTGGTGGACGAGGTGGCCCGGCTGGTGCTGCTCACCCGGCACCACCGGCCCGAGCCGGGCGATCGCGCCGGTGCGGTGGTCTGCGACGCCGACCTGTGGGTGCTCGGCGCCCGGCCGGCCCGCTACGCCGAGTCGGTGCGCGACCTGCGCGCCGAACTGGCCCTCGACGACCACGAGTGGGCCGGTCTCCGGCACCGCCGGCTGGTCCAGCTGCTGGCGCATCCGATCTACCACACCGGCGCCGGCGCCCGGCGGGAGGCACGGGCCCGCGCCAACCTCACCGCGGAGCTGGGTGCCCTGGCTCAGGCCTGATCGATCCGGACGACGTTGCCGGAGGGATCCCGCACCGCACAGTCGCGGACGCCCCAGAACTGGTCGGTGGGCTTCTCCAGCACCTCGACGCCGGCCTCGGTCAGCCTGCCGAACAGGCCGTCCAGGTCGTCGCTGCGGAAGTGGGCGGCGCTCAGCACACCCTTGGCGAGCAGCCCGCGCAGCGCCTCGGCGTCCGCGGGGGCGTCGGCCAGATAGTTGCTGAGCACGATCGCCACCCCGGGCTGGCCGGGTGCCGCCAGGGTGATCCAGCGGAAGTCCTCCTGGGCGACGTCGCCCTGCACCTCCAGGCCGAGCAGGTCACGGTAGAAGGCGAGCGTGGCGTCGACGTCCTGCGTCGCGACGAAACAACGGGAAACTGCAATGGTCATGGCCCGAGGCTAGCCAGCGGCCGATCGGGGCGGCTTCTCCGATCCTGACCGATGCCGGCCGCGGCTGATTTGGACGGCCCCGACCGGACCACGTAGGGTGGCTCGGCTGTGAATGGGGTGGATGATGTCTGAGACCGAGCACGTAACCGACGGGCACTGGCTGAGCACGCGGGACCGGTCGGTGATCGCGGTCCTGCTGATCGCGGCCTTCGTGGTGATCCTGAACGAGACGGCGCTGAACGTCGCGCTGGATTCGGTGATGAAGGACCTGCACGTCGACGCCCGCACCGTGCAGTGGCTGACCACCTCGTTCATGCTGACCATGGCCGTGGTGATCCCGGTCACCGGCTGGCTGCTGGAGCGCATCCTCACCCGGACGGCGTTCGTCCTGGCGATGAGCCTGTTCACCGCCGGCACGCTGGTCTGTGCGGTGGCGCCGACGTTTCCGCTGGTGCTGGCCGGACGGATCGTGCAGGCCAGCGGCACGGCGATCATGATGCCGCTGCTGATGACCACGATCATGCAGCTGGTGCCCCCCGCACACCGCGGGGCGATGATGGGCAACATCTCGCTGGTCATCTCGGTGGCGCCGGCGCTCGGCCCGACACTTGCCGGGCTGATCCTGCAGTTCACCAGCTGGCGGGGCGTGTTCGGGATCATGGCGCCGATCGGGCTCGCCATGCTGATCGTCGGCACCCTGCGGATCGCGAACGTCAACGAACCGGTGCGGGTGCCGCTGGACGTGCTCTCGATCCCGCTGACCGTGCTCGGCTTCGGCGGCCTGGTCTACGGGCTCAGCCTGATCGGGGACGCCGCCGTTCCGGTCGGTGAGCTGGTCGGTGCCTTCGCGGTCGGCGCCGGCGCGCTGGCCGCCTTCGTCTGGCGGCAGCTGCTGCTGGCGCGCGGCGAGCGCGCCCTGCTCGACCTGCGTGCGTTCCAGCACATCGCCTTCACGATCAGCGTGGTGGTGATGGCGTTGGCGATGATGGCGCTGTTCGGCACCGTGATCATGCTGCCGCTGCTGCTGCAGCAGGCACTGCACCTGCCGGCGCTGAGCGTCGGGCTGATGCTGCTGCCGGGCGGGCTGCTGATGGGCGTCCTCGGCCCGGTGGTCGGACGCCTCTACGACCGGCTCGGCGCCCGGCCGCTGATGCTGCCGGCCTCCGTCGTGGTGGCGGGGGTGTTCTGGCTGCTGTCCACCATTCAGCCCGGGACGCCGTGGTGGTTCGTCCTGGCCTGCCACATGGCGATGAGCGCGTCCTTCGCCTTCATGTTCACCCCGCTGTTCACGATCGCCCTGGGCTCGCTGCCGAGGCAGCTGTACACCCACGGCTCGGCCATCGTGGGCACCGTGCAGCAGTTGGCGGGGGCACTGGGGACCGCGGTCTTCGTCACCGTCTTCGCGTCGCAGTCGGACGCCTGGCGGGCCACCGGCGCGGGAGCGGAGGCGAGCCTGCTGCACGGCTCCCATCTGGCCTTCCTGGGGGCCGGCGCGGTCTGGGTGCTCGCGATCGTGGCGACCGGTTTCCTGCGTGCCCCGGAACCGAGCGAGCAGCTGCCGCAGGCCCACTGAGCTGCGCCCAAACCTGAAAGCAATTCGGCGGAGCGCTGGTGGGTGGGGGCGGGATGCGGCACGATACGCCCATGGCGAAACTCCCGAAACTGGACAATGAACTCTACGAGGCCGAACTGCTCAGGTTGCAGTCGGAACTGGTGGAGATGCAGGAATGGTTGCGTACCGAAGGTAAGCGGCTGGTGGTCATCTTCGAGGGACGGGACGCCGCGGGCAAAGGTGGCGCGATCAAGCGGATCACGGAGTATCTAAGCCCCCGCATCGCCCAGGTGGTGGCGTTGCCGGCACCGACCGAGCGGCAGCAGTCGCAGTGGTATTTCCAGCGCTACATCCAGCACCTGCCGTCGTCCGGCCAGATCAAGCTGTTCGACCGGTCCTGGTACAACCGGGCGGGCGTCGAGCGGGTGATGGGCTACTGCACGACCGCCGAGCATCGCCGCTTCCTGCGGCAATGTCCGATCTTCGAACGGATGCTGATCGAGGACGGCATCATGCTGCGGAAGTACTGGTTCTCGGTGTCCGACAAGATGCAGGAGAAGCGGTTCAAGTCGCGGCTGACCGACCCGATGCGGCGGTGGAAGTTGTCGCCGACCGATCTGGAGTCGCTGACCCGGTGGGAGGACTACTCGCGGGCCAAGGACGAGATGTTCGTGCACACCGATATTCCCGAGGCCCGGTGGAATGTGGTCGAGTCCGAGGACAAGAAGCGGGCCCGGATCAATATGATCGCGCATCTGTTGTCGTCCATCCCCTATCAGAAGGTGGAGCGGGCGGAATTGAAGCTGCCGAAGCGTCCGCCGTCGACGGGCTATCAGCGCACCGATCGCGGTCTGCAGTTCGAGGTGCCGGACGTCACCGCGCAGCTCGAGCGCACCGGCACCAAGAAGTACGTCGACCCCGAGGACGACGACGTCAACGGCCATGGCGGCGACACCGAGAGCTGAGCTCGCGGTGGAATACTGACCGGGTGCCAACCAAACCGCCGGTCAAGGTCGCGCTCGTCAACGACTACGAGGTCGTGGTCACCGGCCTGCTGCACATGTTCGCCCACTACGCCGGCCGGGTCGAGGTGGTGAAGCTGGTGGCCGGGCGCGAGGTGCACGAACGGGTCGACATCGCCCTGTACGACAGCTTCGGCCAGCTGCCTCCCGGCACCCCCCGGATCGAGGGCGTGCTGCGGAACCCGTTGGTGAAGCGGACGGTGATCTACACCTGGAACTTCCAGCGGGCGCTGATCGAACGCGCCCGGCAGGAGGGGGTGGCGGGCTATCTCTCCAAGACCCTGCCGGCTCGCGCGCTGGTGGAGGCGCTGGAGCAGGTGCACGCCGGCAAGGTGGTGGTCAGCCCCGCACCCACCTCGGCGAACCCGACCGGCGGCAACTGGCCGGGCCGCGAGGAGGGGTTGTCGTATCGCGAGAGCGAGGTGGTCGCGCTGATCACCAGCGGGCTGTCGAACGCCGAGATCGCCCAGGGCATGTACCTGAGCCCCAACTCGGTGAAGAGCTACATCCGCTCCGCCTACCGCAAGATCGGGGTGACCCGGCGCTCGCAGGCCGTGTCCTGGGGCATGCGGCACGGCTTCTCGACCGACTACCTCCGGTTCGATCCCGAGGACGTCCGGCCCGACCCGGCGGCCGGCTAACCGCTCAGGCCTCGAACAGCGAGACGTCCCCGGAACCGCGCCGGACGATCTCGATCTCGTCCCCGCTGAGATCGATCACGCTGGTCGGCTCGGTGCCGCAGTCGCCGGAGTCCAGCACCGCGTCCAGGAACTGCCCGATCTCGTCGTTGACCGTCCAGCCGTCCGACATCGGGTCGGTCTGCCCGGGCAGCAGCAGGGTGCTGGACATCAGCGGCTCGCCCAGTTCGTGCAGCAGCGCGAGCGCCGTGACGTGCGCCGGCAGCCGGACGCCGACCGTCTTCCGCTTCGGCTGCAGCATCACCTTGGGCGCCTCCCGGGTCGCCTTCAGGATGAAGGTGTAGCCGCCGGGGGTGGCCGCCTTGATCGCCCGGAACACGTCGTTGCTCATCTGCACGTAGTGGCCGAGCTGGGCGAACTCGCTGCACACCAGGGTGAAGTTGTGTTTCGCGTCCAGCTGCCGCAGCTCGCGGATGCGGTCCAGCCCGGAACGATTGCCCAGCAGGCAGCCCAGCGCGTACCCGGAGTCGGTCGGGTAGGCGACCAGTCCGCCCTCGCGCAGCAGGTTCGCCACCTGGCCGAGCGCGCGCGGTTGCGGATTGTCGGGATGCACGTCGAAGTACCGGGCCATCTGCCAACGCCTTCCTGTCGAGACCTACCGCCCGCTCCGGGGCCGAGCCGCGAGAATGCAGCCATGACGATCTTCTCCCTGACCGAGGCCGAATTGCGACAGCGACGCAGCCTGAAGTGGTGCACCTACGACGCCGACGTGCTGCCGCTGTGGGTCGCCGAGATGGATTCAGCCGTCCTGCCGGCGGTGCGCGAGAGCCTCGACGCGGCGCTCGACCGGGGCGACACCGGGTACCCCTACGGGGACGACTACGCCGACGCCTACCGCGCCGGCGCCGCCGCGCGGTGGGGGCTGGACCTGGGCGCCGAACAGGTGCGCCGCGGCGGCGACGTGATGAACGCGGTCCTCTGCGTGCTGGAGGCCACCACCGATCCGGGCGACGGCATCGTGATCACCGCCCCGGTGTATCCGCCGTTCTGGCAGGTCACCGCGGGCTACCGGCGACGCACCGTCGCGGTGCCGCTGACCGACCAGGGGCGGCTCGACCTGGACGCCCTGGCGGCGGCCTTCGCCGCCCCGGACGTGACCGCCTTCCTGCTCTGCTCGCCGCACAACCCGACCGGGACCGTGCACACCGCCGCCGAGCTGACCGCGGTCGCCGAGCTGTGCGCCGCGCACGGCGTCCAGCTGGTGGTCGACGAGATCCACGCCTGGCTGGTCGATCCGGGCACCGAGTTCGTGCCGATGCTGAGCGTGCCTGCCGCGCAGCGCGCGGTCGTGGTGACGTCGGCGGGCAAGTCCTGGAACCTGGCCGCGTTCAAGGCCGGCCTCTACATCGCCGGCACCGAGGCGGGACGCGTGCGGCGCGGACTCCCGCCGCTGGCCGCCGGGTCGACCGGGCACCTCGGCGCGATCGCCCACACCGCGGCCCTGCGGCACGGCCAGGACTGGGTCGACCGGGCCCGCGCCGAGATCGCCGACAACAAGCGGCTGCTGGCCGACCTGCTGCACGCCCTCGTCCCCGGCGCCCGCTACCGGCCGCAGCCGGGCACCTACCTGGCCTGGGTGGACTGCACCGCGCTCGGGCTCCGCGATCCGTACCGTCACTTCCTGAACACCGGCCGGGTGGCGTTCTCGGCCGGGCGCAGCTTCTCGCCCGACCACGAGCAGTGGGTGCGGATCAACCTCGCGGCATCGCCGGCGATGATCACCCGTGCGGTGGAGCGGATGGCGACCTCGCTGCGTCGCGCCGCCTGAGCGAGCCGGGCGGCGCGGATGGCGCGGTCGGTGGGGCGGGGTGCGGGCAGCCGATCTCACCACCGGGAGCCGATGACACCCTCGGTGGCGGCTTTCGTGCTATTGCCCGAAATCGGGCGGCGATCCTGAGACTCGCCCCCGATGGTGAGATCGGTGGATGCGGGCCCGAGTCGCCCGCCCCCGGCCAGAGCGGACGCCTCAGTCGTACAGCTGGGCGTCCGCGCTGCCGTGGCCGCGCAGGGTGGTGATGCCGATCAGGCTGAGCAGCACCGTGTCGACGCTGGTCGAGGTGGTCACCCGGACGCGCCCGTCGTCGGCCAGGGCGACGCTGCCGTCGATGCCGGGCTCGGCGGCGATCACCGCGCGGGCGGCGGCGATCGCCACCCCGGCGTCCGGACGGCGGCCCGCCTGGCGGTACGGTGCGGTGGCGTCCGCGGCCGAGCGGGCGGCGGCGGCTGCGGTCAGTTCGGCCCGACGGTCGGCGGCGGTCTTGCGGCCGCCGTCCACCACCAGCCCGGCGACCAGCAGCAGCGCGATCACGGCGACCACCACGAACGACGACAACGCCTGCCCGCGTTCGCCGTGCGCCGCACTCCTCCGCATGGGCCCAGTCTGCCCCTTCGGCCGGCGTGGCAGGAGGTTGTCCACAGCCTTGGGCGCAACGGCGTCCGCCGGTCGCCCGGACTCATGGCAGAGCCGCGAGCCCGCCGTTAGGCTGACGGTGGCATTCATCTCCTGCTCAGAAAGGCCGCATTCATGGTTCACAAGGTCGCACTGCTCACCGCCGGTGGTTTCGCGCCGTGCCTGTCGTCGGCCATCGGTGGCCTGATCCAGCGGTACACCGAGGTTGCGCCCGACGTCGAGATCATCGCCTACCGGTACGGCTACCAGGGCCTGCTCACCGGCGACTTCCTGGAGGTGACTCCCGAGGTGCGGGCGAAGGCTCACCTGCTGCACCTCTACGGCGGTTCACCGATCGGCAACTCGCGGGTCAAGCTGACCAACGCCAAGGATCTGGTGAAGCGCGGCCTGGTCGCCGAGGGCGACGACCCGCTGAAGGTGGCCGCCGACCGGCTGGTCGCCGACGGCGTCGACGTGCTGCACACCATCGGCGGCGACGACACCAACACCACTGCGGCCGACCTGGCCGCCTACCTGGCCAACAACGACTACGGTCTCACCGTGGTCGGCCTGCCCAAGACGATCGACAACGACGTGATCCCGATCCGCCAGTCGCTGGGCGCCGACACCGCCGCCGAGATGGGCGCGCGGTTCTCCCGCAACGTGCTGGCCGAGCACAACGCCGGCACCCGCATCCTGATCGTGCACGAGGTGATGGGCCGCAACTGCGGCTGGCTGACCGCGGCCACCGCGCGCAAGTACCGCGAGTGGCTGACCGAGGCCGAGTGGCTGCCCGAGATCGGCCTCGACGCAAAGGCCTGGGACGTGCACGCGGTGTTCGTGCCCGAGGCGGTCATCGACCTCAAGGCGGAGGCGGCCCGGCTCAAGGCAGTGATGGACACCGTCGGCAACGTCACCATGTTCATCTCCGAGGGCGCCGGCGTGGAAAGCATCGTCGCCGAGATGGAGAAGGCCGGCGAAGAGGTGGCCCGGGACGCGTTCGGCCACATCCGGCTGGAGCGGATCAACCCCGGCGCCTGGTTCGCGAAGCAGTTCGCCGAGATGCTCGGTGCCGAGAAGATCCTGGTGCA
The DNA here is from genome assembly GCA_044224095.1 of Micropruina sp. Lineage (GTDB taxonomy): Bacteria > Actinomycetota > Actinomycetes > Propionibacteriales > Propionibacteriaceae > Micropruina. The sequence continues at coordinate 4,287 of JBGALC010000058.1, read as the reverse complement.
GAAGTCGGGCTACTACTCCCGTTCGGCGGCCGCCAACCAGTTCGACCTGGACCTGATCCGCTCGATGACCGACCTGGCCGTCGATTCCGCGCTGCGCGGCGAGCCGGGCGTGATCGGCCACGACGAGGAGAACGGCGACGTGCTGACCGCGATCGCGTTCGACCGGATCAAGGGCGGCAAACCGTTCGACATCACCCAGGACTGGTACCTCGACCTGCTCTCCGAGATCGGCCAGCCGGCGCCGGTGGCGGCACCGCCCGCGGAGCACTGAGACCGATCCGGTCGGGGCGGCGGCCCGTCCGGTGCCGGCCGTCCCTCCCGCTCGCCCGACTTTCCGGGCCTGCCACACTTGGCGAGCCCGGACGAGTTGGGCGAGCGCTCGTCGTCCGTGGCCGGGGTTGCCACAGGCGCTTTCGGGACGTCCTGGGTGCCGGTCAGTCCGCCGAGTCCGGTGGTGACAGCAGCAGCGCCGCCGTAAGGGCCTCCTGCCCGGTGCTCAGCGACTCATCCCGCAGGCCGAGCTCCCGCGCGATCAGCGCCAGGTAGCCGGCCGGCGGCTCGCCGGCCTCGTCGGCGCGGACCGCGGCGGTCGCCAGGTAGGCCTCGGCGACCACCGTGTCCTGGTACTCACCGAGCGCCTCGGTGACCTGCTCCCACGCGTCGGCGAGCGCCCGGGCCGGGTCGCCGAGCGCGGGGACCAGCGCCTCGGAGCAGTACCGGGCTGCCTTCGCGGCCTTGCGCACCTCATGCCAGCGATGGGCGTCGTCGTCGATCTCGGCGGCACGCTCGGTCAGCCGCCGCACCCGGCGGACGGCCCGGTCGAGTAATCCGGGCAGCGCCTCGACACCGGCGGTGCGTGCGGAGCCGCGGACCGGCGGGTCGGCGACGAAACCGGCCAGCCGGTCGCGCAGCGCGGGGTAGCGCTCGGTTTGCATCGACTCCACCAGCCCGGCGTGCGCCCTGGCGTGGGTCTCGTCCAGCGCAGCGGCCAGGCGCTCGCCGACGGGTCCGTACGCCCGGTCGGTCGGCAGCGTGGCGAGGGCGGCGAGCAGGCGCTCCTTGAGCACCTCGGCGTCGCGCGGTGCCCCCAGATGGTCGGCGTGCCAGGCCAGCTCGGCGCGCAGGGCGCGGACCTTGCCGCGCTTGAACAGCGGCGCGAAGGTGCGCAGCGCGCTGCGGGAGCGGCGGGTGGCCACCCGGCTGCGGTGGACGGCGTCCGGGGCATCGGCGAGCACGTCGTCCGCCCGGCCGGCGATCACCTCCGCCTGGGCGCGCAGGTAGTCGACGACGACGTCGTAGGCTGTGGTCACTGGTTGCTCGCTGTCTCTTCGGTGCGGACGACGCCGAGGTCGTCGATGACCTCACGCTGCCCCTGTTCCTCGAGCGCCACCGGCCTGCCGCGCCGCCGGGGCTGCCTCGGCGGGGCCTCGTCGTCGGGCCCCAGGGCGGACCCGAGCAGGATCGGCGTGACCGCCGCGAACGCCCACACGGCAAGGGCGGACGGCGACCGCAGGGCCAGTGCGATGGGCACCGTGTCGCCCGGTTTCGCGGCGGCGAGCCGTTCGTCGAAGGGGGCTCCGCCGAACACCTCGCCCAGTTGCCAGCAGACCAGTCCGGCCAGCAGGCCGAGCCCGGCGGCCAGGAAGGCGCACGGCCAGCCGATGCCCTTGAACCGGCGCCAGGTCGCGATTCCGAGGCCGGCGCCGACAGCGGCACCGATCCCGGCATACCAGGCGTCGCCGGCGAAGAACTCGGTGAGCGCCCGTTCGCTGACCGATGCCGAACCGTCGGCCTGGACGACGTAACCGGGCAGCCTCACCACCAGCCGCCAGAGCACCGCGGCCAGGGCGCCGACCAGTACCGCCAGTCCGGCGCAGATCGCGGCCGCCGTCCGGTCGCTGCCGGGTGCCCGAGTGACCCGCTCTTCGGCGGCGACGGGGGACGGCACGGTGCTCACCGGGCCAGCGTAGACGAGTAGGTCCGGTGGGCAGGCCACCGACGTCACACGCTGACGCAGGACGGCCCCAGCAACGCCTTGAGGTCGGCCATCAACGGCGGCGAGGGCATCACCCGCAGGGTCTCCTCCAGCTTCCACACGGTGGTGCGGTTCGAGGTGGTCAGCCGCACCCGCACCTCGGTGGCGCCGGGGTGGCTGGTCAGCACGGTGCGCAGCTGCTGCACCACCGCGGGAGTGCAGCGCGCGGCCGGCAGCGAGATCACCACCGGCCCGGAAGGCCCCTCCGAGACGTCCGGGAAGCTGACGTCGGTGCCGCGGATCTCGACTCCCTCGTCCTTGCCGACCACCCGGCCCTTGATCCGGACGATGGTGTCGGTGGCCAGCTGCAACGCCACGGTGTTGTACACCTTCGGGAACAGCAGCACCTCGACGGAGGCGTCCAGGTCCTCGACGGTCAGGATCGCCCACAGGTCGCCGTTCTTGGTCTGCTTGCGGGTGACCTGGGTGATCATGCCGGCGATGGTGGTCTGCAGGTCGCGGGGGCCGTCCTCGGCGACGATCTGCCCGATCGAGTGGTCACGGTTGGCCAGCAGCACGTGTTCCAGGCCGAGCAGCGGGTGGTCGGACACGTACAGGCCGAGCATCTCCCGCTCGAAGGCGAGTCGGATCCGCTTCTCCCACTCCTCCACCTCGGGCACCGGGGTGCTGACCAGAGCGTCTCCCCCGCCGAAGTCGCCGAACAGGTCGTCCTGGCCGTTGGCCTGGTTCCGCTTCAGGTCGATCACCTCGTCGACCTTCTGCTCGTAGCACTCCATCAGGGCCCGCCGGGTGTGCCCCAGCGAGTCGAACGCGCCGGCCTTGATCAGCGACTCGATCACCCGCTTGTTGCAGACCACCAGCGGCACGTTGTCGAGGAACTCGTTGAAGTCGGACGCCTTGCCGTTGGTTTCGCGGCCCTCGACGATGCCCCTCACCACGTTGTCGCCGACGTTGCGGATGGCGCCCAGGCCGTAACGGATGTCGCTGCCGACCGGGGTGAACATGCCGTCGGACTCGTTGACGTCGGGCGGCAGCACCTTGATGCCCATCCGCCGGCATTCGGCCAGGTAGATCGCCGACTTGTCCTTGTCGTCCTTCACCGACTGCAGCAGCGCCGCCATGTATTCGGCCGGGTAGTTGGCCTTCAGGTAGGCCGTCCAGTACGAGATCAGCCCGTAGGCGGCGGTGTGCGCCTTGTTGAAGGCGTAGTCGGAGAAGGGCACCAGGATGTCCCACAGCGCCTTGATCGCCGAGGCGGAGAAGCCGTTGGCCTGCATGCCGGATTCGAAGTTGACGAACTCGGCGTCCAGCACCTCCTTCTTCTTCTTGCCCATCGCCCGGCGCAGCTGGTCGGCCGCGCCGAGGGTGTAGTTGGCCACCTTCACCGCGATCTGCTGCACCTGCTCCTGGTAGACGATCAGGCCGTAGGTGAGGTCGAGGATCTCGGCCAGCGGCTCGGCCAGCTCGGGGTGGATGGCGGTGATCGGCTGCTTGCCGGTCTTGCGCAGCGCGTAGTTGGTGTGGCTGTTGGCGCCCATCGGGCCGGGCCGGTACAGCGCGAGCGCCGCGGAGATGTCCTCGAAGTTGTCCGGCTGCATCTGCCGCAGCAGGACCCGCATGCCGGAGCCGTCCAGCTGGAAGATGCCGAGGGTGTCGCCGGAGGCCAGCAGCTGGTAGGTCCTGGCGTCGGTCGGGTCCTTGCTGAGCTCGTCCAGGTCGAGGTCGAGGCCCCGGTTGGCCGTCACGTTGGCGATCGCGTCGTCCAGGATGGTCAGGTTGCGCAGGCCCAGGAAGTCCATCTTGACCAGGCCCAGCGACTCGCAGCTGGGGTAGTCGAACTGGGTGATGATCTGGCCGTCGGACTCCCGCTTCATGATCGGGATGACGTCGAGCAGCGGCGCCGACGACATGATCACGCCGGCGGCGTGGACGCCCCACTGCCGCTTCAGCCCCTCGATCCCGCGGGCCGTGTCGACGACCTCCTTCACCTCGGGGTCGGACTCGTACAGGGCGCGGAACTCGCCGCCCTCGGCGTAGCGGGCATGACTGGGGTTGAACACCTCGGGCAGCGGGACGTCCTTGCCCATCACCGGCGGGGTGTAGGCCTTGGTGATCCGCTCGCCCAGCCCGAACGGCTTGCCGAGCACGCGTCCGGCGTCCTTGATCGCCTGCTTGGCCTTGATGGTGCCGTAGGTGACGATCTGGCAGACGTGGTCGTCGCCGTACTTCTCGGTGACGTAGCGGATCACCTCGCCCCGCCGGCGCTCGTCGAAGTCGATGTCGAAGTCGGG
>JBGALC010000057.1:0-21470 GCA_044224095.1 Micropruina sp. | reverse complement strand
GTGCCGCGGCATCCGCGGCAACAGCACCCGGTACCCCGCGTCGCGCAGCAGCTCCCCCACCGCCAGGAACTGCGAGGGCGCGTTGGTGAAGCCGTGCCAGATCACGATCGTCACCGACGCAGCCCCGCCGGCGGGCTCGAGCAGCCGCGTGCTGGTCATCTCCGAGATGCCTGCATCGGCGGCACTCAGCTCGGCCAAGCGGGCAAGAGCGGCGGCGCGATCGGCGGCCGGATCGACCCTGGACGCCGTCGGCGCCGCCACGGCGAGTCGCCGGCGGTACCACGCCGGTCGCATCTGCTCGCGCTCAGCCGCCATCTCGCGCTCCGATCCGCGTCGTGTCTTTCGGAATTCGTCCACGTTCTACCATGCCGCCTGGCTAGCCTGCCCACAGCAGTCCACCAGGCCCTCGGCTGAGTCGTAGCGGATCAGCTGGCCCGGACCGGAATCCCGGGCGGGCTCAGTGCTCCTCGGAGAACCGCACCGCGGCCCGCAGCTGGGCCGCCATCGTCGAGCCGATGTTCAACGGCCAGCGGTGCATCACGTACTCGGTCGCCTCGTCCACGCCCAGCTGACGGGTGGAGTTGCCCGTCCGCACCCAGAGCTCGCGCCCCGCGTTGCGGCCCGGTCGCAGGTAGACCGGATGGGGCGAGGGACGGCAGGTGACCCGGCAGACCTGCGGCTCGCCGTCCAGCGCCGCCGCGACGCCCGGCAGGGTGCCGAAGTCGACCTCGACCAGTGCCGCGGCGTTCTGCCCGAGGGTGGTGGTCAGGTGGTCGCGCAGCCAGAGTTCGAAGCGGTCGGCGTCCGGTGCCTTCAGCGTGGCGAAATCGGCCGCCAGCCCCAGCGGGTCGCCGTAGTCGTCCACCCCGATCACCAGCGAACCGCCGTCGGCGTTGAGGAAGGCGCAGATGGTCTTGGCCACCACGAGTTCCATCCGGTCGTCGCGCCTGCCGGTGTGCAGATTGACCCGGGCGGTCGATTTGAACTCGACCCGGGACGACTCCCCCGCGGCGACCAGTTCGGCCAGGGTGGCGCGCTGCGGACGCTGGAAGTGCGCGGCGATCGCCGCGTAGGTGGCGATCCCGGCCACCGACAGGCCGAGCACCGTGGCGATCGTCAGCAGGTGCCACAACGGCAGCTCGGGCCATAGCCAGCCGGTGAGCAGCAGCCCGGCGGCCGTGCCGAGCATGGAGATCACGATCGCCGCCGACCGGCTGAGTCGTGCCCGGCCGCGCAGGAACCAGCGGGCGATCACACTGAACAGCCAGGCCGCGGTCACCGTCAGCAGCACCGAGAGGCCCACCGCCCACACCGGCACCGTCTCGGGAACCACGATCCGCACGTCTCCTCCTGGGCAATCCGACGGCGCCTGAACTCTACTGTCGCGGTGCGAAATGTTCCGGACGATCCGGCGGTTGTGCCCAGTGAGATCGTGGCCGAGCGTGGTGAGGAGAGGACGACATGGCAGGCGAGGGTGGACCGGTGGTCATCGAACTGTGGAGCGACCTGGGCTGTCCGTGGTGCTACCTCGGCAAGCACCGGCTGGAGGCGGCGATCGCGCGGCGTCCGGACGCCGGACGATTCCAGGTGCGGCTGCGGTCGTACGAGCTCGACCCGGACGCCGACGCCGAGCCCGAGCCGATCCTCGATCACCTGGCCCGCAAGTACGGCGGCGCGCCGCAGCAGGTGCAGGCCATGGAGGCCCGGGTGCAGGCGCTGGCCGCCGCCGACGGCCTGCCCTATTCGACCGCGCGCGGCACCGCGAACACCTTCGACGTGCACCGGCTGCAGCATTACGCGGCCGACCAGGGCCTGGGCACCGCGTTGTTCGGTGCCGTCCAGGACGGTTACTTCGCCGGCACGCTGAACCCGTTCGACACCGACCAGCTGGTGGCGGCGGCGGTCGCGGCGGGCCTGGACGCCGACGGCGTCCGGGGCGTGCTGGCCGGCGACGACTTCGCCGAGGCGGTGCGGGCCGACGAGGACGAGGGACGCGCCCTCGGCGTGACCGGCGTGCCGTTCACGGTGTTCGGGCGGCGTTACGCCACCGCCGGCGCGCAGAGCGTCGAGGGCTACGCCGAGGTGCTGCGTCAGACCGTGGCCGCCTCCGCCGGCGCCGGCTCGGCGGCCGGCTGAATCGAGGTCCGTCGGAGGGCGAGCGCGAGGTGGCAGCAGGCGGCCAGCGCCAACCCGACCGCGGCGTAGAAGGTGGCGGCCAGCCCGAACCGTTCGGCGACCAGCCCGCCCAGTACCGCGCCCAGCGGCATCAGTCCGTAGGCGAGCGTCCGGCCGGCGCCGCCGACCCGGCCGAGCAGCATGCCCGGCACCAGGCGTTGCCGCAGGGACTGGGTGAGCACGTTGCCGGCCGTGTTGGTGAGGCCGATGAGCCCGAAGGCGGCCGCGACAGCCCAGCCGTTGGGCCACAGCACCGGCACCAGCATCAGCAGCACGCTGGCGACCAGGGCACCGATCATGGTCGGCACCTCGCCGAACCGGTTCTGCAGCCGGTCGGCCAGCACCGACCCGGCGACCGCGCCGAGGGCCAGCCCCAGGGTCAGCAGCGGGAACTGGGCCGCGGTCAGGCCGATCGCCGAATCCGGCCCGACCGCCCACAGCACGAAGACCGCGAAGTAGGCGGTGCTGGCCAGGTTGATCACGCTCCCGGTGATCACCAGCGGCCGGATCACCGGGTGCCGGACGTGCTGGGCCAGGTGATCGCCGAGCGCACCGCGACGCTGACCGCGTGGCTGGAGCGGCGCGATCCCGGCGAGTTCGACACCACCAGCCTGCTGTCGGCGTCCAGCCTGGAGCTGACCGACGCCGAGGCCGAGCAGCTGACCAACGACCTGGTCGAGTTGATGGAGCGGCACGCGGGGGCCGCCCGCACCCGGCCGGCACCCCCGGACGTCCGCCGGTACCGGGTCTATCTCGATGTCGTCCCGCTCGTTCTCGGCGCGCCCGAGGACGAGGCCTGAGCCGGACCCGACGATTTGCGCGGGAGCGCCGCGCCCCGATAGCCTGCAGGGCTGGCCTGACCCAGAGGGAGAACCCACATGTACGGCATGAACACCACCGACGAGCAGCTGCTGTCCGCGCTGCCCGTGGTGCGGTCGCGCCGTAGCCACCCGCGCCGCGGCTTCGACGAAGGCAGGCCGGGCAGGAGTGGGCCCCCGAACTGACCCGCGGAGATCCCTCCGCGCGCGTCCGGATCGGACGTCAAGCCGCCCACTCGCCTGCCGAGCCGGGCGGCTTTTTCGTGCCCGCCCGCAGAACAACCGTCACCAGAGGAGACACCATGAACGAGTTCCCGGTCGCGCTGCCCGGCGCGGCGAACGACAACACCTTGATGTGGGCGCACCCGCACGACATCGAGCCGGCCGCGCTGGACCAGCTGCGCAACATCTCGCGGCTGCCCTGGGTGGATCGCGTCCGGGTGATGCCGGACGTCCATCTCGGCAAGGGCGCCACCGTCGGCTCGGTGATCGCCATGCGCGACGCGGTCAGCCCGAGCGCCGTCGGGGTCGACATCGGCTGCGGCATGGCCGCCGTCCGGACCAGCCTGACGCTGAGCGAGCTGCCCGACGACCTGCACGGGCTGCGGCTGGCGATCGAGGGAGCCGTCCCGGTCGGCTATCGCGGAAACGACGGCGAGGCCGAGGTGCTGACCCGGGACGCTCCGCTGCGGCAGCGGTTCGACGTGCTGTTCGGACGGTTCGACCAGCTGCGGGCGCCGCGGATCGCCGACCGGCGGTCCCGTGCCTTGTCGCAGTGCGGTTCGCTGGGTGGCGGCAACCACTTCATCGAGCTGTGCGTCGCCGAGGGCGACGAGCGGCTGTGGCTGACGCTGCACTCCGGCAGCCGGAACATCGGCAAGGAGCTGGCCGAGCGGCACATCGCGACCGCGAAGAGCCTGGAGCACAACCTTGGGCTGCCCGATCGCGACCTGGCCGTGTTCCTGGCCGGCACCGCGGAGATGGACGCCTACCTGAACGACCTGTGGTGGGCGCAGGACTACGCGATGCTGTCCCGGACGCTGATGCTGGCCACCGTCCAGCGGGTGTTCGGCGAGTGGCACCCGGGTCCGGTCGGCTTCGACGAGCCGATCCTGTGCCACCACAACTACGTGGCGCGGGAGAGCTACGACGGCCTCGAGCTGATCGTCACCCGGAAGGGCGCGATCCGGGCGGCCCGGGGCGACCTCGGACTGATCCCCGGCTCGATGGGCACCGGCAGCTACGTCGTCCGGGGTCTCGGCAGCGAGGCGTCGCTGAACTCGGCGTCCCACGGGGCCGGACGGCGGATGTCCCGGACCCGGGCGAAGCGGACGTTCAGCACCGAGGATCTGGCGCTGCAGACCGCCGGGGTCGAGTGCCGCAAGGACGCCGGGGTGGTCGACGAGATCCCCGGCGCCTACAAGGACATCGACCAGGTGATCGCCGCCCAGGTCGACCTGGTCGAGGTCGTCGCACGACTGCAGACGCTGCTCTGCGTGAAGGGCTGAACCGCGGGGGGCGGTGCTCGTGGTCCGGAGCTGAACCGGAAAGGAACCGTCCCCGCGATTCACCGACCGACCCCGGCTCGACCGAGCTGACAACCGAGGAGGGAAAGGAGGGCCGAGCAATGGAACAGGTCATCGTGCTGAACGCCGACGCGCACCAGGTGCTGCACCAGGTGTCGCTGCAGCATGCCGTGACGATGCTGTACCGCGACGTCGCGCGGGTGCACCGGGCGGTGCCGGGACGCAGCTTCGGCCCCTACCCGCAGCCACAGTCGCTGGTGCTGGTCAGCTACGTGTACACCCGGTGGCTCTACCAGCGCTCGGGCCGGATGCCGTGCAGCCTGGTCAACGTGCTGCGCCGCGACGGCCACGCCTGCGCCTACTGCGGGGGTCCGGCGTCCACCCGCGACCATGTGGTGCCGCGCAGCCGGGGCGGGCCGACGTCCTGGCTCAACCTGGTGGCGGCCTGCGCCGACTGCAACGGCTTCAAGCGGGACCGGACGCCCGAACAGGCCGGCATGCGGCTGCGGGTGCAGCCGTTCGTGCCGGGACCGGCCGACCTCGTGCCCCGGTGAGCCTCAGTCGGGCAGTTCCGCCATCACGTCCCGGATCCGGCGCATCTCGGCGAGCAGGCGTTGCCTGGTGTCGTCGAGGTCGCCGTCCGGGCGGGCCATCGCGGCGCTGACCGTCGCCACCGTCACGGTGAACACCACCCGGGCCAGCTTCGGGTCGCCGGTGCGCTGCTGGAGCAGTTCCATCAGCGGGCGCAGCCGGGTGACGGTCTGCTTCCAGAAGTCCATCCCCAGCTCGGGCTGCTCCTTCAGCACCGCCTTCACCTGCGCGTAGTCGGTGGGCAGCTCGATGCTGGCGGCCAGCAGTTCGCAGACGTCGACGAGCAGGTTGCCGCGGGAGGCCAGGAAGGCGTCCCGCTGCTCGTCGGTGAAGTCGGCGACCAGCAGGTCGAAGGCGGCCGCGACCTTGGTCGGGTAGTAGTTGAAGAAGGTGCGCGGCGAGATGCCCACCTCGGCGCAGATCTCGTCCACCGTCACGCCCCCCGGGCCCCGCTCGACGACCAGCCGCAGCGCCGTGCGGTGGATCGCCGCCCGGGTGGCCAGCTTCTTGCGTTCCCGCAGCGAGCTGCAGGCCTGCTCGGCGACGGCGTCACTCACAACGGGCTCCCTTCCGGCTGGCCCCCATTGTCGCCCAGTTCGGACCTCTCCTGCAGCGCCGAGCGGGTCCGCAGCGGCGGCACCCGGTAGAACAGCGCGACCACCAGGGCGAGCAGCATCACGCCCAGGCCGACCCAGTAGAGGCTGACCACCGAGCTGTTGAAGCCCAGCATGAACGGCCGGGTCAGCCGCGGGTCGGCACCGGTGAGGAACGAGGTGTCGCTCGCCCCGGTGTCGGTCTCGACCTGCTCGGTGTCGCCGCTCCGGATCTGGTCCAGCAGCTTGGGCACGATCTGGTCGACGATGGCGCGGCGCTGGGTCGGGTCGGCGTAGTCGACCGCCAGCCGGCCGTCGATCACGCTGAGTTTCTGCTCCTTCGCCACCTTCTGCAGTGCCTTGCGGCGCGCTTCGGGGGCGAGCTTGGCGACCTGCTCGTCGATCAGCTTCTCCACCTTCGACAGCTTCCGGGCACCGCTGCTCAGCTTGGCGCTGCCGCTGGCGGCCGTCCCGGTGGCCGTGGTGAGTTGTCCGCCCTTGTCGGCGGCGGTGGTGGCGCCGTCGGCCAGCGCGCCGAGGCCGGTGGCGAGCTTCCTGGCTCCGCCGGCCGCCGCGGTGACGCCGTCGGCCAGCCCGGGCTTGCCCGCCGCGCCGTTCAGGTAGCCGTCGGTGATCGCGACGCTGGTGCTCGCCTTGGTGAGCGCGGCGTCCACGGCCTGCTGGTCGTCGTCCACCCGGCCGCAGGCGGTGGAGTCACCGTCGTCGCAGTCCTTCCGGTCGGCGGTCAGGGTGCTCAGCGCCGTGCGCAGCGCGGCCAGATCGGAGCTCGCCCGCCTCGCCTGCGCGCCGGCGGCCCTGGTGGCGGTGCCGAGCTTGCCCAGCCCGCCGGCCAGTTGGCTCTCGCCGGACGCCAGCTGCTTGGCACCGCTGCCGATCTTGCCGACGCCGCCGACGAACGCGCCGGTGCCGCTGGACAGCCTGCCCAGGCCCGTGCTCAGCGCGGACGCCCCGTCCGCCAGCTTGCCGGCACCGCTCGCAGCCTGCTTGTGGACGGCGTCCGCGACCTTCTCGCGGAGCTTGGCGTCGACGGTCTTGTCGACCTTGTCGGTCGCCGTGTCGAGGTTCTCGTCGATGGCGTCCTTGACCTTGTCGACGATGGGGTTCCACATCCGGTCCATGATCGCGGCGTTGTTCGGCGCGGACGCCACCGCCGGGTCGAGGGCGGCGTCCAGCGCGGCCGTCACCGTCTGCTCGTCGGTCAGCGAGGCGGTGATGTTCACCGGCAGCACGCTGAACAGCAGCGACAGCATGATCGCGGTGCCCAGGGTGCCGCCGATCTGCCGGAAGAACGTCGACGAACTGGTGGCCACCCCGATGTCGCGGGCCGGGGCCGCCGCCTGGACGGCCATGGTCAGGGTCTGCATCAACTGGCCTAGCCCGAGGCCGATCACGAACATGGCCGCCATCAGGTACCACAGCGGCTTGTCGACGGTGATGAAGGCCAGGATCAGGAAGCCGGCGGCGGTGGTCGCGGTGCCCGAGATCGGGAAGATCGCGTACTTGCCGGTGCGGGCGACGATCTGTCCGCTGCCGATCGAGGCGAGCATCAGGCCGGCCATCATCGGCAGGGTGGCGAAGCCGGAGGCGGTCGGGCTGAGCCCGGTGACGATCTGCAGGTAGAGCGGAATGGTCATCATCGCGCCGAACATGCCGAAGCCGACCAGCACGCTGAGCACGATCGCACCCGAGAAGCCCTTGGCGCCGAACAGCCCGAGCGGGATGATCGCGTCCGCACCGAGGCGGCGTTCGACCAGCAGGAAGGCGATCAGGCCGACGACGCTGAGCCCGTAGCAGGCCAGCGACGCCGGCGACGTCCAGCCCCACTCGCGGCCCTGCTCGGCCACCAGCAGCATCGGTGCCAGGGTGCCGACCACCAGGCCGGCGCCCCACCAGTCCACCCGGGGCTGCGCGTGCGGGGTGTGCGGCAGGTGCAGGAACGCGATCACCATCAGCAGGGCCACCACGCCCACCGGCACGTTGACCAGGAACACCCAGCGCCAGCCGGTGATCCACAGAATCTGGTCGGCGCCGGCGAACAGCCCCCCGACCAGCGGGCCGATCACGGACGCGATGCCGAAGGTGGCCAGGAAGAAGCCCTGGTACTTGGCCCGCTCGCGCGGAGCGAGCATGTCGCCGATGATGGCCAGCGGCAGCGACATCAGGCCGCCGGCGCCGAGACCCTGGAAGGCCCGGAAGGCGGCCAGCATCGGCATCGACGTGGCGAAGCTGGACAGCGCCGAACCGAGCACGAAGATGCTGATGCTCAGGATGAACAGCGGACGGCGTCCGAACAGGTCGGAGAGCTTGCCGTACAGCGGGGTGGTGACGGTGGCCGCGATCAGGTAGGCGGTGGTCACCCAGGCCTGCTGGTCGAGTCCGTTGAGGTCGTCGCCGATCGTCCGGATCGCGGTGCCGACGATGGTCTGGTCGAGCGCGCTGAGGAACATCCCCGCCATCAGCGCGTAGATCACCAGGCTGATCTGCCGATGGCTCATGATCGGCTCTGCTGCGGTTTGCGTCGTGGTCGGCGCCTCGGTGCTGACGGCTGTGGCCATCACTACCCCCTTGCATGGAAGACGCCGCTGGATGCAGCGGCGCGAGCGCTACAGTACCGCAACTTTGCATTAATGCAATATTGCACTCGCGAAGCTTCGTGAGGTCACGGAAACGCGATCGGTTCCCGGCTGTAGCGAACCGGTAACAGGTGCTGGGTCTACTGGGCCCATGACACCCCCCTGTCCGCGGAACGGGCGGTGAGCGCGGTGCGCCGCTCGATCTCGCGGATCATCGCCGGCCGCGCGCTCGCCGAACCCGACGCTGTGGTGGTGGTCGACGAGGATCACGCGCTCACCGCCAGGCAGCTCGACGAGGCGGCGAACGCTCTGGCCCACGCCCTCATCCGGGCCGGTGTGCGGCACGACGACCTGGTGTCGGTGACGCTGCCGAACGGCAGCGGCTTCGTGATCGCCTGCGCGGCGGTCTGGCGCGCGGGCGCCACCCCGCTGCCGGTCTCGCCGCTGCTCAGCGACACCGAGCGGGCCGTGGTGGAGGGGGTGGCGCGGCCACGGGTCGCCATCGGTGCGCCGCCCCGGACGCCGGGGATCGAGTGGTTCGCCACGGTCGAGTCGCCGGCCGACCCGACGCCGCTGCCCGACATCGCGGCGTCGTCCTGGCAGGCTCCCATCACCTCGGGCTCGACCGGCCAGCCCAAGGTGGTCCGGGCCGCGGCCCCCGCGATGATCGACCCCACCGCGCCCGTCGCGCCGTTCCTGCCCCGTTCGGCGGTGCAGCTGGTGGCCGGGCCGATGACCCATGCCGCGACCTTCCGCTACGCCTTCGGGGGCCTGTTCACGGGCCACCGGCTGGTCATCCAGCGCCGCTTCGACGAGCGCCGCTGGCTGGACGCCGTCCGCGGCCACGGCGGCACCTGGACCCTGCTGATGCCGACGATGATGCGCCGCCTGCTGCGACTGCCTGCGGCCGAGCGCAGCCGCGATCGGCTGGCCAGCCTGGAGACGATCCTGCACCTCGGCGGGGGCTGCGGGCCGGACCTGAAGCGGGCCTTCCTGGAGTGGGCGGGCGCCGAGCGGGTGATCGAGGTGTACGCCGGCGCCGAGGGGAACGGGATGACGATGATCCGCGGCGACGAATGGCTGGAGCATCCCGGCAGCGTCGGACGCCCCATGGCCGGCACCGAGGTGCAGATCCGGACGCCGCACGGCATCGCCGCACCCGGGCAGTCCGGCGCGGTCTGGCTGCGCCGGGGAACGACGCCGGCCTACACCTACCTGGGCGCCCGGTCGCGGCGGGAGCCGTCCGGCTGGGACACCCTCGGCGACGTCGGCTGGGTCGACGAGCACGGCTACCTGCATCTGATCGACCGGATCGACGAGGTGATCAGCCGCGGCGGCGAGAAGATCCACCCGATCGAGGTGGAACGGGTGCTGGAGTCGCACCCGGCGGTGCGCAGCGCGGTCGCGTTCGGGCTGCCCGACGAGGAGTGGGGGCAGCGGGTCGCGGCGGTGGTCGACATCGCCGGCTCGGCGCTGTCCCCGGCCGAGCTCCGGACCTGGGCGCTCAACCGGCTCGGCCCGCGCGCACCCGCGGTGGTGCGACTCGTCCGCAAGCCGGTACGCAACGACGCCGGCAAGACCTCCCGCCGGGAGTGGGCGCGGCGCTTCGGCGCGGTCCCGTCCGAGCGTCGCAGCGGCTGATCGGTACCCTGACCGGGTGACCCTCGAATCGCGCCCGTCGCCCCGGCACCGGCCGGAGCCCGACAGCGGCGTCATGGGTGCCGAGATGCAGACCTCCAGCGAGGGCGAACGCCGTAGCCTCGACCTCGTTCAGCGCAGCGTCGTGTCCCTGCTGGTCGGCGGTGTCGTGGGCAAGGTGGCCACCATCCTCGCGCTCTACGCCGTCACCCGCGGCAGGAGCGAACTCCCCTACGACTCGGTCGTCGGACTGTGGATCATGAGCGGGGTCATCGGGCTCGTCGGTGCCGTCGCGGTGCTGAAGCTCAACCGCAGGAAGCCCTATCACCCGCTGGTCATCCTGGGCCTGCTGCCGATGGCGGTGGCCGGGTACTGGCTGTTCAGTTGAGCGCCTGCCGGCCGGCCGTGCCGGTGGCGCGGCCTCAGACGGTGGCGACCGTGATCCCCGCCGCCGGTGCCGGGGCGTCCATGGCCATCAGCTCGGCGCCGGCTCGCGCCAGGTCGACGACGCGGCCGACCAGGCGTCCGGGATCGAGCCGCCCGCTGCCGACCAGCTCGAGCATCGCGGGGTAGTCGGCAGCCGCCATGCCATGACTCCCGGCGATCTCCAGCTCGCGGGCGACCACCGCGCCCCAGGGGACCGCGGCGTCCGCCTGGTCGCCGAGCATCAGTCCGACCTGGACGTGCCGGCCCCGCGCCCGCAGGCTGCGGACGGCGACGTCCACGATCTCCGCCGCGCCCAGGGCGTCCATCGTGACGTGCGCTCCGCCGCCGGTCAGGGTGCTCACCGCGTCCGGGGCCGCCCGGCCGAGGACGACCTCGGCGCCCAGTTCGGCGGCCCGCCGGCGTGCCGCCTCGGAGGGGTCGACGGCGATCACCCGTGCGCCCAGCGCCACCCCGAGCAGGACCGCCGAGAGCCCGACGCCGCCGCACCCGAAGACGACCAGCCACTCCCCCGCCGCCAGCCGGCTCTGCGCGGTCAGCGCGTGGTAGGCGGTGGCGAAGCGGCAGCCGAGGCCCGCGGCGGTGACGAAGTCGACCGACTCCGGCAGCCGGACCAGGTTGAAGTCGGCCGCGCGCACGGCCACCAGCTCGGCGAACGAGCCGGGGTGGGTGAAGCCGGGCTGGGTCTGGTCGGGGCAGACCTGCGCCTGGCCGGCCAGGCACCAGGGGCAGCGCCCACAGCCGTTGACGAACGGTGCCGTCACCCGGTCCCCGACCGCGAAAGCGTGCACGGCGGTGCCGACCGCCGCCACCACACCGGCGAACTCGTGACCCGGGATGTTCGGCAGCGGCACCGGATCGTGTCCGCGCCAGGCGTGCCAGTCCGAGCGGCACACCCCGGTGGCCCGGACGGCGACCAGGGCGCCGTCCACCGGACACTCAGGCTCGGGGACCTCGCGGAGCCGGGGCTCGGCTCCGGTCTCGGCATAGACGATTGCGCGCACCGCAGCGTTCTACCAGACCAGCCCGGGGTGGCACGATGCGGTCAGCGGCGTGGATCCGCTGGACAGGAGCGAACGGCATGAACCACGAACCCGCGATCGACCGGGAGCACCAGGTGAGCGCGCACCGCCGTCCCGACGGCGTCGGCGACCTCACCGTCGCCGCGCTCGGCAAGCTGTCGGAGGCGCTGGAGAAGGTCGAGGAGGCACGCGGGCACCTGTACGCCTTCCATCGGCTGTGCGGCTCGGCGGATCTCACCCTGGGCGACGCCGTCGACGAGCTGCGCGCGGCGGGTCACACCGAGGCGGCCGACACTCTGCAGCGCGAGCTCGTCGGTCGCAACATCGTCGAGGGCCGGTGGAGCTACCAGGTCGTCGAGGAGTACGACGACACCTACTGGTCGGTCTTCCGCGACCTGGAGGCACGGGTCCGGGGCGAACTGATGGGCGGCCGGCGGCACGTCTTCGAGGCCGAGATGAAGGAGGACCGCCGCTCGCACGGCGTCCGGCATCACGAGTCCGTCCCCGACGACAGCGGATCCCAGTCGCCGCAGCCCTGAACCGGCGCCCGGACGGCGCAGGGCACCCCCGCCGGATAGTCTCGCTCACGTGCTGACGGATGGTTCCACGTGCTGACGGATGGTTCGGGCGAGGCCGAGGAGCCCACGCTCGAGGACGTGCTGGCCGACATGAAGGCGATCTACCGGGCCGATCCGGTCCGGGCCGTCCGCGGCCAGGGCTTCATCAAGACGCTGCACCGCTACGTCGCCGACGATCTCTCCGGCCGGCTGACCGACGAGGCGGTCGCGGCGGGCGTCCGGGTGAAGGAGGAGGTCAAGATCTTCGGCTCCCACAAGCCCAAGGACGCCGACGTCGCCCTGATCCATCCCGACAACGGCCTGCTGATGTACGTGGGCGTCCGCAGCCAGATGTCGTCGGTCGGACAGAACGTCCTGGAGTACTACCAGGGCATCATCGGCGAGTGCATCAGCCTGCAGGACCGCTTCCCGATGGCCGTGTTCGGCTATGTCTACCTGCATCCGCTGGTGAGCAAGAAGTGGGCCACCGTGCAGGGCCGGCGGATCCTGCGCGACGAGAAGCCCGACCATGCGCGCTATGCCCGGATGTACTCGGCGATCGCCGGTCGCGGCGGCACGCAGTACAAGGACATCCGTGGCATCTACGACCAGTTCGCCTACATGGTCGTCGACTTCGACACCGATCCGCTGCCCCAGCTCAGGGACGACCTGGTGCAGGCCGCCGATCCGCTGGGCGGCGTCGACATGCGGGTCTCGACCTTCGTCGATCGGCTGGTCGAGACCTTCCGGAACCGCAACCTCTGGCTCGACTACTTCGCCTGATCGGTCACCGGACGCGCCACGACTCCAGGATTGCGACACCCGAGCGGACCAGCTGGACGGTCTCCCGGCCCAGCCGTCGGCTGACCACATCGTCGCCCACCTCGTAGGCCCGCTCGATCTCGCCGGACCGCAGCAGCGCGTCCACCTCGGCCAGCCCCGCGGGGTTCACCGCCTCGGGTCGCAGGACGCGGACGCTGCCGGCTTCCTTCGGCACCAGGACCAGGACCCCGCCGCCGAGCGAGTGCACCTCGAGCTCGGCGTGCAGCAGGGTCACCGAGGAGTACCAGCCGGCCGCGAACGTGTCGGCGGTGCCGGCGCGGAGATAGCCGCACAGCAGGCTGTTGGTGGCCACCCGGCCCGCGTCGTTGAGCATCAGCAGCGGTCGGGTGGTGAACACGGAGAGCACCAGGTCGGGCACCTTGACATAGGGCACCACGTACCACGGGTCGCGCACCCGGGTCTTGTACCGCAGATGGACGCCGGCACGCTCGCCGCGCCGGACATACTCCCGCTCCTGCCCGGTGAGCTCCTCACCGGGCAGCCAGAGTCGGGACACCGCGGACGCCGGGAGCGTGGAGGTTCGCAGTCCGCCCCGCCGCAGGCTGCGTGCGTCGGCGAGCGCGGGGCGCAGGCTGGCCTCCGGCAGGCCGGCGTCGGGTCCGGGATGGAAGAACGCCTTGTCCCCCGACACGTAGCCGATGTTGAACGTGACGCGCTCCCGGGTGGGGACGGTGAGGTCCCTGGTGGCGTCCAGCGCCGCTCGGACGTCGGACGGCAGCAGCGCCTCCTGGAACACCCGGTCACCGCGCACCAGCCTGTCGATCGGCACCGCCGACGAGGTCGACGCGCGACCCGCCACCAACGCCTCGACCGAGGAGTAGGTCTCGAAGGCGATCGTGGTGGTCGTCCGGCCCTTCTGGTCGGCGAACAGCAGCAGCACGTCCTGGCCGATGTCGGGAAAGAGCCGCTCGGCGACCCGCACCACCCGAAGCTCCCCGAACGTCTCCGCCAGGTGCCGCCACAGCGGACGCGCGTAGCGGACGTAGGAGAAGTCCCAGGGCAGCACCAGCGCCATCCGGCCACCCGGCCGGAGGTACCGCGCCGCCCTGGAGACGAACGGCATCCACACGCTGCCGCTGGGTTCCATCCGGCCGCCGATGTCGGCGACCGCGGCGCGAAGGGCGGCCGCGCTCTGCTCCGCGGGGAGTGCCCGGAGCCGCACGTAGGGCGGGTTGCCGATCGCCACCGTCGCGGGGCGCACCGCCGCGTCGAGGAAGTCCCCCAGCCGCACCTCGCCCTCGGTCAGCAGGCCACGCCCGATCACCTCGGCGGCCGCCTCGGGGTTGATCTCGGAGGCGATGAACGACGGACGCGACCACCCCGCAGTGGCTGCCGCGTCCTGGACCGCCGCCACGAAAACCCCGTCGCCGATCGACGGTTCCAGCACCACCTCGTCGTCGCACCGGATCGCCCACGAGGCCATGTAGTGGGCGGCGTCCCGCGGGGTGTAGAAGGCACCCAGCGCCTTACGCTCGGCCACCACCAGCGCCTCGGACACGCACACCCCCGTCACTCTCGTTCGACCGCTCGGCCGCGACCCAGCGCTCGTGCATTCTGTCACCCGGCGCCGAACGTCCCGGCCGCGCGGCCGGCCGACGATCTCCCTGCCCAGCATTCCCCACCGGGTGGGCGACCACGGGTTCCCACTCCGGTCGAGGGGTCGCCGTCCACCCTCTTTTTCGCGATTCGCTGGCGTTCGGGCGAAGGGCGAGGTAGATTGCTAGCATGACAGTAAGCGAGGATTCACGAGAGGCGAAGGGCCAGTTCAACGTCTACCTGCCGGCGCTGTTGATCCGGCGCATCAAGCACCGGGCGATCGACGAGGATCTGTCGTTGTCCGCACTGGTCGAGAAGGCCCTGACCGAGTACCTGAAAGCCACCGAGGAGGCCGGCCGATGATCACCGTCCAACCCATCCGCTACACCAGCCGCCCCGACGACTGGCATCACTTCGCCCAGTTGCTGGGGTTCACCGCCGCGTTCCCGCCCACCCCCGCATGGTCGGAGTTCGACGCCGCGGGCGTCCTCGCCGTTCATCGCACGGCTTCGGGCGAGTCCGACGACGGAAGCACCGAGCTGCACCTGCTCACCGACGACCTCGATGGCATCGAGGCCCGGGTCGCCGCGTCCGGGTTCGAGGTCCGGCGCAGCACCCTGGCCGACATCGGGCCGATGCTCACGATCATCGCGTCCACCGGAGCCAGGGTGACGCTCTCGGGTGGCGCGCGGACGACCGCCTCCGGCTCGCTCGCCGTGCAGCCGATCTGGTACCAGTCCGACCTCGCGGAGCCCCGCAGGCTGCTGGAGACCATCGGGCTGCGTCCGCACATCGCCTCCGACACCGGCAACTGGGTCACCCTCACCGGCGACGGCGGCGGGCTCGCGGCGCTGCATCGCGACGAGCCCGTGCGGATGGAGCTGAGCCTGGAGTACGCCGGCGACCTCGACGCTCTCGCGGAGCGGCTGAGCGCCGCCGGCGTCCGGGCGTCCGTGATCGACGAGGCCTACAACCGCACCCTGCTCGCCACCACCCCGGACGGCGACGAGCTCTGGGTCAACGGCGCGATGAGCGACCTCTACGGCTACACCCGGCTCGACGGCGCCTGAGCCCCGGGCCTACGGCTGCTCGGCGTTACCGGCGCGGCCCCGCTTGAGGTCGCCGCGTCGCCGCTTGTCGGCCAGCCGACGATCGACCGAGCTCCGGGTGGGACGGGTCCGCCGGCGGGGCGGCGCAGGCGGGGCGATTCCCTCCCTGAGCATCCTGGCCAGGCGCTCGCGGGCGGCCGCCCGATTCCGCCGCTGGGCGCGGAACTCGGCCGCCGCAACGGTGAGCACGGTGCCGGCCAGGCGCGTCCGCAGCACGCGGAGCAGCCGTTCGCGCTGCACCGGGTCCAGGGCCGACGAGGCGCCGATGTCGAACGACAGCTGGACCCGTGAGTCCGTGGTGTTCACGCCCTGGCCGCCCGGCCCCGAGGCGTGCGAGTACCGCTCGACCAGCTCGCGGGCAGGAATGACCAGCCCCGCGGGCATTCCCGGCGCCGGTTCGATCCACAGGTCGCTCACCCTGCAACGGTACGGCCGGCGGAGGCGCGGGTGCACGCCGGCCGATCCGAGTGGTGGCCATCCACCCGCACGCCCCCGGCAGGAAACGTCGGAGCGCTCACGTACTGTTCCAGCGTGCCGATCGCTCCGTCCCCGCATGCTGGCATGGGCGCCGTCCCGCATCACGGCGGGGTGACCTTCCGGGTCTGGGCTCCGAATGCCCGCACGGTGCACGTGGCGGGCGACTTCCACGGCTGGGATGCGGCCGGCCGGGTGCCGATGGCGCCCGACCATGCGCGATCCGGCACCTGGTCGGCCTTCGTCGCGCACGCCCGGGTGGGCTCGCAGTACAAATTCCTGATCCGCCGGGGTGGACCGTATCGGTGGCGGATCGACCCGTTCGCCCGCGAGATCACCCACAGCCGGGGCAATGCGGTAGTCTTCGACCCGACCTCCATCGACTGGGGCGAGCAGCCGTTCACCATGCCCGGCTGGGACGAACTGGTGCTCTACGAGCTGCATGTCGGCACCTTCGCCGCCGACAATGACGAGCCGGGCAGCTTCGACACCGCGATCGGCCGGCTCGACCATCTGCGCTGGCTCGGCGTGAACGCGGTCGAGGTGATGCCACCCTTCGGCTTCGCAGGGCCGCGCAGCTGGGGATACAACCCGTCCCACCTGTTCGCCATCGACACCACCTACGGGGGTCCGCGAGCCTTCGCCCGCTTCGTCCGGGCCGCCCATCAACGCGGGATCGCGGTGATCCTGGATGTGGTGCACAACCATCTCGGGCCGACCGACCTCGACCTGTGGCGCTTCGACGGCAGCTACCGCCGCGGCTACGGCGGACAGTACTTCTACAACGACCGCCGGGCGCTCACTCCCTGGGGCGCCACCCGCCCCAACTACGACCGCAAGCAGGTCCGCAACTTCCTGCGCGACTCGGCGGTGATGTGGCTGGAGCAGTTCCGGGTCGACGGGCTGCGCTTCGACGGCACCAACTACATCCGGTCCCGGTGGGGAAACGTCCGTCACCCGCGCGAGCGGATCGCCGGTGGCCACCGCTACCTGGCCGCGATGACCGCCGACCTCCGCGCCCGGCAGCCCTGGAAGCTGCTGATCGCCGAGGACATGCAACGCGACCCGGTGGTCACCGCGCCGGCCGAGCACGGCGGGCTCGGTTTCCACTCCCAATGGGACGCCGACTTCGTGCACCCGATTCGGCGCGCGCTGGAAACGCCGTGGGACGCCGACCGCGACACCACGGCGGTCGCCCGGGCCGTCACCGGCCACTACCTGCACGCCGCCCACGAACGCGTCATCTTCACCGAGTCCCACGACGAGGTCGCCAACGGCCGGTCACGACTCCCGGAGACGATCAACCCGGGCGCCGCCGACTCCTGGCCCTCCCGCAAGCGCGCCGCCCTGGGCCTCGCGCTGCTGCTCACCTCGGCGGGCATGCCGCTGCTCTTCCAGGGCCAGGAGTTCTGCGAAGACCGCTGGTTCGACGACCGCATCCCGTTGTCCTGGGACAAGACGCATCGCCACGCCGGCTTCCTGCACCTTGCCAGACAGCTGATCCGGCTGCGCCGAAACCTGGACGGCAATACCGCCGGGCTCCGCGGAACGCACACCGCCCTGCTCCGGGTGGACGAGCAGCGCAAGGTGCTCGTCTATCACCGCTGGTGGCAAGGCGGCGCCGGCGACGACGTCCTGGTCGCCGTCAACCTGTCCGCTGAGGTGATCGGCGGCTACCGCGTCGGCCTGCCGCGGCGCGGCACCTGGCGGCTGCGCTGCAACAGCGACGCCCCCATGTTCGGGCCCGACTTCGGCGCCGCCCACGCCACCGACCTGCACGCCGAACCCGGGCCATGGGATGACCGGCAGTTCTCGGCCGAACTCACCATCGGCCCCTACACGGCGCTGGTGTACTCCCAGGATCCGACCTGACGGACCCCTCGCGGCACACGCGAAGCGGCGGGTGCTCACGTACCCCGACCAACCCCCGGCACGACCCTGACTCGCCATCGTTCGCCGGCGGCCGGGCCACGGCAGAACTAGCGTCGGCAGCGAGGAGAAAGACCATGATTCCCATCGCAACAGCCGCCCACGAGTTCCTTTCCTGCCGCCGGATCGCGGTCACCGGCGTCTCCCGAAGCCCGGGCAGCCACGGAAGCAACATCGTCTACGACCGGCTCGTCGAACGCGGGTACGACGTGTTCGCGGTCAATCCCAACGCGACCGAGATCGCCGGCGATCCCGCCTACGCCTCGCTGTCGGAGATCCCGGGCGGCGTGGAGGCCGTCGTCATCGGCACCGCGCCGACCCGCGCCCTCGACACCATGAGGGAAGCCGTCGAGCTGGGCGTCGGCCATGTCTGGATGCACCGCTCGATCGACGCCGGCAGCGTGTCCGACGAAGCCACCGCCTACGGCCGAGCACACGGCGTCCAGGTCATCGACGGCGGCTGCCCGCTGATGTTCGACCCCGCCGCGGACGGCGCACACACGTTCATGTGCACGCTGTTGAAGCTCCTCGGCAGGGTGCCGCGTCAGGTCGCGTGACCTTCCGTCAGGCTCGTCGGCGTGGTCCTGCGGCCTGAGCAGGCGCACCGCAACGCGGGCCGCGATCCGGGTCGCAGTCCGACCCGCAAAGAGTCGCGCGTGGGATCGGGGAAGTCAAACCTCGCATGGTGTGTTGCACGACACGCGCAGCTGTCAGAGAGTTGTTGAGTGCCACCGAAGCCGTCCGCGCCGCATTCGGCAGCGCACCGCTGCCGCCCGGAGCAGAGACTGTCGGGCGCGTCGGCCGCCCGGTCCGTGCCCTCGGGCAGATCCGGCTTCGCGTTCGGTGTCTGTCAGATCACGGTCGCCAGGCTCGCCGCATGCTGCGGACTTGATCCCCACGGTCCAGAGGTCACCGGATGAGTCCACTGTCATCGCGCCTCGCCGCGATCGTCGATGCGCTTCCGCTGCGGCCAGGCATGCGCGTTCTGGAGATCGGCGGCGCTCCGGGGGCTGCGGCCCGAGCGGTGGTCAGCCGGATCGGAGACGGCCACGTCCTCGTCATCGACAGATCAGCCAAGGGTGTGGCCCTGATCGAACGCAACGCCGCCGCTGAAATCGAGTCGGGACGGCTTAGCACCCGTTGCGTGGCGGCCGAGGACTTCTCACTCCTGCCCGGCGAAGCGCCCTTCGACCTGGCATTCGCGGTCCGTGTTGGCGCACTCGACGGGCGCCATCCCCGAGCAGGAACACTGGCTCGTGCGCGGATCGCCGCCGCCCTCACCCCGAGCGCGTCACTGTTCATCGACGGTGGCGATCCCCTGCGGGAGGTTGACCTTCGCCTTCGCGATCCCCGCTGAGCCGCCGTTGGGCCACTTCCGCCGGTGTGCGGGCGACGGTGCGGAGCGGCGCCACGCCGCTCTGGCGGCGATGGTCCGAGTCCGCGTTCCGCCCGACCGGCGGGTTCAGCGCAGCACCGGGAACACCAGGTGAGTGACCCGATCGCCCTGGACACAGGTCGTCGGATTGCCCAGCGGCACCTCCCCGGACGACAGAGTGCCGAAGAACGGACGGTTGCCTTCGCCCATCACCACCGGCACCAGGTCGATCGCCACCTCGTCGAGCAGCCCCAGCTCAAGACACTGGCGAGCGATCGTGCCTCCGGTGACGGACACGACCCGACCCCCGGCGAGTTCCCGGGCACGGGAAACGGCGGACTCGACCCCGTCGGTCACGAACGTGAACGGCGCGTCCGGGTGCTGCTCGACCCAGTCGGTGGGCACCCGGTGCGTCAGCACGACGACGGGGACGTCGAGGGTGTGTCGCCCCTGCCAGCCCTCGGCGACGTCGAACAGGGTGCGGCCGCATACCAGCGCACCGAGCGAGGTCGTCCACCGCCGCCAGTGATCCGCGCTCGCGGGGGTCAGCTGGACCGTGAAGTCGCCGGCGGGCGTCGGCAGCGCGACCTCGCCGTTCTGCAGCCAGTCGAACAGGCTGCCGACGGTGTTGTCCGGCCGGGCGATGAATCCGTCGAGGGACATGATCGCCTGGGCCTGCACGATGCTCATCTCACGCTCCTCGTCCACGCAGCGGACGATAGATCTGCACGACGACGCCGCTTGAATAGGACGTCGCCTCGATCAGTTGCAGATGTCGCGACTCGGGGAGCTGGGCGAACAGCGCCTCACCTTGACCCAGCACGAGGGGCTGCACCAACAGGCGGTACTCATCGACGAGATCCTCCGCAGCCAGCGCGCCGGCCAAGCGCGCTCCACCCCAGAGGATCACGTCCGGCCCCGCCTCCGCCTTGATCGCGGCGATCTCGTCGGCCAGCTCACCGCGCGCCACCCGCGTCACCGGCCACGTCGCCTGATCGTCGGCGAGCGTCTTCGAGAACACGATCTTCGGGATCTCGTTCATCGTCGCCGCGTACGCGTCATCCGAGTTCGGCCAGAACGAGGCCATCTCCTGATAGGTGCGCCGGCCCATCAGGTGCGCACCTGCCCGGCTGATCCGTTCCAGCTTCCACTGCTTCACATCGGGGTCCTCGATCGCCATGCCGGGATGCTCGCGATCGCTGGCCACCAGGCCGTCCAGCGACATGGACATGTACAGGATTACCTCACGCACGATGATCTCCCTCTTCCGCCGCCTCGGTCGGCGCTCAGGCCGGGCTCGTGCCGTCGAGATGACGACTGAGGTCGGTGGCGTCGACCTGCCACTTTCCTGTCCATGAGTCGCGGCTCCCTGTCGGATCGAACCTCGAACACAGACTATATATATGACTCAGTCATATGTACACTTTCAGGATGACAATGAAGCTGGTGACCACGATCGCGATCGATGACTGGCAGGAGAGCCCGACCCAGGAGTTCGGCGACGGAACGAAGATCTGCCACGCGGTGGTGCGCCTCACCCAGGGACGAGACGGACTCACCGGTGGCCACATGGAGTCTGTGCTGCACTATCGGGAGGACGGCACCAGCAACTACGTCACCGTTCTTCGCTTGGAGGGCACACTCGATGGTCGCGCAGGTTCGTTCGTCGCAATCGGCGACGGCGTCTACGACGGGACCGCGGCTGGGGGAACCATGCGGATTGTCAGCGGGTCCGGCGAACTGGGCACCATCTCGGGCACCGTCGGCGGCGAGTCCACTCACGACGACTACCCGCAGATGCCCCTGGTGATCGAGTACGACCTCTCTTGAACCGCGACGATCCCCGCGAAACCGGTGACGCCGACCCGTCACGGCGCGCTCTGGCCAATGTGTTGGGAGCCCTTGCTCTGGTCGTGAGCGACGAGGTCGGCCGACGTGTCCTGGCCGCCACTGGGGCGCCGTCGATCACCGACGCCTCGACGGTCTCGGCCCTCGGGCAGTTCCTCGACGGCGCGACCATCGACCGGGTGCATCAGGTGCTGGGCGTGACGCCATCGGGCGCAGTGCGGCTGATCGACCGTCTCACCGAGGCAGACCTGGTCAGCCGCGAGCCCGGGCCCGACAAGCGGTCACGGGCGGTGCGGTTGACCGATCTCGGTCACCGCCAATCCCGCACCGTGGGTGCGGCCCGCTCGGACTATCTGCTCGCACTGACCGCGGACCTGTCGGCGGCGGAGGTCACCACC